>CAJWZJ010000010.1 GCA_913050245.1 uncultured bacterium | reverse complement strand
GCTGCTCCTGCTGAAGAAGCTGCACCTGCTGAAAATGATAAGAAAGATTAATCTTTCCATAAGTATCTGTAGATAAATCAATTTAATATAATGTATAATCAGAAAAGAGGAGAAAAATGGATAAGGTATCAGATTTAATTAAGTTAATAGTCAGTTCTCTAGTAGATAGTCCTGATGAAATTCAAATCACAGAGGTTGCTGGTGATTCTACAACTGTATATGAGTTAAAAGTGGCAAAAGATGATTTAGGAAAAATAATTGGAAAGCAAGGTAAAACTGCAAAGGCTATAAGGACCCTTCTCGGTGCAGCTGCCGCAAAAGATAAAAGAAGAGCGGTCCTAGAGATTATTGAATAATTCTTAATGATTTTTAAAAAAATAGGTCGCTTAAAAAAAGATAAAGAATTTGAAAATTCTTTTCTTTTTAAATCATCATTTAATAACGAAGATACAATTCAAAAAATTGATAGATTTTATTTTAATATAGACACAGATCCCCAAGAAGTTAAATTTAAAATCTTAAAAAAGACTGAAAATTTTTTTCAAATAAAAATTGTGGATAGTTATGAATATGAATTAAAATCCGGTCTCGAAGTTTATGTCAAAGAAAATCAACTACCAAAATTAGATAAAAATGAATTTTATAATGATCAATTAATTGGATGTTCAGCATTAAGTGAAGAAAGTTTTAGCTATGGCGAGGTGAAGAGGGTTTTGAATTCATCAAATGGAACCATAATAGAAATATTCCATAATGACAGAACATACTTGGTACCTTTTAATGTATCCTTTATTATAAAAGTCGATTTAAATAAGAAAATAATAATAATTAAAAACTTGGATGAAATATCACAATTATGAAAATTAATACCTTATCAACTTTTCCTGATATTATTAAAAACTCCCTAAAATATGGAGTTTTATCAAAAGCAATAAAAAACAAATTAATAGAACTAAATCATTTTAGTTATTTTAATGAAATAGAGGATAAAGATAGAATTGATGATGAACAATATGGACATAGCCCAGGTATGGTTATTTCTTATGAAAAAACTTATAAAATCTTTAAAAAAATAAAGAAAATCAATCCTAAAACTAAAGTCATTTTTGTTAGTCCTAAAGGAAAGAAGCTGAATAATGATATGGTTATGGAGCTATCTAAAGAAAAAAATATAACTATTGCCTGTGGAAGATATGAGGGTTTTGACGAAAGAATAATTGAGGAATTTTGTGATTTAGAGATTTCAGTTGGTGACTATATATTAACTGGGGGTGAATTAGCTGCCTCAATCATTATAGATTCTGTCTCACGTATGATAGATGGAGTTGTGAATAAAAAAGAATCTGTCTCCAATGACAGTCTCATGAATTCTGTCATTAAGGGGCCAGTCTATACTAAGCCATATGATTATAAGAGAAAGAAGGTTCCAAAAATATTGTTATCTGGTAATCATAAAAAGATAAATGATTTTAATCGTTTAATGTCAATCAAATCAACATTACTTAAAAGAGAAGATTTATTGGAAACCTGTGATTTAACTATTTTAGAAAGAAAAGAATTGAAGAAAATAAAAAATTCTAATCAAAACGATAGAGTTTTTATTGCTTTAGTTCATTATCCTATATCAAATATTAAAGGAGAAATTATAACTACCTCACTAACAAATCTTGATATACAGGATATTGCTAGATCGGCTAAAACTTATGGAATAAAAAATTATTATATTACTCATCCAATACTTGAACAAAGAAATTTAGCTAAAAAAGTTATAGGTTATTGGGAAAATGAAAAAGAAAGAAAAAATAAAAACACTAAACACGAAGCAATAAATAATATTATTATAAAAAAATCTTTAAATGAGGCTATATTGGATATAAAGAAAAAATATGGAAAAAAACCAATAACAATAGCTACAGATGCAAAAATAATGAATAATATGGTCAGTTATTCGCATTTAAAAGCTAAAATACAGGGCAAAAAGGATCCATACTTGATTATATTTGGTACTGGTTGGGGGCTCTCTAATAATATTATTCAGTCTTGCGATTATATTTTAAAGCCTGTTGGAGGATATAATGAATATAATCATTTGTCAGTTAGGAGTGCAGTAGCTATAATATTGGATAAATTATTTGGATGTAATTTTTAGGTGGTGTAATGAATATAATAGATTCAGTTGAAAAAGAAAGTTTTAAGGATATACCTTTATTTAAAGCTGGAGATACTGTCAGTGTATCTTATAAAATTAAAGAGGGTGAAAAAGAAAGAATTCAGGTTTTTGAGGGGATAGTTATATCTAGAAAAGGGACTAGTATCAGAGAGACCTTCACTGTAAGAAAAATATCATATGGTGTTGGGACCGAAAGAATTTTTCCATTGCATTCAAAACAAATAGATAAAATTGAAGTTGTCAGAAAAGGTAAAGTTCGTAGAGCTAAGCTATATTACATAAGGGGCTTGTCTAAAAAAGCCTCGAGAATTAAAGAAAGCAATAAATAATTATTTTTTAATTGCAAACAATATCCTTTGGATTGTTGTACTAAATGAAAAAGTAGCTATCAAAATGATTGTTGCTTTAAAGATAAAATTTTCTTCATTAAAAATAATTAAATCAAAGTGACTAAATATTGAATTTATTATTCCTCCAAGTCCTAAGTAAACAACTCTATCAGCTCTCTGCATCAAGCCCACATTAGAAGATAAATTAAGATTATCAGCAGCTGACTTAACATAACTAACTGTTAAACTAAAAATAGCTGCTATTAATACAACTATACAAAAAGGATTAGGAAAATAGAACAAAAATATTCCAATTAATATTACAGATTCACATAATCTATCAAGAACACTATCAAGAAATGATCCTATATCAGACTGTTTGCCAGTCTTTCTAGCAATTCTTCCATCAAGCATATCGAAAGTTGATCCCGCTAGTAAAAATATTGAGGCCGTCAAAATAAAACCATAAAAATACATTATTGAAGTTATAATAGAGAAAAATAATGATAATACAGTTAGTAAATTAGGTGAAACATTGTTCCTAATCAAGGCTGATTCGGTGGGCTCTATCAAATAACACCACCAATCTTTGTATAAATTTGACAACATGGTTTTATCTTTATAGCCCAGTGGATTTTTAGTTGCAGTTTTTGTGTTTTTAAAAATTTGATCATCGATAGTCTTAAAATTAAAAATTTTAGATAGTATCCAATAAATACAAAATATTAATGATATTCCTACATATATCTTATCGATATGATTTATTAATAAATTATATATTTCCAAAATATTCACATTTCCTCAGGTGATGAAGCACCTAAAAGTTGAAGCCCATTTGATAAAATAAATTTTATTGTTGTTATTAATACTAATCGAGACATGACTTGATCTTGATTTTCATTTAGAATCTTAGTTGATTTATAATATGAATGAAATTCCTTAGCTAAATTTTGTAAATAAAAAGTTAATTTATGAGGTGATAAAGATTGAGCTGAATCTTTTATTGCATCCTCAAACCCAATTATCTCTTTAATCAGCTTTATCTCTTTATCTGATTCAATTATATCCATTTTATTTATATCTAGTTCTGATACACCTGATTTTTTTATAATACTATTGATTCTAGCATTAGCATATTGAATATAAAAAACAGGATTTTCATCAGAGTCTTGCAAGCACTGATTTAAATCAAAATCAAAGTGGGTATCTGAACTTCTCGTGACCATCATAAATCTAACAACATCTTTATTAACTAAAGATAGCAAGTCTTTTATAGTTGTATATTGCCCGGACCTTTTTGACATAGAAATATCTTTTCCATCTTTTAATAACCTAACAAATTGAATCATTAAAAAATCAAAATGAGTTTGGCTATTACCTAAAGATTTCATTGAGGCTTTCAATCTAGAAACATGACTATGATGATCAGCACCCCAAATATTTATTATTCTGTCAAAGCCTCGGTTAACTTTATCCTCATGATAGGCAATATCACTTAAAAAATAGGTTGAACTTTTATCACTTTTTATCAATACCCAATCATCAGCATCACCAAATTCAGATGTTTTTATCCATCTTGCATCATCTTTATCATAAATAGCATTTAAATTATCTAACTTATTAAGTGTTTTTTCTAACAACCCTGTCTCATGTATTTTTTCTTTTTCTGAGTACCAGTTATCAAAATCAATATTTAGACTTTTCAGATCTTTTTTAATTTCCTCAAGCAAATAATCTTTAGCAAACTCTTCAAAATTATTTGATTTTAAACTAGTGGTATCAGGGAAGGCTAATAAAAAATCTTCAGCAACTTTTAGTAGATACTCTCCTTGATATCCATCTTCAGGCATTTCAATATTCTCACCCATAAGATTTTTTACTCTAACTTCAAGTGATTTACCTAACATTTTAATTTGATTACCATAGTCATTAATATAGTATTCGCTTTGGACATCAAAACCATAAAATTTTAATATTCTACAAACAGAATCACCTACAGCTGCGTTTCTTAGGTGTCCTAAATGCAAGTAGCCTGTTGGATTTGCAGATACATACTCAACTATAAGCTTATCATTTTTTTTTATCCCAGAACCATATCTTTCTCTATTTTTATAAATATCTTTTAAGATTCTGTTAAAAATTAATGAATTAATTTTGAAATTAATAAATCCTGGCTTTATGTATACGACATCATCAAAAAATGTTTCTGTATCCGATTTGAGTTGGTTAGAAATTTTTTCTGCAATTTGCAAAGGATTCATATTTAATTTCTTTGCATACTTCATAGAAATGTTTGTAGCATAATCTCCATGTTCAACTTTTTTTGAATCAACAATATCTACGTCTGAAATATCAATAGATACACCTTCAAATGTTTTATTGAAAATATTATAAATTTTTTCCTGTATAATTTTTTTAATCATTTTTATTTAAATGTTTTATATAATTTAACTCTACTACTTTAACTTTTTCATTATAATATTCTAATGTACTGATGGAGCCAGAATCAATTGTAAAATCAGAGAATTCTTTTAAATCTTTATGTAAATAATAACAAAGCATTGAGGATATGGCTAAATTATGCGAAACAACTACTACTTTATTTAAATAATTGAATTTCTTAAAGATATTTTCGGTAAAAATAATCATTCTTGATTGGACCTCACCTAATGTTTCACCATTTGGAATTCTGAAATCTTTAGGATTTTTCCTCCAGGTTTGAAGTTCATTACTATAATTTTTTCTCAAATGCGAAAAAGTTAAGCCTTCAAAGTCACCTTGGTCCATTTCTCTAAGATTTTTATCTTTATTTATTCTGCAATTTGGGCCTTTATTTATTGCTTCAGAAGTTTGTATTGCTCTCTTTAAATCACTTGAAAAAATTAGATCTACATTTTTATCATAATAAAATTTACTTAAAAGATTAGATTGATAAATTCCATTATCATTTAACTCTATATCACTAACTCCTTGGCATTTTTCTAATCTATTCCACTCTGTTTCACAATGACGAATAAATTGTATTTGCATATCAGAATCATAGAATAACATAAAACTTATACTGTAATTTTTTTTATAATGGATTATTATCAAACTTAGAGCAAAAAAATGTCGCAATACCGAAAAGGATATATTTTTGAGAAAAAATCAAATGCACATATTCAAGGGATCTTGGAAAAATATAAAAATTTAAAATTTTATTCTATTGAAAGTAGGGGAAGTAAAGGTATAGCTGATATAGTCTTTGGAATTTTTAATAAAGAAACCAAGCGAAGAACTTGGTTTGGAGTTCAGTGTAAAAGAGGGTACATATCAGGTCCGGAGAAAAAGCGTGAGATGAAAAAGGGACAAGATCTGAATGGTATGAAATTATTCTTCTGCTCACCAAATAAAGATAAAAAAGGTGATTTACTTATTGAGCCAAGTCTTCCAAAATGGATTGAGAAATGGATGGATAATTAAGCTATTGCCTCTATAACATCATCATCTATATCGAAATTTGAATAGACATTTTGAACATCATCACAATCTTCTAACGCTTCTAGCATTTTTAGCATATGCTCTGCAGGTTTACCGTCGATTTTAATAAAATTTTTAGGAATCATAGATATTTCAGCAGAAGAGATATCATGACCAAGAGATTCAATTCCAGTTCTGATATTTTCAAAATCATCAATGCTGGAAATAACTTCTATAACACCATCAGAATTGATAATATCCTCTGCTCCTAATTCAACTGCTTTTTCAAAAAAATCATCTTCATCTACACCATTGCTAGGAAAATTAATCCTTCCTTTTCGATCAAAATTCCAAGATACACATCCTGATTCTCCTAGATTTCCCCCAAATTTTGAAAAAGCTCTTCTAATCTCTGAAACAGTTCTATTTTTATTATCAGTCATAACCTCAACGATTACAGCTGTGCCACCTGGGCCATAGCCCTCGTAAGTTGACTCAACCAGAGAGTCGCCACCTAATTCACCAGTTCCTTTTTTTATAGCCCTTTCTGATGTATCTTTCGGCATATTCGCACTCTTTGCATTTAATAAGGCTAGTCTTAACCTTGGATTTGTATCAGGGTCTCCTCCCCCATCTCTTGCCGCAACGGTTATCTCCCTTATCAACTTAGTAAAGATCTTTCCTCTTTTAGCATCTAAAGCTCCTTTTTTATGCTTAATAGAGCTCCACTTTGAATGTCCTGACATAAAAACTCCTTATTTAATTAAATTAATTATATCGTTTTTATTAATTATTTTATACATAAAAATTAATAATATTTTATAAATTAAATTATAATATTGAGGATTTATTACAAGAAAAAGAGCTTCAAACTTTGAAGTTAAATAATTTGCTAGCCGAAGCATTAAAATACTAAATACTGATCAGTATAGGAAGTTCACACAATTTTAATTTTAAAAAAGTAAGAAAATTTATATATACAATTGACAATGATCAAAATAAGAATTATATATATTATAGTTACTTTTTAACCAGTAGCATCTTAGAATTATTTCCAAGGATTTTTTATGGCTGATAAAACAAGTAAAACAAAAAATAAAGCTAGTAATGAAATTAGAGCATCAGATTTATCTTTGATGAATTTAAATGAATTACGTGAAATAAAACCTGCAGATCTTCAAAAAATGGCTTTGGATCTTAAAGTTGAAGATACTGGTAGGATGACAAGACAAGAGCAGATATATGCAATATTAAAATCTCAATCAGAAAAACAAGTTGAAATTTATGCTGAGGGCGTATTAGAAATTTTACAAGAGGGGTATGGCTTTCTTAGATCTCCAAAATATAGTTATTTGCCTGGTCCTGATGATATTTATGTATCTAAATCCCAAGTTAGGAGCTTCCTTTTAAAATCTGGAGATACAATTGGTGGATATGTAAGACTTCCTCGTGAGGGTGAGAAAAATTTAGCACTATTAAAAATAGAATCTGTAAATTTTGAAGATCCTGATTTTTGTAAAGAAAGAATTAGCTTTGGAAACAGAGTTCCTTTACATCCTAATAATAGACTAGATATGGAAAACGATGGTCAAGAATTTTCTACTAGGATTATTGATATGTTTGTTCCAATTGGAAAAGGTCAAAGAGCACTCTTAGTGGCTCCGCCAAGAACAGGAAAAACAGTTTTACTTCAGAAGATTGCAAAAGCTATAACAGATAATAATTCTGATGTCTCTTTATTTGTATTATTAATTGATGAAAGACCTGAAGAGGTTACTGATATGCAACGTTCTGTTAAGGGAGAGGTTGTAAGCTCAACTTTCGACGAACCTCCACAAAGACATGTTCAAGTTGCGGACATGGTTCTTGAAAAAGCTAAAAGACTTGTCGAACATGGAAAAGATGTAGTTATTTTGCTAGATAGTATAACAAGACTTGCAAGGGCAAGTAATACTGTTACCCCCGCAAGTGGTAGAGTTCTTACTGGTGGAATGGAAGCTAATGCCTTACAGCGTCCAAAGCGTTTTTTTGGTGCTGCAAGAAATACTGAAGAAGGCGGTAGTCTGACAATAATCGCTACTGCGTTGATAGATACTGGAAGCAGGATGGATGAAGTTATATTTGAAGAATTCAAAGGAACTGGAAATATGGAGATTTATTTAGATAGGAGACTTGCAGAGAAGAGAATTTATCCTGCCATTGATTTACAAAAATCCGGAACAAGAAAAGAGGAGTTGCTAATCACTCAAGATGATCTTACAAGAATTTGGCTTTTAAGAAAAGTTCTGAACCCAATGAGTCCTAATGAGGCTATGGAATTTTTACTAGATAAGCTTAAAGGAACCCCTAGCAATAAAGACTTTTTAAAAGCTATGAATGCTGGATAAGGGTGCTGATATAATCAACACCCTCTAAATTAAGAAAATTACTTGCGCTTTTTAGTTACTTTTTTCTTAGCTGCAGGCTTTCTTTTAGTAACTTTTTTCTTAGTTA
>CAJWZJ010000009.1 GCA_913050245.1 uncultured bacterium | reverse complement strand
GAAAAAACAGTTTTCATATCTGCTATTCTAATAAGTTAAATCAGAATGGAGTACTTTTATCAAATCTGAATATTCAATGTCTGCTTATGCTGGTTTAAGAAACATAATAATAATAGGTTTTCTTTATGGTTTTCATGGTCTAATAAACCGGAGTTTATTAATTGATGGTGTAAATGAAATATTTTTAGTTACAGCAAGAATTACTCTTGTTTCTATCTTGTTATGTCTCTACTGCATGAAGGATTTTATAAAAGAAATTAACATAAACTACTTTTTAAAAGGTGGTTTAACAGGGGTCTTAGCAATATTTACTCCTGGATGGGCTTTCATTTATGCTTTAAAAAATATTTCATCAGGATTAACAAGCATCTTCATATCTACTATCCCTCTCTTTACAGTAATTTGGGTTTACTTCTTTTATAAAGATGAAAAAATTACAAAACTTAAAATACTTTCAGTATTAATTGGTTTTATCGGTTTAGTTATTCTTTTTCTTTCAGGAGTTACAGGTATCTCTGGAGATGGGGATCTTTTAACAGGAGGCATACTAGCTTTAATAGGAGTACAAGGCCTAGCATTAAGTAACATAACTAATAGAAAACACTCCCAATATATACCTGCTAAAGTTTATTTACTCACTCAATGGATTGTTGGAACTATAATCTCAATAGTCTTATTTTTAATACTAGATGGCAATATTGAAATGCTGTCTTATTCAGCCTCAATAAAACTTTTAGGATTAGTTTTTATCGACATAGCAAGCTATTCTTTGTTTTTTTATACAATAAAAAGAGTCTCGGCATCATTTACTACCTTAGTTGATTATGTAGTACCAATTGTTGGCATTTCTGCAGGATATTTATTACTTGATGAAGTTATAAGTAATATTTTTTTCTTTACTGTATTTTTAATTTTTATATCTTTATATTTAGCAGTAAAAGACGAGTCTGAAAATTTGAATTAAGAAAAATTTAATAAATTCCTTACCATTTTTGCAGTCGCACCCCACAATATCTCATTATTTATTTTAAAAATCCAATCTGTCTCATAGTGACCTCTAAATATCCAATTTTTCTCATCATGTAATTCTGATATAGATACAAAAAATACTTCTTGAACTTCTGATTTATTAAATGAAACTGGTTTTTCATTTATTTTACAAATTATTGGATAAACTAAAAACTTATATTCAATTGTATCAATAGGATCCAATATACCAATTGGGATAATTGAACTTGAATCAAGTACTAATTCTTCTGTAGCTTCTCTTATTGCAGTATCAACAATATTATCATCAATACCTTCTTTCTTTCCACCAGGAAAAGCTATGTGTCCTTTATGAGTTGGCAAGTCGTCTGAACGTTTAATAAAAATTAATTCCTTCTCTTCATAAATTAACAATGCAACTGAAGCATAATCATGTTCCAATTTCTGAAATGGTTCTACAAGATTTTGAAATTTAAATTTGCTAATCAAGTTTATTTTCTTATCGCAATTAAATCTACTTCTATCCCAATAGGGTTTAAAACCTCCCAAGCATTAAATTTTGTTGGTGCATCAAAACCAAACCAGGTTGTATCAATTTCTGTCATTCCAAAAATTTTTATCTCATCATCTTCCATGTAAGCGGTTATGGTAAATGGAACATTTACTTCTATATTCCTAACTGACAATACACCCACTACAGTCTCATCAATCTTTGAATCGAAATCATTATTTGGAAGAGTCAAATCATCAATCCTATATATAGCACTTGGAAAGAGACTTGATTCTAGCCAATTATTTTTAATTGCATTATCTCTAATTGAATTGCCACTTTTCAATGTTGTAAGGTCCACTGATATAATTAAATCTTTTATTATTAAACATGAGTCTGCTAATTCACAAGAGTCAAGTGAGAGAGAAAAGCTTCCTATAATTTCCCGTGTTGAACCTTTTACTATCTCTAAATTAGAATTTAGAAAATCTTTTGGTGCAAGATAGCTAACTGAACTCTTATCTTTATTAATTTCATAAATAATATCTTTAAATATATCTAATTGCTCTATCTTGATTGTTGTTGTTACTTCTTCGATAATTGAATCACTCACATCAGTTTCAAGTTCTGGTATCGATAGCTCTGTATCAGATGTTTCCTCTGCCGGTGTTTCTGAACAAAAACTAAATAAGAGTAAAAATACAAAAATTTTTTTCATCTTCTTATATTAGTAACATTAAAAATTGGATAAAAATTTATATTGAATCGTATTATATTTTTCTAATAAACCTAATAAAATTAATTAGTGGAATTAAAAATAGATAGAAAAACAAAAATTAGGACTCTGTACCTTTTCCCTAGTTTTCTATTTTTATTTATATTGTTTATTTTAATTATTCTATTTACTGCTCTAATACCTGGTGGTAAAAAAATTGCCACCAAAGTTTATCATTATTTTGGATGGCTTGGTATCAAGATGGTAGGTGTGAATCTTACTGTAAATGGAATTGAAAAAATTGACACAAACAAAAGTTACATCGTTGTTGGGAATCATCCATCAACTTTGGATATTTTTACACACATTCACGGACTTCCTGTGTCAATAAGATTTTTAACAAAAACAGAGCTATTTAGAATACCTTTTTTTGGAAGGGTCTTGAAAGTTTTAGGGCTACCAAGAATTGATAGAAAAAATGCACAATTAAATTTACCTAAAATTAATAAATCAATATCAGAAGTATTAGAAGCTGGACATTCCATTATGATTTTTCCCGAGGGTACAAGAAGTAATCAAAAAAAACTTTTGCCATTTAAAAAAGGAGCAGCAAATATATCGAAAGCTTTTAACTTACCAATTGTGCCAGTAGTAACCCACAATGCACATACACTTATGGTTAAAGGGAAAGTGTGGTTTAAGAAAGGTAATATTCATCTTGATATTTTAGATCCAATAGAAAATACCGATGAATTTACAACAGATGAACTAACTAATTTAATTTATGAAAAAATTAATAGAGTCTTAAATGCTCAAAAATGAATTAAGAAAATCCTGAAACTCTTCTTTATTCTTTTCATTTTCTATCAGTTCATCTACGGTTTTTGATTCTGTAAACAAATAGAATCCATCATAAACTTTTAGTCCGTAATTTCTTAATTGAGTGGAAAGTAAATTAAAAGAACCCTCAGCGTTGCTTCCACTACCATCAACTGAAGAAATGACTAATACGTGTTTGTTCTTAAATAATTCATTATATGAATAATTATCGAAACCTAAAGAAAGCCAGTCTAAAGTATTTTTTAAATGAGATACATACCCACCATTAAACACTGGACTAAATATTATTAATTTATTTGAATGTATGAGCGACTCTCTAATCTCAATTATTGATTCAGGTTGTTTGTCTTCATAATCTAATAAAAATGGAGTATTTAGATAAAGTTTGTCATATAAATAACATGGAACATCAATCTCCTTAAAATATTGTTTGACATAAGAAGCAACCTTGTTATTTCTTGACTCTTCACGTGTTCCGCCAGCTAAAAGTAATATTTTTGACATAAAATTATTATGTAATTACATTTTATTTATATGAATAAAAATATTGAAAATTTTCAAGAACTAGACATAAGAGTTGGAAAAATAATCTCTGTAGAAGAGTTTCCTGAAATAAAAAAACCTTCTTATATATTAAATATTGATTTTGGTGATGAAGTTGGAATAAAAAAAACTAGTGCACAAATAACTAATTACTCTATTGAAAACTTGATTGGTAAAAAATGTATAGCTGTAATCAATTTAGGAGAAAAACAAATTGGTAGAATAATGAGTCAATGTCTAATTCTTGGATCTATCGACAACAAGGGAAACGTTTTATTAGTTAATCCAGATAAAAATGCATCTTTAGGAGATAAAATCTCTTAATCAATTAAAGACTGAAATTTCTGATAACTAAAACTTCCTACTCTTTTATATATTTTTTCTGCATTTTTATCTACAAGTACATATGTTGGTGTATATTTCAATCTGTATCTTTCAATTATTTCTTCATAGTCTTTCTTTCTTGCATTAATTGAAACAATTGGAATATCTGGATTATTTTTTGTAAATTCATTAACTATGAATTGTGATGCAGTACAACCTAGTCAATAATCGGAATAATATTCGATAATAGTATATTTGTAGTCTGAAAATTTATGACCATGTAATAAGACTCCTCTATTAGCAGTAAATCTATATAAAAATAAAGAGGTGATAAGAACAATTGCTGTAAGTATATAAAGAAAAATTGAAGGATTATAAAAGAGTACGTAAACAAAAAAACCAAAGAGCCAAATCAAAGGTAGGTAAAGTAAACTATATTTATTAATTAATTTTAAAAGTATTCTTTTCAATATTTTTCCTCAAGTAAACAAATTATACTTTACATATGAATTTGATTAAACATCTCAAAGAAAATGGATATAGAGTAACTACTTCAAGAGAGATCATATGCAACATTTTAGAGCAAGCAGGCCATGAGCATTTTACTGCAGATAGCTTATTCAAATTAGCAAGAAAATATACAGATAATATTGATTTAGCAACTATATATAGAACTTTTGAATTACTTGAAGAATTAAATATTATTGAACACTCTCATCAGGCTCATTCTTCAGGAATATATTATCTTAAAAGTCAGCAAACAAATACGCATATTGCTTGCGAAAATTGTGGAAAAATTGATGATATTTCACAGAAAACAATTAATAAAGTTCATGAACTAATTGTTAAAGATACTGGTTATCAAATAGAAAAAAATCACTTTGTTTATGCTGGTAAATGTAAAATATGTAAATAACTTTTTTTATTGCAAACGATTTGCATTAAGATTAAGTTATGTATTCTACAACACACTCCCACCATCTTTCATTACATGAAGAATCTAGTTTAAATGTTATAAAACCAGAACATAAAATTCTTTCAACTTTTCTTATAGTAATTTCAATAGCATTCTCAGATGTTGAAAACTTATTTCAAATATTTTCCCATTTAATAATTGTATTTTGGATTTTATTTACTTCAAAAATCCCATCAAAAACCTACTTTAAAAGACTAGCAATAGATATACCTTTCATAATTTTTGCTTTATTTTTACCATTTATAAGTAGTGAAAATAATGACTTAGTTTATACATTTTTTGGTATAGAGGTATTTAGAACTGGATTAATAGATATGTTTTCAATACTTTTTAAAGTAACCCTAGGAGTAACAATGGGAATTGTCTTAACTGCTGTTACATCAAACATTGAGCTTATTTATGGTCTACAAAAATTAAAACTTCCCCAAATAATTATTGCAATTATGTCATTCACAATAAGGTATATTGATGTCTTTATTGATGAATTTAAAAGGGTTAAAATTTCAATGAGATCTAGAGGTTATGAAGAAAAGGGATTAAAAGGACTCAAGCCTATGGCCTATGCATCAGGAGCAATGTTAATAAGGGGATATGAAAGGGGTGAAAGAGTTTACCTATCTATGATATCTAGAGGCTTTAATGGATCTATTGAATTGAAAGAAAGAGAATATAATAATTCACCAAGTTTAATTTTTCTAACTATAGCGTCAATTATTGTTCTAATTTTGGATAAGTACTCATGAGTAAATATTTAAAAATCAATAAACTATCATACACATATCCTGATGGACATAAGGCTTTAAAAGAAATCAGCTTCTCAATAGAAAAGGGTGAATCTGTTGCAATATTAGGACCCAACGGTGCTGGAAAAACTACTCTGATTCTTCATCTAAATGGAATACTTGGTAAATTAACAGGTGAAATCGAAGTAGATGGGTTAGAATACTCAACCGAAAATATAGCAAAAATAAGAAAGACTGTAGGTGTTGTTTTTCAAGATCCAGATGATCAACTTTTCATGCCGACTGTTCTGGAAGATGTTATGTTTGGACCAAAAAATTTTGGTTATTCAAATGAAGAGTCTGAAAAAAATGCAATAGAAGCACTAAAAATGGTTGGAATGGATAATTTTCAAGATAGAGCACCTCACCATTTAAGCTTTGGGCAAAAAAGAAAAGTTGCAATTGCAACCGTTTTAGCATCAAAACCTAAATTACTGGTACTTGATGAACCAGCATCAAATTTAGATCCAGCATCTAGAAGAGACTTAATTAAGATTCTTATGAATCTAAATATATCAATAATACTTGTTACCCATGACTTACCTATGGCATTAGAAATATGCGATAGAAGCTTAGTGTTGAACGAAGGAATGATAAAAGAAGACTCTCTAACAAAAAATATACTAAAAAATGAAGAGCTTATGAAAGAAAATAGACTTGAGCTACCTTATGGATTTGCACTTCATCACTTAGGTGAAGAGTAAGAGTCAGCAGTAATAAAGTTGATGACATTTTTGGTCGCCTCGTAAGATTCTTTTATTGGAAAAAAGTGCCAAGCATGCCATAAATCATCCCAAACTTGTAGTTCATATCTAGTTCCTTTTTCTCTAAGTTTTTTTGTAAATTCAATAGCATCGTTATATAAAAGTTCATTTGAACAAACTTGAATTAATGTTTCAGGAAAATTATTTATATCAGCAAAAACAGGAGATAAAATTGGGTCAGTAGTCTCATATTCACCTGCATAATACTCACCAACAAAATGCATTCCATCTATTGCTAATAAAATATCCTTATTCTTAAGATAACTTCTATCCCTATTCTGGTCTGAAAGATCAAGCCAAGGAGAAAGGAGTACTAATTTGTCTGGTTTGAAATTAAAAGAATCATCAACTACTAATCCTGCTGACAATCCCCCACCTGCAGATTCTCCTGCCCAAACTGAATTTTTTCCATTCTCAAGATTATTAATATATTCAACAGCAATTTTTGCATCATCATGAGCAGCAGGATAAACATGTTCGGGGCTAAGCCTGTATTCAAAAAAATAAAATGGGACATTCGTTCCAGCAGTTAACTGTGAAATAAAATGTTTGTGGGAAATTATACTTCCTGCATAATAACCTCCACCATGAAAGTAAATACCGTATGAATCTTCAACAGCTTCTTTTGGTGTAAATTTATATATATCAAGAGGAGTGTTTTCAAGTTTTTCCACCTTTACTGTCTCATTAAACTTAAGTAGATGAGAACCACTATTATTAAGTCCCTGCCTTGAAGTTTTTGCAAATTCCAATCTACGTTCAAAAGTCATTTCACTTGTTGGAATACTTAAAGCTACCTTATCTTTTACTTTTCTTAAAGGGAGAATTAAATGGTAAAAGGGTTTTCTTAATGAAATAGGAAGCCTAGGTATATATTCTATAGTGAATACTTCTAAAATCTTTATAAGTAAATTTACCATCATTTAATTATACAATTATTCAAGATTCAATTAATACCTATAATGGTTTAAATGTCAAAAGTTAAAGGCTCGATAGCAATACTTGGTTCTGGTGAAACAAGTCCAAATCTAGTATCAGTTCATAGAAAATTAATAAATAATTTAGAAGATAAAGTAAATGCTTACATCATTGATACACCTTTTGGTTTCCAAGAGAATGCAGATGAATTAGTTAAAAAATTAAAAGATTTTTATAAAACAAGTATCGACACTGAAATAAAACTTGCAAGCTTTAGAGATAAAAAAGTAATAAATTCAATTAACTATTTTGAAATGCTTGAAGAACTTTCTAGCTCAAATTTTATCTTTGCTGGGCCTGGTAGCCCAAGTTATGCATCCAAAATTTGGTCCAAATCAAAAATTCCAGAATTATTTAAAAATCATATCAATAAAGGAGGTAGTGCTATTTTTTCTAGCGCTGCTGCTTCAACTTTAGGAAATAAAACATTGCCGGTTTATGAAATTTATAAAGTTGGATTAGATCCTTATTGGGAGAAAGGGTTAAATGTTTTAGAGATATTTAATCTTAATTGCACAATAATTCCTCATTTCAATAATAAAGAAGGAGGAACTCATGATACAAGTTACAGTTATGTTGGGAAAAGAAGAATGAACACTTTACTAGAGAAAGAATTTACAAATATTATAGGAATAGACGAGCATACAGCACTAATTCTTAATGGAGAAGATAACTCCTTTGAAGTTGAAGGAATTGGAAATGTAACAGTTATAAATCACAAAGAAGAAGAAAAGTTCGCTAAAGACAAGGCATATAATTTAGATGAATTAAAAACCTTACTTCCTTTATCAAAGGATAATGTTTATAAAAGTAAAAAAAATAAAAATAAACTAGATGATATTAGTGAATTAAATGAGATAATTGCAAACTTGAAACTACAAATAAAAAATGAAAAAAATTACTCAGATATGTTTAATACTTTAGTTGAAGATTTAATTTCATTAAGAAACCTACTTAGAGATAATAAGAAATTTGATGAATCTGACAATATTAGAGACCTACTAGAAAAATTAGATATAGTTATCGAAGATGATAAGAAGTCTACAAACTGGTCATTTAAAGATCTCTAGAACTATATTTACCAATAATTTTAAATTCTTTAGTCACCATACTTAGCTTTTCCTCAAGCTGAAAATCAATATCGTTATTATCATTTTGATAATCAATATAAAATTTGTATTCCCATGGCGATCCGAGTATTGGTCTTGATTCAAGCTTTGTAAGATTAAGTTTTAATTCTTCAAAAATCTTTAGGCCCTGTAGTAATGACCCTGGCTTGTCATCAGCTATTAATACGGCTGATCTCTTATCTTTCGTTTCAGATATTTCAGGGTCTTCTTTGCCAACTAAAAAAAATCTTGTGTAATTTTCAATATGATTTGATATGTTATTTTGTAAAATTGTAAACCTTTTATCATTTTCAAAATGCTCTCCAGCAATTGCTGCAATTTCTTTAGTATCATTTTCTAATAAGCTCATAACACTCCCTGCAGTGTCAAAAACAGGCTGTCTCTCTATT
>CAJWZJ010000008.1 GCA_913050245.1 uncultured bacterium | reverse complement strand
CTTGGTTGCGGAGGAGGGATTTGAACCCCCGACCTTTGGGTTATGAGCCCAACGAGCTACCAGACTGCTCCACCCCGCACATTTAGAATATTTAAATTTTCACTTAAGTCAAATGTGCGAAGAAATATTTTCAATTATATTATTAAAATTTTTATCAAAATTTTCTTTTTTTAAAATTTCTGACCCTGAATAAACGTTATCTTTAGATTTAAGAAAAAATCTACATTGAAAATCGGAATTAAAATTCCTAATATTAAAACCAAAAGGTAGATCGCATGAACCATTCAATAATAGAAGAGCTTTTGATTCATATTTTGCAATAAATTTATCATTATTTTCTGATAGGCCATAAAAAAGACTCTTTAAGCTAAAATCTTTCCTTGATTCTATTGCAATATAACCCTGCAAAGGAGATGGAATAATTTCATCAAAATCAAAATGATATGATATATGTTTTGTCAAACCTAATCTGTTAATACCCGCTGCTGCAATAACAATTGCATCTAACTCGTTATTAAGAACTTTACCTATCCTTGAATCAATATTTCCTCTTAAGGGTTTTACAATTAAATCATCTCTAAGGATTTTTAACTGCTCTGTTCTTCGATTACTTCCGGTTCCTATAATACTTTTAGAAACTAGCTTGTAAAAGTTATCTCCATTTTTAGAAATTAAAACATCTCTTTCATCCTCTCTAGGTGATACAGATATAATTTCTAATTCATTTGGATTTTTAGTAGGTAAGTCTTTATAGCTATGAATAGCTACATCAATTTCTTTGTTTATGAGAGCATTTTGTATTTCTTTAACAAATACTCCCCTACCTCCCAAATTATCAAGATTATCTTTAAGGTTTAAATCACCGGTAGTTTTTATAATTTTTATTTGATATGAAAAATCATGAAAGTTCTTTTCTAAATAGGATTTAACATAATTAGCCTGCCATAAAGCTAATTTACTACCTCTAGTTCCTATTTTTATTTCTTGCTTCATTGATTTCTTTTATATTTCTCGGGTTTTTATTACTTTTCTGTAAATTAAACAAATCTTCAATAATTCTAATACTAGTTTTATCAAATTTAAGCTCTGTTTTTATTTTAGTCAAAGGCTCATGTAAAATTTTATTTGATATTTTTGCTGCAAGAATTTCTTTGTTTAAATGATCCGAGTTTTTAATTTCATCTTTAACAAGAGACTCTATATGTTCTTGAAATGACAGTATTACATCTTTGACATTTGATGTTTCAATCCATGATTCAAAAGTTTCAACATTCTTTGTAATTATTAAATTTGCGTCTTTAATACTAGAACTATATGCATTTTTATTATCTGAGGATAAATTCTTAAAATCATCTAAATCATAAAGATAACAAAAATCTAAATCACCAACTCTTGGATCTACATCCCTTGGTAAAGCTATATCAACAATTAATTTATCTTTGCTTTTAACTTCGTCAAAATCACCTTTTTTCAAAATGAACTCATTGGAACCAGTGGAAGTAAAGATAATATCAGAATCAGCAATGTGTTTTTTAATATCTTCAAACTGAATAGGAGTAGTTCCAAACTTATCACTAAAATTTATTGAATTTTTAATATCTCTGGAAGCAATACAGATATTTTTAACGCTTTCATTAGTAAGTCCTTCAACAAACAATTGGGACATTTCCCCAGTACCAATTATCAAAGCTTTTTTATCAGTCAGAGTATCAAATATTTTTTTAGAAAATCTTAAGGATATATTTGATATTGATTCAGACCTGGAGCCAATACTAGTTTCTGTTCTTACTTTTTTGGCCACTCTTAAAGACATTTGAACCAGTCTATGTAATATCGGGCCAATTGTATTTGTATCATTAGCCCTAAAATAACTATCTTTTATCTGATTGATTATTTGAGGTTCGCCTAAAATCATTGAATCAATTCCTGATGCAACTTTGAAAAGATGATATACAGCATCTTCCCCAGTAAGAAATTGATAAATTACAGGGGACTTTTCAATTTCTGTTGAATGAAATTCTGATAAAAACTTTATAAGTAATAAGGAGGTATCTTTACTTTCTGAACTCACATATAATTCTACTCTGTTACAAGTTGAGAGAATCATACATTCATCAATACCTGGAATTTTTTTCAATGATATTAAAGCCATCTCCAGATTTTCTTTATTAAAAGAAAATTTTTCCAAAAAAGAAATTTCAGAATTATTATGATTAATTGTTAATACTGATAACATTTTATTTAACACCCATTATATTCTTTTCCCAATCAAACTGGTCTTGAGAAAAAAACTTTAAACGAGTTTTTTTATATTCTTTTGAACTATAAAGAGCATCATATTTTTCAATACCACTTATCTCGGATAATTTTTTAATTAAATTATTGCAGTCCTTTGGAGACCTACCATGAATCATAGTAAATAATGAATATGGCCAGTCAGGGTAAGTAGGTCTTCTGTAACAATGACTTACTGATTTAAAAGCTGCCATTTTAGGTGCAATGTCTTCAATCTTATCTATAGGTACGTCCCATACACCCATAGCGTTCGCTCTAAATCCTGCTTTTCTATGATGAAGAATAGCTGCAACACGTCTCATAATACCATTGGATCTAAATCTAATTAATCTTTCAATTAATACATCAGTTGAAATTTCAGTTTTATTTGCAATCATTGAAAAAGGTTCTGACACTAGAGGAAAATCTTCCTGAACTTCTTTTATAATTCTTATATCTTCTTCAGTAAAATCAAAATCAGTAGAAATATTCTCTTCGCCATAGAATTCTTTATCCTCTGTTTTAGAAATATCATCTTTTCCAGTCATATCAAGCTTAACTCCAATCTTGAATAATTTAAGAGTCGGAAGGATTCTGGTCGATTTGGCATTGGTTTTATCAGCTAAAATTTCAACTGTCTTTTCTAACCCTAGAATACTATTAGGTGGTACAGCTAATGTAAACCAAAGATTATAATAATGATTTCTCTTGTAATTATGTGTTATTCCAGGATGAGAATTAATAATACTTGCTGCATCGTCCACTTTATCTTCATCAAATGACATTGCTATTAGTGAAGATTTATATTTCATACTTCTGGTATCAAAAATTGCGCTTATTTGTCTAATATATTTTATATCTTTTAGGTTTTGAATTCTTTCTATTACTTCTGATTCAGATATATTTAGTTTTTTTCCTATAAGATTAAAAGGTTTAATATCTAATGGAAAATTAGACTGCAATATATTTAAAAGTTCAGTATCTGTTGTATCTATATTCATAACAGAACTTTAAGTATACATAATTATTATGTTTTTACAGTATGCCAGCTGGGGGCATTAGGAATAGTTCATCCACATTAACAGACCCTTTGATAGTAATATTTCTAAATATTACTTCTGCAACCTCTGAATCCTTCATCATTGATTCTTTATTCCAATCACCATCAAGATTATCCCAAATCGCTGTATCTGTTGCTCCAATTTCTGCATGTACAACTCTAATCTTCTTAGGCCTTAGCTCTTCTCTTAAAGATTCAGTAAATCCCTTTAATCCAAACTTTGAAGAACAATATGATGACCATCCAGGAAAACCCTGTCGTGATGCTAATGAGCCCATATTTAAAATTAATGAACCTTTTTTTAAAAGTGGTAAAACTTTCTGTGTTAAATAAAAAGGACCTGTTAAGTTTACATCCATAATATTCTTCCAATCTTTAATATTAATTTTTTCAATAGGTCCAATAGTATTAGTACCAGAATTATTAATTAAAAAGTCAATTTTTTTGAATTTTTTTAAAATCTCTTTTGATATTAGATCAATACTTTTTATATTTCCAATATCACATTGATAACAATACAAGTTTTTTGAAAATTCTGAGCATTCTTTTTTAAGTGAATTTATATTAGATTGCTTTCTTGAGAATGTGAGCACATTCATATTATTAGCTAAAAATAGCTTAACTAACATTTTTCCTATGCCGCTTGTACCCCCACTAATTACTACATTAGAACTCATACCAAATTCCTATGGTTACCAATTAAATTTAAAAATTCTGCACGGGTACGTTCATCTTTTTTAAAACTTCCTAAAAGTTTACTTGTTATAGTATTTGTATCTGATGTTTTAACCCCCCTCATCTCCATACACATGTGTCTTGCCTTTAAAACAACTGCTACACCTTGAGGTTCCAAAGAATCTTGTAAAAATTGAGCAACCTGGTTTGTAATTCTTTCTTGATTTTGTAATCTTCGCGAAAAAGTTTCTAAGGATCTTGCAAGTTTACTCAGCCCCACAATTTTTTTATTGGGTACATATGCAATATACCCCTTTCCAAAGAAAGGTAGGATATGATGTTCGCAAAAAGAATAAAAAGGAATATCAAGCTGAACTATCATTTCATCAGTATTCTCAACATCAAATGTTGTCATATTAAACTCCGGTGGAGATAAAAACTCACGAAAAGCCTCAATATATCTCCTAGGAGTATCAAGGAGGCCCTCTCTAGTTGGGTCTTCTCCTATTACCTGAAGCAGCCTAACTATTAAATCCTCATGATCCTCTTTGGTGTTTTTTTCATATGGGAAATTTATCCATTTATTTTTTTTATCTTTTTCAAATAATGGTATAAATTTCTTCTTAGGAAATAATTTCTTAAATCTTTTTTTAGTTTTTCCAGAATCAATTATATCATCTACTATAAAGTCAGCTTCTTCAGGATTATGAACAATTTTACATCCGAAGAAACCTGCTATGATCATTCCATTTTTAGGAACACCATAAATTTTTTTTGAATTTGTAATTTTATATTTCTTTTTTACATATTCAATTCTCGCTAAAACATCTTCCCATGTTAATTCAACTGTATTCATTGCCCACCTCTGTAATCAAAAAAATTCTCTGAAGTTTCCCATAACCTCACATGATATAAATATGCTGGTGATGGTATTAACCCCTCAAGCTTATCCCATAAATATTTTGCAATGTTTTCACCCGAGGCTCTTATTTTCGTAAAGTATTCAATTTCAACATCAAGCCTTTTATGATCAAGTTCATCTATTACTTTGTGAACAACAACATCTAAATCTTCAAGATTTATTATCATTCCAGTATCACTAGAAACCTCTCCGCTTACAGTAAGTTCTAAGTAATAGTCATGTCCATGACCATTAGGATTATTACATTTTCCAAAAATTTCTTTGTTCATTTCATCTGTAAATTTATCATTATGCAGTCTATGCGCTGCACTAAAAGAATAAATTTTCGTTAAAGTACAATTTTCAATCATTTATTTCCAATAATCCACAAATAAATCTTTAGTTTCATACAATCTGACTTTGAGTAGTCTACATTTAGTATCTTTTAATTTTTCATCAATACATTCATATAATATTTTAGCAAAGTTTTCGGTTGTAGGTATTAGATCATCAAAAAAATCTGTATCAAGATTTAAAAATTTATGATCAAACTGCTTTAATACTGTTTTTAATAAGGGTTTTAGATTGTATATGTTTATAATCATTCCTGTGTCAGGATCAACGGGCCCCTCAACAGTTGTCTCTAAAACATAATTGTGCCCGTGTCCATATTTGCTGGTACACTTTCCAAAATGTTTTAAATTTTGCTCTTCAGACCAATCATCATTCCAATATCTATGAGAAGCTGAGAATTCAATTCTTTTTGACAAAGTTATATACTCTTCCATTAAGGGGTTAGAATACCATTTTTTATGAAAAATTTAATTCAGAGATTATTCAATATGTATTAATATTATTAAGTGAAAGAAGATAATTTTAATTTTGAAATACCAAAAGAATTCAATTTATCCAAAGATTGTATTGAAAGATGGAAAAATCATAAAAAAATCTCAAAAAAAATAGCAATTTTCGAGGTAAATAATAATTGTGAGGTAAAAAAAATTAATTACTCCCAAATGAGTAAAAGAATATCTGAATATGCTAAATATTTAATTAATCAAAATATTGAAAAAGGAGACAGAGTATTAATTAGGCTCGATAATTCGATTAATTTTATAATCTCTTTTTTGGCTATCGTTAGAATTGGAGCAATAGCTATACCATCAAGCATTTTATTAAAACCCAATGAATTAGATTTTATAATTAATAACTCTCAACCAAAAGCTGTCATAACAGAATCCTTAATAAGTTTTTTTAAAAAAAAAGGTATGACATTATTATCGCTCAAATGCACTAAAGCTGATAGTCATATAAATTCTGATATATTAACTTTGTCAGATGATCCTTGTTATATAACATATACATCTGGAACAACAGGTAAGCCTAAAGGAGTACTTCACGCTCATAGGTCTATTTTAGGTAGAGAGCCCTCTACAAGGTACTGGCTAAACCTAAAGAAAAATGATGTTGTTTTTAATCCAGGCAAGTTGAATTGGACGTATACCTTAGGAGCAGGATGCTTAGATTGTTTAAGGTTTGGATCAAGTGTAGTTATTTATTCAGGACAGCATAATGTTCAAAATTATATAAAAATAATTGAAAGGCTTAAAGTTACAATGTTTTTAAGCGTTCCAGGTGTTTATAGGCAGATGCTTAGAGAGATTGAAGCTAATAAAAAAAATATAAAAAAATTGAACTCAGTAAATAAATATCTAAGTGCGGGCGAACATTTAAAAAAAGAAATAATATTAAGCTGGAAAGATAAAACAAATAAATTCATTTATGAAGGATTAGGTATGAGTGAAATTAGTTATTTCATATCCAACAGACCTAACAAAAAATTAAAACCTGGTTCTTGTGGAAAAATTCAGCCTGGTCATTTTGGCTATCTAGTCGATAAAAATTATAAAAAGGTAAAAAATTATCAAGGTGAATTAGCTATTAAAAGAGATGACCCCGGTTTAATGCTAGCCTATTGGAACGATAAACCATCAACCAACAAAAAATTTAAGAAAAATTTATTTTTAACTGGAGATATTTTTGAAATAGATAAAGAAGGATATCTTTGGTTTATATCTAGAAAAGATGAATTAATAAATGTCTCTGGATTTAGAGTCTCACCAAAGGAGGTGGAAGATGTGGTTGATTCTTTAGAGGAGGTTAAGGAATCAGCACTATGCATAAAAAGAATAGATAATTTGAAAGAAATTACTGTATTAAAAGTTAATCTGAACGTTAAAGCTTCAAAAAGAATATTAAAAAAAATTAATACAAAAATTGATAATAATTTAGCTGATTATAAAAAACCAAAGGAATTAGTATTAGTTAATAAAATAGCTAAAACTGCAAATGGCAAAATAATAAGGCTTATCAAGAGTTGATAACATCAATAATATTTTGCATAACTTCTAATGGGCTTTGTTTCCCAACTGCATTTGGTGTAATAATAGGCATATCAGCCCCAGCTTCAATGAATCTATTTAGAGTTTCTTTACAGCTAGAAACTGATCCTACAAGTGCAAGATCTTTAACTAATTCTGGTGTTAAACATTCCGCTGGATTTTCACCTTCTTTAATTTTGGAAACGATATCTCCATATCCACTCAGGTCTAATACTCTTTGATAAAAAGGAAGACGAGCATATCCTGAGAGACCTTTAATTGCAGACTGAACAGCTGTATCTTCATCATCTGAAATAAAAGAAGGTAGACCCGCTGTAAGACAAAAATCAGATTTTAACTCAGATTTTTCCCTGCCCTTCTTCGCAGAGTCTGATAATCTTTTTAAATGATCAGTGCTTGCAAGGTATGGCATGAGTCCATCAGCGACTTCGCCAGCCAGCTCAGCAGTATTTTCAGTAAGTCCAGCAATAAAAATTGGAAATTGATTAATTTTTCTTTTTAGGCTTATTTGTTCAGAGGAACCATCAACGTAAGATCTTATTGAATTAACATAATTTTTCATTGTATCAATTGGATCCCCCATATCAATTCCAAGTCTTGAATTTACTGGTTTATGAGAAACTCCGAGTCCAAGCAAAAGTCTATCGTTGCTAAATTCTTGAATTGTCATTGACTCAGCAGCACATAAGACAGGATGTCGTAGATAAATATTTGCAATCCAAGTACCAACAAGGGTTTCAGATGTATGATTTGCCATTAAATTTGCATTTGCCAATCCACTATATGGCGGGACCTCTGGCGATAGAATTGCGTAAATTCCTGCGTCTTCAGCCATCTTTGCTAATGCTATCAGGTTGTCTGTGGAGCACCCCCATACTGGGGTAGTAATTGAAACTTTCATAATAAACCTCCGGATAAATCCTAATTAATTTTATATTGTATTTCATAAAAAGAAAAACATTACTTTATTATTATTAGTATTGATTAACTATATCTCTATAATATTCTGGTCTTAATTGTTTTCCAGATTTATCTTTTAGAGCCTCTTTTATTTTAGATACGACCTCATCTTTATCTTTTGGAAAAATAGCTTTTATAGGCAAATAGTTAGAAATATGATTTGAATAAAAATAACCACCACTTAATTCAGTATTTTCTGCGATAATTTCTAACTCTTTCAAAAGTTGATACTTATCAGGTAATTCAAATATTCCATCTTCCCAATCTTTATATAGCGGAGCTCCAGGCCTAACCTGTAATGATAAAAGACCTACATATTCGGGATCTCCTTTAGAGAGCATGTCAGCTGTTTGATATGCATGCTCAAAACTTCTTTCTTTTCCGCCAACACCCAATAGAACCATGCCAGAGACTTTGATTCCAGATTTTTTTAGTTTTTGCATTGCCTCAACCGTCTCTTCTTTAGTAGCACCTTTCTTAATTCTTTTTAATGTTTTATCGTCACCACTTTCAAAACCAATATAAACTAAATCTAAACCAGATTCTTTTAACATATCTAAGTCTTCTTTTTTCTTACGCAAAATATCTGAAACATTTCCATACAAAGAAATTCTCTGCATGTTAGAGTTTTTTTTATAAATTTCTTTGAAAATATCACATAAATTCTTAGTTCTCATTACCAAAGCATTACCATCAGCAACGAACGCTCTCTTATATTTACTTGAGGAAAGTTCATCTATGATTTGAAAAATTTCATCTTGAGGTCTAACTCTAAATCTTTGGTTTTCTCCCCTATACATTGCGCAATATGTACAATTATTATGTGAACATCCTATAGTAGCTTGAACTAGCAAGCTATTAGCTTCGCTGGGAGGTCTAAACATTGGTGTTTCAAATTTAATCATCGTATTACTTTAAAAATAAATTCTTTAAATTATAATACCCCTATTATGCTTAACAAAGAAAAATTATTAGAAATAATATCTGAATTAAAATTGGAGGAAAATCAAAAACCAGCTGTTCCTTATATTATTGGTATTTTTCTTTTTGTTTTCTCTATCATTGGACTTGTATCTCTAAGTTATTTACTTTTCTAGCCATGATTTAATAGCATTATTAACATCCTCAATTTGAATTCCATTATTGGTATTATCGAAATATGAATTATTCTTGAATGAGATTTCCAAAATTTTTTTCATACTTCTTTTATTATTATCATCGAGTGTTATGCCAAGAAAGTTTATTACTTCTTTTTTATTAAAAATAAAAACGCACTTACTTTTATTAGATATTAATAATGATGCAGAATCAGTATCAATATCAGCTAAAAATTTAGTATTTAATTTATCTACAATAAATGATGCAAAAATATTGGACTGAAATTGATAAAAAGGGGTAATTGAAGAATCTAACTTATCACTATCTTTCATATATGATATTATACATATATACAAGTATGATTTCTGGAATTGAATCACCATCAACTTTTATAACTGAAGTTAGTACATATTCTCGTAACAGTAATAGAAAAAAAACAATTAAATTAAAAGTAGTTTATTTAGATGGGGAAATATATATTACAAGAAGAAATAAAAATTCTGACTGGTATAAAAATTTACTATTTAAAGATCAAGTTGAAGTAAATCTAGATGGCAGAATTTTTAATGGTATAGCCTCTGAATTGATTGATGAATATGAAATCAAAAAAATTTCTGAAATAAAATATCAAAATGAAAAAAAACTAGAGAAAAGGTATGGTTTTAAAATTACCATAGTTGGAGAAGTTCAATAGCATCAATTAATGGCAATATAAAAGGATTAAAAAGTAGCGAAAAAAAATTATTGCTTTCACTTTTTAGAAAACGACTTCCAAATAATAATTTAATATCTAAAGAATTTCTGAAGAATATTTTAAGTTGTAATTCTATAATTCAAAAAGATTTTAATCTGGTAATTAACAGACGTGGCAAAATAAATATGATATTTATTGGTAATCCTTGGATGATAGAAGACTATTTTAATAATGATTCTGTTAAATCAAACCCATCTCAAAAAAGATTAATTTTTATTTCTAATAAAAAAAATGGCTTTGAAAAGAAAGATAAAGTTGCACTAATCAATTCCAAATTTAATAATTTTCTAATGGTGAATAATCTTAGAAAATTAAGTTATGAGGTTATTTATAAAGAAAAATCTAGTAATAAACAACTTTGGTCTACTGAAAACTATGATGATATTAACAAGTTAAATGAATCACCTTTATGGCAAAACTTTAATAAAATTAAAAGAAATAAAATAAAGCTTGTTGATAATAATTATGATTCAGAAAGAGTATATTTAGTTAATATTTCTGATAAGGATTCTTATGATTTAGAAAATTCAAAGATAGAGCTAAATGAATTATGCAATTCTCTTGGTAAGATTGTAGTTGGCAATAAACATCAAATTAGGAAAGAACTGGATTCTGGAACATTGATTGGAAAGGGGCTCTTAAATGATGTACTACTGGAATCAAAATTTCATAATGCCAATAAAATAATTTTTAATAAAGAATTGCTACCACATCAATCTAAAAAAATATCATCTATGACCAATATTAAGATTAGTGATAGAACGGAATTGATATTAGAGATTTTCGAAAAAAATGCCAAGTCAAAAGAGGCTCATACTCAAATTGAACTAGCACGATTAAAATATGAGTTACCAAGATTAGCTGGTTCAGGAAAAAGTTATTCACAAATTGCTGGTGGTATAAGATCCAAGGGTCCTGGAGAAAAGAAAATTGAGCAAAGAAGGAGATATTTGAGGAAAAGAATTAATGAATTAGAAAAACAAATTGATAATTTAAGTAAAAGAAGAAGCTTAACAAGAATTCAAAGAGAAAGAAATCAGTTAATATCTGCTACTCTAGTTGGATACACTTGCGCGGGCAAATCGACTTTATTTAATAAATTAACCAAATCTAAGGTAGTAGAGAGCACAAAAGCTTTTTCAACTCTTAATCCAACAACAAGAAGGACTTATATTTCGCAAGAAACGCAAATTCTTTTGAGTGATACTGTTGGATTTATTTCTGATTTACCGAAAGATTTAATTTCTTCTTTTCGCGCAACATTAGAAGAAATTGGTCAATCTGATGTTCTTATACACGTAATTGATGCAAGTGATCCAAATTACGAAGAAAAAATAATGGCTGTTGAAAATACTTTAGAAATAGTGGGCTTAGAAAATTATAAAAAAATTATTCTTTTTAATAAATTTGATCTAATTAAAGGAAATAAAAAGGATATTTTAAAGAAAATGTTTCCAAAACAATGTATCTCCTCTATTACTAATGAAGGAATAAACGACTTTAAGGTTTTCCTTGATAAAGAAATTTCTTCTTTAAATTCAAGTGAGAATAAATTAGTTGCTAATCACTTATGATTAGGCTTCCATTTTTAATAACTTTTATATTAGATTGATTCTCAACTTCAAAATTTAATTTATTAATCTCTTCATTTTTAAAAGTTTTAACTTTCAGTGAATCACCTGGATATACAGGACTGGAGAATCTTAGAGATATCGATTTAATCCTTGAAGGATCACTTGAAAGATTATTCTTCATTAACTCTTCCATGGTCATTGCCATAGTGCAAAGTCCGTGAACAATGATGCCTGAAAGTCCTGCTTTCTTTGCAGTTTCCTCATCAATATGAATAGGATTAAAGTCATTAGAAGCTTTCGAATATCTATATGTTACATCTTCATCAATTGAAAAAAGACTTTCATTAATTGGCTCTTCGGGCTGCAATTTAGGCTTTTCAAGCTTTTTTGCAGGTTTTTTTGGCTTATTATCTCTTGGTATATCTGATTCTGCTGCTCGAATGAATAATGTCCATACAGATTTAGCGATCTCTGAACCTTCAGTATCTGTATGTACTACAATCAACTTTAAAATATAGTTTGAACCTTTTTGAACAATTGAATCAACAAATGCTTGTGAATAAACGTCTTCATTAAATTTCAATAGTCTATTAAATATCATGGATTGCTCACCATGAACAAGCATTAATACATTCTGCTCCATTTCTTCAATTGAGCCATGCAACTCAGGCATTTTCCATATTTCCTCTAGAATATTTATTTCTTGAACAACATTAAAGATTGGAGGAGCAACACCTTCGTCCATATATATTATATTTTCACTATTAATTGCATTTAAATAGTCTCTAACTTTATCCTCTGTAATGTTAGTTTTTATTTTTTCACTTTTATGTCCTATTAAATCTAAGTTTATTGGCACTTTTTTCTCCTCTATAATATCAATTTTTTAAAGAATTTATTATATCATCTAATTTACTCTTTCTATCATTTGCTTCTGTCAGCGTTCTACCTAAAACTAAATAATCTGCTCCCATGTCAATAGCTTGTCTTGGGGATACGATTCGCGATTGATCATTTGCGTTTGAATTAAACCTTATGCCCGGAACTAAAAGTTTAATATCATTACCAAAATTTTTTCTAATCAAGGAAATTTCTTCTCCTGAACATACTAAACCATCGACACCCGATTTTATAGATTTTTCAGCCAAATTTAGAACATTATCAGAAATTGTACCTTTAAAATTTAATGAGTTTATTTCGTTTTGATTAAAACTAGTTAGCAATGTCACTGCAAACATTTTAGGTCTAATTTCTGATGTTTTCTTAGAGAAGACATCTAATTCGTTTTTTAATTTCCTTAAAGCAGTCTCACCTGCTAACGCATGCACTGTAAATATGTTTATATTATTATTAAATAAAAAATTAATAGAATTAGACATTGTATTAGGTATATCAAAAAATTTGAAATCAAACATGACCGAAATTTTTTTTGTACTAAGAAAATCAAATAGCTCTTTATGATTATTTAAAAATGAAATCGGTCCTATCTTTACAATATTAATAGGTGGACATAACTCATTTACAATCTTTTTTATTTCGGTTAAATCTTCATTATCTAAAGCTAATATTAAGCTATTTTCCATTTATAAAATCTAACAATCCACTAAAATCATCTTTGCTAATTTCAATTTTATTAGATGTTCTCCTATCTTTAATTTCAACCATATTTTTTTCTAAAGACTTAGGGCCAACTACTATGCAATACGGAACTCCAATAAGCTCAGAATCTTTAAATTTAACACCTGCACTTTCAGCTCTATCATCAATAGCTACATCATAAGATTCTAATTTTATTTTTTCATATAAATCATTAGCATAAGTAATTACTTTTTCGTTTTTTATATCAGTAGGAATTATTAATACTTCAAAAGGAGAAATAGAGAACGGAAGTTTAATACCATTCTTATCATTATGCTGCTCAACAGCTGCCGCAACTACCCTTCCAACGCCTATACCATAACAACCCATATAAAAATTAGTATCCTTTCCATCTCTATCGGTAAAAACAGCATTCATAGATTCGCTATACTTTGTTCCAAGTTTAAACACATGGCCTACTTCAATACCCCTTGTTGATTTTAAAGTATATTCTGGATAACCGGGGCATTCATCACCATCAACTGTTTGTCGACAGTCCATAAAATCTTCAATATTAAAATCTTTATCATGATTCACATTTAATAGATGAAAATCTTTTTCATTCCCACCTGTTACATAAGATGTCATGTTTTTTAGTTCATTATCAGCAAAAATTTTTATTCCTAAGTTAACAGGGCCTGTAAACCCTTTTACAGTATTAATTTTTGCTATTTCATCATCCATAGCAAGTTCCGCAAAATCTAAACCTCTGTGCTTTTTATATTTAGTTAAACTGAGCTCGTGGTCGCCCCTTATCAATACAGCTTCAAGTCCTTCATTCGTCGATAGAACCATCGTTTTAACAATTTTAGTAATATTTACACCGAGAAAATTTGAAACATCTTTGACACTAATGCATGACGGTGTAGAGATTTTTTCTATTTTATTTTCAGGCATATCTTTACCTGCACCTCTATTCTTTTCATGCTGCTTTGAGTTCAAATCTTTTTGTCTAAATATAACGGGGGCTGTCTCTATGTTTGCGGCATAGTCACAATCATCACAAACCATTATTACGTCTTCACCTGTTTCAGCTAGTACCATAAACTCATGTGAAAAGCTTCCTCCAATATTCCCTGAATCTGCTTCAACAGCTCTAAATCGAAGCCCACATCTCTCAAAGATTCTTTTATAAGCATCGAACATTTTAGAATAAGATTTGTCTGCAGACTCTTCATTTAAATCAAAACTATATGCGTCTTTCATTACAAACTCTCTAGCTCTCATAACTCCAAATCTAGGGCGTATTTCATCTCTAAACTTTGGTTGTATCTGATAAACAGTTAGAGGCAAATTTCTATAGGACTTAACCTCTCTGTCTACTAAATCGGTTACGACCTCTTCATGAGTTGGGCCCAGACAAAATTCTCTGTCGGCACGATCTTTGAGTCTTAATAGTTCTTTTCCATAAAGATCCCACCTTCCACTTTTTATCCATAAATCAGAAGGAGTAACAAAAGGCATCATAACTTCTACGGCACCTGAGTTATTCATTTCCTCTCTTATTATATTTTCTACTTTTCTAAATACCTTTAAACCTATGGGTAAAAAATTATATATTCCTGCCGCTATCTTCCTAATCATACCAGCCCGAATCATAAGCTTATGGCTTAAAGTCTCTGCATCTTTAGGAGCCTCTTTTAATGTAGCTAATAAATACTCTGAAAATCTCAAATCAAAAATTATCCTTAGGAATTTAGTTTTTCTATTTCCTCTACTAAAATATCAACTATTTCATCCTCTTTGCAAGATTTATATATTTTTCCATTTTTGTAAATTTGACCTTTTCCTCTTCCACCAGCAATTCCAATATCTGAACCAAGTGCCTCACCAGGTCCATTTACAACGCATCCAAGAATTGAAACTTTTAATGACCTCTTGATCTTCATTCTAGAGATTCGTGATTCAACCTCATCTACTAATGATTTTAAATCGATTTCTAGCCTACCACAGCCAGGACAAGATATTAACTCTATTCCATTTTCAAAGTGACCTAATGCCTTTAGGATGTTTTTACCCATCTTGACTTCTTCTAAAGGATTATCGGTCAAAGAGACTCTTATTGTATCACCTATGCCATCACATATTAAACTTCCAATACCAATAGAAGATTTTATTGAACCAATTTCAGATGTGCCTGCTTCTGTTACACCCAAATGAAGTGGAACATCACTTAATTCAGACAGTTTTCGATAAGACTCAAGCATTATATTCACATTAGAGGATTTTACAGAAACTTTAATATCATTAAAATTAAATTCATCTAAAATTGATATATGCCTTAATGCACTTTCTACTAAAGCGTCTGAAGTTGGCGAACCATGTTTAGCAAGAATGTCTTTTTCCAGTGATCCTGAATTAACACCTATTCTAATTGGAATTCCTGATCCTTTGGCGGACTCAACTACCTGTTTTATCCTTTTTTTACTACCTATATTTCCCGGATTTATTCTTAGGCCATTTATTCCAGATCTGATAGCTTCAAGGGCCAAAGTATATTCAAAATGTATATCAGCGACTAAAGGAATATCTATATTCTTAACAATTTCTTTTAATGCTTTTGCGGCTTCGATATCAGGGACCGCACATCTAATTATATTACAGCCCATAACTTCTAAATCTTTTATTTGGTCAACAGTAGATTTTATGTCTCTAGTATTAGTCTTTGTCATTGATTGAACTGATATAGGAAAATTAGATCCTATTCCGACATCACCTAGCTTAAAATTTCTTGTTTGTCTTCTCATTACAATCTCAATATATAAATATTATCCGTGAAATACTATAAAAGTGAATCTGAATTTTTATTATGTATACTATGGTCACTATGAAAAAAATTATTTTTAAAAAGAATATCAACGAGAAAAGCGAAACCAATCAGGGTGAAGTTAAAATGACCAGCTTCAAGAAAGAATCTAAGGATTCTAATTTTCTTTTCACTGAAGAGATTGTAATTGATGCACTTAAAAATGTTATGGACCCAGAGCTACCAGTTAGTATAGTTGATCTAGGCCTTATATATTCAGTTGAGACTGCTGATAATAATATTAATATTAAAATGACTTTGACTACCCCTGGCTGTTCTATGGGTTCAGCTATTTCAAAACAAGCAGAGAATGTCCTATATGCCTTAGGAGCTAAGAATGTTTTAATAGAAATTGTCTGGGATCCCCCCTGGAATCCTAATATGATGAGTGATGAAGCAAAGCAGAAATTAGGAATGTAATTAATGTCAGATAAAGATAAAATTTTAAACTTATTGAAGGAAGTCAACTTCCCCGGGTTCACAAGAGATATTGTGTCTTTTGGTATAGTTAAAAATATTGACTTTAAGGATAAAAAAGTTTTATTAGGGATCGAACTACCTAAGGAAGATCAGGAAGTTGCCAAAAAAATAGCAGTTGGAATAAATAATGCCTTTTCAAGAGAGGGTTTAGAACTTCCAGAATATGAATTTACAGTTTTTAAGAAAAAGGGCGAGACAGCTAATGGAACTGAGACACCAAATGTCAAACTTCCAAATATCTCAAAGTATTTAGCTGTTGCAAGTGGTAAAGGTGGTGTTGGTAAATCTACTGTTGCTGTCAACTTGGCGATAGCTTTTGCAGAAAAAATGAAAAATATTGGTTTAATGGATGCAGACATTTGGGGTCCCAGCATACCAATGATGTGTGGGATAAATACTAAACCTATGGCTACTAAAGATGAAAAGATTATTCCTATAGAAAAGTTTAATATTAAAATGATGTCTATTGGTTTTTTGTTAGGTGAGGAGGATACTGTTATTTGGAGAGGACCTATGGTTCATGGAGCAATAAAACAATTCATCGAGGATGTTGAATGGGAAGGTGTAGACAATCTGATTATTGACTTACCTCCTGGAACAGGAGATGCTCATCTATCATTAATACAAACAGTGCCATTGTCTGGCGGTGTAATTGTTACAACCCCTCAAGATGTTGCTCTTATAGATGTTAAAAGGGGAATTCAGATGTTTAAAAAACTTAATGTTCCTGTCTTAGGAATTATTGAAAATATGAGTTATTTACAAGATGGTGATAAAATTATAGATATTTTTGGAAGAGGTGGTGGAAAAGCCATAGCCGACAAATTTGAGGTCCCATTCTTAGGAGAAATACCAATAGATCCAGAAATTAGAAAGGGCGGAGATAGCGGTCAACCAATTGTATACTCTAATCCTGAATCTGAAACTTCTCAAGCATTTTCAAAAATTGCAGAAAGAATTATAGAAAATATATAAATTAAGTATTAAAATATATTTATGGCTGAAAATAAATCTGTAATGGACTTCTCTAATATAATCCTTTCATATGCAGTTAATGCAACAATTCATTTAGGGCTAGCTCCTGATCCAACATCTGGAAAAATTGAAACCGACTTAAACAGAGCAAAAGATTTAATTGATATTCTTGACACATTGAAAGAAAAAACTTCAGGAAATCTTACAAATGATGAATCAAAGGTCATGGAAGAAACTCTGTCAAATTTGAAAATGTTATATGTAAAAGCAACTTCTTCAAATGATGAAACTAAATAATTTTAGCCATTTTTGTTAAATACCTAAATCTAATACCAAGTTCTTTTTTTGAAAGTTTAAAAAGCTTATCAGTTCCAAAACTTTCAATTGTAAAAGATGCAATAGAACTACCATATATCATACCTTTAATAATGTTTTTCTTGGTTATTGAGTTCGATTTTGCCAGATAACTAAATAATCCACCTGCAAAACTATCGCCTGCTCCAGTAGGGTCAACCATATCTGCAAAGGGGTAACATGGAATCCAAAATAATTCATTTTTAGTTGCTAGGAGAGATCCGGCACTACCCTTTTTTACAATAAGATATTTTAAAGAGTATTTGTCAAAAATATATTTTAAAGATTTATCAAGACTATTTTTTTTGGTTATTAGTCCTAACTCCAACTCATTTATAGTCAATAAATCAATTCTATTAAAAGCTTTATCAAGGGATTTTCTTTTTGATAATATCCAAAAATTCATAGTGTCCATACCGATAAATTTTTTTGAATCAACAGTATCTAATACTTTGTTTTGTAAATCTGGATCTATATTAGCTAAAAAAATAATTTTATTTGCTAAGTAGTAAGATTTTGGAATAAAAGGCTCAAAATTTTCAAAAACATTTAAATTAGTGAATTTAGTCTCTGGATCCTCTGAAACTGACTTATATTTTCCACCCCAAGAAAAGGTTTTACCATTTTTCACGATTAGCCCAGATGTTTCTATATTCTTTTTATTTAATTTGGAAAAAAATTGTTTAGAAAAATCATTGCCCACTACTGAAACAATTTTTGGTTTTGCCAGAAAGGATGCAGCTAAAGAAAAATAAATACATGATCCACCTACTACCCTTGTTTTTTTACCCTTGGGTGTTTCGATATCATCAAAAGCTGTTGAACCTACGACAATTATTGACATTTTTCTCTCCTATATTTCAATTAAGATAATAGATATTTTCTTATTATTGCTGATAATTTTTCCAATGAATCTTCCTGTATTGAGTCCAGTGATGAAATTATTGATCCTTTTAAAGCATTATCAATGTAAGAATCTTTTTCTAAATCAAAATCATCTGTTGCAGATTTTAAAATCTGCTTTGCATTTTCTATGTTTACATTCATCGTTTCTATAACCTGATCAACGCTGACATTTTCATGATCCGGGTGCCAACAATCATAATCTGTACTTAAGGCAAGGGTTGAATAGCAGATTTCAGCTTCTCTTGCTAACTTAGCCTCTGGCATGTTTGTCATCCCAATAACATCAGCATTAAGTGATCTGTAAAAATTACTTTCAGCTAAAGAAGAAAACTGAGGGCCTTCAATACATACATAAGTTCCTCCCATCTTGTGGTTTATACCAAGCACATCACATGTTTCGGAGAGATGAGCTGAGAGTTTTTCACTTATAGGTTTTGCCATAGATACATGCGCAACAATTCCTTCATCAAAGAAAGTTGACTTTCTTTGCTTAGTAAAATCTATAAACTGATCAGGAATTACAATCATTCCAGGTGGAATTTCTTCTTTAAGGCTTCCTACTGCTGAAACAGAGATTATCCAATCCACTCCTAAAAATTTTAGAGCATATATATTAGCTCTATAATTTATTTCGGAGGGAGACAGCAAATGTCCTCTCCCATGCCTAGAAAGAAAGAATATTTCATTTTCTCCTGACACAGTTTTAAGAATTGAAGAGGATGTCTCTCCCCACGGTGTAACAATATTTTGCTCTTCTGCCTCTGATGGATTATCTATATCATATAATCCACTTCCACCTATAATTGCAATTTTCAAAATAAATCTCCTATAAATATTAAGTTATATTATTTTATCAGTTAAAAAAAATATTTATATATTTTGATTATTATAAGATGTGTGATAATATTAATTTTCAAAAATTCCCATGAGCATTTTAGTAAATAATGATACAAAATTAATTGTGCAAGGCATAACAGGTAGTCAAGGATTATTCCATGCTACTCAATGTAGAGAATATGGAACAAATGTTGTTGGTGGTGTTACACCAGGAAAAGGTGGAACAGAGGTTGAAGGTTTTGAAGTTTTTGATTCGGTTGTAGATGCTCGTAAAGCTAAGGGCGCTAATACTAGTCTTATTTTTGTACCAGCTGCGTTTGCACCAGACGCCATCTTAGAAGCGACTGACGCAGGTATTGAACTTATAATTTGTATAACTGAAGGAATACCAACTAATGATATGGTAAGCGTTAAAAAAGTTGTAGATGCCTCACCATCAGTATTAATTGGTCCTAATTGCCCAGGAGTTATTACCCCTGGTCAAGCAAAAGTTGGAATAATGCCAGGGTATATTCATAAAGAAGGAAATATAGGAATTATTTCCAAGAGTGGAACTCTCACTTATGAAGCCGTCTGGCAATTAACTCAATTAGGTATTGGGCAATCTAGTTGCGTTGGAATTGGCGGCGATCCCATTATTGGGTCTACATTCATTGATATCCTAGAGCTTTTCAATAACGACCCCGAGACAGAAGGTGTAATAATGATTGGTGAAATTGGTGGTAGTGCTGAACAAGAAGCTGCTCATTGGATAAAAGATAATTTTAAAAAACCTGTTGCTGCATTTATTGCCGGGGCCACTGCTCCTAAAGGTAAAAGAATGGGACATGCTGGTGCAATTGTATCTGGAAGTTCTGGCTCAGCTGAAGAGAAAAAAGCTGTTCTAGAATCTGTCGGTATAAAAGTTTCTCCAAGCCCTGCTGAAATGGGTGAAACACTTAAATCTCTTTTATAATTTTAACTTTGTTATAATATTTCAGTGAATCAAAATTCTATACTAGTTGATTGTCATCAAGATATAGCATATTCTGTCAGAGCCAATCGAAGACTCTTTGAGGAAAATATTGATAATCTAATGATCTCATATGATTCATTAATTAATTCAAAAATAAATATTATTTTTTCAACTATTTTTGTTTCCCATAGAAGAAAAAATGCACATTATGATGAAGCACTTGCTCAAATAAAGCTGTATGAAAGTATTTTTAAAAAATATAAAAACTTTTATCATTTGAAAAATTCACAATCATTAAAAAAAATTAATACAAAAAAAATTGGTCTTTATTTTTTAATGGAAGGTGCTGAGCCAATTAATAAAATTAAAGATTTAGATATATTTTATGAAAAAGGAATTAGAACAATTGGATTGACATGGAATAATGAAAATAAATATGCTTTTGGTACATCTAAGGATGGCCCACTAAAAGAGGAAGGCGTTAAATTAATCAATAAAATGAATGACTTAGGTATATCTTTAGATTTATCTCATTTGTCAAAAACTAGTTTCAAAAGTGCAATAAAGGAGACTAAATTAATACCAATTGCTTCACATTCAAACTGTAAAAAAGTAAGAAGACACGAAAGAAATTTAAATAATAACCAATTAAAGCAGATTTCAAATCGCGGAGGAGTAATTGGGATAGTGCTTTACAATAAATTTATATCATCAAAAAAAAATGTATCTATCTATGATATGTTTCCACATTTTAAAAATATATTAAATATTTGTGGTGAAGATCATATAAGCTTAGGATCCGATATCGATGGAGCTCCAATTGATGACTTTCCAAATGAAATTAGAAAACCATCAGATTTTGTAAAAATCTTTCATATGTTAAAAAAAAATAATATAAAATCCAGAATAATAGATAAATTTTTAGGTCAAAATATAATAAGAGTTTTAAAAGAAAATAATATAAGCTAGGAATAGAATCCAGAGTTTTAAAAATTTAAAAGAAGGCAATAACTAAAAAATGAATAAGTATTTACATACTTCGTAATTAAGGCTCACGACCGATTAGTACACATTAGCTGAATTTCTTACGAAACTTACACACTGTGCCTATCAAACTCGTAGTCTTCGAGTGGTCTTAAGGAACCAAAAGGTTCGGGAGAAATAATCTCGAGGCAGGTTTCCCACTTAAGATGCTTTCAGCGGTTATCCTTTCCAAACGTAGCTACCCAGCAATGCGGTTGGCACCACAACTGGTACACTAGAGGTTTGTTCACTCAGGTCCTCTCGTACTATGAGCAACCCCTCTCAATTCTCCTTCGCCCGTTGTAGATAGGGACCGAACTGTCTCACGACGTT
>CAJWZJ010000007.1 GCA_913050245.1 uncultured bacterium | reverse complement strand
CTGAAGAAGTAAAAACTGAAGAAACTGAACCTGAGAAAGTTAACTCTGAAGAAGTAAAAACTGAAGAAACTGAAACTGAGAAAGTTAACTCTGAGGAAGTAAAGACTGAAGAGGTTGAAAATGAAAATTAATATTATTAATACATCTATTTTCTTTTTAATCTTTTCATTTCTAAGTTTTGAATCTAATGCTTTACCATGGTCAAAAGATATGTGGGATCATCCTAGCATAAAGCCATACGAGGAAGCTAGAGAATATCCAAAAAATAATATAAGAAAAGAAGAAGAGATACGTGAATTATCTAGAGCCGAATATGAAGAGGTTGTTAATGGACCTAATAGAGGAAAGGCATCTATTGATAAAGGTAAAGAGCTTTATCAAACATATTGCTATGTTTGTCACGGTATGGATGGTGGTGGATATGGTCCTGTAATTAAAAATGATTTACGAAAAAATGCTTATTTTTATCCTGTTAATCTTAAGCAAGCACAAACACAAAAAAGAACTGATGGTTATATTTTTGCATACATAAGGTACGGAGGTAAGGTTATGATGCCAGCATATGGAAGAATAACTGAGACTGAAGCTTGGGACATTGTTTATTATGTTAGATACTTACAGGGAAAGGTTAAATAAAAGGAGTTTTTTTAATAATGAGTCAAGATTTAAATAAAATCTTAGTTTTTCCAAAAAGTTTTACACTTTTTTTATATGTAGGTATTGCTATTGGTTTTTCTTCTTTTGTTTATTATGCACTTGGCAGTCATGCTGACCTAGCATGGACGGCTTTTCACTTAAATTTTCTTTTTTGGGCTGGGGTAAGTCATGGCGGTATTTTATTTGCTTCAGCTATGCGAATTACTGAGTCGAGTTGGGGCCGACCAATGATGAGAATATTTGAGTCCTTTGGTTCTTTTATTCCTATAGTTTTTATATTTATAATCTTCTTATATATAGGTGGAGAATATACTTTGCCATATATGACTAAAGATTATGTTTATACACAAAAAGTATTTTGGCTTGGTGAAGGTTTTGTTTTTGGTAGAACCTTTTTAATGGTCGGAGGATTACATGTCTTAATTTATTTATATTTGTATAATTCTCTTAGGCAAGATTTAGCCGGATCAAATATTACAAAAGGTTTCTTTTCATTTTTATCAAAGCCTTTGATGGAAAATGAGGGAAATTTTGATTCCAAACTTTATAAATTTTCAATTGCAATAGCATTTATATATGCATTATCAATGAGTTTCCTTGCCTTTGATTTTATAATGTCACTTGATACTCATTTCTATAGTACATTGTTTGGTGTTTATTATTTTATGGCGTCTGTTTTAGCTGCTTTAATGCTAACTGTGATTATATCATCTATGCTTACTTTGAAATTTAAATTACAGAATGTAATAACAGAGATGCAGTTTTATGATTGTGGTAAATTAATGTTCGGTCTTTCTGTTTTTTGGTTATATAGTATGTATTCTCAGTTCTTACCTATATGGTATGGAAATATGCCCGAAGAAACTGGCTTTGTTGGCTTAAGAGTTTTTGAAGAACCTTATAAAACTTTTGTTTGGGCAATATTAACATGTGTCTTTGTGATACCTTTTGTTACTTTAATTCCAAGAACAACAAAGTTGGTAAAGCCTATAATAGCATCAATTGCTACAGTATCCTTTCTAGGGCTTTTTCTAGAAAAAATATGGCTTATATATCCATCATTAATGCATAATCATTTCCATATTGGTTTAGAAGTTGTTTTAGTTAGCTTTGGTTTTCTTTGCTTATTCTTACTTTGTGTCACTAAGTTTTTATCTATATTCCCTGTTTTCGTAGCTAATGATAAATATTTAATAAAAAAACTTGAAGATGGAGATCATCATTAATGGATAAAAAAAGTAATAACTTAGGTAAAGCAGGAGCTATAGGTTTTGCACTCGGTGTTTTTGGGTTTATTTCTCTTTTAGTAACAATCTCTTTTCTTGGGCCCTTTATTCCTCACCTAATCCGTACTATATTTAATATATATTATGGCGGCTAAAAAAATTACCTATAAGAAAGCTGGAGTCAATATAGACGAAGGAAATCTTTTCGTTAAAAAAATTCAACCTCATTTAAAAAAAACAATTTCTAAAAATGTAATTGGTGACAGAACTTCTTTTGCCGCTCTTTATAGTCTAGATATCAATAAGATAAAACAACCCGTTCTTGTATCATGTACTGATGGTGTTGGAACAAAAGTTCAAATAGGAGTTAGCACTAATAAAATAGAAGGCTTAGGAATTGACTTGGTTGCTATGTGTATTAATGATCTTATTTGTACTGGAGCCAAGCCTTTATTTTTTCTTGACTATATTGCAACATCAAAATTATCAGCTAAATACCATTCTAGAATAGTAAAAGGAATAAGCTTAGGTTGCGTTGAATCTCAGTGTTCAATCGTAGGTGGCGAAACAGCTGAAATGCCGGATATGTACAAGAAGGATGAGTTTGATCTTGCTGGCTTTAGTGTTGGAGTAATTGATAAAAAAAATATAATTATGAAAAAAAATGTCAAAAAGGGGGATACTCTTATTGGTTTGTGTTCATCAGGGCCACATTCGAATGGTTACTCATTAATAAGAAAAATATATTCAAAAAAAATGCTTAATTCATCATCAAATAAAAAACTTTTAAGAAATTTAATGATGCCAACTAGGATTTATTCAAAGATTATCAATAAAATTTATACCCCTGATTGTGGAATAACGGGTATAGCTAACATAACTGGAGGAGGTCTTATCGAAAATATACCTAGGATAATGAATAAAAATTTGGGTGTTTCAATCAAAAAAAACAGCTGGAAAATTCCCGAACTTTTTATAGATATAATGGAAAGATCAAAATTAGATTATACAGAGATGATTAGAGTTTTTAATATGGGAATTGGATTAGTTTTAAGCGTCAAAAAAAACAAGCTATCAAACATTGAAAAGTTACTTAGAAAGAATAATGAACCTTACTATATAATTGGAGAAGTAACTTCCAAAAAAGGTTTTCATGTTATCTAAATCCCCATGATCCCAAAGTGTATGAGAAAGCTACACGAATATTTAGCTTAGCTAAACTACCCCAAGATTTTGGAAATGGAGGATAAGGAGCTGCTTCAATTATCGAATCTTTTGCTTCATTATCGAGTAGCTCATACCCTGATGAGTCAATTATATTTACATCAATAAGCTTCCCATCCCTGTTTAATGACATTAGAACTCTAACTTTTCCGGTATGACCCTTTAAATATGAATCCCTTGGGTAAGACCAAACCATTTCGATTTTCCTCTTTATCTTAATAAAATAAGAAATATATTTGAATTCCTTAGTGTCAAGATCAACTGTTTCCTCATTTTCATCAACATCCTTTGATGTTATTTTCGGTTTAAAAATACTCTTTTTAGATTCAGATGAGTCTTTAGATTCTTTAGCTATTTTTTCATCAACTTTTTTCGGCAACTGACCTTGGTCTATCATTTTCTTATTATCATCTTTTTTGTTTTTTTCTTCAGTTTTCCTGGATAATCTTGATTCTTTCTTTTCTGGAGATGGTTTTTTATAGTTATTGATAATTTCCTTTGGGGCTGATTCTTTTAATGCTTTGTTACTGCTTTTTGCAAGTCTCTCAGCATCATTATCTATTTCATTACTATCTTGAATTATTTCAGTTATTTCAATATATTGCAGAGGTTTTTTAAATTTAAAATCTAGATCGGATAGTATAAACGCAAAAATAAAAATTAATAAATGAATAATAACTGAGAGAAATAAAAAAATATTTCTACTTATTTTTTTCTTCAAATTCATCATTTATTTTAATCCAATAAAATGTATTATAAGTATAGATGTTTTTATTAAAACTTTCTTTGATTTTATTTTTTTTAACTTATCTTAATACAAATGGATTTTGTTCACCAAGGGAAAACTGGAACTACGGAAAAAAAAATAAAGAAATCAAGCATCATACTGAAACCATAAAAGTTAGGGATTTAACAAAAAATAAAAAAATAGACAATCAGACAATTAATAGCAAAGAGGATAAGGTATATAAGCCAGGAACTCCTAGGGACAAATACTAAAGAGATGAGTTATAGAAATTTTTTCATATTTATATTTATTATGCTCTTTTATTCTTGCTCATGGGTCTCAGATACATGGGAAAAAAGACCAGATTGGGTGATGCCCGATGATAAATCAAGTGAAACAATAGAATTTAATAATCAAGAATTATTCTCAGGTTTTAGCTCTAATATATCTAGTGGAAAATTGGAGAAGAAGTTAGAAGAAAAAAATATTGATTATTCAGAGTCTACCGATTCAAAAAAAGATTTAAAAATATATATTGTTAAAGGAAGTTTAATTGATACTAAAAGCGCTTTTTCCTATAAGCAAATTGAATCAAATATAGATTTTTTTGATGGCAATTTCTTATCCTCTAGGATATTTATTGATGCATTAAATCAAACAAATCTAGATGAAATAGTATCATCCATATATGCCTTTTTAGTAGAATTTTATTCCGAACCAACATCTGAATCATCCATATATTCTTATGATACATATGAGTGGACTAATGGAGATATAGAAGTTTTCCTATCTATTGATAGAGATTCCAAAGTTTTAATTTTATCTGAGGTGAATTCTTCTTTGGAGAAATCTAGAAGATTTAAAGAATTTAAAGATAAGTTCATTGATGAATATCAAACTTATGAAGAAGAAATGAGATATGGTAAGCGAAGAAGAAGATAACTTAAATGCTTGATTCTACTATCGAAGCAAAATCTGTCATGATTTCATTTAACGAATAATCTTTAGGAGTATAAACTGCTTTAACGCCACATCCTTTTAGTGTTGGATGATCTTCATCAGGTATTATTCCTCCAACTATTAAGGGAGTACTTTCAAAACCTTTATCTTTAATCATATCGATAATTTTAGGAACAATAGAAAGATGTGATCCAGACAAGATACTTAAACCCACTAGGTCTACATTCTCTTGCTCAATAGTACTTACGATTTCATCTGGTGTAAGCCTTATACCATGATATATAACTTCCATTCCTACATCTCTGGCTCTCACAGCAATCTGTTCAGCTCCATTTGAATGTCCATCAAGTCCCGGCTTCCCAATCAAAATTTTAATTGGTCTTCCAAGTTTTTTCGCGACATTAGAGATTTTATTTCTTACTTCATTTATTTCATCATCATCAATTCCAGTTGATATTGATGTTCCAGTAGGTGGCCTATATTCACCAAACATTTCTCTAAGCTTTCCCGCCCATTCACCTGTTGTAACACCATTAATAACGCAATCTATAGTTGACTCCATTATATTTTCTGAATTATTAATAGAGCTTTCCAATTTATTTAATGATTCTTCAACTTTTTTATTATCCCTATTATCTTTAAAATTAATCAAAGAATCAATTTTATCTTTTACTAATTTTTCATCAACCTTCTGTATGGATTCATTTGCTCCTATTGGAGAGTCTTCAGTTTCTGTAAAACAATTAACACCTATTACTTTTTTTGTACCATCTTCTATTTGCTTGGACCTTTTAGAGAGTGAAGAAACTAAAGCTTCTTTCATATATCCATTTTCCAGCGCTACTGCAGCACCACCCATATCGTCTATTTTTTTTATTTCATTATATGCTTCTTCTTTAAGTTTTTTAACATTTTCATTTATTACATTTGACCCCTCGAATATATCACCGTATTCAAGAAGATCTGTTTCAAATGCTAGAATCTGTTGAAATCTTAAAGACCATTGCTGGTCCCAAGGCCTAGGCAACCCAAGAGCTTCGTTCCATCCTGGAAGTTGTATAGCTCTTGCCCTAGAATCTTTACTTAAAGTCACTGCTAACATCTCTATTATTATTCTTGCTACATTATTTTCAGGTTGTTGGGCTGTAAGACCCAAAGAATTAACCTGAACACCATATCTAAATCTTTTATATTTTGGATCTTCAACTCCATACCTTTCAGTACATATTTCATCCCACATCTCAGTAAATGCACGCATTTTACATAGTTCTTCAACAAATCTAATTCCTGCATTAACAAAAAATGAAATTCTCCCAACAACTTTTTGAAAGTCTTTCTCAGGAATTTGTCCTGAATTTTTGACTGAGTCAAGAATACAAATTGCATTAGATAAAGCAAAAGCGAGTTCTTGCACAGGAGTGGCTCCCGCTTCCTGAAGATGATAACTACATATATTTGTAGGATTCCATTTTGGGATATTTTTATAACAAAAAATAATCATATCAGTGATAATTTTGATTGATTCTGTTGGAGGGAAAATGTAAGTTCCTCTTGATAGATATTCTTTTAGCAAATCATTTTGAGTAGTACCTTGTAAAAGACTTAAATCAATATTATTTTTTCTGGCGACTCCACAATATAATGCAAGCAACCAAGCAGCAGTTGCATTAATTGTCATCGATGTATTCATCTTGTCTAATGGGATTCCTTCAAATAGTTTTTCCATATCAGAAATATGAGATATGGGAACCCCAACTTTGCCTACTTCACCCTGAGCCAAAATGTGGTCCGAGTCATAACCCGTTTGAGTAGGTAAGTCAAAAGCAACACTTAAACCTGTTTGCCCTTTCGAAAGATTAGTCTTAAATAGTTTGTTCGTATCCTCTGCTGTTGTATGACCAGCATAGGTTCTCATTATCCAAGGTCTATCAATTTTTTTTTCCATAACAATAAAACTAATTATTACCTAGTATATCATAGCCAGTTATAGACTTACTTTTTTCAGCCATTGAATCGAGATAGTCTTTATCAACCAATCCAGCTAAATATGCCTTAGAGACTCTCATCAGGGCAATTTTAGCCGTTGCTTCGTCAATCATCTCTCCTGTTTCTGGATCAAACATAGACCCACCACCCATTTCATGGTAAAAATCTAATTGATGTTTTGCAGCTTTGACTTGCTCTTCATTTGGAGTGAAAGCTTCATTCGAAATAATAGCTTGTTGAGGATGAATAACCCAAGTGCCGTCCATTCCTATCAAAGCAGATCCTTGTACTTTCTTTCTAAGTCCGTCTTCAACCTCTTTTACTCTTTCTGGAGAATCATCTTTTCTCCAAAGACCTAGATAAACATTGTCTATTGCATGAAGCCCTGCAGCTTTTGCAGCAGTTATTACAGCTTTTTTTTCGTAATAAAATACTTCATTTTGTATATCCAGACACGCGCTTGGATCTACTCCAAGCTCTGCAGTATAATCGGCAATTCCAAATATTAAACCAGCCATCCTCGGAGATGCCTTTGCCATTTCAAGAGCTGACTCTAAAGCACCTGGTCTTTCAATTAACGCCTCAATTGCTAACTTTGTCTTCCAGCCATTTTTAGCTTCTAATTCATCTAGTGTATCTGATACAAGTTTAACATCCTCTGGTCCATTACATTTTGGAATTATAATTCCATGAAATTTATCAACAGCTCCACTAAGAATAGCCTCCATATCTCCTCTGAAAAATTCTGATCTTATATTGTTGGGCCTAACAGTAATAACTTTTTTTCCAAAGTCTAAAGTATTCAAAGCCTCTACCATTGTTGCTCTACTCTGATCACCTTTAAATTCATAAGGACAGGCATCTTCTAAGTCAGCCATTACATGATCCACTGGCGTTTTTTCAGCACTCGCAGCATTTGTATGCAACTTCATGTTATGTCCTGGGTAAGTTAATTCGGTTCTAGGAACAACAACCCTTGTTCCTCCATCTAATACAAACATATTTCTCCTCCTGATTTAAAAAACTATTTGTTTAATAAAGATTTAGCAATTACTTCATGCTGAATCTCACTAGTTCCTTCAAAAATACTTATTACTCTAGCATCTCTCCAATATCTCTCTACAGGGAATTCTTTTGAATATCCATAGCCACCTAATATCTGCATTGCTTCTCTTGTAATATATTCAACAGCCTTTGCAGATTTTACTTTTGCCATTCCAGCCTCTAAGTCACATCTTTTACCAGAATCTTTCATTGATGCAGCATAATATACCAGCTGTCTTGATGCCTCAAGTTCAGTAGCCATCTCTGATAGCTTCATTCTTATAGCCTGGTGTTCAGATATAGGTTTACCAAATTGTTCTCTTTCCTTTGAATATTGAAGAGCATAATCAAAAGCAGCCTGGGCAACTCCAACAGCTCTTGCCGCTGTTTGAAGCCTAGCAGATTCATAAGTTGCCATTAGTTGATAAAAACCTTTATTTTCCTCACCCCCAATTAAATTTTCTTCAGGTACAAAGACATCCTCTAGGGCAAGATTGTAAGATCTCATTCCATGATATCCAACCGTTGGAATTGGTTCACCTTTTATATTGGGATGGATTATATCGTCTCCAGGTTCTTTCTCAACAAGAAATATGCTTAAACCCTTATGCCTTTTGCTTGTATCAGGATCAGTCCTCGCTAGAACTGTCAAAAAGTTTGCTCTATTAGCATAAGTACACCATGCTTTAGCACCATTAAGTATATATCCTCCATCAACTTTAGTAGCTTTTGTTATCATACTTCCTGAATCAGAACCAGAGTCAGGTTCTGTAAAAGCCGCAGCTGTCATTGTTTCTCCTCTAGCAATTCCAGGTAAAAATTTCTTTTTTTGTTCGTCAGTTCCATGAGATAAAAGAAGAGTTCCAGTAATAATTCCTCTTGTCATAACACTTCCCACGCTCAGAATTCCTCTACTTAATTCCTCTGAGACTATAGTTAGTGTTATATTGTCTAAACCTAATCCGTCATACTCTTCAGGAAAAATAACACCAAAATATCCTTGCTCCGCCATTTTTTTAATAATATCTTGGGGAATTTCGGGGTATTTGTAAGAGTCAATATCTGCAGCTATTGGAACTATTTCCTCATCGGTAAATTTTCTCACTGCTGATCTGAATTCTTCATGATCATCTGTAATAAAAGACATATTTAGACCTCCAATATTAGTACATAAAAATTATAAGGGTGCGACCTTATAGCATTAATTATACTATGATATAGATTAAATTAAAGATAATAAAACCTTTCAAAATGTAACAAAAAAATATATATTTATTTATCTATTAAATACGACCGAGGTTTATTATGGAATATACACATATATTAATTGAGTTAGAATCTGGCAATGTAAAAATCAAGCTTCGTCCTGATTTAGCGCCTAACCATGTGACAAGAATTGTTGAGTTGGCGGATGAAGGATTTTATGATGGTGTTGTGTTTCACAGAGTTATTCCAGATTTCATGGCTCAAACCGGAGATCCCACAGGAACAGGAACAGGTTCCTCTGATAAGCCAAACTTAAAACAAGAATTTAGTGATGAAAAACATACAAGAGGTATTGCATCTATGGCAAGATCTAGTGATCCAAACAGTGCAAATTCTCAATTTTTTATATGCTACAATGATGCTAGTTGGCTCGATGGGCAATATACAATTTGGGGAGAAGTAGTAGATGGTATGGAACATATAGATTCTCTAAAGAAGGGAATTGATCAAAGCGGCATGGTGCAGGACCCTGACAAAATGATAAAAGTGAGGCCAACTAAAGAATAGAGGTTATTTTATGAGGTTAAAATATTTAATTAGGGATTTTAAATGGGTTATTACTCCAGCTGCATATATTTTGCTAATGATAATTATTTCTTTAATTTTTATTATGAAAAATTCAAATCATGATTTAATAGCAGACAAGCAAGATATAATAGATGGAGTCTCCTTTGGTTCAAAGATTGAAATAGATAAAATTAATAAACCTAGTGAAGCTGAAAATGAAATTTTAAATCAATTAATAAATATTGAACTTTTATTTGATTCTCAACAATCTTCACTTGAGGATATTGATAATATTAAGAGAATCTATGGAGCTAATCAAAATGGAGAAGTGGTATTAATGGCATATTTCTCCAATGGTGTTAAAAATTGTAAAAAACTTAAATATTTCTCGCTTGGTCAGAATGGAAAACATTATGCATCAACTGAAAATAATAGTATAAGTTCATCTTTGACTTGGAATTCAAAATCTAATAAGTATGTTTACTATAATTTTTATAAGCCTCAAGGCTTAGATGTTAAAAATAATTGCTTATATTTGATAACGGCTAATTAGAATTGAAAACGGAATTCAATTATATCCCTTTTGATCTTCAGCAAAACAAATACGAAAATGGTGATAATGAATCTTTTTATCCTAATACCTTAGACAAAAACTGCTTTTCTCGTCATATATTAATTAATAGATATATAGTAACAAAAAAACCTAAGTATTTATTTTGGGCATTAGAACATGATCCAAATGTTTTAATGGATCCTTTTTTTGTTGAGACTATTACATATTGGGTTAATCAGAAATTGAATAACCCAAGAAATAATTTATTAGATTCTCAACTAAATAATGTTGGAGAAGCTCTAAAAAATTCAAGGAATAATAATAATTTTTTCCATTACGATTCAGGATATGTTCACAGCTATTGTGGTGAAGAGCCGTTGATAACTTTCGAAGTCCATCCTCCTAGAAGGTGTTATAGAATTATTGATAATTTTAATTTAATTCTAAATTTTATAGATAAGGAAATCAAAGATAACTCAGATCTCGGTTTAGCTGTAAATAAAAAATTTCAAATAGATATTTCTGATATTGAGATAAAAGATCACAATTTAATTGCTGCAAAAATAATTTCATCTATGCACAATAGAATAAAAAAAGTAGAAAATGATAAATTAATTTTGACTCCCGAGATAGCATATGCGATATATGAGGAGTCCAAAATATTTGTTGAGAATTTACAGTACATTGTAGACACATTCAGAATCGTAGATTATTGGGATCCCGACAAGAAAAGATAATCATTACATGATAGATGTATAAAAATATTTTTTAAAAACATCAATTCCATAATATGTTGAAACAGATATAGAAAATAAAAATAGTCTTGCAATAAAGCCAAGTCTTGAAAAAATAGTTTGAATCATTATGAACTGACAAATCCACATCCAGCCCATAAGAACGATAAGAGCTCCTATTGAAACTGCCTTTGGATACATTGTATTTAGATTTGTAATTGATGAAATTAATATTAACAATATTGAACCGAATATAACTGGAGAAAGGCTGTAAGAGTAAGATTTCATAATCGTTGAAAATTGAGAAACCTTTGCACCTGCCCCCATTATTCTTGCAAAAAAACTTAGAAGAAAAATCGATATAAAAATTTCTGATATATAAAAGATGAAGCTAAAATTACTTAAAGCATATTTATTATCAAAAATATAATACGCAATGTCATCTAAAGCAGTTGCAACGATTATTATATACAAGGCCTTTGCTGAACTAATATAATTTTTATTTGTTGAAATTGATAGAAAAAACTTATTTGAAAAGAAAAAAGTCGACAATAGATTAATTAGCATTTTTTGTTTTTTCCCCAATTAATAAAAATTAATAGTAACCTTTTGGTAACTATACATATCTAATATTATCAAATATACGTCAAAAATCATACCAAAAACTTAATAAATTGTTTATTTTTACGTTTTTATATAGTATGATTGATGAAATCCTGGAATTTTTATGTCAAAAGATAGTGTAAAAAAGCCCTTTAAGAAAAAAATTATTGAAATATTAGGCTGGATTATTAGCGCCGCTGCCCTTTATTTTGTCTATCAAAATGTAATTAATATTGATTTAGAAGCTGCAAAAGCAAAAGTAAGCTATAGTTGGATTCCATATATTATCTTTTTTATTGCAATCTATGTCTTATTGATGGGCTTCTTAGCAACCGGCTGGAGATATATGTTGGAACTTCTTCATGGATCTGAATTGCCAAAATGGAGAATAATTGGAATTTATACTAAAACCCAAATATATAAATATATTCCATCAAATCTCATGCATGTTATTGCAAGGATATATTTTGCAACTCAACTTGGACCATCTAAAAGTAATGTTGTTCAAAGTTATTTTCTTGAAATAGTTTTTATGGTTTTGATAGGTATAGTGATAGTCTTAGTATCTACCTTAACAGGTTCATTTTCATTATCAGATGAATTGATTAGTGAAATAAGAGATTTTTCTGGTGGAAAGCTTAAAGGATTTTCATTGGGAATTATGGTTTTTGGTGCAATTGCTATTGCATTTTATTTATTGAAGGCCCTTAAAAATTATAAATCATCTTTTAATAAGGGAAATTTAATGAGGTTGTTAAAACTAATTTTGTTACTCTTAGGCTTCTTCTATGGAATGGGGCTCGTAGAATTTTTTGTATTTCATACTCTGCTAGGAATGGATATAACCTTCTTATATGTTATTGCTTTATTCACTATTACTTGGTTAGGCATGTTCGTAATTCCTGGGGCGCCTGGCGGAATCGGAGTGAGAGAATTTATTGTAATAACTCTATTGTCACCTATATTTGGCCCTGATGATCCTACCATAGGGATAATAATTTTTAGAGTCATAACAGTTTTAGGTGACGCGCTCTTGTTACCGATTGGGAGCATTTTTTTACCAGAAGATTTATCCGAAGCAAAAGAAGTTAATTAGTCTAAATGTAAACCACATTCTCTATTATCATCGACTTTTGTAGGATCATAATAGTTGTATTCATTAATTAAATTATTTTCTTTCATATAGATATCTAAATCTTTATCACTCCAATAATAAAAAGGACTAATTTTTATAAGACCTTTGTCATCCATACTAAATATATCTAGAGAATCTCTAAAATTAGTTTGTCCTCTTCTTAGATTTGTTATCCAAGCATCTGGTTTGATTTCTGCCATTGCCCTTCTGAAAGGCTCTAACTTAACTTGTTCAGTAAATAATTTATGATCACTATCATTAATTGACGGAACTTTTCCCATTAATGCCATTCTGTGCTCCCTAGTCTGTTTTGGAATATATAGATGGATATTAAGTTTAAGATTTTTTATTAAATTTTCAGCATAAATATATATTTCTTTAGTATTGTATCCAGTATCACACCAAAGAACATCAATATTTTTATTTTCCAAAATACAAAGATATATAATAGCTATTTCATAAGGTCTAAAATTAGTTGTAAGCAAAGGTTTTGAATAATTTTTTAAAACCCATTGAATAATCTCGCTTGGATTTCTATCTTTAAATTCTTTGTTTAAACTTCTTAAGTCAATTTTCATTTATCAATAATTCCCCATTAATAAAGATATTAAATATGATAATAAAATACAAATTATGGGGCCTGCAACCCAGAATTTTAGAATTTTTACAATATTTGAGTTCGCAAAAGTTTTTTTCCATCCTAAATTAGAACAAGAAAATCCAATTATGCCTGAGGTTATTATTTCTGCTAATGATATAGGTATTCCAGCTACAGAAGCTATAACTAACAATATTCCCCCAGTAGTTTGAACCGATACAGCTCTTAAAATTGATATATCCGTGATATCGTTTGCCATAGAGTCTATTATTCTTCCGCCAAAGAACAGGCTTCCAAAAGACATCGCTATTCCTGCTATAATTGCAGCTTCAAAAGTTGAATTTATTTCTAGCGCAACTAGTGGTGCAACCGCATTTGCAGAATTATTAGCACCAGCTGATAAAGCTAAAATGCAGGCGGATAAAATTAAAAAAATTCTTAGAATTTTATCAAATTTTTTCTTTTTTATACTGTGACCAGATAGTTCTAATAAATATTTTACAATTTTATAATACACAAACTTTCCAATTAAAAAATTAATGATAAACATTAGTACAGGTGTAATTAGCCACCATGTTATTATCAATGAAACACTTTCTTTCTGAATATTATTGTTCGCAATTCCAATACCAATAAAACTTGCAACAACTGCATGTGTTGTAGCTATTGGAATTTTAATTATGTTTGCAACTAGTATTGCACTCATTGGGATAATCAAAGTTATAAATATTAAAGAGTTGTTTTCTTTTACTAATGTTTTTGGGACTATACCTTCACTTAGGGTTTTAATTACTTCTTGTCCAAATAATAAACTTCCAATGAAGAAAAAAATAAATACTAATAAAAGACTACTTCTCTTTGTTAATGTTTTTGATCCAAAGCAAGTTGCCATACATGCACCTGCGTTATTAGCACCTACATTAACCGCAAGTAGAAAAACAAAAAAGAATAAAAAATAAAATTCCATAAAATTAATTTACAAATATAATGCTAAATTAATTCAATAAAAAGATAGTTACTTAAAAATAACCAATCACTTTTTGGTAACGTGATATCTTTTTAGTAATCTCTATTCTTTACATGTGGTCTTGTTATAATAATTTTCTCTTTTTGTTAGAGGTGACCAATGTCAGAAATTAAAAAAGTAAAAAATGAATATATAAAAGAGCAATCAAATGGTTTGCGTGGAACAATAAAACAAGAATTGCATGACTCAGAATTAAATAAATTTACAAAAGACAATGAGCAGGTTCTTAAGTTTCATGGAATTTATCAACAAGATGATAGAGATAAAAGAAAAGAATTAATTAAGCAAAAAAAAGATAGACTTTATAGTTTTATGATAAGAACTAAAAATCCTGGTGGCGGAAACATATCGCCTGATCAATGGGAGATACTTGATGAAATTAGTACCAACTGGGCTAATGGAACACTTAGAATTACAACTAGGGAGTGCTTCCAATTTCATGGAATAGGCAAAAAAAATCTTTGGAATGCAGTTAACGCAATGAATTCTAAGTTAATATCTTCTTATGGGGCATGTGGTGATATAAATAGAAATACTGTCGCTTCTCCAATCTCAGATTTAAGATCTTCTTATTACTATGATGCATCATATTTAGCCACGGAAATAGATAAGGCTACACTCGCAAAATCAAAAGGATATTACGAGATATGGGTAGATGATGAAAAATATACAACAAACATTAATCAAAAAAAAATTGAGAAAGATGATTTATATGGTGAAAACTATCTACCAAGAAAGTTTAAAATCGGGGTAGGGCACCAATCTGATAATTCAATAGATGTTTATACGCAAGATATAGGTATTATCCCAATTTTTTCGAAGGATAACGAACTAATTGGTTTTAATATTTTAGTAGGTGGAGGATTAGGGAGTCATCATAACCAAGCACAAACTTTCCCCAGATTAGCTGACGAATTAGGAATGTGTAAGAATGAAGATCATGTAATAAAAGTAGTAAGAGCTATCTTAATGGTACAAAGAAATCATGGTTGTAGAACAAATAGAAAAAGGGCAAGAATGAAATATCTACTCGAAGAATGGGGAGTTGATAAGTTTAGGAAAGAGGTTGAAAGATTTCTAGACTTTAAACTTGATAAATTTATTAAATTTTCAATTAAAGAAATTGATGATTTTTATGGTTGGCACCAACAACCAGATAAAAATAAATTTTTTTGTGGAATATTTATTGAAAATGGAAGAATTGGTGACACCAAAAAAATAAAGCTTAAGACAGGCTTGAAAGAAATAATTAAAAAATTTAACATTGAGACCAGATTAACAGCAACGCAAGACTTAATACTAGTCAATATTGATAAAAATGATGTTGATGCAATAAAAGAACTATTTGAGAAGTATAATATTGATACTCATGAAAAATATAGCTCTATAAAAAAAATGTCCATGGCTTGCCCAGCTCTTCCTACTTGTAGTCTTGCTGTCGCTGAGGCTGAGAGATATCTTCCTAAATTACTCGAGCAACTTGAAAATATGGGCTACGGCAATGAAGATATAAAAATCAGAATGAGTGGTTGTCCTAATTCATGTTCAAGACCACCTGTTTCTGAACTTGGCTTGATAGGAGCAACTCTTGGAAAATATAATATCTACCTGGGGGGGGATCATTTAGGTACTAGGCTAAATAAACTTTTTATGGAATTGGTTGAAGATGAAGAATTACCAAAAGTAATATCGAAGTTGATTGATTATTGGAAAGATAATAGAGATTCAGAAATACAAAGGTTCGGAGATTTTTATAATTGTCAGAATTTTGATAATTTGAAAAAAAATATAATTATTCAAAAATGAGCTTATCAAAATACTTACAAGAACTAGAAAATGAATCTATTTATATACTCCGCGAGGTTGTGGCTGAGTTTTTTAATCCTGTAATGCTGTATTCTGTTGGCAAGGATTCAAGTGTAATGCTAAGATTGGCTCAGAAAGCTTTTTATCCTTCTAAAATACCATTCCCTCTTTTGCATGTAGATACAGGTTATAAATTTAAAGAAATGTATGAATTTAGAGACGAGTTAGTATCTAAAATAGGCGCAAATTTAATTATACATAGAAATGAAAAAGCTATTGAAAAGGGTATGCACCCTGCAAAATTTGGTGTTGCTAAGTGTTGTGGTGCTTTAAAAACACAAGCATTATTAGATGCCTTATCAATAAATAAATTTGATGCTGCTATTGGTGGAGCAAGAAGGGACGAGGAGAAATCAAGAGCCAAAGAAAGAGTATTTTCATTTAGAGACAAATTTGGCCAATGGAATCCAAAAGCACAAAGACCAGAGTTGTGGAATAATTATAATCCAATTATTAATGAAGGAGAATCTGTTAGGGTATTCCCTTTATCAAGCTGGACTGAATCCGATATATGGAACTACATAAAAGAAGAAAAAATAGAAATCGTTCCACTATACTTTGCTAAAAAAAGAAAGCTAGTTAGAGAAGGTAAGAATTTAATTCCATTAGAGTCAAATAGACAGCAGAAAAAAAATATTGAGGAAGTTTCATCTAGATTTAGATCTCTAGGATGTATGCCTTGTACTGGGGCAGTCGTCTCCGATGCAGATAACATTGAAGGAATTGTTAAGGAAGCTAATTCTGCAATAAGAAGCGAAAGAGAAACAAGAATTATAGATCATGGTTCAAATAGTATGGAAGATAAAAAAAAAGAAGGATATTTTTAAATTTTCATGGATATTTTAAGGTTTGCTACAGCTGGAAGTGTTGATGATGGTAAGTCGACTTTAATAGGCAGACTTCTTTATGATTCAAAAGGAGTTTTTTTAGATCAAATTGAAGCTCTACAAGGTAGTTCTACCTCCTCAGAAAATGGCATTAACCTAGCACTTTTCACCGATGGATTAAAAGCAGAGAGAGAGCAAGGTATTACAATTGATGTAGCTTATCGATATTTCTCAACAAATATAAGAAAATTTATTATCGCAGATACACCAGGTCATTTTCAATATACAAGAAATATGTTCACGGGCGCTAGTAATTCCGACTTGACTATAATTCTCATAGATGCCAGAAAGGGAGTATTAGAGCAATCTAAGAGACATTTTTATATATCTTGGCTTTTAGGAATAAGAAATATTATTGTCGCAGTGAACAAAATGGATTTAATAGAGTTTAATCAAGAACAATTTAACTTTATCAAAAAAGATTTTTTAAGTATCACAAAAAATACTAAAGTTGATAAAATTAATTTTATTCCAATCTCTGCATTAAATGGTGATAATGTTGTTTCAAAATCAAAGAATATGCCTTGGTATAAATCTAAAACCTTGATCGAATTACTTGAAACGGCTCACATCGATGAAGACAATACAGAACTATCAGTATCAAGATTTCCTGTTCAACTGGTAAATAGAATCGATAATGATAAAGTTAATGATTTTAGAGGTTTTATGGGAACTTTGAATGGTAAAAGTTTGAAAAAAGGTCAACAGGTTTTAATATATCCGTCTAAATTTCCCGCAAAAATTAAAGATATAATATTTAAAGAAAGTAGCGTTGATTTGATATCTAATAGCGATTCCGCGACAATTGTATTGGATGAAGATATTGATATTTCCAGAGGCGATATTATCTCAAATTTAACCAATATTAATATTTCAAATATATTTAAATCACGTATTTGCTGGATGGACGAAGAACCTCTTGATAAGGGTAAAAAATATTTATTGAAACATTCTCATAAAGCAATTAAATGCATATTTAAAAATATTATATCCAAAGTTGATATGAAAAATCTTGACCATATAGATTTAGCTGAAAATATTAACATCAACGATATTGGTATTGTAGAAATAGAAGTATTCGACAATATTTGTTTTGATTCTTACAAAATAAATAAAGAAACAGGATCTTTTATAATTATTGATTTAGAATCTAATAACACTGTAGCTGCTGGTATAATAATCTAGCAATAATGAAAAAATACAAAATATCTAGTTTTTATAGATTCGTTAACATTAATTCTCCTGAAATTCTGAGAGATAAGTTTATTTCTTTTTTTAAAAAGCGTTCTATTTTAGGAACAGTGATTTTATCGAATGAAGGTATAAATGGAATGTTAGCTGGTAGGGAAAATGATTTAGATAAAATAATAGATTTTATAATCAAGAATTTAGATTTAAATTATAATGATTTTAAATTTTCATTATCTATTAGAAAGCCATTTAATAGGCTAAGAATAAAAATAAAAGATGAAATAATTAGCTTGGGAGATGCAAAAAATTCTAACCCAAATAAATTTGTTGGTAAATATCTTGATCACTCTGAATGGAATACTTTATTAGAGGATGATGATGTTGTATTAATTGACACTAGAAATTATTATGAAACTTCAATCGGGACTTTTAAAAATTCATTAATTCCTGACATAGATAATTTTAAAGAATTTCCTAATTTTGTTGAAAAACTTAAGCCCTATAAAAATAAAAAAATTGCAATGTTCTGTACGGGTGGAATTAGATGTGAAAAGGCAAGCTCTTTTATGCTTCAAAATGGATTTAAGAATGTCTTTCATTTAAAAGGTGGGATTATTTCTTATTTAGAAAAAACTAATCCTGATAATTCTAAATGGAAAGGCGAATGTTTTGTTTTTGATAATAGAGTTGCAATTAAACAAGATTTATCAGTTGGAAATTATCTTATGTGCTATGCATGTAATGAGCCAGTATCTTTTGATGAGATAAATTCTGATAAATATAAAGAAGGAATACATTGTCCAAAATGTTTTGATAAGCTTACTTCCAAACAAATTGAAAGATTATCAGAAAGACAAAAGCAAATTGAATTAGCAAGAAAAAGGGGTAAATTACATCTTGGTGAATAATTATATATATATAATTTCAATTTCAATATTTCTAATCGCATGTTCTGACAGCGAAGTCTTCATGGCATATGGAGAATTTGTTGACACTAATAATACTACAGTTGGTGAAGTCGAAATTATGGAGCAAGGGAATGGTTCTAATATTAGAATTTCTTTAAAAGGTTTAAAGCCTGGCCAATATTTATTTAATTTCCATGAAAACAATGTTTGTAATACACCATCTTTTGACCTGGGAGGGAACAAGATAAGATTTTTTGATGATAGAATTAATTTATATAAATTTAAGGTAAAAAAAGAAATTAATCGCTACACAGGCAAAATAAAAGATTTTAATAAAATCATATTTATCGAAAATATTTTTTTAGACCCTAAGAACTCGGCAACTATTATGGATAGTAATAAGTCCTCTATAATTATTAGTGATATGTCTGGTAAAAGGATAATTTGTTCAGAAATATATCCTAGCTTTTAAAGTCCACAAGCACTGACAATTTATCTTCATGATATAACTTATTTAGTTCGTCAAAACCGCCTACAAGTTTTTCATTAATAATTATAATAGGTACGGTTCTCCAATTATATTTTGTAGCAATTTTAACTCTTTCTTCCAAATTATTAGTTAAGTCTATTTCATCATAATCAATTTGAAGAGAATCAAGTAAATTTTTTGCAGCAACACAAAAAGGGCAATATTCAGTACTATAGATTGTTACACTCATTATTTAGATTTCCTTCTTTTTTTTATAAACAATCGATAGTACAACATAAAAAATTAAAATTGCAATACAATCTTGTATCAAATAAATTTTCATATACTCAAATCTTTCTTTATCAAATAAAATGAGATTTATAGAAAAATATATTATATATATGATCAAAGAAGTTAATATACCAATCCAAAGTCTTCCAATATTGATTTTTTTATAAAATATTAAATAAAAGAACCCCAGAATAAAACATAATAAATAGTATTTGATAAGGTTGAAAAAAAATTCATTTGGAAAAAAAATATCTATTTTTTGAAAATAGTAAATTATGTTAATTCCATCAAAAGGATATGGAGAATATAGATAATAACAAAACACTGCAAGTGATGATACAAGCACTGCTACCAAGTAGTCAAAAAACTTACCTATGAATTTAATTATACTAGAAATCATTTAATTAATTTTTGAAAAGAAAAAAAAAGGTTAGGATGGTTACCCAACCTTTTTAAAATATTACTGATTAACAGCTCTTTTGTGCTTAGACTGGTTTTCTGGTCTTCCAAAGTCTAAACCAACTTTCGCTGCCCAGTTTTGATGTCCTGCAACATGACCTGCATATCCAAGAGCTTTTTGAGGATCGTGAGCTGATTGAGCAGTATCAATACTAACTCTTCTAGCCCAATTTCTCATTGTTGAATTATGATTATCTGGCATAGTGCACCTCCTGATATATAAATTGTATCAAAAGCTAATTTTAAATTCAACAAATATGATTAATCTTCTAAATCATCAAATAACAAGTCTGATTCAGGTGTTGCAACACATAATAATACTTTGTTAGAGGCAACATCTTCTTCTGTTAATGAATCTGGATCAGGTGGTTCAATGTAAGAAATTTTCCCTTTTAATAACGTGGCCATACATGTTGTACACATTCCTTGAAGACATGCAGATGGAATATCCATACCTTCTTCGTTAGATTTGACCAATATTGAATCACCATTTTTAATAAATATTGACTTATCTTTATTTTTAAATTTAACTTCAAACATACTAATTTATTAACTAAAGATACAATAATCTCAATCAAAGGTATATAATATAGTTTAATGTTAGATATAAAAGATAATAAGCTTTACCTAGATGAAATATCTTTATATGATATTGCCCAATCATATGGAACTCCATGCTACCTATATAGCAAAAACTCTTTAGTAAAGGAATTTAATGAATATAAAAACGCTTTTTCAAATTTGAATCATACTCTTATATGCTATTCAGTAAAAGCATGTTCAAACATCAATATTTTGAAAATATTTAAAGATATTGGTTCAGGGTTTGATATTGTATCACTAGGTGAGCTGGAAAGATTAAAATATATAAAAGCAGACCCAAGTAAAATAGTTTTTTCAGGTGTTGCAAAATCAGATAAAGAAATAGAAGACTCGTTAGACTATGGAATATTATTCTTCAATGTTGAATCTATAGATGAGCTAGAAAATATCAATAGGATAGCCGCGGACTTAAATAAAACTGCAAATATTTCAATTAGAGTTAACCCCGATATTGATCCCAAGACTCATCCATATATATCTACTGGCTTAAAATCAAGTAAGTTTGGAATAGAAATTAATCAAGCCTTAGAAGTTTATACTTACGCAAATCAAATGGAAAATGTTAATCCAGTTGGAATTGATGCTCATATTGGATCACAGATATTTGAAATAAGTCCTTTTATTGATTCCTTAGATAAATTAATAGCTTTATATAAAAACTTAAAAGATAAAGGAATTAATATTACTTATTTTGATATAGGAGGAGGTCTTGGAATAAAGTACTTTGATTCTGACGAGCCACCTTCAAAAAAGGAATTCGCTGATAGAGTTATAGATAAAATGAAAGATTTAAATTGTACTTTAATACTAGAGCCTGGAAGATCATTGGTAGGTAATGCTGGATATTTGTTAACTTCCATTTTATATAAAAAGAAAAATTATGATAAAGATTTCCTTATTGTTGATGCTGGTATGAATGATCTCCTGAGACCATCTTTGTATAATGCTTATCACAAAATAGAAGAGGTTGTTAAAGTGAATGGAGATAGGTCTAAATATGATATTGTTGGACCAATATGTGAAACAGGTGATATTTTGGGTAAGGACGTAGAACTTCCAAAATTATCAAAAAATGATGTTTTAGTTATACATTCTGCCGGTGCCTATGGGCATGTTATGGCATCAAATTATAACACCAGACCAAAAGCGCCTGAAATTATTATTGATGATGGTGGTTCAAAGCTTATAAGAAAAAAAGATATGTTATCACAATTAATGGAGAACGAGTTACTAAATGAATGATTCACTACTTATATCTATCTTTACTAAAGGCGGCTTTTTTGTATATCCAATATTGGTTTGCTCAGTTATAGCGCTTACAATCTTTTTGAAAAGATTCTATCTTTCATCAAAAGATAAAGTAATTTCTAGAAGTTTGCTAATTAAAGTTAGCTCATACCTTGATTCTGGTGACTTTGATAAGGCAATTGCGGCATGTGAAAGAGATAACACAGTTTTTTCTAAATTAGCTGTTCTAATCTTCATTAATAGGAATGAAGAAAAACAGGTTGTTGAATCTGTTGTTCAGGATGAAGGCGAAAGACAAATTTATAAATTGTCCAAGTCAAATGAAATATTGGGATCATTAAGTAACATAAGCACATTGCTAGGGCTACTTGGAACAATATCAGGGATGATAACTGTTTTTAAAGTTATATCGACCCAAACTGTAGTAGACCCACCAAGTTTGGCGGGTGGAATATCAGAGGCTTTGTATACAACTGCATTTGGCTTGCTTGTGGCTATTCCATCATATATTGGATATAAATATTTAAATTCAAGAATTATGAATATTGCTGTTGAATTGCAAGAGGAGTCAAAAAAATTAATCGATAGGATTAAAAATTAATGAATTTTACAAAAAAAATATCTACCTCGCCTGAAGCTAATTTAGATTTAACTCCAATAGTTGATGTAGTTTTTAATTTACTTATATTTTTTGCTTTATCTTTAAATTTTAGTGAAATAACATCTAGTCTGAATATTAAGCTACCTAAAGCTAAAAGTTCAGAGACATTATCCGAATTGCAAATTGTTATAAGTATTGAGAAAAATAACAAAATTTATATAAATGATAAACCATTTTTTTATGATCAGGTATCTAACCATTTATCTAATGAAGATAAAAATAAAACAATAGTTATCAAGGCAGACGAAACGATTGACCATGGATTTGTAGTAAAAATTATGGATTTAGTTAAATCATCTGGCTTTAAGAAAATTGGGATAGCTGTTAAAAAATCTGAATAATTTTTCGGAATTTAAAATGCAAAATAAAGTCTTATTAGGTTATTTTTTTATTATAGGTACAGCTTTTTTTACAGCGTTCTCTTATATATTTGGTAAAAAAGTATCTGACTACTTATTTCCAGAGGTGGTTGCATTCTATTGGTTTTTAGGCGCGTTAATTGTTGCAATTTTTAAACGAGGAATTTTTTCACTTTTTGGTTTTAAATTCAAAGTGCCTCTATCAGATATTGGAAAATACAAAAAAGTCATGATTTTAACTTCGATAATCACTGTATTTGGAGCAGCTTCATGGGTTGTAGCTTTGAGAATCATAGGACCACCAGCAACATCTTTTTTAATGAAGTTTCAAGTTTTATTCGCCGTTATCTTTGGTGTTATTTTTTTAGGGGAAAGATTAACAAAAATCGAGATCGGAGGAATGCTATTAACTATTCTAGGTGGGCTTCTTGTAACTTTCAACTCAACTTCAATAGAGCTTCTTGGATCTTTGTATGCTATTTCAGCTGCTTTCTTTTACTCAATTCTTTTTATTATAGTGAAAAAAATAGCATCAGATTTAAATATGATTATGGTCGCTACTCTGAGATCAATGGGTGTTGTAATTATAGGTTTTGTATATTTACTAATTTCAGATAAGTTTCAAATGCCAAATTTTTATGATTTTATAATGATTTTATTGGGGGGAACGTGTGGCGCATTTATTGGTAAAGCTTTTCAGTTTCAAGCAATAAAATTGGTTGATGTTTCAAGGACAACTGCAATTACGCCTTTGGAGGCAGTCTTTGTTGTTTTACTATCTTATATTTTCTTTGATACTATTCCTGATACGCTAAAACTTTTTGGTGGTCTACTAATAGTTCTAGGTGTTATTTTACTACTTGTTTTCAGAAAAGGTAATATTGATTAATTTATTGATTTAATTAATTTATGCTCTTTTTTGAATCTTGCTAATGAAAATTGAATAAGTTTGTCTATTAGACTCGAGTAATTTATTCCATCATATTCCAGTAGCTTGGGATACATGCTAATTTCTGTAAATCCTGGTATTGAATTTATTTCACTTAGATAAACTTTTTTTGATTTATTTTTTAATGTCGATCCATAAAGGAAATCTACTCTAACTAAGCCCTCACATTTTAAAATCTTAAATGCCTCTTCAGAAGTCCTCTTTATATAATTAATTAATTTTTTATCATTTTTTAAAGACTTTGATGGTATTGAGAGTTCAGATTTTCCATCAATATATTTTGCATTGTAATCATAAAACTCTGATGATGGATTTATCTCTCCTGGTATTGATATGATAAGCTCTTTACTAGTATCTAAAATGCTAACTTCGATTTCTTTTGCATTAATAATACTCTCTTCAATAAAAACTTCTTTGCTATACTTTAATGCCTTTTTTACCTTGCTTATAGCTTCTTCCTCTGTATTTACTTTAAAAATTCCTACACTAGAGCCCAAGTTGGAAGCTTTTACAAAGCAGGGATAGCCTAATTCTTTATTTATTTTATTCAATTCAAATTTTTCGAGTTTTTTATCAACCTTAATATATTTTGCAGTATTTATTTTATGTGAGGCTATTAATTCTTTTGTAAGAACTTTATTCATAGTAATAGCAGATCCCAAAATATCACATCCAACAAATGGAACACCGAGTGTCCTTATAAGCCCTTGAATCGAACCATCCTCTCCACCAGTTCCATGAATAATAGGAAAAAAAATCTCTGGAATTATTTTTTTACTTCCATCTATTACCAAGCATTTTTTATTTCCTGGTTCAAAACTTACAACAGAATTTGTAGGCTTAAATTCTTTATTCTTTTTATTATTAATTATAATTTCAGAATATCTGAAACCCCCATTTTTAGTCATATATATGCCTATAGGTCTATATTTTTTAATATTAATATTGTTTAGTATTGAGTTTGCGGAAACTATAGAAACCTCGTGTTCTACAGATACTCCACCAAATATTATCACAACATTTTTTTTCTTCATTTATCAATAATACTCATAAATTAATAAAATGTTTATTCTTTCAAATATTTTTGGTACAATCTATATGTTTTTGCTTTAAAAAAAACCAATTTTATAAGACATAGGGGGATTAGATAATGTCTACAAAAGTAGTTATTAGTGAACCTTTAAGAACGGCCATAGGAACTTTCGGGGGAGCCCTGCAAGATGTTTCTGCTGTTAAGTTAGGTATAACTGTAGTAAAAGAAATTTTAAAAAGAACAGGGATTGAGCCTACACAAATTGATGAGTGTATAATGGGTAATATTCTTGGTGCAGGACAAGGCCAAAATCCTGCAAGGCAAGTAGCTTTAGGAGCTGGCTTAGATTATGATACACCATCATATTCTCTTAACAGAGTTTGTGCATCTGGTGTTCAATCAGTCGCTAATGCTGCAATGGCAATTAAGGCAGGAGATGCAGAGTGCGTACTCGCTGGTGGGATAGAAAATATGAACCTAGCCCCATTTATTTTACCAAAAGCTAGATATGGTTATAGGATGGCACTTGAGGCCAGTGATCAAGTTCTAGACGGTATGGTATATGATGGTCTTTGGGACATTTTTAACAATTACCATATGGGAATGACAGCAGAAAATCTTGCTGAAAAATATAATATATCTAGAGAAGAACAGGATAAATTTGCTATTGAAAGTCAAGGTAAAGCAAAAAAAGCAATGAGAACAGGTGTTTTTAAATCAGAGATAGTTCCTGTTGAACTGGCTAAAGGTGTATTTGATACGGACGAACATCCTCGTGAGGTATCAATGGCTGCATTAAGCAGATTAAAACCAGTCTTTACGGAGGAAGGCTCTGTTACAGCTGGTAATGCTTCAGGTATAAATGATGGAGCTGCCGCTATGATTGTTTCCTCAGAAGAGAAAGCTAAAGAGTTAGGTTTAAAACCAGTTGGCGAGGTAATTTCCTATGCTGTTTCTGGTGTTGAGCCTTCAGTTATGGGAATTGGTCCAGTGCCTGCAATGAATAAGGCTTTGGCTAAAGCAGGATTAACAATAGATGATATAGATCTTGTTGAATTAAATGAAGCATTTGCTGTTCAATCTTTAGCCGTTTTGAGCGATTTTCCTATACCGGCAGAAAAATTGAATGTAAATGGCGGAGCTGTTGCACTTGGCCATCCTATTGGAGCTTCCGGGACGATTTTAATTGTTAAGCTCTTACACGAAATGCAAAGAAGAAATGTTAAAAGAGGACTTGTTTCTTTGTGTGTTGGAGGGGGGCAAGGGATTGCAATGGTAATTGAAAATCCAAATGCCTAATGTATTAAATGCAAGAAGATAAGTTAAAACAATCAAAGGATGTTTTTAGTAGTAAACTTGAAGTAGAAAATAAGAAATTTTTCTTTGATTTAAAAGAAAATCATAAAGGCCACTACCTGAAAATTACGGAAGTAAGCGGTGGAAGGTCTAGCATTATAATTCCTTTAGATGGTCTTGGAGATTTCCAGGGCCATCTTTTGGAAGTAATAGATAAAGCCTCTATATCAACCTAGCCCTTTTTCATTATATTCTTTAAAATTATTTTTTATTATATTTGCCGAATATTCTTTTTTACCTACTATAACCAAAAGTCCTTTTTGTTCATAATTTTCATTATGATTTATTAGAGCCGAATAATAAGATATTCCATCTTCTATTAATTCTAAATTAATTAACTTCCCAATCTCATCTATTCCCTTGTAGATTTTTTGATCATCCATAGATTTAGTTGATTTTACTGCGACATATGAGAAGTTTCTTTTAACTTGTCCCTTATATCTAACTCTAGCAACAATTTCTTGCCCTAAATAACATCCCTTTTTAAAGTCAATTGGATACCAAAGATTTAATTCCATTGGCGTTTTATTATTTTGAATCATTTTATTATATATTGATCCATTATTTATAAAGTCTTTTCTATCAAATATATTCAATCCTGATTGTTCTATATTTTTCTTATTTCCTATTGCAATATATTTCTCCATTAAAGGAATAGAAGTTTTGAAAAAATAGATTCCACTAACTTTTGTACTAATCTTATCTACTATACGAGCCTCCAATTCTGTTTTTTCAATTTTTATATTTAATGACATTTTATATTTATTAATATTCTCCTCAATTGATTCAACGCTGAAATTATCTATTAGAAATATTCTTTTATCATTGTCATTTGCTGAATCATTTCTATACCAACCAATCGATAAATCATGAACAATCCTTCCTTTATTATTGAGCCATAGAGTCCTTAATAAAACATTATCTTCTCTTTCTACAATTTTATTGGTTGTTATGTTATTGAAAAATTTTATATAATCTTTACCTTTGATATAATAAACTTTCTTTTTATAAAATCTTTCGTGAATAGAATTAATGTTCATGTTATTATCATAATTAATTTTACTGGTGATAAAAATGGAAAACAAAAAAATTATTATTATTGGATCAGGACCCGCGGGCTTGACTGCGGCTATTTATGCTGCGAGAGCAAATTTATCCCCAATAGTATTTGAGGGATTTCAAGCTGGTGGTCAACTTACAATGACCACCGATGTTGAAAATTTCCCAGGATTTCCTGAAGGAGTCCAAGGGCCACAACTGATGGATATGCTTAGGGAGCAAGCCAAAAGATTTGGCGCTGAATGTATAATGAAAAATGTTGACTCAATAGATTTTGATAACTATCCCTATACATTGCAAGTTGGGAAACAGTACTATAAAACTTTTTCGGTAATAATTGCTACTGGAGCTTCTGCAAAACTTTTAGATATTGAGGGAGAAGAAAATCTAATGGGAAGAGGGTTGTCAACTTGTGCTACTTGTGACGGATTCTTTTATAAAGATAAGCAAATACATGTTATAGGTGGTGGAGATAGTGCTATGGAAGAAGCAATATTCCTAACAAAGTTTGCAAGCAAAGTAACAATAGTTCATAGAAGAAGTAAGCTCCGAGCTTCGAAAATAATGGAAGATCGTGCAAGATCAAATCCAAAAATTGAATTCATGTTCAATTATTCTCCAATTAAATTTTTAAGTTCCTCAAGCGGAGTACTTGATGGAATCGAGCTAAAAAATAATCAGGATTCTACTATAAAAAATGTTAAATCAGATGGAGTCTTCGTGGCCATAGGGCATAATCCAAATACTGAAATTTTTAAAGACTCTGTAGAAATTGATACTAATGGTTATATTAATACTTTTAATAAGTCGTCAAAAACAAGCGTCAAGGGTGTTTTTGCATGCGGAGATGTACAAGACAGTGTATACAGGCAAGCAATTACTGCAGCAGGTTCAGGTTGTATGGCAGCTATTGATGCTGAAAGATTTCTCGAGGAGGGGTTGACTGAATGAAGTACAGAAGTTTTCCTAGAAATAAAGATATCCAGGTTTCAGAGGTTGGATTTGGTGTTTGGTCTGTTGCCACCAAATGGTGGGGAGTTGACGATGAATCTTTAGGCATATCATTACTTAGACATGGTTTAGATAATGGCATAAATTTTTTTGATACTGCTGATGTCTACGGAAACGGATATGGTGAAGAGATTTTGCAAAAAGCTTTTCAAGGTTCTAGAAAAGAAATAATTATTGCTACTAAATTTGGTTATGATATTTATTCAAATAAGTCTGAAAGGAAAGGCCACAAAGAGCTACCACAAAAGTTTACAAAAAAAGATATCAAATACTCATGTGAACAGAGCTTAAAAAGACTGAAAACAGATTTTATAGATATATATCAAATGCACAATCCAAGGTTTGACTTCATAAATAATGATGAAGTAATAGAAACACTTGATGAATTGGTTAGCGAAGGAAAGATTAGATCATGGGGAATGGCTTTAGGACCTGATATCGGATGGCTTGAAGAAGGATTAGACTCTATTAAAAAAAATCCTTTCGCTGTACAAATTATTTATAATCTTTTAGAACAAGAGCCCTCAAAAACCTTATTAGAGGAGTCACAAAATAAAGAAATTGGCTTTATTGCAAGGGTCCCTCATGCCTCAGGAATTCTAGATGGGAGTTTTTCTAAAGATAAAGTTTTTTCCTCTGATGATCACAGAAGTCATAGAAGACAAAAATGGATGATGAATGGTCTTAAGGCTAAAGAAGATTTATCTTTTCTTTATGAGGAAAAAAATAGAACAATTGGACAGACAGCAATCCTATTTTCACTTTCACAAAAAAATATATGTACAGTTTTGCCTAATTTTACCAACAAAGATGAAATAAAAGAGTACTCAAAATGTAGTTATTTGGATTCAATTTCAGATGATGAGATAGAGAAAATAAATAATCTATGGAAAGACTCACATTCTGAATTACTTGATCAACCATTTTCAAATTCTGCGACAAAACCAACACCTAAGTAGTCTTCTTATTCATGAATTTATTAAAGAAATATAATCCAAGCAATAACGTTATTGATGCCCTGAGAATCCCAGAATAAGCAGCTCCAATGTGTTCTAGATTTATTATTAATGGATATAAAGTCAAAATATAAGCAAATGACACACTTATTGTAATAAACAATAAATATTTTGGTTTATTAATTGCCAGTATCCATGGTGTTATCCAATATGATGCATTGTTTATTAATGCAGCGATTATAAGAAGATTAAGAGCAAATGCCGAATTAATATATTCGCTTCCAAAAAAAATGATAATTATTTCCTCTGATAATATAAAGATTAAAGAGCCAACGATAATTGAGATAATAGATAAAATTTTGGTAGAGTTGAATATTAGTTTTTTTAAATCCTTGGTCCTTCCTTTGTTAACCAGCGAAATAAATTCTGGATAGATTATATCTAATAAAGGATCCATAATTCTTCGTATAATTTTTACTATACTTCTCGCAGCCTTAAACAACCCGGCATAAAATGGCCCTACTAGATAACCTATTAGTAATACACCGAGATTCTTTTCATTTGCTAAATTAATCATGTTTGCACTATGAGTTGAAACAGCAAAGCCCAAAAACTCTTTTTTATAATCATTTATTTTTTCGGTACCAAAAGATAGAGAAATATTTTTTTCATTAAATGTTCTTTTGATAAAGAATATCCTAAAGAGAAAACCAACTATAATTGATGTTCCCATTCCAGCAATTAAGATCACTAGATCATCATAAGTTTTTATTATGATAAATATAAAAATAAGCCTAATTAGATTAGATGTAATGTTATTAATTAATATATATAAATATTTATTATAAGTCCTTAAAAAGCCATCCATGATTTCATTACTTGTATTAAATAAATAAAAAAAACTGTATGTTAGAACTAATGCTGAAATTGAAAAATCAATCTCAAATAAGTCATTGATAAAATAATATGAAAAAATGCAAATTAATAAATTTGATGCTAAAGAAGATTTCAGAGCTAATTTTAGAGACCAAATTAATAATTGAGAAACTTTTTCACTTTCATTAATAAAACTTCCTAAAAATTTGGTGGACGACTCCCAGACTCTTAGACTTAAAATAACATTTCCAACTTCTACTATAGAAATCGCTATTGCTAAAATACCAAATCCTTCAACACCTAAATGTCTGGCTAAAATAAATATTGTTAGAGCTGAGCAAAGACCTGCAAAAACTTTCCCAAGCCCCAAGATTTTAAAATTGCTAATTATCCTTTTATATATATCGTTAATAGTCATACAATAAACAATATTCTATATCAGAATTATAATATTTAGCTATATTTTTTAATATAGATAATCTAGGTTATATTTAAGCATCAATGAACAAAAAAATTATAATAACTGGTGCTGCAGGATTTATTGGTTTTCATACAGCAGTATCATACTTAAAGAAGGGATATTTAGTCCTAGGTATTGATAATCTTAACGACAGCTATGATTTATATCTTAAATCAGAGAGGATTAAGAAACTAAAGAAATTTGATAGATTCTCTTTCAAAAAAATCGATATTTCCAACTTCAAACTGCTTTCCAATGTTTTTAATTCTTTTTGTAAGCAAGGATTGCCAGATGCGGTTATAAATTTAGCTGCAAAAACTGGTGTTAGAAAATCAACTTCTGAACCATATTCCTACTATGTTTCAAATGTTATTGGTTGTTTAAATATAGTTAAATTGGTTAATAAATTTAATATTAATAAATTAATTCATGCTTCTACTTCAAGTGTTTATGGCAATTCAAAGAAAAAAAGCTTTAGTGTAGAAAGCGAAACTAGCAAGCCAGTTTCTAATTATGCAGCTTCAAAGAAATCCTCAGAAATATTACTTCATGCATTTCATGAGCTTTATAAAATGAATATAATAATTCTTAGATTCTTTACTGTTTATGGACCATATGGAAGACCTGATATGAGTCCATTTATATTTATAGAATCAAATTTAAGAAAAAAAAATATCAACTTATTCGGAACAGGTAACCAAAAAAGAGATTTTACATACATAGATGATATAGTTACTGGAATATCTAAATCGGTGAAATTAAAAGGGTTTAACATCCTTAATCTTGGAAATAATAATCCTGTTAGAATAAATAAGTTATTAAAAAATATAGAGACCTTATCTAAAATTAAAAATAAGATTAAAAAATCTCAATCTTTAAAAGAAGATGTTGATTATACATCAGCTAACATTAATAAGACTAAAAAGTTAATAAGTTGGGAGCCAATTACAAACTTTAACGAAGGAATAACTAGAACTTTTAATTGGCATATAGATAACAGAGAATGGTTAAAAAAAATAAAAATATAATCAAAGAATTAACTGAAGTATCAAACTATTTTGGCCAGAGGTTTGACCTAATTCAAGCAGCAGGTGGTAACTCATCAATAAAAAGTGGTAAAAGTATGTATATAAAGTCTAGTGGCTACTCTTTGGCAGAATTGGATGAATCAAATGGATATTCTATAGTGGATAATGAAATTTTGGTGAAACATTTAGATTATGTAAAAAATAAAAAGATAAGTGTTAGAGATGAAAATAAGTCATTCAAAATACTAAAAAATTCTTTAATATTTGGAAGTACTCCATCTATTGAAACCTTAGCGCATTCTATTCTTAATAAATATACAATACATTTACATCCAGTAGGTTTTAATATGATCACTGTCCAAGATGAATCTTCCGCAATCATAAAAGACATATTTAAAAAAGAAATAAAGGATAAAAAAGTTTATTATATTAATTATAAAACTCCTGGAATAGCGCTAGCCCAAGCTATATTTAACGCATTATCAGGCGAATCCCCTATAAAAGACGAATGCTGTTTTATACTTGAAAATCATGGAATTATAAGTAGTTCAACTACCATAGAAAAACTTTATTCATTTACTGAAAAATTGACTTTAACTGCAGAGAAAAGTCTTAAGTTAGATTTTAATCATTATAAGCAAACTACTAAGATATCTAATCTGCTGAATTCATTTCATTTTAAAAACTTGTCAGTGCTCTGCTCCGATGATTTAGTAATTAATAATTTTATGAAAAAAATAGATCTTAAATCCATTATGAAACCTCTAAATCCCGATAGCCTATTGTATTGCGGCATAAGTCTTATGGATTGCAAAAAAAATAGTAAACTAAAAGAAACTCTTAAGAGATTTATTAAAGATTTTAGTGACTATCCACGAGTTATAAAATATATGAACAAGATTTATTTCGTTGCTCCCAATGTATTGAAAGCAAAGGAAATTGAAGACGTATTCAAATCTCATTTATTCTTATATTCAAAAAATAAATCAAAAAGACCACTTTCAGATGAAAATATAGCAAGGTTGGAATCTTATAATCCACAAAAAAATAGACTTAGATTTTGGTTTGATTACGAGAGCAAAAAATAGACAAAAATTTTCTATTTTTTGACAATATATGATACAAAAATTTCTGAATTTTAATTGGCAAAGCTGTTATCAAATTTAGAAAAATACTTTCTTTACCAGCATGATACATAGCTTTAGAAATTGCTTGGAATTCAATATGCCTTCCACTTTCGTCCTCAAATATTATACAATTTCCTTTTTCATTAAAGTCTCTAATCTCGATATTTTTATTTTTTTCTATAATTCTATTTCCAAAGTTTCTACAAATATTACAATTTTTATCTATATATAGTTTCATATCTTTAATATAACTAAAATTCATATTTAATTATTTTTTTTGCTTTTTTGACCTTTTTCAAAATTTCTTTTTTTAAAATTGTATTAATTTCTGATGATTTTTTCTTTTTAATACATTTATATAGAATATTTTCACAATCTTTTTTTTCTAATTCGTTAATAGCACTTTTAATTATTGGTATTGAATGACAATTCATACTTAACTCATTTATTCCGAGTCCTATAAATAAAGGAAGGCTTAATATATCGCTTGCCATTTCACCACAGACTGAAATGTAAGTACCTTCTTTACTATTAGTAACAATATCACTTATTGTACGAATTACTGCAGGTTGATAATAATTTAAGATTGGTCTCAATTCCTTATTATTTCTATCAGCAGCTAATATATATTGAATTAAATCATTAGTTCCAATACTTAAAAAATTAACATAATGACTGATTTCATTTACCATAATTGCAGCTGAAGGAGTTTCTATTACAACCCCAATATTATACAAATCATCCACATCAAATTCCTTTGCCATACTTTCAATTAATTTCTTAGCCTCAATAATTTCTTCTAGTGTTGAAACCATAGGAAGTAAGATCCTAATTTTCTTTTTCTTTTCACTACAAACCCTAAAAATTGCTTTTATCTGATTTTTAAAAATTTCTATATTTGACAATGAGTACCTAATACCTCTCAAGCCCATAGCAGGATTAGCTTCATCATCATTTTTGTGAATAAGCTTATCACCACCAATATCAAGAGTTCTAATGGTTATATCATTGAAATCATTATTTGAGAAAAGTTTAATATAATCCTCATATTGTTCATTTTCAGATGGAAATCTATCTTTACTAGTAAATAGAAATTCGGTTCTATACATACCAATTCCTTGAGCACCATATCTAATGGCAGAAGATGTTTCTGAGGCAATTTCAATATTTGCTTTAATTAAAAACTCTACACCATCTTTGGTTAGAGATGGTAGTTTTGAAAATTCTAAAAGATTTTCTTCTAATACTGAATATTCTTTTTTTAGTTTAAGTATTTCTTTCTTTTCATCATCTTTAAGATTCCATGAGACAAGACCTTTGTAGCCATCAACTACAACTTCATTTCCCGGCTCTAGAACTTGGCTGATATCAACAAGAGACATAATGGCAGGCAAACTTAGTGATCTTGCTATTATTGCGGTATGAGATGTTATACCCCCTACATCTGTAAGAAGCCCAATAACATTTTTATCCTGACAATATTTTAACGCATCTACTGGTGATAAATCATGCGCTACAATAATCGAATCCTTTTCGAAATCTAGTGAAAAGTCTAAATTTCCCCTTAAATTTTTAATAATTCTTTCACCAATATAATAAAAATCTGCTAGTCTCTCTTGCATATATATATCTTTGACATTTGAAAAATTTTTACTTTTATCAGTCAAGACACTATTAAGTGCCCATTCGGCATTAATTTGTTCCTTCTTAATTTTTTGAATCACCTCTGATGCAAGAATTTCATCTTCAAGAATCAATATATTAAAGTCAAGAATATCGATATGTTCGGATTTTAATCCGTAATCAGAATTAATTTTTAACTCACTAATTTCATCAATTGATTTTTCTACTGCTAATTGAAGACGATTGATTTCTTCATATATTTCTGTTTTTTTTATTTTTTTCTTATCTACAATTGTCCTTGCTTGATTTAGTAATAGAATATGGCCAGTTATAAATCCGTGTGATACTGCAATGCCTTTTTTTTCTAAGCTCATTCAGATTCTCCAAATTTATTTTTAATCAGATTCTCGATTTCTATTAGTGCCTCTTCTTCATCAATACCTTTGATATTTATATGAAAATTACTTCCGAACGGAATAGCTAATGAAAGTAAACCCAAAATACTTTTTGCATTAACACTAACACTATTAAATTCTATAAATATTTCGGATTCAAATTTATTTGTTATTTCTACCAACTTTGATGATGCTCTAGCATGCAACCCTAATTTATTTATAATCTTCAATTCTTTAATCATTTTAATTAAAGATTATAGCACTTTGATGATTTATATTCATTCTAAAATCACTTGATATTAAAGATATTTTAAAAGGAATTTTATAAGCCAGATTTTTTACTGATCTATAATCTGAATATTCAATAATGACTTTTCGCCCATCATTTATAGTAATTTTATTTATTTGCATTTCTGAATTGATAGTAAAGCTAATTTTGTCCTCTATAAACAAAAGGTTGGAATCAGTTGCTTGGGAAATTTTAGCAGAGTCAAAATCAGTAAAAATATTTCCATTTAATATATAAACTAATTCTCTTGTTTTTATTGGCAAATTTAATCTCTTTGTAAAAATTCTTAAGTTTAGATTTTCCTCTGATCGCACTTTGTCTTTCTTAAATAATCTTTCTAGCTTAGCAGTCTTTCCGTCTGAGAAAAATTCAGCAACCTTTACGCTAAACTTGTATATTTTTATTTTTATGTAATCTTCACTATTTAGTTTAAATTTCTGTTTAAAACTAAATTTTTTACCATCTTTAAATATATATTCGACTTTGCTCTTATAGATAATCCTATTTGTTTCGATTATTCTGTTAGAATAGTAGTCTGATACTTCATCTACAACAATTGTCCTTGGGTTAAAAAACTTCGCAACTTCAGATGATAAGCAAGTTGAAGTAAGTACAAAAAAAATTAAAAAAAATTTCCTCATAATATATTTAATCTATATAATAATTATTGAATTTATTTGTAAATATTATTAATTTCGTTTTAATAAAATTATGTCAGAATTATTTGAAAAAATCATTGATAATTTTAGAATATCAAAAGATGAGGCTAGCTATTTATTATCTAACTTAAGCACCCTTGAATTAGGCCAATTGGCTACTAAAAGAAAAAACATGATTGATTCTAGCAATAATGTATCTTTTGTGGTTGATACCAACCCAAATTATACAAATATTTGTGATACGGAATGTCTTTTTTGTGCTTTTTGGCGAAAAAAAGGCCATTCAGACTCATATACTTTAGAAATAGATAAGATTATTGAAATTGTAAAGACATCTTATCATAATGGTGCTACAACTGTATTACTCCAAGGAGGCCATAATCCCGACATAAAACTAGATTATTATCTTGAAATCATTAATAGAGTTCAGAAAGAGATTCCCGGCATTCATTTACATGCTTTTTCTGCGCCTGAAGTGGCTTCAATTGCTAAGTATTCAGATCTTGATACAAAAAAAATCCTAAAGTTATTTTGGGATTCAGGTTTGAGAACTATTCCTGGTGGTGGAGCAGAAGTTTTAACTAATAATATTAGAAAAAAGATAAGTCCGTTAAAAATTAATGCAGACGAATGGATGAAGATAACCGAGGAGGCACATCAAATAGGTTTTAAGACTACCGCAACTATGATGTTTGGGCATGCAGAAAAAGATGAAGATATTATTGAACATTTAGATAAAATTAGAGATTTACAGGATAGAACAAAAAATTTCTTATCTTTTATACCATGGACATTTAAACCCGAGAATACTTTTATGGAGAATAAAATTTCTGCAGAAATAGGTGGAGATAGATATTTAAGAGTTTTAGGATTATGTAGAATCTTCCTGGATAATTTTAAATACATTCAAGGATCTTGGTTTACTCAAGGTTTTAAAGTCGGGGGTGTTTCCTTACATTATGGAGCTAATGATGTTGGTGGAACATTACTACAGGAAAATGTTCTTAAATCTGCAAATAATCCTTATAAAGCCGGTATTGATGAAATTGTTCATGTAATTAAGAGCGAAGGTTTTAAACCAATTCAAAGAGATACTTTCTATAATAAAATAAAAGATTATTAACTAAGCCTGCTCCTGAGGGAATTTATATCCACAGCATATTTTTTATTATCTTTTTGCCAATCTAATATTTGCAAATATATTCTTTTTATCATATTTTGTTTCAAAGCTAATCCCAGGTTTTTGAAATTAAATTTTCTAAATTCTGCTTTAAACATATCTTTAAAAAAAATCTGTTCATATTGAGTGCTATTTTTGTCGATTGATTCAAATTCTAAAAAGCAATATGAATCTGCTAAAATCTCACTAAATCTTTCATTCAAAGATATCTTTAAACCAATGGATAATATAAAGCAGGACATAATAAACCTTTTAATCTCCATATTATTTAAATTTTTAATAGCCTTAAAGAAAATTTCTTCTGGTAAAACAACCTTCTTCTCATAGAAAACTCTAGGTATGTCCTTTTTATAAAATAGATTATCATCATAATTACCAATATCATTACACAAGACAAACTCATTTCTAAGTTTTTCCCATATATCTTTTTTAAGATTCTCTATTAAATATTCCATATTCATTATAGTTTGAATTAAGAATACATTATATGTAAAATACATATTGATTTAAGGAAGTGTATTTATGGATATTAGCAAATTAGAAAAACAAATTATTGACGACAACAAGGCTATTAATTATGATCAGGCATTAGAATTAACTGAATTACCTAGTGAAAAGGTTCTAGAGCTTACTAGTTTGGCTAGAAAAGTAACCGTTAAATATAAAGGTGATGGCGTCTTTTTAAGATCCATTATTAGTGCCAAAACAGGTGATTGCTCGGAGGATTGTTCTTTTTGCTCACAATCTGTCCATTATTCATCTCCTATATCAAAGCATTCTCTTCTCGATCCTGATGAGGTTCTTCAGGCTGCCATACAGTCCCAGAAAATGGGTGCATTTGATTTTTGTATAGTAATTGCTGTAAAGGGGCCATCAAAAAAACAATTTGAAAAAGTTTTAGAATCGATTGATTTGGTCAAAAAAAATACCAATTTGGAAATAGGATGTTCACTCGGTAGCCTAACAAAAGACCAAGCATTTGCTTTGGGTAAAGCAGGTGTTTGGAGATATAATCATAATTTAGAAACCTGTAGGGAGTTTTTCCCAAATATTTGTACGACTCATACATATGATGAAAGATTAGAAACTGCAAAATTAGTCAAAGAGGCTGGCATGGAACTTTGTTGTGGTGGAATAATTGGAATGGGCGAAACTGTAGAACAAAGAATAAGGTTTGCATTTGAAATAAAAGATCTTGATCCACATACTGTTCCAATTAATTTTTTAAATCCTAGGCCTGGTACACCCCTAAGCCACCTCAAGCCTTTGCCTAGCATAGAAGCCGTAAAAACTATTGCTATTTGGAGATTGATAATGCCTAGCAAAGTTTTAATGTCTGGCGGTGGTAGAGAAATTACACTTAGAGATCTACAATCAATGGGTGTTGTGGCTGGTGCCAATGGTATGATCATCGGTAATTATCTAACAACAGAAGGTAGGGCTCCAGAGGACGATCTCAAGATGATTGAGGATTTACAAATGCCTATAAAAGATAGGTATAATAACGAAATTTAAAATGTCATCAAAATCTAAAATTCAAGAATATGATTTAAAATATATCTGGCATCCTTTCACCCAAATGAAAGAATATCAGAAAGAGTCCCCAATAGTTATTGAGGATTCTGATGGAATATATTTAATTGATTCTGATGGAAACAAGTATATTGATGGAGTTTCCTCCTTATGGGTGAATATTCATGGACACAAATCAGAAAAAATTAATTCAGCAATAAAAAATCAAATTGATAAGATTGCTCATTCTACGTTGCTAGGTGTAACAAACCCATCGGCCTCAATTTTGGCAAAAAAATTAATTGATATTTCTCCACCTGGACTCAAGAAAGTTTTTTACTCTGGTGATGGAGCTAGTGCCGTTGAAGTAGCAATTAAAATGGCTTTCCAATATTGGATGATAAAAGGTAGAAGTGAGAAAAAAAAGTTTGTATGTCTAGAAGATGGTTATCATGGAGATACTCTGGGAGCTGTTTCCGTAGGTGGGATTGATATTTTCCATTCGACTTTTGATCCTTTGCTTTTTGAAAGTATTAAAATTAGCTCCTATGATTCTACTGATAAAGTTTTAAAAGATTTAAAAAAGGTTTTTATCGAGAAGGGCTCTGAAATTGCTGGTTTTATTATGGAGCCATATGTTCAAGCGGCTGGTGGAATGAAAGTAGCTACTGATGGGTATTTAAATACTGTAAGAAGTCTTTGTGATGAATACGAAGTCCTATTGATATTAGATGAAGTTGCAACTGGTTTTGGAAGAACAGGAAAGATGTTTGCATGTGAACATGATAATATAACTCCAGACATAATGGTCCTGGGCAAAGGCTTGACAGGTGGCTATTTACCTTTATCAGCTACAATAACTACACAAAATATTTTTGATACTTTTCTAGGTGAATATGATGAGCTTAAAACTTTTTTTCATGGGCACAGCTACTCAGGTAACCCTTTATCTTGTGCAGCTGCCATAGCTAATTTAGAAATATTTGAATCTGAAAATACACTAGAAAAGTTACAAAAAAATATTTTATTTTTTGAAAACGAACTTAAAGAGTTCAAAGGTTTAAAATCTGTTTCTTCGATTAGAAATAAAGGTTTGATGGCTGGTATTGATTTAGTTAAAAATCCTGAAAATAATCAAAAATATGAGATTAAAGACAGAATTGGCAAAAAGGTTTGTGATGCTGCTCTTAAAGAGGGAGTGTTGCTTAGACCTCTTGGAGATACGATTGTTTTAATGCCCCCAATATCAATTAATGAATCTGAAATAAAAAAATTAACCAAGGTTACCTATAAAGCTATAAAAGATGTGACTGAAAATAATGTCTAATAAATTTAATCTATGGTTAAAAGATGAGATATCTTTAACAAAAAAAAACAAACTTCATAGAGTTCTAACACAAATTGATTCAGGAATGTCACCTGAAATTATGATTGGCGGTAAGAAATATATTCAATTCGCATCAAATAATTATTTAGGATTAACATTAAACAATGATGTAATTAATTATGCTCTCAAATCTTTAAAAAAATTTGGAACTGGTACAGGTGGCTCAAGGTTAGTTACCGGAACTTCGATTTTACATAACAAGCTTGAAAAAATTATTGCTGATTTTAAGAATACTGAAGATTCAATAGTTTTTAGTTCAGGTTATCTTGCCAACATTGGAACTATATCTTCAATAATGAATAAGAATGACTATATATTTAGCGATGAATTAAATCATGCATCATTGATTGATGGAGCTAGATTATCAAAATCTAAAATTATAATTTATAAGCATAATGATATGAAAGATTTAGAGAAAAAACTTAAAAAACTTAAGGATTCTAAATGTAAAAAAATGATCTTAACTGATAGTGTGTTCAGCATGGACGGAGACATAGCCCCATTAGATATTATAGTAGAACTTTCAGAACTTTATGGGTGTATAACTATGATAGATGAAGCTCATGCAACTGGGGTATTAGGTGAAAAAGGTAGTGGTGCATCAGAATATTTTAATGTACAAAAAAAAATCGATATTTGCATGGGAACACTATCAAAAGCAATAGGCTCTGTCGGTGGATATGTTGCAGGCTCTAAGACTCTGATAGATTTCTTAAAAAATAGAGCAAGATCTTTTATTTTTGATACTTCATTACCAACTTCGGCTTTATCAGCAAGTATGAAGTCTATTTCATTAATTAAAAAATCTAATGGACCAAGGAATAAATTAATATCAAATATGAACTTATTACACAAATTCTTAGAAAAAAACGATTTCAATTTTATATATAGTGGAACTCCTATAATCCCAATAATTATTGGTGATGAAGAAAAAACTCTTAAAGTTTCTAAGCTTTTGAAGGAAAATGGTATTTATATACCCGCGGTACGTCCACCATCTGTTCCTAAAGGTTCATCAAGAATTCGGATTACGCTTATGTCTAATCATTCAAATAAGCATTTAGATAAATTAAAAAAAGTTCTTAAAAAAATTCAGAAAATTAAATAGTTTCATTATTAGCAAATAATTTCAAGGAAGGTAAAATCTTAATATTGATATAGAAATATGAGCAAATTAGAAGAATTCGAAATTTTTTGGAAATCATTAGCTGGCAGAAAAGTCAACAAGAAAAAAGCAAAAGAGGTATATTTAAAAATTAAAACTAATCTTTCTCCTCAAGAATTATCTAAAAGATTTAATATTTTATATAGGAAAACCGGAGAAGAGAAATATGTTCCTCATCCTGAAAGATGGCTTAGAAATGAAAGATGGAACGATGAAATTAATGAGTATGATGATGGAGATAAGGTTTATAGAGATAATGAAGGTTTTATAATTTCAAAAGAGGAATGGGAAGAAATAAATAAACAAAATTAGGATTTTTTTTGAAAAAGGTTATTTTTTTATTATTAGATGGTGCCAGAGTTGATATTCTAGACAAACTCTTAGAATCTAATAGGTTGCCAATACTGAAAGAATTAATTAAAAATGGTACTTACAAGAAAGCTATTTCTGTCTTTCCTTCAACAACAGGCCCTGCTTATTTACCATTTTTAATGGGAACTTATCCTGGAAAAGCTAATATGCCGGGTATAAGATGGTTGGATAAGTTAAGTTTCGCTGATAATCCAAACTCTTCTAATTCTCATAGAAGTTATGTTGGATATGAAAATAAATATTTTAATAATGACATAAAAAAATCTATCAAATCGATTTTTGAGCATGTACCAAACTCTATATCAATATTTAATGAAATAACTAGAGGTTTAAAGAATGGAAATGATTTAACCAAATATTCAAAAAATTATTATAAAATGTTATCCCATTTTTATGGTTCAGATTTAATAGATAAAGTAGCTTTCAATAAATTGATAAAATCTATAGATGATGAAAAACAATTTTATTTTTCATGTTTTTACAGTATAGATTCTTTATCTCATATAGAAGGATCAAACACTGAAAAAATAAAGAAACTCTATGAAGATTTCGATTTAAATTTAGGAGTTTTAATACAGAATCTTAAGGATAAAAAATATTATGATGATACTTTAATTATCGTTACCAGCGATCATGGCCATAGTGATACTTACAAGCATTTTGATTTAGCAACTTACTTTGAAAAGAAAAATAATAATGTCTTTTATTATCCACTTACTTATAAAAAATTATATAAAAAATTTAATTCATCTGTCATGGTTTCCGGTAATTCAATGGCCCATATATATCTAAGTGATAATTTTGATTGGTCTAAACAGTTTGATATTACTAAGTATGAATTGCTTATAAATGATTTAATGTCAAATGAGGCTGTAGATATCCTATCTTGTAAGAATCGCAAAGGCGAAATAGTTGTTATTAGTAATTCTGGAAAAGCGATTATTAACGATAAGGAGTCTTCTATTTTTTATCAACCACTAGAGGATGACCCATTTGAATATAATATTAAAGAAGGACTATATTCAGAACAAGAACTTTTGAATCTAACTTTTAATTCAAAATATCCTGATTCTATCATACAACTATTACAAATTTTTAAATCAAATAGATGTGGAGATATAGTTGTTAGTGCAAAAAAAGGATGGGACTTTAGAGAGAGATTTGAAATTCCTGAACATAAATCCTCACATGGATCCTTAAGGGAAGAGCATATGAAAGTTCCTATTATTACAAATAGAAAAATTAAAACTAATGATGCTATTAGGACTGTAGATCTCTATCCTACTGTTTTAGCATTTATTGATAAAACTCTGAAGTTTCAAACAGATGGTAAAAAATTAGATATTTATTGAATCTGGCTTTATCAAAAGTTTCTTAATATCTAAATATACATCTTCTTCTTTAGTTTTTAGTGAAGCACTTAGTTCTTTAACTATTCTATTAAATGCAATTTGTAAAATTTTTTGTTCCCCAAAAGAAAGTTCTTTTTTCTTTGATATATCGTTTATTTCTCTAAAAACTTCACCTGCCATAATAATATTTCCACTTTTTAACTTTTCGGTATAGTTTCTATATCTTTTATTCCAACTTAAATTATCCTCAGATTTATATTTTGCCTTACCTTTAATTAAAGACCAAAGATTTTTAAGTTCATTTTTCTTAGCAACAGGTCTAAGCCCTCTTGCTTGAACAGAACCCTCTGGGATCATGACTGTTATATCGCTTTCTATAACTTGAAGAATAAGAAAGTTTAATTCTTGATCTCCAATTTGCTTCTTTTCTATTGAAACTATTTTAACAAGTCCATGCGAAGGATATACAGCATTATCTCCTACTTTATACACTGTAATATTATCGCACATTGTATATTCTCATTCAATTTAAAAGTAATTTTAAAATTGACTAAACAATAATAAATGTTTTATATTTTGTTTATGGATGTTGAAAAGTTGTTAATAGATTTTAAAAATAATTTACAATTTAGTCCAAATAATTATTCGAAAAATACTATTGCATCTTATGTAAAAGACATTGAAATTTATATAGAAAAGAATCAAACTAAATCTTTAAATGCAAAAAAAATATTTTCTGAAGGTAATTTAACAAGATATTTTGAGAATTTATTAACATCAAATGTGGAAAACTATCAAAAAAGCTCAGTTAAAAGAAAAATTTCATCTTTTTCAAAATTTATAGATTTTTTAGTTGATGAGAAATTTATTAACTCTAACTATTTAAAAACATATGATAAAAAAATGTTAATAGGATCAATGAATCTTAAACCGACAAGGTATGTAGACCAAAAGAAATTATATTTATTAATTATCAAATTAAATAATGATCTAGATAAATTTGCTAATGATTTCTTCAACATTAGAGATATTATTATTGTTCTTACTTTAATTTTCACTGGATTGAGAGTTAGTGAATTAGTTAACATTAAAGCTTACAATATTGATTTTACAAAAAATGAAATTTTTAATATTATAAGAAAAGGAGGGTCTGTTTCATCAGTTCCAATTGATGAAAATTACTTAAAAAAACCTTTGCAAAATTATTTATTGTTTTTAAAAGATACTCACTCTAATCCTAATTGGGTTTTTATAAATCGTAAAGGCAAACAGTTGTCTAGACAAGGAGTATATAAAATTGTAATTAAAATTTCTCAGAAATATCTTGGATATCCGGTCCACCCACATTCTTTCAGACATTCTTTTGCTACTAGCCTAATAACAAATGGAGCTACAACAACCCAGGTTCAAAAAATGTTAGGACATAAAAATATAGTATCTTCAGAGATCTACGAACATGTAAATAAAATAAAAAAGAAGTATAATTTAATTAAGGAATTACATTCGAAAAATGGAACAGATTAAAGCAACTACTATTTTGTGTGTTAAAAAAGATAATGAAGTTTCTATCAGTGGTGATGGACAAGTTTCATTCGGGAATTCAATTTTAAAATCATCCGCTAAAAAAGTCCGCAAAGTCTATAATAACCAAATACTAGCTGGTTTTGCCGGGGCAACTGCTGACGCAATTACTCTCTTCGATAAATTTGAGGCCAAACTTGAAGAGTATAAAGGAAACTTGAGAAGGTCTTCGGTAGAATTAGCAAAAGAATGGAGAACAGATAAAATTTTGAGAAGACTTGAGGCAATGATGATTGTAGCGGATAAGGATGAGATTTTTTTAATTTCAGGCAGTGGTGATGTAATAGAGCCAGATATACCAATATGTGCTGTTGGTTCCGGTGGTTTTTTTGCATTTTCTGCCGCAAAGGCTTTATTTAAATTTTCCAATTTAAAAGCAGAAGAAATTACCAAGGAATCTTTAATAATAGCCTCAGAGGTTTGTATATATACTAACGATTCAATTACAACAGAAGTATTATGATTAATATAGATGAAATATTATTAACTCCACGTGAGACTGTTTCAGAGCTTGATAAATATATTATAGGCCAATCAGAAGCAAAGAAAGCTGTTTCAATTGCTTTAAGGAATAGATGGAGAAGACAAAAAGTTTCATCTTTTTTAAAAGATGAAATATCACCAAAGAATATTCTTATGATAGGCCCAACAGGTGTTGGTAAGACCGAAATAGCTAGAAGGCTAGCCAAATTATCAAATGCACCATTTATTAAGATTGAAGCATCTAAATTTACGGAGGTTGGATATGTGGGTAGGGATGTAGAATCTATGGTTAGAGATCTAGTTGAAATTTCAGTAAAGATGGAATCTGATTTAAATAAAGTATCAATTCATACACAAGCCGAACAGATGGCCGAGGAAAAGATATTAGATTCTTTGTTGTATAAAGAAGAAAAGGATAATGAAACGAGGCAAAAATTTAGAAAAATGTTTAGAGAAGGAAAACTAGACGAAAGAGAAATAGAAATATCAATACCTATTAAATTTTCACCTATACAAGTAATGTCTAATAATCCAAATGATGATTTAGATAATAATATGTCTGACATGTTATCAAATTTTTTTCCTAATAAAGAAAAAAAAAGGAAGGTTAAAGTTAAAGAAGCTTTTAAAATTTTTATTGATCTTGAAGCCGAAAAGTTAATAGATAAAGATTCAATTAATGATAGTGCTATAAATAGAGCTGAGCAGCTAGGCATAATTTTTATTGACGAAATAGATAAGATTGCAAGAGGGTCATCAAGTTCCTCTGGGCCAGATATTTCAAGAGAAGGTGTTCAGAGAGATTTACTTCCAATTATTGAAGGTTCGTCAGTAAAAACTAAATATGGAATGATAAAAACTGACCATATTCTATTTATTGGGGCTGGAGCCTTTCATACTTCAAAACCATCTGATTTAATTCCAGAATTACAAGGAAGATTCCCTATTAGAGTTGAGCTCAATTCTCTTGATTCCGATGATTTTAAGAAAATTCTTACAGAACCTGATAATGCGCTGCTAAAGCAATATGTTGAACTACTAAAAACAGAAGGAATAAATATAAATTTTTCAGATGATGCTATAGATGTAATAGCTGAAATATCAGTCGAAATAAATGATAAAAATGAAAATATTGGCGCTAGAAGGCTCCATACTATAATGGAAAAATTATTGGAAGAGATATCCTTTACTGCTCCTGATATGAAAGATAAGAATGTTGTTATAGATTCTGGTTATGTAAACAAAAGACTTAAAGATATAGTAAAAGATAGAGATTTGAGTAAATATATTTTATAATTCCTTTCTTTAATATTATGAAACAAAGTATAAAGATTGCGAAAACATTAATTGAAGCATTACCTTACATAAAAAAATTCAATTCTAAAACTATTGTTGTTAAGTTTGGAGGCAGTATTGGCTCGAAAGATTTTTCAAGTTTTTCAAAGGATATAGTTTTGATGAAATTGGTTGGGATTAATCCTGTTGTTGTTCATGGTGGAGGACCAGAAATTTCTAACGAATTGAAGTCAAAAAAAATAAAATCTAATTTTATCAATGGGATGAGAATAACTTGCAATAAAACAATGAAAATTGTTGAAAAAGTCTTAGGCGGGAAAGTAAATAAAAAAATTGTAAAAGAAATATCTATCAATGGTGGAATGCCAATAGGTCTGACAGGCAGAGACAATAATTTGATAATCGCTAAGAAAATTAAACTTTCAAACAAAGATCAAGATCTAGGCAGGGTTGGAGAAATTACTAAAATTAATAAAAATTATATTAATAAATTAATTAAGACTAACTATATTCCTATAATTGCTCCAATAGGATATGATCAAAATGGATTATCTTATAATATTAATGCAGATTATGCAGCATCTAAAGTTGCATCTGCAATTAACGCAGAAAGACTTATAATTCTTACTAATGTATCAGGAATTAAAGATAAGAAAAATAAATTAATATCTTCTTTAAGAAAGAAAAGAGTTAATTATCTAATTGACCAAGGTGTGATAGAGAAAGGAATGGTCCCTAAGGTTAAATGTCTGATTGATGCTTTAACTGATGGTGTTAAAAAGACGCATATTATAGATGGAACAGTAAAGAATGCTATTATATTAGAGATGTTTACAGATTCGGGAATTGGTACCGAAATTTTATTATGAGGTAAAGTTGCTTAAGAAAAAATTAATAGAAAATAATAATAAGTTTTTAATTAGTAATTATTCAAGATATCCGATTTCCATAATCAAAGGAGATGGTTCTTATGTTTATGATACTGATAAAAATGAATATTTAGACTTCATATCAGGAATTGCTGTTAATAATCTTGGCCATAACAACAAAGGTATAAAAAATGCTATTAAAAAGCAATTGGATGAGCTGACACATGTTTCAAACCTATTTTTGATACCTAAACAAATAGAGTTTGCAAAGCTGTTAACCGAAAGACTATCAAGATATAAAGTTTTTTTCTGCAACAGCGGAACAGAAGCAAATGAGGCTGCCTTTAAATTAGCAAGAAAGTGGGGACTTTATAATAATAAGAAGACTATTATATCGGTAACAGGCGCATTTCATGGGAGAACTTTTGGATCTTTATCTGCAACTACTCCTAAGAAATATAGAGATGGTTTTTATCCTATGGTGCCAGGATTTAAAAGAGCTAAATTTAATGATATCACTAGTATTAAATCGATAATTAAGAAAGATAAAAAAGTATTAGCCATAATTATTGAGCCTGTTCAAGGGGAGGCAGGTGTAAAAATAGCAGATAAAAAATATTTAAAAGAATTAGATATCCTTTGTAAAAGAAACAATATTTTGCTTATTGCTGATGAGGTTCAAGTTGGAATTGGAAGGACAGGAAAATTATTTGGCTTTGAACATTATGGAATTCAACCTGATATTATTTCTTTAGCTAAAGCTCTCGGAGGGGGCATACCATGTGGTGCAATAATAGCTAATCCAAATATATGTGATTTTTTGACCCCTGGATCGCATGGTACAACAATGGGGGGAAACCCATTAGCGATGGCATCAGGTATTAGCATGGTAAAGCAAATTAATAAAAAACAATTTTTAAAAAAAGTCACGAATAAAGGATTATATTTTCTTGATAATTTAAAACTATCATTAAAATCTAAGAAAATAAAAGAGATAAGAGGTTTAGGATTAATTTTAGCTATTGAATTTTATAGTTCTAAAATTGCTAAGAAATTTACAAATTCATGTATAAGTAATGGATTGCTTGTTTTAATTACAGAAAAATATAATGTCAGAATTCTTCCCCCTTTAAATGTTAAAAATAGTGAAATTAGAAAGAGTATTAAGATTATGAAGACCGTATTGGAGAAAATAGATGAGTAATTCTTTAATATCTTTAAAAGAAATTAGTAAATCAAATTTAGTTAAAATTTTGGGAAATATCAAAAAATTAAAGAATAAAAAATCTTTAGATAAACATTCAGGTAAGACTGTGGGTCTTTTGTTTGAAAAGTTTTCTACAAGGACTAGGCTTTCATTTGAATCAGCCATCTCTAAGCTAGGGGCTTATCCTTTATTTATAAATAAAGATGATACTCAATTATCAAGAGGCGAGTCCATTTCAGAAACATCTAGAATGTTTTCTTTATATTTAGATGCATTAGTATTCAGAACAGACTCTCACTCTAAGATTGTTAAGTTTGATGAAAATTCATCAATTCCAATTGTAAACGCTTTGTCGGATTTTGAGCATCCTACACAAATAATTTCTGATATATTTACAATAGTTGAACATTTTAAGACAAAACCTCTAAATAAATTAAAAATTCTATATGTAGGTGATTCTAATAACATTGCCAATTCTTTTGCGTTTGCTGCTGGCAAATTAGGAATGAATATGGAATTTTGTTGTCCTAAGAAATATAATAAAAGCATTAAAAAAATTCTTTTGAATTATCCAAAATTAAAAATATCAAATGATTTATTATCAGCATCAAATAATGTTGATGTTATTTATACTGATGTATGGACTAGCATGGGGATGGAAAAAGAGAATAAAATTAGATTGAAGGATTTTAAAAAATATCAAATTAACAAAGATATACTGAATAATACAAATAAAAACTCGGTATTTATGCATTGCTTGCCTGCGCATGTAGGTGAAGAGGTGACACAAGACGTATTAAATTCGAAGAAATCTATAATTTACAAGCAAGCAGAAAATAAGCTTTATACGGCAATGGCTATAATTGACTACGTTTTAAGTTGACCAAGCATGTCTTTTGATCTTCGTGATTTATGAAAAGTAATTGCAAACCTGTGAGCTTCATTTCTTAAATTGATAAGGATATTTAAAGGTTCAATATTATTATTGAAATTTATAGGCGCTTTATTTTTCATAATATAAATTTTATCAATAGGCTCAGTTTTTGAGGGTTTTGCGATAGCAGCAATATTGATTTCTTTATTTATAATCTGTGAAATTTTATTCAAATGACCTTTTCCACCATCGATTAATATTAAGTCCGGTTTTTCCCACCCAACTTCATTAATTCTTTTGAGTCGCCTTCCTATTGCTTCTTTCATCATTTCATAATCATTTGGACCTTTGGATTTAATCTTAAATTTTCTATAATTTTTTTTGTCTGGTTCACAATCTGTAAAAACAACCATCGAAGCAACAGGATTGGTTCCTTGAGTATTTGAGATATCAAAACATTCTATTCTTTTTGGTAAAGTTTTTAATTTTAATAATTTTTTAAGTTTCGAGAGATTTGATTGTAACTTATTATTTTTATCTATATTATTTTTCATACAAATTTTTGCATTTTTTTCCGCTAATTTTATCAAATCATGTTTGCGACCTTTAGATATACTTTCAAACTTAGTTTCAAAAAACCCTAAGTTTTTTAAATCATACTTTAAGTCATCTGTATATTTAAAGTCCTTCTTAATAATTATTCTCTTTGGAACAGAAGATTTGGATGAGTAGAATTGTTTTAAGATCTGGTAGGCCTCATATTCAGTATCATGAAGTTTGATTGTTGTAAATATCTCTGCTTTATCAATAATATATCCGCCCCTGAAAAACAAGATAGAAATTTCTAATACTTCTTTATTACTCACAACTCCTATCACGTCTGTATTCTTTAAACTTTCTGAATTAATAGAATCATAATAATAATTATTAGATAGTCGCTCTAATTCATCTCTTAAAAAAGAAGCTTGCTCAAACATTTCTTTCTTTGCAAATTCATGCATTTTACCTTCAACTATTTTTTTAAAATGACCTATTTTTCCTTTAAAGATATCTTTCAACATAATGAAATTTTTTTCATAAATATTTTCTAAACTACTATCATCACACGGACCAATGCACATATCTATATCTTTAAACAGGCAAGCTCTCTTTTTATGATTATTAAATTTATTATTTGTACAATCCCTAATACCAAATGTTTTTTGAAGAAATCTTTTTGTTTTTCTTAAATTTTCTGACGATTTAAATGGTCCTAAATATAGCGAATCTTTATCGGAACATTTTCTTACAATCGAAATTCTAGGATAGGTCTCATTAATTTCTAACCTTAAAGATGAATACGTCTTATCATCCTTGAGAAGAACATTATATTTAGGTTGACGTAATTTTATAGTTTTATTTTCTAGCATTAGTGCTTCATCTTCAGTTTGAGTAGTAATATAATCGAGCGTAGAAGCTTCAATCATTAAAAAATTTATATTCATTCTTTTATCTTTACTCTTAGAAAAATAACTCTTAACTCTTTTTTTGAGATCTTTAGCTTTTCCTACATATAGATTCTCACCACTTTTCCCTTTAAATATGTATATTCCTGGTTCATTTGGTATAGAATTGATATTAAAATTTTTTAAGTCCACAAATTAAGATTAGCTGATTTAAAAAATTAAAAAATAATATTTTACGTTATATTTATTTTTGTAAGGAAAATTTCTTGATCAAAAAAGAAAGAGCAAAATATATATTAAAAAGGCTGAATGAACTTTATCCATCAACGGAAGCACCTCTCCGCAGTAGATCAAATTATCAATTCTTAATCGCAGTTCTTTTAAGTGCTCAATGTACTGACGAAAGGGTAAATAAAGTTACACCTAAACTTTTTAAGCTAGCTAATAATTCTAAGAAGATGGAGAAGCTAAAAACTAGACAAATATACGATATTATAAGACCTTGTGGACTTGCTCCTCAAAAATCTAAAGCTATATATGAATTATCCAAAATATTAAATAAATTTTATAATGGAAGAATACCAAATAATATTGAGGATTTAGAAAAATTACCTGGGGTAGGGCATAAAACAGCTAGTGTAGTTGTATCTCATTGTTTTGATGTCCCTGCTTTTCCTGTTGATACACATATACATCGTCTAGCACAACGTTGGGGACTAACAGATGGAAGAAGTGTTGTGCATACCGAAAGAGATTTAAAAAAAATTTTCCCAACTGAGTCTTGGAATAAGTTACATTTACAAATAATTTTTTATGGAAGAGAGCATTGTACAGCTAGAGGTTGTGACGGAACGAAATGTGAAATATGTAGAAAATGTTACCCAAGAAGAAGCAAAGCATTTAAGACTATAAAAGCATAAAGGGCTCATTAAAGAGCCCTTATCTTTTAGATTTAAACACTATAGTACATTACAAATTCTAGTGGATTGGGTCTTGTTCTCCATGGGGTAATTTCATTATCCATTTTATAATTTATATACCCATCAATAAACTCTTTAGTAAATACGTTGCCTTCCAATAGGAATTTATGATCTTTTCTAAGCTCATCTAATGACTCTTCTAGTGCTGCCGGTACAGATGGATATTTAGAAAGTTCTTTTTCAGATAACTCATATATATCTTCCTCTAAAGGCTTTGTGGGTTTAATTTTATTTTTAATTCCATCAAGTCCAGCCATTAATAAAGCTGAGAAAATAAGATAGCAATTTCCTGATGGATCAGGGAATCTAGTTTCTATTCTTTTTGCTTTTGGGCTATCAGAATACATTGGAATTCTTATTGCCGCACTTCTATTTCTAGCAGAATGAGCAAGAACGATAGGAGCTTCATAACCTGGAACTAAACGCTTATATGAATTAATTGTAGAGTTTGTAAATGCACATAAGGCTCTTGCATGTTTTAATACTCCACCAATATAATATAGAGCTGTATCACTTAATCCAGCATAGTCTTTACCTGCAAAAAGAGGTTTTGAACCTTTCCAGATCGACTGGTGAACATGCATGCCTGAACCATTATCTGCATAAACAGGCTTAGGCATAAAAGTTGCAGATTTGCCATGGTTTTTTGCAACATTTTTGACAATGTATTTATACCAAAGTGTGCTGTCAGCCATCTCTTTTAAAGGTGCAAATCTTAAATCTATTTCTGATTGACCTGGTCCACCAACTTCATGGTGGTGGCATTCGACATGAAGACCGCATTCTTGCATAACTTTGACCATGTCTGATCTAATATCTTGGTATGTATCTAAAGGTGATAATGGAAAATATCCTTCTTTATATCTAATTTTGTGCCCTGTGTTTGGAACTTCGTCTTCACCAGAATTCCACTCAGCTTCCTCTGAGTCAACTTGATAAAAAGACGAATTTGGTGTTGATTGATATCTAATATCATCAAATACGAAAAATTCTAATTCGGGCCCAAAGTAGCATGTATCACCAACTTTAGTTTTCTTTAAGTAGTCTTCTGCTTTAGTAGCGATATATCGTGGATCTAAATCGTACCTTTTTCCAGATATAGGATCCGCAACATCACAAATTAAAGCTAACGTTGGATGAGCCATAAAAGGATCTATAACAGCAGTACTAGGGTCAGGAAGGATAATCATATCGCTATTGTTTATAGCTTGCCAACCTCTAATACTTGATCCATCAAATCCCATTCCTTCTTTGAAAGTCCCAGCATCTATTTCAGAAGCAGGGAAGCTTGTATGCTGCCATTGACCAAAGATATCGCAAAATCTAAGATCAACAAATTCAATTTTTTTTGACTTAATAAGTTTAAGCACATCATTTGCTGTTTTACTCATTTTTTTTCTCCTTGTTGTGACAGTTGTTTAAACTGCGGAATCTCCAGTTTCACCAGTTCTAATTCTTACAGCTTGTTCAACTGATAAAACAAAAATCTTTCCATCACCAATTTTATTAGTGTTAGCAGAGGTTTGAATTGCTTTGATGACACTGTCGACTTTATCATCTGAAACTGCTATATCCAACTGAATTTTGGGTATAAACTCAATTTCGTATTCTGCTCCTCTGTATACTTCTGTATGACCTTTCTGACGCCCAAAACCTTTGACCTCTGAAACTGTCATTCCAGTAACACCGACTGCTTTTAGAGCCTCTTTAACATCATCAAGTTTAAAAGGCTTTATAATAGCTTGAATCATTTTCATCTCTTAATCCTCCAGCGGGAAATATACAAAACTACTCAAATATTATGACATAGATTATAAGAATCCCTAAAATTAATACTTATTTAAAGGATTATTGGCAATAAGTATGCCATTAAGTGTGTAATTTCTAATTAAAACTCTAGAGTTATTTTCTTGCACTGAACTTTAATCCAGCCTTAGACCTATCCCAAGTTTTATCAGTTATTTCTTTTAAAGCAGAAACTTTAACTTTTTGCGATGCAGTCATAGGGAATCCGCTATCAAAAATCTCAATAAACCTAGGAACCATAGCAACTATGCATTGTTCAGCCATCCATTTACAAAATTCAGCTTCATCAAACTTTTCGCCATCTTTTACAATGATATTTAATTTTAACTCATCATCTGAAATTTCTGGAAGTCTTAAACCAACAGCAATGGCATCTTGTATTGATGGATACATAAGAGCTAAGTCTGCAACAGCTATAGGATCTACATTTTCACCTGAGACTCTAAGCCTTGAGAATCTTCCAATGAAATAATATCTACCATCAGTTCCTGCAGCAAATAAGTCATCTGAATTAAAGAAGCCATCATCATCAAAAGC
>CAJWZJ010000006.1 GCA_913050245.1 uncultured bacterium | reverse complement strand
ACCTTTTCACCCTTACCATTAATATCATATGTTTATTAATGGCGGTTATTTTCTGTGGCACTTTCCATTGCCTCACGACACCTGGATGTTATCCAGTATCCTTCCCTTTGGAGTTCGGACTTTCCTCTTGCAAAACAAGCGATCACTCAATCCACTCATTAATAATTTAAGTTCTTATTCCACCTTTTGCAAGTTCATCTGCAATTTTATTATCTTCTCTTGGAATCAACGATAGGCAAATGTCAGGAAGAAGTTGATCATTCAATGATTGAGCTTTTTGAAGAAGCACCAATAAATTCTTATCTTTACACTTCCACTTTTTATTAAATTGCATACAAACAAGTTTAGAGTCAGAAAAAATTTTAACTTCTTTCAAATCATTATATTTTGTCAATATTAGATTAAGCGCAAAAATTAAAGCTTCATATTCTGCAACATTATTTGTCGCCTCGCCATGTAAGGGCAAAGAAAATTTTTCTTCATTAATACCTCTAGATACAAAAATTCCAATTCCACCGTTCCCTGGGTTAGGCTGACAAGCTCCATCAATAAATATTTTAATCGAGTCATTCATTTGATGTAGTCTCTTGAGGTATAAGTATCTTTCTACAGTGGGGACAATTCACAATTTCATTTTTCTGTAAAACTTTTATATATGTTTGTGGTGGAATTGTAAGAAAGCATTCACCACAAGTCTCTCCAATAGCTGGAACAATTACGGGGGGCTTATCCTCTAAAAGTGACTCATATTGAGTCAGAAATTCTTTATCTAGTTCTTTGGTTTTACTCTTTCTGGAAATTTTTAAGACTTCTCTTTTTTCATTACATTCTTTTAGCTCTGCTTCTAAAGAATTAATTTGAGTTTTTAATGGTTCAATATCATTTTTGAAAACTTCTTCCATCTCACTTAAACTTTTTTTTGCTTCATCAAGTGATTCCATTGTTTTGATTTGAAGATCTTCTTTTTCGATTTTTAATCTTTTCAAATCACCTGTCTCTTTTTGTAAAGCCTCAAATTCTCTTGTTGAACTTATTGAAAACAACTTTTCCTCTTGATCACTTATTTTATTATCTATTGCTTCTATTTCAGAATTATGATTTTTCATATCCTGCTCATATGTATTTATCTTCTCTTTAAGATTATCAATTTTTTTAATCTCTGATTGAATTTTAAATTCAAGCTCTTGTATTTCTTTTGGAAGATTTTCAAATGTCTTTTCGAAATCAGCTATTTCAATATCAATTTTTTGGAGTTCCAAAAATTGAGTAATTTTTTCTTCCATTATTAAAAACCACCTATAATTACATTGGGCCCAACTGGATTCGAACCAGTGACCGCCCGGTTATGAGCCGGGAGCTCTAACCAGCTGAGCTATGGGCCCTACTTTAATCAAGACCTAATGCTATTTAATTAATATTACATTGTCAATAAATCTTGTTTGTAAAAAGTATTTTACACTTTATTGAACCGATTGACACAATATCCTATCAATTTATAATAAAGCTTTTAGCCCCTTGTATGATCGATGAGATTTATATTTTTTTTAATTTTATTAACTCTTAAAGCAAGCTCTATTAGCGATGTGGCTGATATACAGAATAATGTTGGTTGGAATGAAAAGTATGGTAGTCCTCTTGCAATTAGCCCAGAAATAATTTCAACTGATGGCAAAAAGACAAGTTTAGACCAAATTCTTAATAAAGAAAAACCCACTGTACTAGTTCTAGCTTATTATTCATGCCCAAAAATGTGCTCTTTTATATTAGATGGTGTAAGAGACGTTGTTCTTGAGTCAGAAAAAAGGCCTGGTATAGATTATAATCTTGTTACATTAAGCTTTAATCCCAATGATTCGCCAAAATCTTCGAAGAAGTACCAGGAAAAATATGCTGCCAATCTTAATCCAGGTGAGAAGTGGACTTTTTATACTTCTGATGAGATTGGTATAGAAAAAATTACTAAATCTGTAGGATTTAAATTTCAACCAGATGGGGATGAATTTGCTCATCCCGCAGGTATAATAATCTTAACAGGCGATAGAGTAGTTTCGAGATATTTATCTGGGGTTATTTATGATCCTAGAGATTTTAAATTATCAATCCTTGAGGCTTCACAAGGAACAACAGGTAAATTTTCTCTTAGCGATAAAGTTTTACTTTATTGTTTTGATTTTGACCCCGTTGGCAAAAAGTATGCACTCAGAGCTTTAAATGTCATGAAGTTGGGGGGAGCAATTACACTTATTGCCATAATTATAATGATGGGGTTTTTGTGGTTGAGAAAAAACAAGGGGGAAAATAAATAATGGACTGGTTGCCTACATCCGCGTCAACGTTTGCACCTCAAGTAGATATGATTCTATGGATGGTGACAATTATATCTGTAGTATCCTGTATATTGGTTGGCTTTCTATTAATATATTTTGTTGTTAAGTATAAAAAGAAATCTGACAATGATCAGACACCAGCTATCACCCATGATAGTTTCTTAGAAACTCTTTGGACTGTTATTCCGACTATATTATGTATCTTAATATTTATATATGGATATGTTTATTATGATAAATATACAACACCAACCAAAGGCGCTTATGAAATTAATGTTACAGCTCAAAGGTGGTCTTGGTCATTTGCATATCCCAATGGTAAGAAAACTTTTAATGAATTATATGTCCCTTTAAATAAACCTATTAGATTAGTCATGCAATCAAAAGATGTCTTACACAGCTTTTTTGTTCCAGCCTTCAGAGTAAAACAAGATGTTATTGGCAATAGATATACATTTATTAATTTTACACCAACCAAAGAGGGCGTCTTCGATATATATTGCACTGAATATTGTGGTGTTTCGCATTCTGATATGCTTGCGAAAGTTCATGTTGTATCAGAAATTGAATATGCTAAATGGGAATCTGGTGAATCAGCTGATGTTGAAAATGCGTATGCTGATATGGCCCCAGATAAGATCGGAGAGCAATTATATACTTCAAAAGGTTGTGTGGCATGTCATAGCATTGATGGAGCCAATGGTGTAGGACCTACATGGAAAGCTTTATTTGGAAAGGAAAGAGAATTTACAGATGGAAGTTTGGAAGTTGCAGATGAAAATTATATTAAAGTTTCAATTTTATACCCCGTTAAACCACCTCAAGGTAAGGTTGTAAAAGGATATGCTCCAGTTATGCCATCATATCAGGGTCTTTTAAGCGATTCTGAGATTACAGCAATAATTGAGTATATTAAAACATTAAAGTAGGAGTTTGATTTATGTCACATAGTCACAGTTTTGATAAACATTATTTAGAAGATGGCAAGGGTTTTAAATCATGGTTTTTTACTCATGATCACAAAAGATTAGGAGTTATGTATTTATGGGCGATTGGAATTTTCTTTGTTCTGGCTGCTATTGCATCCTTTTTAATAAGGTTTGAACATCTAAGTCCTGGCCAAACAATAGTAAGTGCTCAAACATACAATGTCTTATTTACATTGCATGGGGCTGTAATGGTCTTTCTTTTTATTGTCCCAGGCGTTGCAGCGAGTTTTGGGAATTTCTTAATTCCACTTATGATTGGAGCAAGAGATGTTATTTTTCCTAAGCTCAACTTATATAGCTTCTGGATTTATTGTGCTGGCTCTCTTATATTATTATTGTCTTTAGCAGCTCCTGTTGATACTGGCTGGACATTTTACACTCCATATTCAATCGATACTGGAACTAATGTCATACTCGTCACATTTGGAGTCTTTGTTCTTGGATTTTCATCGATTCTAACTGGTATTAATTTTATCGTTTCAATGCACAAATTAAGAGCACCAGGACTAACTTGGGACAGGCTTCCTCTTTTCTGTTGGGCTGCATATGCTACATCATTACTGCAAGTTTTAGCTACACCAGTAGTTGGAATAACTTTACTTTTACTAATAGGTGAGAGGTATTTTGGACTTGGCTTTTTTGATCCCGCTAAAGGTGGTGATCCTGTCCTTTTCCAACACTTCTTCTGGTTTTATTCGCACCCTGCTGTTTATATAATGATACTTCCAGCGATGGGAATCATATCAGAGGTAATACCCGTTTTCTCAAGAAAGCCAATTTTTGGATATAAGGCTATAGCTTACTCTAGTCTAGCAATCGCACTAATTAGCTTCCTTGTTTGGGGACACCACATGTTCACAAGTGGGCAGTCAAAATTGATTAATATTATATTTTCAGTAATAACCTTTGCAGTCGCTGTTCCTACAGCTATTAAAGTTTTTAATTGGCTATGGACTATGTATAAAGGTTCTGTGGAGCTCAGTACGGCAATGTTATATTCTCTAGCCTTTATATTCTTATTTACTATTGGGGGACTTACAGGATTATTCTTGGGTGCCCTTGCCGCTGATATACATCTCCATGACACCTATTTTGTTGTTGCACATATGCATTATGTTATGATTGGTGGAACAGTCTTCGGTCTTTTTTCAGCAATACACTTTTGGTATCCAAAAATGTGGGGAAAAATGTTTGATGAGTTTAAAGCTAAAATTGCTTTTACTTTAATTTTCATAGGTTTCAATGTTGTATTCTTTCCTCAATTTATTCTAGGTACTCAAGGTATGCCAAGAAGATATTTTAATTACGCACCAGAATTTGAATCTTTACATCAATTATCCACATATGGCACTTGGATTTTAGGTGTTGGCTTCATACTAATGCTTTATACTTTATTTAAACCAGTTGGAGTTGCAGATTCTAATCCATATAGATCTGTTTCACTTGAATGGTCAATGCCTTCACCTCCACCTACATTGAATTTTGAAGAAATTCCTACGGTTACAACATCAACTTACGATTATGGAACCAAGGTAGAACAGGAGGCTTAGTATGCAAATTATGAAGTTTATAAAATCATTAGCTTATCCTTCAGAAATGCTCCCTCCTATTGTTGAAGAGGAGAGTCACTTCGATCCTGAGACTGAGCATTCAGCTGCCAAGCTTGGCATGTGGCTATTTTTGGCAACAGAATTGCTTTTATTTGGGGGACTATTTGCTGCTTATGCAATATTTAGGGCAAAATATCCCACCATGTTTGCTGAAGGTTCTGCTAGCCTTGATGTTGTTTTAGGCACAGTTAATACAGTTATTTTAATTTTTAGTAGCTGGACAGTCGCTGTTGCCGTAAGTGCTATACAAGAAAATAAAATAAAGCTGGTTCAAGTGATGCTGTGGATAACTATTATATGTGCGGCGATTTTTGGAATTAATAAGTATTTTGAATATTCTTATAAGCTTAGCAATGGAATAACCCCTGGTACAGATATTTTTTACTCAATTTATTTTGCTGCTACCGGTGTTCATATGTTGCATGTATTTATAGGTATGGCTGTTTTAGGAGTTATCTTAAAAAAGACATACGAAGGTAGATATTCTAAGGAGAATTTTACAGCTATTGAAATAGGTGGATTATATTGGCACTTAGTTGATTTAATTTGGATCTATTTATTTCCATTACTTTATTTAGTTGGTTAAGGAGTTTTTTATGGCAAGTTCAAATCCCTATAAAACATATTTAAACATTTGGCTTCTTCTAATGTTTTTGACTTTTATTACTGTATATGTTGCTCAATTTGACTTTGGTACACTTAATGTTCCCATAGCTCTTTTAGTTGCATCCATAAAGGCAGGAGTAGTAGCGCTATATTTCATGCACTTAAAATATGAAGATTCAATGACTTGGATTTTCGCCACATACCCCTTATTTTTGCTTTTTTTACTTATAGCATTTTCTGCAACTGATATTTTTACTAGAGTTGCAAATTAAGCGCCCATGGGTAGATTAGAAAAGTTAACACTTTATTCTTTAATTCTTTTATTGATTTGGGGTAATATGGTAAGCGGTCTAGGACATGGACTGGCTTGTCCTGATTGGCCTTTATGCTTTGGTCAGTTTTTTCCTGATATTAATTTTCCAATCTTTATGGAGCATGGACACAGAGTAATGGGCCTGATAGTTTCAATTTTATTTTTTTTTCTTGCTAAGGATAGGATTAAAAAATATATCGGTAGACAAAAACTCTTGCCCATTATTACTTCCTTGCTTTTAATAATACAAATTGTTTTAGGTGGACTAGTAGTAATTTTTCAACTTGAAACAAATTTAACTACTTTTCATTTTGGCAATGCGATAATGATTTTCATTCTTATATACACAATGTGCAAGTACCCAAATGCAGAAAAGCTTTCCTCAGCAAGATTTTTTTCTATCAAAGCTAGTAAATATATAATTTTTTTCGTAATTATTTATTTTCAACTAGTTTTAGGAGCATATGTAAGGCATTCAAATGCCGGTTTGGCATGCCCAGACTTCCCAACTTGCTTGGGATTTTGGTTGCCTCCTTACTTAAGTAAGACTGTTTTTCTTCATCTTTTACATAGATTTACCGGATTTCTTATCTTTTTTTATATAATTACAATTTTAATTATCACTTATAAGCAAAATCTTATAGATCAATTTAAAAGAATAAGGAATTTGACTTTATTGGTAATTTTTCAAATAACTTTAGGTGTTTATGTGGTTATTTCTAAGCTTGCTTTTTCTATGACTGCTGTGCATTTATTTGTAGCGCTATTGATTGTAATGATTGCTTTAGATGCAATTTTTGATGAAAATAATTCAATACAGTAATTATGGAAAAACTTAGAGCATTAGTTTCACTTTCAAAGCCAAATATTATATTAAGTGTGGGTTTAACTGGTTTAACTGGAATGGTTTTAGCAAACAAGTCCCTTCCTGATTTTCGTCTTATATTTTTTACATTGTTATCACTTATCTTATCTGCTGCTGGAGCAGCTATCATAAATAATTTAATAGAACAAGATAGAGACAAGTTAATGGAGAGGTTATCAAAAAGAGTTGAGAGTCTAAATTTGATTGGCCCAAGAAATTTAACTATTATCGCCTCCTTTCTTACAACTTTTTCATTAGGAATTTCTTTTTTTTTAATTAATTCTACAAACTTTATATTTACCCTTCTTGCAATTTTGAGTTACACAATTTATTACACTTTGTTTCTAAAAAGATCATCTCCTTTTGGGACAGTTCTAGGAGGTATACCAGGCGCTTTACCAGTTTTAATTGGTTTTTCATCAGTTGATCCTCATATCTCAATATCTTATATGGATGGGATAATTATGTTTATTTTTATGATGCTTTGGCAACCACCTCATTTTTGGCTACTTGCACAATATCAAGCTGATGATTATAAAAAAGCAGGGTTTCCTGTAATGCCCTTAATATACGGAAAAAAATTTACTAATTATCTAATAATGATATACAGTCTTTCATTACTTCCATTTTCACTTTTCTTTTGGTTCAATGGATCTGCATCAAATTCATATGCTGTATCTGCAATAATCTTAGGCTTATCATTTTTATATATTGTTTATAAATCTTTTAAAGATAACACTAAATATAAGAGTGCTTTTTTATTCTCAATTTTATATATGCTTCTAATTCATATTTCTCTAATCATTAATATAGCCTGAAAATTAAATTTTTTAATTCATAATCATATTTATTGTATAATTCATAAAATGAAAATAACAATTTTATCACAATCTAAAATTAGCAATGAAATTAAAAAGATTAGAAAATCACAAGAAGAAGATTTCGTAAAAGTTAATAAGATCGTATCAAATATCATCAAATCAATTAGAAAGGATGGGGATAGAGCTCTTTTGAGTTACACTAAAAAGTTTGATAAGATAGAGTTGACTTTAAAGGAATTAAAATTAAATAAAGAAATTATTAAAAACTCTGAATCTCAATTGCCAGCTGCTTTAAAGAAAGCAATGAAGCTAGCAATAAAAAGAGTTAAAGATTATCAAAAAAGAAAACTTACTAAACCTTATAGGTATAAAGATAATTATGGCAATCAATTGGGGTGGAATGTTACACCAATTGAAAGGGTTGGAATTTATGTGCCCGGTGGAACAGCATCTTACCCATCAAGTTTAATTATGACAGCAACTCTTGCCAAAGTGGCGGGGGTTAATGAGATTATAATATGTACTCCACCAAGTAAATATGGGATTAGTGATTCTATTCTATATGTAGCCAATTTATTAAATATTGATGAGATATATCAAGTTGGAGGTGCTCAAGGTATAGCCGCAATGGCATATGGGACAAAAGCAATTAAAAAAGTTAATAAGATAGTCGGACCAGGCAATATATTTGTTGCTGCAGCGAAAAAACAAGTCTTTGGCGATGTTGGTATTGATATGGTAGCAGGTCCCAGCGAGGTTTTAATAGTATCAGATTCAAAATCTAATCCAACACTGATTGCTTGTGATCTCCTAGCTCAAGCAGAACATGATTCTAAAGCTTCTGCAATATTAGTTACAAACTCAAGGAAAATTGCTAATCAAGTCTTGAGTGAAGTCAAAAGACTAACTAAAAATTCCAGGAGAAAGAACATCATAGAAAAATCAATAAAGAAAAATGGTCGAATATATATAATGTCAAGTATTAAAGATTGCATAGAATTTTCTAACAATTTTGCTCCTGAACACCTTGAAATATTTTTAAATAAATTTTCAGATTATAAAGATCAATTCAAGAATGCTGGTTCAATCTTTATTGGTGAAAATTCTGCTGAAGCATTTGGAGACTACATTGCAGGTCCTAGTCATGTACTACCAACAAACGGCAATGCTATGTTCTCTTCTCCTTTAAGTTCACTTGATTTTATAAAATATACAAGTTTTACATCTATCTCAGAAAGAGGTATGCGTGCTTTATCAAATGATGTTGAAATTATTGCCGAATCTGAAGGATTATTCGAACACTCAAATTCAATAAAGGCAAGGAAAGCTTAGTGAAAGTAAGAATCAAGAAACATTTAAAAAAATTTTTGTCTTACACTCCCGATTCTGTAGATTACAAAATTAGACTTAACGCCAATGAATTGCCTTTTGATGAAACTGCAAACCTTTTAAGCAAAATAAATGATGGAAATTTATCTGTTCAATTGAAAAAAAATTCAATAAATAGGTACCCAGATCCTTCATATTCTAATCTTTTATCAAAAATAGCAAAAAAACACAAAATAAGTACTGCAAGAATAGTTTTATCTAATGGTTCAGATGAGTTAATTCTTAACCTGGTAATGTCTCTGACTGGAAAAACTTCTAGAGTTTTAACTTTTGATCCAACTTTTTCGATGTATGAAATACTGTCACAAGTTATAAATGTTAAATGTAATAAAATTTTATTAGATAAAAACTTTGATATTCCATTAAATACAACATTGAAGAAAATTAAGAATTATGACCCAGATATAATCTTTATTGCATCTCCAAATAATCCAACTGCAAACTCCTTTTCAAAAGATAAAATATTAAAAATTATAGAAGAATCAAATGGACTGGTTGTTGTGGATGAGGCATATGCGGATTATTCACAAGTTTCATTTGTGAACTATTTATCAAAATATAAAAATCTTGCAATTATGAAAACAATGTCTAAAGTTGGTTTTGCCTCTCTTAGAGTAGGTTATTTACTCGCCCATAAGGATATAATAAATGTCATCAATAAAGTTCGTTTACCTTATAATCTATCAACTCTTTCAAGTATAATCGCTCAAGATTTTTTTGATAATCAAAAAAAATATAAAAACGATATAGATAAAATAATTAAAGAAAGAGAAAGAATTTTTCTTAAACTTAGGAGTTATGAGAAGTTAGAAGTATATCATTCAGATTCAAATTTTATTTTCATAAAATTTAATAGATCTAAGGCTTTATATAAATATCTTTTAGATAGAAATATTAATATTAAAATATTTTCTAACTCTTCTTTAAAAAATTATTTTAGAATTACTATAGGTACGCCTAGAGAGAACAATCTAATTCTTTCGTGTATAAAAAATTTTATTTACCATAAATAGGATAATTAATATTAAATAATAAGAAATCTCTATTATTAAATAGTAAGAATGATAAAAAGATCTCTCTTCTAAAATTGGTATTTTGTAATCAATTCTTCCCTCAGTATTTAGATCTATTTTCTCAATTATTTTACCGCTAGGTGATATCAAAGCGCTTACTCCATTATTCGCTGATCTTATAAAAAATCTATTTGATTCGATTGCTCTAGGAATTGATAGCATTAAATGCTGGTAGGCAGCTAAGGATTCTCCATACCATATATCATTAGTAATATTAATTATAAGTCCTATATCTTTGTCTTTATTTATTTTTACTATGTCGCTAGCAAATAAATCCTCATAACATATAAAGATAAATGCCTTAAGTGAATCAGTAATATTTATAGCCTTATTGCTTCCAGATGTGAGATCTTTAAAATTATCATAAATAGGAATAATATAAGAAATTATATTTTTAAAAGGATAATATTCTCCATAAATCAATAACCTTTTTTTATTTTTGACATCTATAAAATTGTTTTTGTTATCTATAATAATTCCTGAGTTAAAATAGTTATTATTTTTTTTCGTTATGCTTCCAAATATTAGTTTATTTGCATTAAACGCATATTTTTTATTAAAATTCTTTTGAAATGATTTTATATAAGATGGGCTATCAAAATTAATAAAATCTATGGAGCTTTCTGGCCATACTATTAAATCAGTATCTTTTATATTTAATACACTTAATTTCTTCAAATTTTCTTTCATGTTATTTGGCTGTATTATAGCTACAGAAATTTTTTTATTTTCTTTATATTTATCAATTTGATTATCATTACTAATGTAAATACCGCTTACTAACAATGTTATTATTAAGTATAAACATTTAGAATTTTTTATAATAAAGTAAAAATGAAAAATTATAATATTTATAACTAATACAAAAATTGAAAGTAAATTTAAACCAAAAAAGCTTATAATATTATTTATTAAGCTAAATGTAATTTGTGAATTTCCTAATTTATATGGGAAAACTCTTGGAAAAATATTTTCTATACAAATCCAAACAAAGATAATTATTAAATACGTAATGGTATATTCTTTTTTGTTTGAAATTATCAATTTTTTTATTAAAAAAAATATTAATATAAAAAAAGATGATTCATATAATGAATATATAGCATGAATCAAAAATCCATTTAAAATTGATATATCAGCTAACCTCATTAGTGTCTCTGTGAGCCAATATTGACCAATTAATGAACTAGAAATTCCAAATAATAGTCCAATTCTTATTGGACATGAATTTTTATATTTTAAGGAATAAAAAATTGGTAGTAGAAAAAGCCAATGAAGAAAATATAAATTAAAGTTTAAAAACGGAATTGTATAGAATGCCACAGAAGAAAGAACGAGAACGAGATTTGATTTTAAAATATTAATGAATTTTTTTAACATAATATGAATTTAAGTATAAATATATTCTGGTAAATTATATATAATGATTAATTCTCCTGTCCTAGTACTTAATCGATTCTTTTTTCCCATCGATACGACAAATGTTAAAAGAGCCTTCCTTATGCTTTACGGAGGTGCTGCTAAGGCTGTCAATTTAAATTATGAAACATTTGATTTTAACTCATGGAGTGAGATTTCTGCATCAAAGGATGAGGATTCAATAAAAACTGTTTCTGCCATAATTAAAATTCCAAGGGTAATAATGGTAGTACGTTATGATAAGGTCCCAAGCAAAGAGGTCAGATTTAATAGATATAATATTTTCAAACGCGACAAATCCCAATGCCAATATTGTGGCCAATCCTTACCCAAGTCAGAACTGACAATTGATCATGTCTTACCAAAAGCATTAGGTGGAAAGACTGTGTGGGAAAATGTCGTATGTTCATGTGCAAAATGTAACAGGAAGAAGGGTTGTAAGACACTCCAAGAAGCTAAAATGAAATTGACTAATAAGCCTATTAAGCCTACATGGGAGCTTTTATCCAACTTGTACATACAGACTACAACTTATGATGAATGGAAGCCATTCTTAAGCTTTGTAGACTCATCATATTGGAATGTAGAACTTGAGAGTTAAGAGTTCTATTGACAAAGAGTAATAATTTGTAAAAATATATACCTTCGGAGGCTATTTAATGGAAGCTGTAGTTAGAACTGGTGGTAAACAATATTTTGTTCAAAAAGGTGATCTAATTGAGACCGAATTAACTCAGGATGAAATCGGATCTGAAATAGTTTTTGATGATGTATTGTTATTGAGTGATTCAAAATCTATGGTTTCTGACCCTAAAGTTCTTAAATCTGCAAAAGTAAAGGCTAAAGTAGTTTCACATATTAAAGGAAAGAAAATTAAAGTATTTAAATTCAGGAGAAGACAAAACTCAAAAACCTTGAATGGCCATAGGCAAAAGTATCAAGTGGTAGAAATAATTTCTATCAATAAATAGGGGATTTATTATGTCAACAAAAAAAGGTGGCGGTAGCACTAAGAACGGCAGAGACAGTATTGGTAAAAGACTAGGTGTTAAGCTTTTTGGTGGTCAAAAAGTTAGATGTGGTGGAATTATAGTTCGTCAGAGAGGAACTAAGTTTTATCCTGGTAAAAATGTAGGTCTTGGTAGAGACCACTCTATATATGCCTTAATAGATGGCTTAGTTGAATTTCAGAAAAAGGGCAAGTCTAAAGTTTTTGTTAACGTGGCAAAAGTCTAATAATTAATTTTAACTATACTCAAATAAGATTATAATATTTTCATGCAATCCTCAGAAATAAGAAAGAAGTTTTTGGACTTTTTTATTAAAAATTCACATAAGAAAATTCAAAGCTCTGGTTTAATTCCATCTGAAGACCCAACATTACTATTCACAAATGCTGGCATGGTTCAATTTAAAGATACTTTTTTGGGGAATGAAAAACGTGAATACTCTAAAGCATGTTCATGCCAGAAAAGTTTGAGAGCAGGTGGAAAGCATAATGATTTGGAAAATGTTGGAAGAACGAGGAGGCATCATACTTTTTTTGAGATGCTAGGCAATTTTTCTTTTGGCGATTATTTTAAAGAAGAGGCTATAAAATATGCTTGGTCTTTTTTAACAACAGAGCTTAAGTTATCACCAGAGAAACTTTATGTAACAGTTTTTAATAATGATGATGAAGCTGAACAAATATGGACAAAATATATAGATAAAAAAAGAATTTTTAGATTAGGTGAAGAGGATAATTTTTGGTCAATGGGTGAAACCGGACCTTGTGGACCTTGTTCTGAAATTATTTATGATATGGGTGATGAGCCGCAAATTAATATTGATATCAATGACGGGGAAAGATACTTAGAAATCTGGAATTTAGTTTTTATGCAATATGATAGGGATGAAAAAGGTAATTTAAATGAATTACCTAAGCCAAGTATTGATACGGGCATGGGATTGGAAAGGCTTGCAGCAATATTACAAAAAGTAAAGAGTAACTATGACACTGATTTATTTAAATATCTTATTGAATATTCATCAAATTCGCTTGGAATTCAATATGGAGAAAAAAATGATATCGATATTTCATTCAGAGTCTTAGCTGACCATGCAAGGGCTGCAACATTTTTAATATCAGATGGTGTAACTCCATCTAGTGAGGGAAGAGGATATGTTTTAAGAAGAATAATAAGAAGAGCTATAAGACACTATAAAATGTTAGGAATAAATGATCCATATCTATATAAACTATCACAAGAAGTAATTAACAATATGAAAGATTTTTATATTGAGCTTGATAAAAATAAAGACACTATTTTATCATTGATCAAAAATGAGGAAATGAAATTTTTAACTACAATTGATAAAGGATTAGATCAACTTAATGTTTATATAAAACAGTCAGAAGAATCGAGAATATTGAAAGGTGAAAATATATTCAAACTCTATGATACTTTTGGTTTTCCAGTTGATTTAATAGAGGATATTTTGAAGAAAACTGATATAGCACTTGATATAAAAGGTTATGAAGAAGAAATGTTAAACCAAAGAAAGTCTTCAAAGCAAGCTTCAAAATTTAAATCGACTTTGAATGAAAATATAAACTTAGAAAATGTTGTCAAAAAACTAGAAGATGGTTTTGTAGGTTATGATAATCTTTTCACTGAATCTAAAATCATTGCGATAATAAAAGATAACGAATTAGTAGATTCGGCAACCTCCGGGCAGAGAGTAAGTATTATCTTTAATAAAACTCCATTTTATGCTGAAAGCGGAGGACAGGTAGGCGACAAAGGAGAAGGGGTTTCGTCAACTACAAATATTGAGGTTTTTGATACTCAAAAATCAAAAGAAAATTTAATAATACATGAGTCTATTATTAAGAAAGGTTCAATAAAAGTTGGTCAAGATATAAATCTTCAAATTGATGAAAAAAATAGAGCCTTAATTTCAAGCCACCATTCTGCAACACATATTCTTCATTATGTTTTAAGAGAGACGCTTGGTACACACGTAAGACAAGCCGGATCACTCGTTGAGGATTCAAGATTAAGATTTGATTTTAGCCATTTTAGCAATATAGATGATAAAACAATTAATGAAATTGAAAAAAAATGTAACCTGAAAATAATTGAAAATGATGAAATAAATATATTAGAAAATGTTAATTATAAAAAAGCAATAAAAGATGGTGCTAATGCTTTTTTTGAAGAAAAATATGGAGAGTTTGTAAGAGTAGTTAAAATTGGAGATTATAGTAAAGAATTATGTGGTGGAACGCATGTTGAAAAATCTGGTGATTTGGGCCTTATAACGATCGCATCTGAAGGAGCTATATCGTCAGGAATTAGAAGGATTGAAGCATATACATCAATCTATGCATATGATTATTATTCAAATCTAAAAACTAATACTTATAAATCATCTCAGTTGTTAGGATCCTCAATAGATAATATAAATGAAGAAATAGATAGGATTAAAAAAGATAATAAAGAATTAAAAATCAAAATAAGTGAATATGAGAAGTCCAAATCAAGATCTGTAGCAGAAGATTTAAAAAATAACTCTTATGAAATCAAAGGCATAAAAATCATTACACATCTTGACTCAGACAGGACCGCTAATGAATTAAAATCTCTCTGGGATGAAATTAAAAAAGGTGAAAATAATATTATTGGATTAATTGGTTCAAATAATTATAAAAAATCAATTTTGATTTGTGCATCGAGTTTAAAGAATTCGAATTTTGATTGTAAAGAGGCCCTAAGTTTAATATCAGATAAAGTAGGTGGGCGCGGCGGTGGAAAGAAAAACCTGGCACAAGCAGGTTGTGATGAGATAAAAAGCTCAAACCTGGATGAAGGTATAGAAATTATTAAAAATCTGCTTTAATACCTAACTTAGTCAATATTTTTTTAATTTTATTTATAGCATCTTTTTCTATTTGTCTTACTCTTTCTCTGGAAATCTTAAACCTTTTTCCAATACTATCTAAAGTCTCTTGTTCATCTGAAATCAGCCTTTGTTCAACTATATACCTTTCTCTTTCATTTAATACTTTAAATGCCTCTTCAAGACCCTCTCTTAAACTTTCATTTTGCTGGTTTGAAATAGATATATCCTCTTGAGATTTTTCACCAGACTCCAGAAATTCTACTCTTGTTTGTTTTTCACCATCTCTTAATTCTTCATCTAATGAAAATTCTTTACCACTCATTCTCATATCCATTTCTTTTATCTCTTTTATTGAGACTTTTAAGTCGCTAGATAATTTTTCATAGTATTCTTCTCTTGTAAGATCTCCATCATTATATTTATTTTTTGCAGATCTAATTTTATAAAACAGTTTTCTTTGCGCTTGTGTTGTACCAATTTTAATTAAGCTCCAATTTTTCATTATGAAATTTTGTATGTAAGCCCTTATCCACCAAACACCATATGAGATTAATCTATATCTTTTTGTAGGATCAAACTTGGTTATGGCTTTCATTAACCCCAAATTTCCTTCTTGAATTATATCCATCAAGTTAAGTCCATAGTTTTGATATTCAATGGCAATTTTTACAACGAACTTCAAATTAGAGGTTATTAGCTTTCTTGCAGATTCAACATTACCTGTCTCACGATAATCAAGCGCATACTTCATTTCTTCTTCTTTTGTAAGTATTTTGTAGTTACTTATTTCGGCTAAATACTTCTCTAAAGAACTGGCAGGTACAGGCAGATTCTTATTTTCTTTATCTATATTAGGCTTCTTTCTTTTATTTACCATTAATAATTTTCTATTATACTTTTTAACAAATTTTTTTAAAGAAATAAGTAAGCTTGACTGTTTCTCACATATACATTAAATTCTTACTTTTACATATTAATTCCGGAGTAGCTCAGCGGCAGAGCAGGTGACTGTTAATCACTTGGTCGGGGGTTCAAATCCCTCCTCCGGAGCGTTAATTTCGAGGTGATGTATGGCTAGATATACTTTAATAACAGGACTGCTATTAGTCCTACTTGGTTTATATGGTTATTTTACTTATAACACAATAACTGTCCTAATACCCGCATTTATAGGTACATTAATAGCATTTTTGGGGATAATGGCATTTAACGAAGGAAGAAAACGTCTTTACGTTCATATAGCAATAGTTGTTGTTGTTATTGGATTGTCTGCGAGCGCTAAATCTTTACCCTCTATCCCTGGTTTAATTGAATGCTTTAATTCAGGAATAGATGTATCAAGTTGTTCCAAATTTCAGAGACCGCTAGCAGAATTATTTAAGTCTATTATGTCTTTAGTTCTAATTCCTTATTTGCTTGTATCAATAACATTTTTTATAAAGGCTAGACTCTCAAAATAATCTTGCATTTTATTTGGTATAATTTTACCTATGCCAGATGCAAATAAAGATTCAATCAATATATTAGATATTAAGCCAATAGCTAATAAAAAAGGTGTTGGTTTACCTCTTTTTACAGCTAGAGTACAAGCGGGCTTTCCTTCACCTGGGGATGATTATGTAGAGAATAATCTTGATTTAAATCAACTATTAATTAAAAATCCCTCAGCAACTTTTTTTGTTAAAGTAGAGGGTGAGTCAATGTCTGATGCTGGTATTAAAACAGGCGACACCCTCATAGTTGATAGAGCGGTCGAGGCAAAAGATAAAAATATTGTTATAGCTGCTATTAATGGGGAGTTGACAGTAAAAAGAATATGGATAGCCAAAGGAAAAGTTTTTCTTAAACCCGAAAATGATAACTTTTCTCCCATAGAAATAACAGAAGAGATGGATTTTGATATATGGGGAGTTGTTACGTACGTAATACACAAAGTTTGAAATGAAAAATTTTATAGCACTCATAGATTGCAATAATTTTTATGCTTCTTGCGAGAGGGTCTTTAATCCCTCTTTAAAAAATAAACCAATAGTGGTTCTCTCTAATAATGATGGATGTATAATTGCCAGATCCAACGAAGCAAAAGAGTTAGGAATAAAGATGGGCGAGCCATATTTTAAATGTAGAGGCTTAATTGAAAAAGAAAATGTGGAGGTATTTTCTTCAAATTATACTTTGTATGCAGATATGTCTAGCAGAGTCATGAGAATTGTGAAAGATCATTTTCTAAATACTGAAGTCTATTCTATTGATGAAGCATTCGTCTCTATACCTTCTGGAAATCTGAATGAAATACAAAATAGGTTTATTAAGCTCAGAGCCAAAATATTGAAGTGGACCGGCATACCTGTGTCTGTTGGCATTGCTCCGACAAAAACCTTAGCAAAGGTTGCTAGTAAAATAGCAAAAAAGAAAGACGGAACTTTTTCTTTATTCGATAAGGAAAAAATAAATAATATTCTGAGAGAATTACCTATAAGCTCTGTCTGGGGTATCGGAAGGAGATTGTCTAAAAAATTTATTGGCCTTGGTGTATATAATGCCTATCAATTAACTCTAATGGATCATAAGAGAATTAGAAGTCTGACAAGTGTTAACACGCTCAGGACAGCAATTGAGCTTACTGGTACAATGTGTATAGATATAGACTCTCAACCTTCCAGCAAAAAGCAAATCACCACATCAAGAGCTTTTGGCAAGACTATAACTAATATAGATTTATTAGAAGAAGCTATCTCAGTTTATATTTCCCGGGCGGCCGAAAAGCTTAGATATCAAAATTCCAAGTGTAATATTATTACCATTGCTCTCTCTACAAATAGATTTGACAAAGAAAATTCTCATAAGTTTTTATTTGCCACGGAGTCGCTGGGGTCTTCAACCAACTCTACGCCAAGCTTAATTTGTACCGGAATTAGATTATTAAAGGATATATTTGAGATAGGTTTGCTTTACAAAAAAGCTTATGTATTTCTTTCCGGAATAGAAAGCTCAGAATTTAAGCAATATTCATTTTCAGATGATATAGATTATATTAAAAAAGAAGATAGATTAATGAACGCATTTGATAAAATTAATAGTGTCTATGGCAGTGATACTATGAAGTATGCCAATACGGGAATATCTAGAGACTGGTTTATGAAGAGAGAAAGGAAGTCTAATAGATATACAACAAATTGGAATGAGATCTTAAAGATAAGTCTATAATATGATCAAAAGAATCGCCACAGTTTTAAAGAGCCAAAGAAAAACTCTTATTAAGTTTTTATCTATAAGATGATTAATCTCATTATCAGATTTACCATTGGATAATATTTTATGAGAGGGAACCTGGAAAGAAAAAGTCACAAGCCATATAGAAAGAACAAGAATTAAATTTATTAAAGGTAGAAATCCATAATAGAAAAAGCATATAAGAATCGAAGTAAATGCTTCAATTATCATTAGCGGAATCACTAAATATGAAATATTTGTCGTATGAAAGTTATGAAATTCAACAAATTTTTCAGTATCAATGAAATGAAATGATTTGTAATGAACAAAATGAATGACCAATATAAGTCCAAAAAGCATCGCAGATACGATTAAATTAGAATAAAAAAGAACAAGATAACCCATTAAGAAATCACCTCGGATACATTTATTCCAGATTCAATGGCCCCATTAAGTGAGGGAGTTGAAAGAAAATCTCCTGCAAAAAATATATTGTCAGAATATTTCATAAAAGATTTATTTTTATATTTATAAAAATTTTCCATAATTGGTAATCCATTATTAACAGTAAAACTTTTTAATAATTTGATACTATCTATCTTATTAAAATAACTAAAAATTTCATTTTCTATATCAAGATATGAACAATTTTTGTTTAAGCTTGAAATACAGAGCAAATATTCCCCTTCTTTTATTTTTTTAAAATATAAACTTGAAATGTTATTAGATTTTGGAAACAAATAAATTATTCTATCCTCAATATTATTAATTTTTATAAGATAATAGAAGCACAATGTTCCATTATATTTAATATCTTTAAAGATATCTTTATTAATTTTCTTTATAAAAGTTTTTTCAATCATATGAGAAGTGCATATTAATTTATCAAAAGTAATTTCTTTTCCATCAGAGCACAATACTTTGTTTTCTAATACTTTAATTACTTCAGTGTTTAATATGATTTTATTTTTATCAATTTTATCTAGAATCACACTAGTTATTTTTGATATCCCCCCTATAGGTATTGAAACCTTACTATATGAAAAAAGTCTTAAAATAAAAAGAAAATAATCCAGAGGAACGTTTAGTTTGGTATCTAGAAAAACACCCTGAAAAAAAGATATAAAAAAATCATTTATAAAAGTTTTAGAAAAACCATATTCTTCAAGATATTCCAAGGTTTTTATTTCTTTATTTAACGGTTTTGATAAAGTAAGAATTTTGATTAACAACAATTTATCCTTTAAAGAAAACCCTGGAAATTTATTATAGTAAATCAGTCCTAAAATATTTCTCAAAGGATTCAAAATTTTATAGAATGAGCCATTTTTATATATTATAAAACCAGATTTCATATCCATAAAATCCAGCTCATTAATCTCGGGAAATAATTTTAATGCCGGATATTTTCTTAATAATACTTGGAATCCCACATCAACGAAGTGCCCCGATATTAAACTTGTTTGGAGCCTACCTCCGATTTCACTTTGTGATTCTAATATTTTAAAACCTATTTTTTTGTTAGTAAGTACTTTACCAATAGTTAAACCGGTTATACCAGATCCTATAATTAAATTTCTCATTCGGTAGGTGGAAAAATCCAGTTCTCGGGCTTTCCTGCATTTCCATGAACTCCTTTTAAAATTATCGATGCACCAAACATCATCATAAAAATTATAGTTCTAGAAATATTTGGAAAAGTAAGACTGAAGTTTTTTTGATTTTTAATTCTAGTATTCACGGAAGGTATGGGATAAAAAATGCTCTCAATGTTTTGGTTTATTTGATTATTTTTATCCTGGTTCTTTTCAAAAATTTCTAAATTCTTTTTATAAATTTCAATGTTATCTTTTTTCATAATATTATCAATATTCATTACACCCCACTGACTTAATTTTGGAAGTAATAAAATATATATAAAGCATACTAAGTTAAACAGAAGTGAAAGATTTATTATAAGTTCTATATTATCTATATAGTAATCTTTTGCTATATAAATGGCTGTAGTAAGAACTATAGTGTTTAAAAAAGCCGAAACAAGCAATACCTTAATGAAGATTTTATTTTTACACATTATAAATATTCTTTTTAAATGAAAATTATAATTTTCTGTATTTTCTAGTAACCAGTGCTCTGGTATCAAAATACATTTTGAAAAAACTCCATAAATGATATTAGATGTCATATATTTAGGGGAATCTTTTAGTTCTAGCACTTCTAGGCCGCTATATTCTTTTTGATTTTTAATAAAGAAAAATCGCATAACCAAGTTCTGGATTATTAGGAGTAATATTTGCATTATTAATGAGTAAATAATAAGATAAATAAAAGAATTATTTATTAAAACAAAATATAGAAGAACTCCTGAAGTATAAAAAATAATAAATAGTAGAAAATTAAAAAGAAATATTTTTTTTATTGAATGATCCTTTTCATTGTTTAATTCATTACTAAAAACAAAATCAAGTGGAAGTGTTAGTAACAGATAAAAAAAATAGTAAATACCTAATGTGATAAAAACTTTACTATCAACCGTAGAAACGATTGAGCCAATATTATAAAAAAGACCCAGAAGAGATAGAACTACTATGATTCCAACATAAATTATACCAATAGAAAGTTTTTTATTTCTAAAGTCCATTTTTTACATACTTATCAGCAATTGATATACCAGACTTTATGGCCCCACTGAACTTGCCATTCGTAAAGATATCACCACACAACCCTATAAAGTTTTCTTCACGAATTATGAGGGAATCATCGCCTTCGTAAAAGTTTTTAGGCACTGAATATCTCCACTTATGATTAGATAAAATTTCGTACCCATCACCAAAAATTGTTTCTAATTCAGTTTTTAATAGATCATTTGTCCTTTCATACTCATTTTCAAAATTTTCTTTACTAAAATTTTCATTACATTGTACAGTATAAAAATTTTCAACATCAGAAACTTGCTTAAGACTGTTATCCCCTACCCACGATATATTTCTACCTTCATACAAATTTCCTAATTCTTTATTTAAGTGAGCAAGTTTATTTTTTGATTTAATCATTAGTACAATACATGGTTCATATTCAAGAATTGATAAATCCGTCATGAAATCTTTCAAATAATTGGGATCACTATTTTCTAATATTTCAATTGTCTGAGGCATTGGACAAGATAATATCAGATCATTACAAGCTAGAGACTCAGTATTTTCAAAATTTAAAATATATTCATGACCATTTTTTTTAAAATCTATAAGCTTATGCTGTTTTTTAATATCAAAACCTTCTAAGAGAAATTTAGCGATGTTTGTCATCCCACCAGGAGCAAAAAACTTGTCCGAATTTTCCAAACTACAGATTATTTTGCTATCTATTAATTCTTTAATTTCAGGAATTTCTTTTAATTCTGATAAATTAAAATATTGCGCTCCATGATCAAACTTTCCATTATCTGCCCTTCGAGTAGCCAGTCTACCGCCAAGCCCCCTTGCTTTATCAAACATTAATAAATTGACATCCATTTGAGATCTTATCCTTATGGCAGCAAAGATTGCACTAAGTCCAGTTCCTGCAATTGCGACAGTTCTTTTTGTATTATTAGACACATTCTTATTTTAACTAAGATTATGTATATTTTAATATTAATGAAGAAATTATTTTCTAAGTTTCAAGTCTTAGGCCCTTCGATACTTTGGGCATCAGCCGCAATAGGTGTATCACATATCGTTCAGTCAACTCGTGCCGGAGCAAATTTTGGTATTATAATGCTATATGCCGTAATACTTGCAAATTTTATTAAATACCCTTTTTTTGAATTTTCAACAAGATATACTGTGGTGAAAAATGAAACAGTTTTAGATGGATATAAAAAAATTGGTTCATGGGCGCTATATCTTTTTGCCGGACTAACAATATTAACAATGTTTACCATCCAAGCTGGAGTGACAAGAGTAACTGCTGCTATTCTTAAAAACTGGCTAAATTTAGATATAAATTATATTTATTGTTCATCAATCATTTTACTTCTATGTTTATCAGTGATAGTTTTTATGAAAAGAAATTTATTTGATTCTTTCGTAAAAATTCTTGTTTTAATACTTATCTTTTCGACTTTGTTATCGCTTTTTATGACTTTTGATATTAACAAAACCATAGCCCCTAGCTTTGTTGAGCCCGAAATACTTTCATATGCCGGTATCACTTTTATAATAGCTTTGATAGGATGGATGCCTTCACCTATAGACTTATCGGCATGGTCTTCAATTTGGATTATGGAGAAGAAAAAAAGAGGATTCAATATCTCATATTTAGACAATAAATTTGATTTTAATTTTTCTTATATTTGGACTTCTATTTTAGCATGCGCTTTTGTCATTCTGGGTGCAAATGTTTTTTATGGTTCAGGAGTTGATTTTGGGAGTTCTTCATCAGCTTTTGTCGATCAATTAATTAAACTTTACAGTTCCTTAGGAACTTGGGCAAAAAATATTATTTTGTTAACAGCTTTTTCCACTATGTTTAGCACAACCTTAACTTGCTTGGATGCATTCCCAAAAGTTTTAAAAAAATGTTATCAGCTTTCTATAAATGAAAATACTAAAAGATTAGAGCCAATGTTTTTATCTTTTGTCACAATCGGTACAATAATAACAATTATTTTTCTGGGTTCTCATATGAGATTTCTTGTTGATTTAGCAACAATATTATCTTTTATGACAGCCCCTTTTCTTGCAATTCTAAATTATAAGTTAATTTACAATGTTGATTTTCCGGAAAAATATAGGCCATCCCCATATATTAAATCATTGGCAATATTTGGTATAACTTTTTTAATATTATTTAGTTTTATATTTATACTTAATATCCTTGGGTTACTTTTTTAAGTTATAATATCATATGAACGAATCTTATATAAAGGATAAAATTGAAAAAGGCCTTTCTGGTTCTAAAGTAACAGTAACTGGTGATGGAACCCATTTTGAAGCAATAATTATAAGTCAAGAATTCGATGGAAAGAATACTCTTCAAAGACATAAGATGATATATTCAATACTTCAAGAAGAGATGAAGGAAGCCATACATGCTTTATCCATGAAAACATTAACAATTGATGAATCAAATGAACTAAAATAACTTAAATTTATAAAGGAGAGACAAATGAGCAATATTAGTGAGGAAATAAAAAAAACAGTAAGTGAAAACAAAGTTGTCTTATACATGAAGGGTACCCCTGAGATGCCACAATGTGGCTTTTCTGCAAAAGTTGTTCAAATTCTGAGTCAACTGGGAACAATATATATATCTTTTGATGTCTTATCAGACCCTGAACTTAGAGCTGGTATAAAAGAATTTTCTAATTGGCCTACAATACCTCAGCTTTATGTAAATGGAGAGTTTATAGGTGGATGTGATATCTGTATAGAACTTAATGATAAAGGTGAACTTGCCGATATCTTAGATAAATAATTAATGTCAAAAAATTTTTTTATTTTAGATGCAAGCTCATATGTTTTTAGGGCTTATCATGCAATTGGTTATCTTGCCAACTCAAAAGGATTTCCTACAAATGCAATCTTTGGATTTATTAATATGATTAATAAATTCATAGATGAAAAAAAACCAGAATTTTTTGTTGCTGTATTTGACTCTGGTGGAAAATCATTTAGGAATGACATTTATCCAGAATATAAGGCTAATAGGGGTGAGGCTCCCGAAGATATTTCATTACAATTTCCAAAAATTATTAAGTACTTACAATTAAGAGGAATTAAAACTATGTCGTTACATAATTATGAAGCAGACGACATAATAGGATCATTATCAAAAAAATTTGAGGACCAGATTAAAATTACAATAATTTCAGGCGACAAGGATTTTACACAGCTTATAAATAAAAAAACTATAATGCTTGATACAATGAAAAATAAAATTACAGATCAAAAAGAAGTAGTTTTAAAATATGGCCTTAAGCCAGATCAAATGATTGATTATTTTTCACTTGTCGGTGACTCAATTGATAATATTCCTGGAGTCAAAGGTATTGGACCTAAAACAGCACAATCATTAATAAGTGATTTTAAAAATTTAGATAATTTATACAAAAATATTTCAAAAGTTGAAAAAGAAAGAATACAAAATCTTTTAACAGACAATAAAGATTTTGCATATTTAAGTAAAGAGCTAATTACAATAGAAAAAAATATAAAAATCAAAGAGAAAATTGATGATTTTTTAATTTCATCTAGTGATCAAGAAGGTTTAAATAAATTATTTAAAGAGCTTGAATTTGATTCAATGGTTGATGAAGATTCCCATACAACTTTCGAATCTATCTCAAATTATAAAACCATCACAGAAGTGAAATCTCTAAAGAAAATAGCAAAAGATATAAACAAAAAAAAGCTTTTTTCCATTGATCTTGAAACGACATCAATAAATGGACTTGAAGCAGAAATAGTTGGTATAGCAATATCACTAGCTGAGAATGAAGGATTTTATATACCAGTCGCACATTTATCTAAGAATCCACAATTAGAATTAAATGAATTCATAGATATTTTTAAAAATATATTAGAAAATCCCAAGATAAAAAAAATAGGCCAGAATTTAAAATATGAAAAACTTGTTTTTTCAAATTATTCAATAGACTTAAAAGGAATTTTTTTTGATACAATGATAGCTGCACATTTTCTTGACAGTTCCTTGCAAAGCTATAGTTTAGACAGCCTTGCAAGAAAATTTTTGGATTATAAGATGATTTCATATAAAGATGTAACCAAAGTCGATAAAAAAGAAATAAGATTTGATGAAGTTCCTATTAATATTGCTACAACCTATGCGTGTGAAGATTCTGATATTGCACTAAGATTATATAAAATTTTTAATAATATGTTAATTGATGCTAAGTGTCTAGATGATTTTGAAAAAAATGAGATGACCTTTGTGTCAGTACTAGCTGACCTTGAACATAATGGTGCTTATATTGATATAAAAAAACTAAGCGAAATTTCAAAAAAATTTGAAAAACAAATTACAGAAATTCAAAAAAAAATTTATGGTTTAGTACAATTTGAATTTAACATAAATTCTACTTTGCAAATGAGAGACGTTTTGTTTAATAAATTAAATCTTAAACCTTTTAAAAAAACAAAAAAAGGAGAATTTTCAACTGATTCAGAATCACTCCAGAGCATGGAAGGCCAGCACCCTATAATTTTACAAATACTATCATACAGATTCTATACTAAGCTCAAGTCAACCTATTTAGATTCGCTACCATCATTAATAAATCCCAAAACGAATAGGGTTCATACATCTTATAATCAAACTGGGACCTCAACCGGCCGTTTATCATCTAGTAATCCAAATTTACAAAATATTCCCATCAAAACAAAAGAGGGTAAGCAAATTAGAGACTCCTTTATACCCCAGAGAAAAAATTCAATAATACTATCTGCTGATTATTCACAAATTGAACTTAGATTACTTGCACATTTTTCCAATGACCCTACAATGCTGAAGAGTTATCTCAATAATGAAGATATTCACCTTAATACCGCATCTGAAATTTTTAATATTCCATTAAATGAAGTTAGCCAACAGGAAAGAAGTCTTGCTAAGACAATAAATTTTGGAATTATATATGGAATCGGTCCAAAAAGGTTATCTCTTCAAATCAATAGTGATATTAAGACCGCAAGAGAATATATTGAAAAATATTTTAATCGTTATTTGAGAGTTAAGGAATATTTTGATGATACAATCAATTTTACTAGGGAACATGGTTTTGTGGAGACTATTCTAAAAAGAAGAAGATATCTTAAAGATATTAACTCTAAAAACTATTTATTAAGATCTGCTAATGAAAGAGCAGCTATAAATACACCAATCCAAGGTTCAGCCTCAGATATTATAAAATTAGCAATGATTGATATAAATAATGATAAATCATTAAAAGACCATTCTAGTCTTATTATTCAAGTTCATGATGAACTTGTTTTTGAATGTAAAAAAGATAAAGTCGATGATGTGAAAAGAAAAATAAAAAAATATATGGAGAATTGTATCAAACTCAAAGTACCTCTTGAAGTTGATATAGATGAAGGTTCGTCATGGTCAGAAGCTCATTAATAATAATAGCGTTTTTTTTAATATCAATTAATTTGAATGCCAAATCTATCAACTCTATGATTAAAAGCCAGGCTCAGATTACACCAAATATCTCAATATATGTGAAGAACATCACGAAGGATAAAGTTATTGTGGCACATAGGCATGACTATGCTATGACACCAGCTTCAAATCAAAAAATTCTTACTACTATTACGGCACTAGAGCTGTTGGGACCTAACTATCAGTTTAAAACTTATATTTATACAACTGGGAAGATTGATGAAAGCGGAACGCTTAATGGACATGTTTATGTTGATACGAAAGGTGATCCAAGTCTCACAACCGCTAAAATCAAAAAAGCCGTCTTATATTTTAAAAAAACCGGTTTAAAAAAAATCAATGGAGATCTTGTTATTAACAATGACTATTATGAAGAGCCCTTCTTTAATAAAACATGGAAAAGTAGCTGGAAAGGTTTATCCTGGGCTCCCTACATATCATCTATCGCAGTTAATGAAAATCTTTATCAATCTGGTGATAATTTATATTTAACTGATAACCCTTTGTACCTTTTAGGAGTAACACTTAAAAGACAATTTAAAAATAATGGTATTGGAATTAACGGCTCAATTAGCTTAAGGCGAATTCCAATATTAAAAAAACTTAATCCTTTAAAATCAATTTTTATAATTAATTCAAACAATTTATCAAATTTAATTCATATTGTTAACAAAAAGAGTAACAACCTTTATGCTGAACATATTTTTAAAAAACTATCCGCCAATTATTTAAGAAAGAGTGGTTCTTGGAGAGACTCTCAAAAAGTAATGAGATTTTTTCTTAACAAAAAAGTCAAAATCCCTAATTCAAAGTTTAATCTTGAAGATGGATCAGGTCTATCAAAGTATAATAAAATTACAACTAGTTCAATTGCTTTACTTTTAGAGAGGGCTACATCCAAAGATTACTTTGATTATTTTTATGATTCATTACCTATTGCTGGCGTAGATGGGACACTCTTAAAAAGATTTAAATCTAAGCCTTTATTTAAAAATCTTAGAGCAAAAACAGGATATATTAAAGGTGTTAGCTCATTGTCTGGATATTTTATTGGTAAAAATAATGATCTTTATTGCTTTTCGATTATTGTCAATGATCATAACTATTCAATAAGAAATTTTATAGAAAAAGTTTTAACAAAAATTTATTATTTATAAAGAATGAAAAATTTCCAAGTATTGCTCAGGATATATGTTTTCAGGTCTATGTGATAAATCTAATTTGAGAGCACCAAATATTTTTTCTAATAATAACTTATCATATTCATTTCTTAAATTATTGAATAGTTTTTTTCTGTTAGATTGGAAAGCTATATTAAAAAAATGATTTAATTCTTTTAATCTATTCTTATCAAAGTTAATTTCTTTTGGAGTAAATAATAATAAAGTGGATTTAATTTTAGGTGGGGGCCAAAAATCTGATTGATTTAATCTCAAAATTTCTTTAATATCAAAAAAACATTTAATTTTACATGAGAGCTGATTATTCTTAAGTTTTTTAGCAATTATTTTTTCAGCTACCTCTTTTTGGAACATAAACAAACCCTCTGTTTGTGTTTGTAATAGGGAGTCACAAAAATTCATTAATATTTTTGTAGATATATTGTAAGGTAGGTTGCCAAAAATAAGAGTTTTTGCATTGTCATGAACACCTAAGTCATAATTAAGTATATCTTTATTGAGGATATCAAAATTTTTTTTATTTTTATATTTATTTTTTAGTATTTTAAAAAGTTCTTTATCTTTTTCTATACACTTGATATTTAAATTTTTATATGAGTTTATTAGTTGATCGGTAATTGCACCTAGACCTGGTCCTATTTCAACAACATTACCTATATTTTTACCTATTATATAATTTGCTATTTTTTCTATCTTGATTTTATTTGAGAGAAAATTTTGACCATAGTCTTTTCTGGGTGTCTTTCTTATTGTTTTTAATTCTTTTTTTGCTTGAGTCATTTACTATTTTCTTTTTGAATAAACTTGTATACAACCTCACCGTCAGCTATCATTCCAAGTTTTTCTCTAGCCATCAACAATATATATGATTTATTATTTTTTAGTAGCTCAATTTCTGTGCTGAGAGATAAATTTTCAGACTTTAAAAATTTCTTATTTTCAACTACATTCCTGTTCTTATCGTTCAGAAGATAAATTTGAATACCATCATTAATTAAAATACCTATAAGAAGACTTGCTGATAATAAAAAAATTAACTTAAAAAGCTTTAAATCCATTTAGGTATATCCTAATAGAAAAGGATTAGATTTTTTTTCAATTCCGACTTGAGTCTCTGGCCCGTGACCAGGAAAAAGAACAGTATCGTCTGGAAGAATCATCAATTTTTTATTTATGTTTCCAACTAAATCTTCCATATTTGTTCCTCCTGTTAAATCAACTCGCCCAATACTACCAGCAAAAACTGTATCGCCACATATTACAAAATCCTGCTCTATATTATTATTCTCTTTAGAAAAATAAAAGCATAGACTACCTGGAGAGTGCCCAGGTACTAATAAGCAAGAGAATTCAAGACCCGCCAGTCTTAGAACTTCATCATCAGAGATAAATTTATCAACTTTTGGTACTTTAGGATTAGCAAACTCCTCTAATCCAAATCTCATAGATGCATCTACCATTACATCTATTATAGGAAGTTCAAGTTTGTGAATATAAAAAGGTGCAGAATATTTTTCCTTAAAATATTGCACGCCATATATATGATCAAGGTGAGCATGTGTATTCACTATGATTAATTTTTCGAAATCTATTTTAGCTATTTGATCTTCAATCTCATTTATCTGACTTCCAGGATCAATCAGAATAAGCTCATTTGAGTTATCAGATTTTAACAAGTAGGTATTCTCTACAAATGCTCCACCGGGGATAACAAAAAGATTCATTAGTTTTTAGATTACAATAAATAGTTATTATGTGTCAATTTGCTTCAGAAGTAATATCTATTATTTTATCAATATAAAAATTTTTATATAATTTTATTCTTATTTTATGAGACCCAATTTGTGTAATTTGATTTTTAATTTCTATGTTTTTCTTATCAATTCTAATTCCCAACTTATTAAATTCTATTGCAATCTTTGCATTTGTTATCGAACCAAAGAGTTTTCCATTATTTTCCTTTGCTCTTATATGTATTGAGGTATTTTCAATTTTGGCACTCAATAATTTTGCGTTTTCAATTGATTCTTGCTCTTTTTTTTCTGTTGCTTTATTTTGTTCATTCAGAAGATTTACGTTTTTTGAAGTAGCCTCTATTGCCATGTTCTTAGGGATTAAAAAATTTCGTCCCTGACCATCAGAAACTTCTACAATATCCCCCTTCTTTCCAAGTTTTTTAATATCTTCTTTAAGAATAATTTTCATAAATTATTTATGATTAACTGTGTATGGAAGCAATGCCATATGTCTAGCTTTTTTTATCTCTCTTGAAATTATTCTTTGTTGAGACGCAGTATTACCCGTCATTCTTCTTGGCGCAATTTTTTTTCTTTCTGTTATGAAATTTTGCAGCAATTCTACATTCTTATAATTAATATCTACATCACCTTCAAGTAATTTAGAAGGTTTTTTTCTTGCTTGTTTTCTTTTATCATATTCTTTTCTTTCTGCCATGATTTTCTCCTTTACTTCTTATCAATTAAAAATCTTAAAACTATTGTTTTCTCAAAACTTAAAATATTTTCCAATTCATTTATACATTCTGAGCTACATTTCGTTTCAATCAAATAATATGTACCATCGGTATGGTTATTGATTGTGTATGCTAATTTTCTATCAGCCCATTTTTCAAATTTTAATAAATCTGATCCATATTTATCTTTAATAGTGGAGCTTATTTTATTTGAAAACTCTGTATATTGATTACCATCAATATTTTTTGGGACTATGAATAAAATTTCATAGTTATTTGTCATAATTTATGACCTCCTGTTATGGTCTGCTGGCCAAATATGTTGGCAACAGGTTTCAAACATTATACCTAAAGTGAATTATATCTCCATCTTGAACTATATAATCTTTCCCCTCTGATTTTATTAGACCCTGCTTCTTAGCTTCATCTTCATTCCCTACATTTATAAAATCCGAGTATTTGACTACCTCTGCTCTTATAAACCCTTTTTCAAAATCAGAATGTATTTTTCCAGCTGCATTTGGAGCTCTGGAATCTCGTAATATGCTCCATGCTCTACATTCTTTAGGACCCGCAGTGTAAAAAGTTATAAGATTAAGATATTCGTAAGCTTTCTTTATTAACGAATTGAGACCAGCTTCTTGAATATTATATTCATTAAAGAATTCTTCTTTATCATTAGAGCTAAGATCTTTAATCTCACTTTCTAATAAGCCATATATTTCGACAAATGTTTCACCTTTGTCTGAAATATATTTTTTTAGCTCTTCTATTTTGCTATATTCAATTTGATTATTCCCATAATTTAATACATATATTGTAGGTTTTGAAGAAATTAAGTTTAGTTTTTTAATAATTTGTTGTTCGGTGATTTCATAACTTTCTATATTTATTTTTTCACCTTTATTAAGACAATCTAAAAGATTTTTTACGATATCATATTCAAGTATGGCTTCCTTATCACCACTTTTTTTAATTTTTTCAAGTTTTATAATTCTTTTTTCTAAAATTTGTATATCACTTAAACATAATTCAAGATTTATTACTTCTAAATCTCGCTTTGGATCAACAGTATTAAAAACATGAGTTATATCATCTTCAAAACATCTTAAAACATGAGCAATTGCATCGACATCTCTGACATTTGCCAAAAATTTATTGCCTAAACCCTCGCCTTCACTTGCACCTTTAACTAGCCCTGCAATATCCACAAATTTCAATGAAGTATAAACAGTCTTTTCTGGATTCAGATTTTTAACAAGATTTTCTAACCGTAAATCGGGAACATCAACAATTGCTATATTGGGCTCAATAGTTGTAAAAGGAAAATTCCCTGATTCTACTGCGGCATTTGTAAGTGCTGAAAATATTGTTGATTTTCCAACATTTGGCAGACCAACAATGCCGCAGCTAAGAGAACTCATTTATAGAAAGATAGGTGCTACTACTAATGAAACGATTGTCATAAGTTTGATCAATATGTTCATTGCAGGACCAGATGTATCCTTAAATGGATCACCTATAGTATCACCAACAACAGCGGCTTTGTGTGCCTCTGATCCTTTACCACCTTTATTTCCTTCCTCAATAAACTTTTTAGCATTATCCCAAGCACCACCTGAGTTTGCCATCATTAGAGCAAGGGTTATTCCTGAAATTAATGCTCCAGCTAAAAATGCAGCTAATCCAGCTGAACCTAAAGCAAATCCAACAACTATAGGACAAACAACTGCAAGAATACCAGGCAAGACCATTTCTTTTAAAGATGCATCAGTACTAATTTTAATACAGGATGCATAATCTGGCTCAGCTTTTCCTTCCATGATTCCAGCTATTTCCTTAAATTGCCTTCTTACCTCTTGAACCATCTTTTCAGCTGATCTACCGACAGCACCCATAGTTAATGCACCAAATAAATATGGAACCATTCCCCCGAGCAGTAGCCCGCAGACAACTTTATAATCCAGCAAATTAACCGAACTAATTTGGGCTGCCGCAGCAAAAGCAACAAAAAGTGTCAAAGATGTTAAGGCTGCTGAACCAATAGCAAAACCTTTACCAATTGCAGCAGTAGTATTGCCTAAACTGTCAAGTTTGTCAGTAATTACTCTAACCTTAGGATCTAATCCAGCCATTTCAGCAATTCCACCGGCATTATCAGCTATTGGACCATATGCATCAACAGACATTGTGATACCAATTGTGGCAAGCATACTTACAGCCGCGATACCTATTCCATATAAACCTGCAAAATTAAATGATGCAAAAATTGCTATAACAATTACAAGAATTGGAAGAGCTGTACTTAACATTCCTACGGATAAGCCACTAATTATATTTGTTGCGACTCCGCCTTTCTCGGAAGCATCCGCAATATCGGAAACTGGTTTTCCAGATGTATAATATTCAGTTATTCCACCAATTATTGAGCCAGAGAAAAGACCGATAATTGAACATACAAAAATATTAAATAGCATAGAAGATGAAATACCAACACTTTCACCAACTGCGTTTATTGAAAAATATCCAAAAGCAAGGAAAAGTATTCCTGCAGTTAGGGAGGCTTTTCTTAGAACGCCAGAAGGTTCAGAGTCTTTTAAAATATCTACTACTTTAGTTCCTATAAATGAAGCTATTGTTCCAACAATTATTAAAATAATAGGAAATGCATACATAGCAAGAGTTTGGTTTGTAGCCATTCCCATACCAGATGCAATTACAATTGTTGCAATAACGCTTCCAACGTAGGATTCGAACAAATCTGCTCCCATTCCCGCAACGTCTCCAACATTGTCTCCAACATTATCAGCAATAGTCGCAGGATTTCTTGGATCATCCTCAGGTATCCCAGCCTCAACTTTACCAACTAGATCAGCTCCAACGTCAGCAGCTTTAGTATAAATTCCACCACCAACTCTAGCAAAAAGAGCAACAGAGCTAGCACCCATTGCAAAACCACCGATGTCGGTAGCAAAGCTCGCTAAGCTAATATCGCTAACAGCGTTTAATGCAAAATATATAGCAAAAGCTCCACTAACCCCTAATATTCCTAAACTCGCTACTGAAAAACCCATAACACTTCCACCTTTGAATGCGGTTGAAAGAGCTGAGCCTTGACCCGAAGTGTTCGCAGCTTCTGCTGTCCTTGAATTGGCTATACATGCAGATGTCATTCCTGCCCATCCACAAGTCATAGATAAGGCTGCACCAGCAAAGTAACATATTGCTGTTTGCATACCTAAGAAGTAAAAGAGCAATGCTCCTACTATTACGACAAATATAACAATATATCGATATTCTTGTTTTATGAAAGACATAGCGCCGTTATAAATTGTGACACCTAGTTTTCTTTGAGTATCATTACCTCTCGGTAATGATCTTATATTCCAGTATGTTACTTGTGCATAAATTAACCCTAGCACTGCTAGTATAAGTCCACCATAAGTAACAAACTTACTTGATAATTCCATGATTTCCTCCTTGAATTTTTAGAGATAATATTTATTGAATTTTACTGTTAAATTTATTCATTGCAAATGATAAACCATTAATTATTAAATCTTCTATAACCGACGAAATATTATTCTTGATTGCATCTAATGATTTAAGCTCATCGGGTGTAAAGTCGGACAAAACATGTTTATTTACTAAATTTTTATTTATAGGCTTTCCAATACCAATTCTAACTCTGATGAAATCCTCTGAAGATAAATTATTTATTAATGATTTAATTCCATTGTGACCAGCAGAGCCCCCACCATGCTTTATTTTCATTTCCCCTACTTGTAAATCCATTTCATCATAAATTGATATTATGTTTGATATTGGAATTTTATAAAAATTACTACATTCTTTGACTGCCTTACCACTTTCATTCATATAAGTTTCGGGTTTTAAAATATGAATCTTATTGTTCATATGCTCAAAAGATAAATACTGTGATTCAAATTTAGATTTGAAACCCAATATGTTTAGATCATTTAGATAATAATCAATCAGTTGAAAGCCAATGTTATGTCTATTATTAGAATATTTTTTACCTGGATTTCCAAGTCCTACTAAAAGAAAGTTTTTCACATTAAAACATTAAACTTTTAAGATTCTGCATCCTTTTTTTCTTCAGTAGCCTGAGCTTCTTCGGAATTTTCTTCACCACTTCCATCCTCTTCGGTTGCTGTACTTTCTACAACCAGCCTTGGAGCTAAAATACTGATGAGAGTACTCTCAGGATTAGACAAGATTTCTATATTATCCATATTTTCAATATTTTTGACCCTTAAAGTATCTCCAATGTTGAGGCTTGTGATATCAATTTCAATATTATTAGGAATTAAATTTGGTAGACATTTGATTTGAATTTCATTACTTAGTGTTTGAATAACTCCGCCACTTTTAACACCTTCTGGTCTTCCAATAAAAGATAGGGGAGCAGAAACTTTTACTTCTTCGCCCTCAGTGATTTCATAGAAATCTAGATGCAGTGGTTCACTCGTTAAAGTATCTAAATGTGCATCTTTTAATAGAACATTTCTTTTTAAGTCAGTATTGTCTAATTTCATTTCAATAATTGTATTTTCACCAGCTTCATTTTTGAGAAGTTTTTTTAATTTGAGTGGATCAACCAATATATTTAGATTATCTTTATTTTTGCCATAAATTACAGCAGGAACAAGTCCTTCTTTCCTATACTTCTTATTTGCTTGCTTCCCTAGAAACTCACGATTTTGAACTTCTAATTCAACAGTAATCATTTCTTACTCCTATGAAAATAAATCACTAATAGATTTTTTATCAATTATTCTCCTAATTGCTTTTGCAATTAAATCAGAAACTGTCAAAACCCTAACTTTCTTTATTTTCTTTAATTTACTTTGGTTATTTATTGTATCAGTAATTACTAGTTCATCAATACATGAGTTAACAATATTTTCTACGGCGTTTCCAGATAAAACACCATGACTACAAAACATAGAAATGGACTTTGCCCCAGCTTTCATTAGAGCTTCCGCAGATTTAGTGGCGGTCCCACCCGTATCAATCATATCGTCAATTAACAGAACGTGTTTATTTTCAACATTTCCGATAACATTAGTTATTTTTGCTACATTTGGTTTTGGTCGTCTTTTATCAGTCATTGCTATATCTAAGTCACCGAACTTTTTAGCAAAAGTTCTAGCTCTTTCCATTCCACCAACATCGGGAGATGCAATTATTAAGTCTTTTTTATATTTTTTTGTAAAATATTTCCTTGCTATAGGTGATGCATAAAGATGATCTACAGGAATATCAAAAAAACCTTGAATTTGTCCGGAGTGGATATCCATTAAGATTACTTCTTCAATACCTGATTTAACTAACAAATCACATATCAGCTTAGAAGTTATTGGTGATCTATCACTTACTTTTCTATCTTGCCTAGAATACCCAAAATATGGTATGACAGCATAAACTTTTCTGGCTGCCGCACGTCTGAGTGCATCAACTATTATAAATAGCTCAAGCAAACTCTCATTTACCGGGTTATTAGTTGACTGGATTACAAAGCAGTCTGAACCTCGAACGCTTTCATTTACTTCAACAAAAATCTCTCCATCGCTAAACCTATTAATTTCAAGCTTTCCTAAATTAACTTTTAATTTTTTACAAATTAATTTAGCTAATGGTAAATTGGATGATCCGGAAAATATTTTAAAGTTACTCACATAAAGATTGTAAAATATTAAATTATTAAAGTAAATTTATAGCGTGCTTATATATAGATTAATTGAGAGTAAAAAGGCTAATAGTTTGATAGATACATTCATATATCAAGATTCGTACATATTTTATTACTCTAATCTTACTAAAGAATATAGATTCACAGATAGCAAAAAGTGGATAGAAAATTTTAATAGAGCCAAAACACTTAAAACCAAGAAGATTAGTGATTTTAAATCCGAGGATATACAGTCAATGGTAGACATAGGTATGAAGATTAACAATAGTGGAAAAATGCTACCAATTAGCAACCAGAAGTATATTGTTCTTTTTAAGCTATTAATGAGTACCGTTTAAGCTTTTTTTGTTCTTTCTAAGTATTTACCATCTCTGGTATCAACTTTTACAAAATCACCAATATTTATGAACAAAGGAACTGAAATTTCTGCACCAGTTTCAAGTTTTGCTGGCTTATTACCCCCAGTTACGCTGTCACCTTTTAAGCCCGGCTCAGTTTCTGAAATTTGAAGTTCCACATGTGTTGGTAATTCCAAATCTATTGGAGAACCATTATAATGGAGTAGTAGAACATTTTGTTCTTCTTTAATAAAATTTTTCTTATCACCCAAGTTTTCAATATTAAGCTGATATTGTTCAAAAGATTCTAGATCCATAAATGTAATTGAATCTTCATCCGTAAATAAAATTTGGGAATCTTTTTTTGTTAAATCAGGCAGACTGAAAGTATCACCACTTCGGAAACTTTTTTCCTGAACTAGACCCGTAAAAATATTTTTAAGCTTTGTCTTTACAACAGGAGCTCTTTGTTGCATTACTCTATGTTGAAATTCTATAATTTCCCATAAATCATCTTCATAAATTATTTTTAAACCTTTATAGAATTTACTCGTTTCTACTACACTCATAATGTGACCAGAACTAAAAAAGTTCATCAAAAAGTTTATTACTTTTTAATAATATTTTTTTAATTATATCAGAATTATTTAATTTAACTTTTATTTTTTTCTCTTTTTTGAGGTTTATTTTACCTTTATCAGTGATAGAGTTTAGAAGTCTTCTAAGAGATTTTTTTAAAATTCTTTCGAATATTATACGCATGGTTTTTGATATAAAAGGACTTTTGCCATTAGTGCTTAAATCAATACGCAGTATATTATTAATTTTAATATTTGAAGTAAAATATATATTACTTTGAGATCTACACGAGGCATTATTTACTAGAATTTTTTTTGCTATAGCTTCTTTCGAAATTCTTTCATTTAATTCTTTGTCATTTGTGCATGCTAAAACAATATCAAACTTATTTAAATCACCTTTTCTATAAGGCCTTTCTACTTTATAAATATTTTTCTTTTTTGACATAAGCATTTTGAAACTATTATCAAACTCAAGAGAAATAATCTTGATATAAGGATTATTTGGTGGCTCTATAATTTTTTTTAATCTTCTTTTTGCCACGCTACCAGAACCAACTATTAAAATTCTTTTATCGTTTATATCAAAATTAAAGTTAATCATTTTATTGAACTGTTATAAAAGAAAATAAATAAAAAATAAATTAAAGGTAAAAAAATTGAAATAACACCAATATATATATAGACCTTTAATATTTTACTAGCTTTGAATCCAGGTACGTTCTGAGATTGATCTTTGACATTTTGAAGAAGTCTTTTAAGTATTTTAATCATCTTGTTTTAAGCACTCAACAAAAGAATCAATATCAATTGCGGGCAAGGTTTTGATTTGAATCGTGCCCCTAGATGTAAGCTCAATTGATAGCTTGCTGATTGCATCGTTATCAGGCGCTTCAACTATATTAATAAAATCAAAAGGCCCCAATGTTGCATATTGTTTCAAAACTTTAATACCCATTTTTTCAATCTCAGCATCGACTTCTTTTATTCGATTTGGATTCTGTTTGACTGTTTTTCTTCCCTCTGTTGTTAATGTGGATAATAATATATATCTTGGCATTATAATCTTCCCCTACTTACATCATTTATTTTATCAGATATTATTGTTTAAAAAAACAATATGAACTCTTTCAATCAAATTTCAGCCAAATTATCTAATTGCCTATTGTGCACATTATTTCTTATGTGTTTTTATAATTATGCATATTCTAATGAAATTGAAGATTTATACAGAAAAAACATATCTAATCTTAAAGTCAGTGATTTTGAATGGAAAACCAGCCTGCAAAGTACGCAGCCGATATTTAAATTAATAGAAATCAAAAATAACTCTGATATTTCATTTAAGGATATTGAATTAGAAATTCAAATTTATAATGATAGGGACGTATTATATAAATTTCCAATCATAATCAATGATTCAATAAAAAAATCTGAGTCTAAAAAATATGAGAATGTTACTGGAAATATACTACTACCTTTTACTCCTATAAGAACAGAAGTTGCTATAAAGAATGCTAAAATTGACTTCTCCTCATCAGCCGAATTTGATCCCGCCAAAAATATAATAATTCAAGATGTTGAATATATTATTGATTCATCAGCATCTAAGACAATAAGTTTTCAAAAATTATCGTATAAAAATATTTCCAGAAGCTTTTATGGAGACATCAGATTATTGGTTTCAGTATTTGATCAAAATAATAACTTGATATCAGAAGAATTAATTTCTAACAATCAACCAATTTCTCCAGGTGAAACTATTTCTTTGGCGCCTTTGACTATAGGTGTTTCAAATTCTTCAAATGCAACATCTATATCTATTACTTTAATGGATGCAAATATTATATCGCCAAAAACTTATATGAGTTCTGGTGGAAAGATGAAAAATATTAAAATTGAAGATATCTACCAAGATATCGATTCGAAATATGACGAAATCCCTATTGCTAGTGATGATTTAAGAATCTTAGATTTTAATTGGAAATCAAAAGCAAGAAATACCCAAGGAATAATAATTTTAGATTTATTTAATGATAGCTTATTCGATTACAGTGATATTATTTTCGAAATATATTTTTTAAATCAAAGAGGTAACACTGTTAATAAAAGGCGATTTAAACATAATCCTACTATTGAAGCTACTAAGAAAACCAAAATTAGTGTTAATGCTGGAATAATGGATTTTGATTTTTCAAATATTCAAATAGCAATTAAATCAGCAGAACCTAAGATTAATTTAAAAGCAAAGAAGCTAAATAATGTAAAAACTGATAGAGAATCTCCCAAGACTATTAAAGATGTAACTAGAAAGGTCATAAAACAAGAGATGACAGCTTCAGAAATTACAGAATCAATAATTATTTTAGATTATGATATTTCTTCAAATATAGGCTTTTTTAGACTCATGAATTTATTGGATGAAGATATAAGTGAGGTTTATATAAAACTAGAAAATACTTCAAATAAAGAAAAAATCATTAAATTAAAAATGTTAAGGGCTAGAGCAGAGAAAAAATATTTAGGAATTGATCTTGAAGATCTACTAGGTGGTGGTGATAAAATAATATCAATAACAATAACTAAAGCATTTAAATAATTTATTTATTATGAAATTCCTATTTTTTTTGTTACTATTTGTTCATAATGGTCACAAATAAAGTTCAAAATTATACTATCTGGGATAAGATTGCAAATTATTTCTCGATTGATATTGGTTTAGATTTAGGAACTGCAAATGTAGTTGTATACATAAAAGATAAAGGTATAGTCGCTAATGAGCCATCGGTTGTTGCGGTTCAAAGAGATAGGCTTGGAGATATTAATATTCTTGCAGTGGGCGATGAAGCAAAACTGATGATTGGTAAGACTCCAGGATCTATAGAAGCAATAAGGCCATTAAAAGAAGGTGTTATAGCTGATTTTGAAGTTACTCAAAAAATGCTCGAATATTTCATTTCAAAATATCACAGGAATAATTTTTTAGTTAGACCTAGAGTTGTTGTATCAGTCCCGATTGGTATCACCCCTGTAGAGAAAAGGGCTGTAGTAGAGGCTGCCGAATCTGCTGGAGCAAGAGAGGTTTATCTTATTGAAGAAACAATGGCGGCAGCTCTTGGTGCCGAGATGGATAGCGTCTTAAGTTCCAGAGGTGGAATGATTATTGATATTGGTGGAGGTACTACTGGCATTTCAGTCATATCTTTAGGAGGACTTGTTATAAGTAAATCGATTAAAACTGCAGGTGATTCAATGAATAATGCCATCATAGATTACGTTAAAAAAACCTATAATATTTTAATTGGAGAGAATATGGCCGAGACTGTTAAAAAAACTATTGCAGATGTAACGGAGTCGCCTAGCGAGTCACTTCAAATGCAAATTAGAGGAAGAAGTTTAGATTCTGGGCTGCCTACTTCAATAGATTTAAATTCTTTAGATACAAAAAAAGCTTTGGATCTTTCAGTCCAAGAAATAATAACAGCGGTCAGGGAGACATTAGACGCTACTCCTCCTGAGTTGGCAGGAGATATAATTGTTGATGGTATTGTCCTAGCTGGAGGTGGCGCATTACTTGGTGGACTTGCAGATAGAATCTCATCTGCTACTAGGCTTAAGGTTACTGTTGGCGAGGAGCCGCTACTTTGTGTTGTAAAAGGATGTGGAAAAGCTCTGGAAGAAATTAATACTTTAAGAAAGATATCAATCTAATATGTTTTTACTTAGGATTAAAAAAAAATTCTACTTTTTTTTAATCTTTTTTCTTTTACTTTTTATTTTTTTTTGGCTAAATGTTAATTCTATTCTTTCGATTAAATCAAAAACTTTTATATCAACATTTTACCAATCCCACGCCACTGCAAATATAGAAAATATAGATAAAAATGATTTTTATTCATCCCTCTTAGACGAGAATGATAGATTAAAAAAATTACTCAATATTAAAAATGATAATCCTAACTCTAAAATTTTATTTTCAAAAGTTATATTGAAGTATCCATCGTTTCTCAATAATGTTTTTTTAATCCCTTTAGGTAATAAAGAAGGCCTAAAAAAAGATCAGCTTGTTTTTACAGAAGATAAATTTCTCGGTAAGATCGGTAATGTTACTGATCAATATTCCGAAATATATTCAATAAAAAATAAGGATTTTGCACTTATTGTTGAAGTTGGCAAGGAAAGATATAAAGGAATTTTAAAAGGAGATGGCTTTACCTCTTATGTTCAATATATCCAAGATTCAGTTCAAATATTACCAGGTGACAAAATATATTTATCTTTATCTAAGACTAGTCCAATTTTCTTTAAACCTATTGCAGAAGTCAAAAGTATTAAAAAAGAAAAAGGATTTTTTAAAATATATTTAGAATCCGATGTATTTGCATATAATTTTGACTATGTAGGAGTTTATATAGATACCAATGATTCACAATAATTTTTATTATTTTATATTAACTTGGCCTTTATTTGTTTTATTAGATGATACTTTTATTGTTGATTTTCAACCATATTTAGATCCTAGTCTTGTATCTGTGATTTTTATTTCTATACTGAGTTCCAATAAATTTTTTGATATTCTTCTATTTTTATCGCTGGTTATTATGAATCTTTTTGGTAGTGATATCTCTATTGTTGATTTTTTTATAAAAATATTAGTTTTTGTAATTGGTAGATATTTATCAATTAATTATATATGGAAGAATTATCTTAATGAAATATATTTAATAGGTTTTCTAGTTTTCACCTATTATTTAATATCAATTATATTGATATTTGTCTTAAGCTCCTTAGATTCCGCCCTATACTTAATTTATATGCCAGTTAGCATTATTTATAATATTATAGTTTTATCTATAATTTTGATTATTGTAAAATATATTAGATGGCCAAATCAATACGATCAAACATATCAATTTTAATCGTTGCAGTTTTTTTTATTATTGCATTATTTAAACTTTTTCACCTTCAAATTATTGATGGTAACAGATATGAATTATTATCTAGAAATAATTTTTTAAGAGAAGCAATAATTCCTTCCCCTAGAGGAACAATTTATGATAGGAACGGAATTAGAATTTCTTATAGCAGACCAATGGTTAATTTATTTGCTAAGAATATTTCAGAGGACAATTACTTAGATTTGCTTAAAGATTTATATGATAATGAAATTTTTTTAAGTGTGAAGGAAAAAAAATCATTAGAATCTCAACTAAAAAGTAATTTCCAAACAAAAAGAATTTTATTAAAAAAAGATTTATCCATCGAGGAGATTTTTATAATTGATACCAAATTATCATCTAATGAAAAATTGGAGATGATTAATGATTATTTGAGAGTTTATCCATATAAAGAAGTAGGATCTCATTTAGTTGGGCACCTTACTTCAAATGACAAAAAAGATTCAATGTACGGATTTTTGTTTTCGAACCGAAAGGGTGCTAATGGAATTGAAAAAGATCTTGATGATCAGTTAACCGGAATTGTTGGCGCCGAGTATTTTATTGTTGATAGCAAAGGGAATGAAATAAATTTTAAAAATACAAATTATACCTTTAGTGAGATTGAAAAAGGTAAAGATATACATACAACCATTGATATTGAATTGCAAAAAATTATTTATGAATCTATGAAAGAATTAAATGGTGCAGTTCTTGTTACTAATATTGATAATGGTGAAGTCTTGTCAATAGTTAGCAAGCCTGGATTTGATCCAAATTTATTTTCTAAGCCATTATCTAATAATGATTGGAAAAGACTTAAGACTTCTTCTAATAAACCGTTTCTGAATAGGGCTTTTTTAGTAAGCAATCCACCAGGTTCAATAATAAAAATTATTACAGCTGCAGCAGGACTAGAGGAAGGTAAAATTACTACAGATTCTACCGTTTATTGCCCAGGCTATATGAAAATCGGAAACAGAAATTTTAGATGTTGGTTAAAAGGAGGACATGGAAATGTGGATGTATCGAAAGCCCTTGTAACGTCTTGTGATGTGTTCTTTTATAATCTGGGTATGAGATTAGGGATAGATAAATATTCACAATGGCTATCTAAATTTGGAATTGGAGAATTACATGCATATTTACCTTATAAGCAAAAATTAGGAACAATACCTGATGAAACTTTTATTAATAAATATTTAAAAGGAAAATTTTACAATGGTGATATGGCAAATGTAGCAATAGGTCAAGGCTATCTAACACTAAATGTTATTCAAGCACATAAAATGATATCTATTATTGCATCAGATGGATATTTTACTAAGTTTAGACTTTATAAAGATGAAAAGATTGAAACTACCAAAATAATTAATTTTAAAGATAAAAATATTAAAGAAATTAAAATAGGATTACTAGGAGTAGTAAATGATAATAATGGAACTGGATTTCATGCAAGGATGGATGGTAAGGTAGCTGGCAAAACAGGAACTGCGCAGGTTATTTCAAAAGACTCTTCAAAGTATGGATACGGGAAGTTTAAGAACCATGGTTGGTTCACAGCTTATTATCCTTTTGAAAAACCTAAAATTGCTATCACAGTTTTTGCTGAACATGGAGATTCAGGCGGGAGAGCCGGTGGTCCTATAATAAAAGAAATAATTTCATTTTATAAAAATAAATATATGGATATCCCTCATGATAAGCCTTAGCTTCATTGAAAAACCACATAATAAAATTTTATTTGTTGGATATTTAATTATTCTTTTTGGATGTATAAACCTGATTCAAATTGATGATCAATCAATCATAAGTATTTATTCAATAAAGCAATTTGTTTGGTTAATATTATCAATATTTATAACTTTTTTCGTCAGAAATATTAGATTAAAAAGCTTAAAAAATATCTCTACTTTGATGTATTTAATATCAATTATTTTATTAGTTTTAGTTTTATTTATAGGAAAAGAAATATCTGGAGCAAAAAGCTGGATTAAGATCGCAGGGTTCACTATACAGCCAACAGAGCTAATTAAGATTTCTTATGTATTTTTAATTGCAAAATTATATTCTGAATTAGGTTCTTATTCAGCCTCTGTTTTAGTTAAATATGTGATTGGTTTCAGTTTATTTCTGATACCATTTGTTTTAATACTTTTGCAACCTGACTTTGGCTCAGCCTTTATGCTTTTACTTATATCAATGTCAGTCATAATAGGATTTTCTTTTAATAAGAAGTTCATAATATCTTTGATTATTTTAGCTGCAGTCTTTGCATTGCCTATATGGAATAATTACCTTGAGCCCTATCAAAAGCAAAGGATAATCAATTTTATAAATCCCGAAAATGACCCAAGAGGCATTGGATATAATGCAATTCAATCAAAAATATCTATTGGATCTGGACAGTTTCTAGGAAAAGGTCTTGGAGAAAGTTCCCAAGCCAAGTTTGGTTTTTTACCAGAGAATCATACAGATTTTGCATTCTCTGTGTGGGCTGAACAGATGGGTTTTGTTGGATCTCTAGTCTTAATTGCATTATATTTTTTCTTAATAATTTATCCTTTGAGTTTTTTAAATGATATAAATGATCCATTTCTTAAAGTAGTGATTTTTGGAATTAGTTCCTATTTCTTTTTTCATTTCATAGTAAATATATTTATGACTTTAGGACTTTTTCCAGTGATTGGAATACCCATGATTCTTTTTAGTTATGGTGGATCTTCATTAATTTGTTCTTCTTTTGGTTTTTCAATTTTAGCTTTAATAATAAGAAACTATAGAGATGTTAATAGGCTAGGTGTTTAATTGAAGGAATATTTTGATAAATTAATTAAAGAAAATAGTCAAATTCAAAGCTTTTTTAAACATTTTATTTATCTTTCTGAAGTTGATTCAACTAATACTTTTGCAAAAAATCTAACTGAAAAAGAGCATGGAATTTGTATTTACTCGTCAAATCAAAGGTTTGGAAAAGGAAGAAATAATAGAACTTGGTTCTCTAAAAGAGATGATAGCCTAGCTATGTCTATGGTTTTAGAATATATTGACCACAAACAATCATCTTTAATACCCATAGCAACGTCCATTGCAGTTAATAAAACGTTGGACAAGTGGGGTATCAAATCTAAAATTAAATGGCCAAATGATATTTTAGTTAACTCTAGGAAGATCTCGGGAATTTTATGTGAACTTGATTATTTGCCAAACAATAAAAATTTTATAATTGTTGGATTAGGAATAAATATTAATAATAGTGAGGCTGATTTTGTTTCAGATAATAGGATCGATTATAAAATTTCACCGACAAGTATGATGATGGAAATTGGAGAGAAGATAGATATTAGAAATTTTATTAAAGATCTTTTAAACCAACTTGTAATTACTTACACTGATTTAAAAAGTCGGCAGTTTGATGCATTAATTAATTATTATAAAGATCATTGGCATGATATGGATAAAAAAATTCAAGTATCTCTGGGTAATAAGCTCGTTGAAGGTATAGCCAAAGATATAAAAAAAGATGGATCTCTTGTTCTCGAGATTGATTCAGGGATTAAAGAAATATTAGCTGGTGAAATTATATCATCTTAACAATTTCATCTTTCAACTTACCCATTAAGTTGGTCCATTTTTCACCATTTTCAAAATCATTGATTCCAATAATGTTATTTATTTCAATTCCATCATCTTTAATATTAATATCATATTCATTCTTTTTCTTTAAAATTTGACCAAATTTTATTAATGCCTCTATGCTTTCCTCATCCTTTCCTTTAAAAACAGATCTTAAATTAACCCTCTGGTCCATACCTTCATAAAGTAAATTCCACATAGTTCCAGGACCAATTAATGCAAATCTTAATTCTATTCTGCTATCATTCTTAGATTTCATTATAATTATTATGACTAATATTTTAGTATTGATACAAATCAAGGCAAAATAATTATTAAAATATGCAAATAATAGATATTAAAGAAAAAGATTCTAACAAAAGAATTGATATTTTTTTAAAAGAAAAAACTAAATTATCAAGATCTTATATATCTAAATTATTGAACCAAAAACATATATTATGTAACCATAAACAAATAAAGTCTTCTTATATGTTGAAAACAAAAGATCGAATATATATTGAATTACCTGAAATAAAAAAAATTGACGTAATACCCGTTAAAGGTGATTTAGATATATTATATGAAGATAAAAATATTATAGTTATCTCGAAGAAACCAAATCTAGTTGTACATCATGGAGCAGGAGTTAAAGAACCAACATTGGTTAATTTTCTTTTATACCATTGTAAAGACTTATCTGGCATTGGAGGCCAATTAAGACCAGGTATTGTTCATAGACTAGATAAAGAAACTTCTGGAGTGATGATTATTGCAAAAAATGATGAGTCACATATAAGCATATCTAATCAGTTCGCAAGACGAGAAATAAAAAAGACATATCAGGCAATTATTAGTGGAAAAATTAAAAACTTTGAAGGAGTTATTTCTAGCAATATCGGACGAGATAAAAAAAATAGAAAGAAAATTTCATCAAATACCTCTTCTCCAAAAGAGGCTATAACCAGCTGGAAGAAAATATCAGAGTATAATAATTTTTCCTTTATTGAAGCATATCCTAAAACAGGAAGGACTCATCAAATCCGAGTTCATTTTGCATCTATTGGACACCCTATTATTGGTGATAAGGTATATTCCACTAAAGATTCAACTAATAACAGTAAAAAAATAAAGAGTTTTTTCAATAGGCATATGTTGCATGCAAATAAAATTGAGTTTTATCACCCAATTAAAAATAAAAAAATTTCTTTTGAATCTGAATTACCTGAGGATATGAGTCTTACCTTAAAATTTTTAGAGGATAATTATGAATAAATACGAATCAAATATACTTTCTAATATTAAAAATATTTCATATAATTTTGGATCAAAATCTTCAAAAATCATTAATGAGCCTATATTTACTGTTAAACAAACTCATGGGGACAATGTATTTATATTGAATAATCCAGCTGAACCAATAGATAAAATAGAGGCTGATTCAATAATAACAAACTTAAAGGGGATTCGTATAGGGGTAAAAACAGCAGATTGTGTTCCTATATTGATAACAGATTTAGATGCTACATTTATTTCGGCAATACACTCTGGATGGAGAGGAAGTTATTATGAGATCACCCCAAAAACAATTGATAAGATAATAGAGAACTTTAAAATAGATCCAAATGATATCGTTGCTTGTGTTGGCCCTTCTATTTTATCTTGTTGTTATGAGGTTAGTTTTGATTTATGGAATAAATTTAAAATTAAATTTGGACAAAATAAGTTTGTATTTTCTGAAAAAAATAATAGATTTTATTTAAACCTTGCAAGATTAAATCTTTCCTTTTTGCAATCTAAAGGAATAAGCAAAGTTGATATAATAAACCAATGCACATTCTGTAATGATGATTTTTTCTCTTATAGAAGAGACAAATCTTTAACAGCTAATCAGATTAGTAATATCAGACTTAATTAGATATTATTAATATTTCAAAGAGGTGTTATATGTTAAATCTAGGTTGTTTAATAGATGGAGAAGATTATAATAGATTGTTTCCTTTAGGATCAGCTGAGTCTAAAGGCAAAGTAGATTCATTGCCTGCTGCTTCTTATACTATGACAATCACAGATGGACCTGAGGGTGAAATGTCCTCAGAATTAAATGTTTATGTCATAGAATTTCAATCGGTTAATATTGTTGTTGGTTTTACTTTGCCAGACAGTGTTAAAATTGAAAAAGACATAGAATTCCTTTTCACTACTCAGCCTACTGCTGATAGAAGAATGCCAGAAGACTTAAAATTTAAAGTTAATTTTTCGGAAGAGAAAAGATCATCTGCACAAAATGGTAACGAGCTTGAGAAGCTTGAATATATAGGTACATTTCTTGAAAAAAAATATGAAAAAACTAAAGCAACTTTCTATTTATTAGACTATAAGGGAATCGGGAACCCTGATAAAGAATAAATTATGAAAAGAAAAAAAATTATACTTGCATATTCGGGAGGGCTCGATACTTCAATAATACTTCATTGGTTAAAAGAAGAATATAATGCTGATATCATAGCGTATATTGCAGATTTGGGACAAGGAGAAGATCTAAAAAAAGCTGCAAAGAAAGCTAAAGAAGTTGGAGCTTCTAAGGTATATATAGAAGATTTAAGAAATGAATTTATAAAAGACTTTGTATTCCCGATGATTCAATCATCGGCAATATATGAAGGTAGCTATTTGCTTGGAACATCTATAGCTAGACCTTTAATTGCAAAAAGACAGATTGAAATTGCAAAAAAAGAAAAAGCATATGCTGTATCTCATGGTTCTACCGGTAAAGGTAATGATCAAGTAAGATTTGAATTAGCATTCAAAGCATTAAATCCTTCAATAGAAATTATATCGCCATGGAGAATTTGGAATTTAAAATCAAGAGAGGATTGTATTTCATATGCAAAAAAGAACAGAATATCAATTCCTGTAACGAAGTCTAAACCATACAGTTGTGATAGGAATATCTATCATATTAGTTACGAGGGTGGAATATTAGAGGACCCATGGGAAGAACCACCTGACAAAATGTTTGAAAGTGTTAAACCTTTGTCAAAGACTCCAAATACATCTAAAAAAATTATTTTGTCTTTCAAAGATGGGATTCCTATTAAAATTGATGGTAAATCTAAATCCCCAATTGATATTTTTAAAATTTTAAACCCCCTAGCTGGAAAACATGGAATTGGTATAGTTGATATTGTTGAAAATAGGTTTGTTGGTATGAAATCAAGAGGTGTCTATGAGACACCAGGAGGAACAGTGTTAAACATAGCTCATAGAGCAATTGAATCCTTGACAATGGATAGAGAAGTGATGCATGTTAGAGATACATTAATCCCTAAAATTTCCCAATTAATATATAATGGTTTTTGGTTTTCACCAGAGATGAACTCACTTATGGCATTTATCAAGGAATCTCAGGTAAACGTTACAGGAGATGTAAAACTTTTACTTTATAAAGGCAATGTGAGAGTTTTAGGAAGAAAGTCAAAATTCTCTTTGTACAACAATCAGCTTGCTACTTTTGAAGAAGATAATCTTTATGATCAATCAGATGCTACAGGTTTTATAAAACTAAATTCATTAAGGCTTATGTTAAGTAAGCTAAAAAAATAAATGCTATTAGATAGATATAATTATAGTCTGCCCGATGAATTAATAGCACAAAGACCCGCCTCCCCAAGAGACTCTTCAAGAATTTTAGTTGTTACAAAAAAAGATGGCAATATTGATATACTTTCTTTTTCAAAAATAAAAAAATATTTTACTCAACATGATCTAGCAGTTTTTAATAATACTAAAGTTGATCCATTTCTCATTAGAGGATATGACAAGCGCAATACTTTAAGAGAATTTCTACTCATAGAAAACATAGAATCTTTAAAATGGAGGGTTATGACCAAAAATCCAAAAAATTCAGACATTATTTTTGGTACAAATCTCAATGCCAAATTACTTAAAGATAAAAATTCATGGCTGCTTATATTTGATAAAGACCCGAATGAATTTTTAAAATCAAATGGACTAATGCCAATACCACCTTATCTCAAAAGAGAATCAGATTTTAAAGATTCAACTGACTACCAAACAGTATATGCAAAAGTTGAAGGCTCTATAGCAGCACCAACTGCAGGACTACATTTTACAGATGAACTTTTAAATAATTTTATAATTACAAAAGACTTTGTCACTCTTCATGTAGGAATGGGAACTTTCTTGCCAGTTAAAACTAAAAATATTTCTGAGCATAAAATGCATGAAGAACTGTTTTTCATAAATGCTAAAACTTTCAAAAATATTGAAACTATAAAAAGTAAAGGTGGTAAGATACTTTCTATAGGTACAACTACCTTAAGAGCATTGGAATCTGCCGCAATTGATATTAGTTTAATTAATAAATGGTCTAGCACTACATTATTCATCAAAGAGAATTTCGAATTTAAAATTGCTGATTGTTTGCTTACAAATTTCCATCTTCCAAAATCAACCCTTTTGATTCTAGTTTCAGCTTTTTTAGGTTACGAACTTACCATGAAATGCTATGAAATTGCTATAAAAGAAAAAATGAGATTTTATAGCTATGGAGATGCAATGCTTATTTTATAAATGAGTTGATTGCATTATAATTTTTTTATAATAGAATTTTTAAATGGCTGGTAACTCTTTTGGGGAATTTTTTAAAATAACAACATGGGGAGAATCCCATGGAAAGTCTCTTGGCGTTGTTATTGATGGTTGCCCAGCTGGCGTAAAAATAAGTGAGAAAGATATCCAAATTGAAATGGATAGAAGAAAGCCTGGCCAAAGTAAATATACAACTCAGAGAAAAGAGCCTGATAAAATCAATATACTTTCAGGTGTGTTTGAGGGTAAAACTACCGGCACCCCAATATCAATGTTGATAAATAATACTGATGCTATATCAAAATCTTATAATAGTTTTAAGGACATTTATAGACCAGGACATGCTGATCTTAGTTACGATGCAAAGTATGGAATTAGAGACTACAGAGGCGGTGGAAGATCATCAAATAGAGAGACAGTAGCACGAGTTGCCGCTGGAGCTATAGCTAAAAAAATTTTGGAGTCTTTTAAGATTAAGACTTTTGGTTTTGTTTCTCAAATTGGAGATATTAAGTGTGATAATGTTGTGCAAAGCTACATTGAAAAAAATCCATTAAGGATTCCCGACAGATCAAAATTAAACAGTATGACAGATTTAATTGATAGTGTTAGGAAGCAGGGTGACTCCATAGGAGGTATTATAGAAATAAGATCCACGGGTGTTCCTGCTGGACTAGGTTCCCCAGTATTTGATAAGATTGATGCAAAATTAGCAGCAGCAATTATGAGTATCGGTGGCGTTAGAGGCTTTGAGATTGGCTCAGGTTTTTCAATAGCAGAAAAAAAAGGTTCCGAAGTTAATGATATAATACTTTCCAAAAAAGGCTCAAGAGCAAGTTTTAAAACAAACAATGCTGGAGGAATACTTGGTGGAATAACAAATGGTAACGATCTCATCATTAGATTCGCATTGAAACCAACTTCCTCTATATCCAAACAGCAGGATTCGATAAATTCAAAAGGTAGCAAAAAGAAGCTAAAGGTAACAGGAAGGCATGACCCATGTCTGTGTCCTAGGGCTGTTCCGATAGGGGAAGCAATGGTTAATCTTGTACTACTTGATTGCTTACTAGAAAATCAATTATCAAATATTAAGAAAATTTCTATTTAAAATCCTCAGAAATTGTTTTACACCATGAATCAACTCTGTCCTCAGTTAACTCTGGTTCATTATCATTATCAATTGCTAAGCCAACAAACTGCCCATCTTTTTCAGCTTTTGAAAAATCGTAATTATAACCTTCTGTAGATGTATGACCTATTGTACTTCCACCTTTTGCTGTAATTTTTTCTTCAAGTATTCCTAGAGCATCTAAAAACGATGAACTATAAATGTTTTGATCACCACATCCAAAATATGCGATTGTTTTACCGCTAAAATCAATATTGTCTAAGTCATCAAATTTACTTCTCCAATCCTCTTGAAGTAATCCAATATCCCAGGTGGGACAGCCGATAATTATCTTGTCATATTCTGACATTTTATTCAGATCTTGTTCATAGACATCAAAAACATCAATTTCAAAATCTGGCATCTTTTCTAGAATCATATCCGCAACCTCTTGTGTTGCAGCACTAGTTGTTCCGTAAAATAATCCTATTTTCATAAAATCATCTCCTTTTTATTGTGGACCTCTTATGTCTATAATTATAAATAATAATAATTCATTATCAAATAAGTTTTAATATTTTATAAAGAATCTAATATCCTTGTCGCTGTAGATACACCAAGCCCAGGAGTAAAATCATATTTTAATTCATTTAATATGCTTTCTACTCCAGCTATAACAGAAATCATATCCCCTTTGTCAACATAACCCATATGAGTTATTCTAAAAATCTTTCCCTTTGCCTGATCTTGCCCACCAGCAACTATCATTCCATACTTATTCTTCAACCCTTTAATTATTTCCCCAGCATCAATACCTTCAGGTGACTTTATAACAGACAGTGCTGTACTTGAACAACCAGGTGCAAAATTTTCTAAACCAATAGACTCAAAACCTTTAATCGTAGCCTCTGACATTATAGAATGTCTCCTAAATAGATTCTCTAATCCCAATTTATCAAAATGCTCCAAAACAGCATTCAGTCCCATAACGAGGTTTACAGCAGGGGTCCATGGTGATGTCTTCTTTAGGCTATTCTTATATGCTTGATTTAAATCAAGATAAAACTTTGGAAGATCAGAATCTTCATAAAATTTCCATGCTTTTTTGCTCAAACTTATAAAAGATAACCCTGGTGGTAACATGAAAGCTTTCTGTGATCCACCTATTAGAATATCAATTCCCCAATTATCAAACTCAACAGGAAATGCACCGACAGCTGTAATTCCATCAACAATAAGAATTAAATCATCACGATTTTTTGTAATCTCTGCAATTTCTTTTATCGGATGTTCAACACCAGTTGAGGTTTCACTAGCTTGAATAAGTATTGCTTTAACATTTTTATTTTTATCGAGCATTTCATTAATATCATCAGTTTTAACCGCTTGGCCCCACTCAACTTTTAATTCGTGAGAAATTACTCCATAGGCCTTACATATCTTTCCCCATCTTTCTCCGAATTTACCCCCATTGACAACAATAACTTCATCACCCTTACTTAAAGTATTGCAAACCGCTGCATCCATAGCACCGGTTCCTGATGATGCTAATATTAGAACTTCCTCTTGAGTCATAAAAACCTTCTTGAGACCTTGAGTAGCTTTAAAAAAAATCTCCTCAAATTCAGCTGTTCTATGGTGAATTATTGGTTTAGCCATTTCAAGCATAACAAATTCTGGTACTGGTACTGGTCCTGGTGTTAAAACATAATTTTTCAAAAAGTTCCCCCGATACGATATAGATGTTAAAGTTAAATATAACACATATTTTATTTGGTAAAAAAAATGATTGAATTAAAACAAATGATCAATACTAATAAATTAAAATTAAAGAAAATTCGAGACTACCTTTGACCCCGCTAAATTATCGGAAAAAATAATATCTCTTGAAGTTAAGTCTAAAGATGAAAATTTTTGGGATAATCCGAAATCAGCACAATCAACCCTTAAAAAATTATCATCACTTCAAAAAAAGATCGATAAGTTAACTGAATTAGAAAATGAGATAAGTGATAATTCTGAATTATTAAATTTATACTTAGAATCTGATAATCTTAATAGTTATAAGGATGAAATAAAAGAACTGGAAGAAAATTTAAATGAAATATCGTTAGAAATAAAAAAATTTGATGTTCAAACAACTTTATCAAATTCAGAAGATATTAATAATGCAATATTGTCTATAAATTCTGGTGCAGGAGGGACCGAAGCACAAGATTGGGCTCAAATGATTTGTAGAATGTATATGAGATTTTCAGAATTAAATGGTTTTAAGTCTGAGTTCTTAGATAAATTAGATGGAGAAGAAGCGGGTATTAAAAATTGCACTATATTAATAAAAGGTGAATATGCTTATGGAATGCTTAAAAATGAAGTAGGTGTTCATAGATTAGTAAGAATCTCTCCGTTTGATTCTAATAAGAGAAGACATACCTCATTCGCCTCTGTTTCTGTAACACCTGAATTAGATGACAACATCGATATAAATTTAGATGATAAAGATTTAAAAATTGACACATTTAGAGCTGGTGGAGCAGGTGGCCAACACTTAAATAAAACAGATTCAGCGGTAAGAATAACGCATGTACCATCAGGCATTGTAGTATCATGTCAAAATCAGAGATCACAACATCAAAATAAGGCGTTTGCATACAAAATTTTAAGTTCTAAATTGTACGACTTAGAATTGGAGAAAATAAAGTCGAAGGAAAAAGAAATTAATATGGACAAGAAGGAAATAGGTTGGGGGAGCCAAATTAGATCATATATTTTACATCCATATAGAATGGTTAAGGATCATAGAACTAATGATGAAATAGGAAATGTTGATGCTTTTTTGGATGGAGAATTAGGGGATCTTATAGAAAATTTGTTATCAAAAATAAAATAGCTTTTATTAATATATAATATCTTTATGAATATAGGTGTAGTTTGTAAGCCAAATTTATCTAACTTAAATGAAATCAAAAAAGTTATTGATAAATATTTTTCAGATAAAAATTGTAAATTCATTTTTGATAATAATTATTCTATTGCAAAAGATGAATTAATATTGCCTCTAAAAGAATTGGTTAAATTGTCTGATTTAATATTGGCATTTGGAGGTGATGGAACACTGCTTCATATTGCTGAGGAAGTGGCTTTAAACAACAAGCCTGTTATTGGTTTTAATCTTGGGAATTTGGGATTTCTAACTGAAGCACCACTTTCAGATTTTAATGTTATATTGGATAATTTTTTTAAAGATAATCTTAGATCTGATAAAAGAAATCTAATGACTGCCTCATTGATGGTTGAAAATAAAAATGAAATCAAGAGAAATTTTCTTAATGACATTGTCATAAATAAAGGCGCCTTGTCAAAGATAATTAATTTAGATTTACATATTGATGACAAGCTCGTTTCTCAAATTAGGGCAGATGGAATTATAATCTCATCTCCTACTGGATCTACAGCTTATTCACTCTCTGCGGGAGGACCTATAGTCGTACCCAATCTTCCGTTGATGGTAATTACTCCAATTTGTCCTCATACTTTAAGCAATAGGCCTTTGGTTATTTCTGATAATTGTGAGGTGACTGTCACGCTTGAGTCAAATAATCCTGTTTATGCAACTTTTGATGGTTCAAATAGTGAAGAGTTGGCAGGGAAATTTGAGGTGAGAATTATAAAATCCAATCTGGACTTTAATTTATTAAGGATGAAAAATAATGCATATTTCTCTGTTTTGAAAAATAAATTAATGTGGAGCAATACATATGAATCAAAATAGAGAAGATTTTTTACATGATTGGATAATAGACGAGATTCAAGGAAAATATTCTAAAGAATTTAATGAAATAAAAGTAAACAAATTAAATGAGAAAAATCATGATTTTAAAAATCTTTTTCCTGATATAATTTTTGGTAATTATGGCCAGATTGTCATGATTGGAGAAGTAGAAACTGAATCAAATATAAATGAAGAAATCATTGAAAAATGGAAATCGTTTCAATCTGTTGGAACGAATTGTATAATTTTTGTCCCAAAGAATAAGATTAAAGCTACTAGGGATCTGTGCTGGAACAATCAACTTGTGGAAAGAATTAAGATATCCTCCTATTCTGTGGAAATCCCACTCACTTAAAAAAGTTTTCGTTTTTTTTAATTCCATTTATAAAGTCATTTCCAGCTAAAACTTTTTTTCCGCTTTTTTGAATTTTAATTATTTCTAAACTTCCATTGCCACAGCATATAAACATTTTTTTATTTATTTTTTTTATTTCTCCTGGAACTCCCTCGATTTCATAATTTGTCTTGGCACTCCAAATAGTAACTGATTCGTTATTTGAATTTAAAGAGTGAGCCCCGGGCCATGAACTTACACCTCTAATTAGATTTGAAATTTCCTCGCAATTATTATTCCAATCAATTTTACATATTTCTTTGCTTATTTTTGGAGCCAAACTGCTTTCAGTATTATCCTGCGGAAAAGACTTAAATTTATATTCTGTTTTTAATATATTTGCTATAAATTCATCGATTCCTTTGGCTCCAAGAACTGCCAATTTAATTGTCAAAGAGTTTACATCATCATTGGGTTCAATATTGATTTCTTTTTTCAATATTATATTGCCTGTATCCATACCTTCGTCCATTTCCATTATAGTAATACCCGTTTTTTTTTCACCTTTAATTATTGCCCAGTTTATAGGTGCTGCCCCTCTATATTTTGGGAGCAGGGAAGAGTGAACATTGATGCAATTGTATTTAGGTAATTCTAATATTTCTTTTCCAAGAATTTTTCCATATGCTGCTACGAAAATAAAATCAGGTGCAATCTTCTTAATTTTATTTATAAAAGCAGTATTATTTTTAATTTTGTCAGGTTGGCAAATATCTAGATTATTTTCTTGTGAGTATTTTTTAACTTCTCCAATTTCAATTCTTTTATCCCTACCAGATGGTTTGTCTGGTTGACATACAACTAGGCTAACATCAACAATTTTGCATAATTTTTCTAAAATATATCTACCATACAAAGGTGTACCCATAAATATACATTTCATCTTAATATATTATTACATCACAATTTGAAACTGGATAAGATAATTTTTTAATTTATATTTATTTAATGCAAAAATTTTTATTAATAACAATTTCATTAATATTTCTTATTATCCCTAGCTTTTCATATTCATTTACACTTCAGACACTTCCGGAATTAGTTGATAAAATTAGCCCATCTGTTGTTAGGATTGAAGTTTCAAGCGAACAAAGTGGTGAAATAGGAATAACCGGCGATCCTTTCTTTGATGAATTTTTTAAAAGACAGTTTGGAGATAATTTCAAGCCAAAGCCAAGAAAAGGTTTGGGTTCTGGGTTTATATATAAGAATAATGGCTTGATCGTCACTAATTATCATGTAATTGAGAGCGCTGATGAAATAGAGATTGTTTTATATAATGATAAAAGATATACAGCGAAGGTAATTGGAACCGACAAAAGAACAGATGTTGCATTGTTAAAAATTGATTCTGATGAAAATATAAATGCTTTGGGCATTGGAAATTCTAAAGACTTGAAGATAGGCCAATGGGTTGTAGCTATTGGTAATCCGCTTGGATTAGGAACAACTGTAACAACCGGAATAATTAGCGCCAAAGGACGTTATGTAGATGGTTTAGGAACCTATGTGGATTTTATACAAACTGATGCCGCATTAAATAAAGGTAATAGTGGTGGCCCTCTTATAGATTTAAACGGTAATGTTATTGGAGTAAATACAGCGATTGCCGCAAGGGGACAAGGAATTGGATTCGCTATTCCTATAAATACGGTAGTGGATATTGTTGAGCAAATACGCTTAACTGGGAAGGTTCAAAGAGGCTGGATAGGTGTTGTTATACAGTCAATAACTCCTGAAATTGCTGACTCTTTAGGTCTAGATAATACTAAAGGCGCTTTAATTTCTGAGGTGCTTGAAAATAGCCCTGCGTCAAAAGCTGGTTTAAAAAGAGGTGATATAATTTTATCAGTTGATGGTAAAAAGATTTCTGAAATGGATGAGCTTCCTAGAATAATCGGAAAATTAAAACCTAATACAAAGGTCTCATTATCTGTTATTAGAGATTCAAAAAAATTCAAAATTTCTGTAATTCTAGGTGATATACCTACAGATAAAATTATAAACACTAAGCTCAAAAATAATGCTAAGGATTCATTAGCAAAGTTCGGATTTGAGGTTTCAGAAAATAATAATACTAAAGACAAAAATATTCTATCCACAGTTGTCGTATCCAAAATATATCCAAATTCACCAGCATCATCAAAGCTTTTGATAGGAGATATAATTGTTGAAGTTAATAAAGAAAAGACAAGATCATTAGATGAATTTAATAAAGTATTGTCAAAAATTAAAAAGAATCAATCAATACTTTTCTTGATTCAGCGACCTTCAGGTGGAAAATATTCAACTTTATATCGCTCATTAAAATCTAATTAAACTATTTGCTAAATGCTATGCCTTTGAATGAAGTTGACGGGATTGGCTTTTTCGATTCAGGAATCGGACCTGCTTTTATTGATTCTATTGCTGAACTAACTCCATTGTAGATAGACTCTGCAAATTTTGGAGGATTCTTGGATAATGCAACGGCAGAATTCAATAAAATTCCATCATATCCAATTTCTATTACCTGACAAGCGTGGGATACTTTACCAATTCCTGCGTCCACAATTAATGTGGTTTTGGGAAGAGATTTTCTAATTTTTTTTAACTTGTCAATATTTACTAAGCCCTGGCCAGTTCCAATAGGAGAACCCCAAGGCATTACGACCTTACATCCAACTTTTACGAGTTGTTTAGCAAAATTTAAATCATCTGTCGCATATGGCAAAACTTTAAATCCTAACTTTAATAACTTTTCTGAAGCTTTTATAGTCCCTTTTACGCTAGGTGCAAGATTTCTTTTATTTTCAATAACTTCTAATTTTATAAAATTAGTCTCAAATATGTCTCTACACATAAGTGCTGTGTTTATAGCTTCTTTTTCATTAAAACAACCTGCTGTATTTGGCAAAATTTTACAATTTGTTTTACTTAAAGTTTTATAAAATTTTTCTGGCTTGTCACCAATCTTCCTTAAAGCCACGGTTATCATTTCTGTCTTGATATTCTTAACACATTTTAAGAAAACTTTAGGAGAAGGATACTTTGATGAACCTAATATAATATTATTTTTCAATTTTAGATCATATATTTGCATTTTAACCCCCAGGATGTGGTGATACTATTTCAACGACATCTCCTTCATTTAAAATAGTTTTAGAATAATTTTTCTTTGAAATGAATTCACCATTTACCGCAATTGCTATAAATTTACTTTTAATTTTCAAAGACGATAATAAATCATTTATTTTTTCATTAAGACCAATTTTTTTGTTTTTACCATTCAGCACGATTCTCACAATTCATATTATAAATGAATGGAAAAAAAATTAAATTAATTATGATATTATTGAATTAATGTATTCATTCATTTCGAAAATAATAATTTTTATTTTAACCGCAGGATTGATAATTAGCTTAGGTGTGGGCTCAGAATTCATCTCTTTTGGCATGGGAAAGGACGTCGTTGCAAAAGTTGGTAACATGAAAATTAGTAAGCAAGAATTCGAATTCTTTAAAAGCAAAAAATTATCAGAATTATCCTTATCCCCAAGTTCCAAATCTAAAAAAGCTTTTATTGAAATAATTGATTACCAGATTGTTGAAATGATTGCTAATAGAAAAGTGATGGCCGAAAAAGCAATAGAGATAGGCCTCTTTGTCTCAGATGAAGAGATAAGAAATCAAATTTTTGATAATAATTTTTTAGGTAAAATCGATGGAATCAAAGATCCAAAAAAATATAAAAAAATTATTAAACAAACATTTAATATTGATTGGGATATTTTTGAAGCTATTCTACGAGAAGAAGCTTTAAGTGATAAACTAGATTCTTTTATTAAACAGTCTGCACATATTAATCAAAATCAAATATATGATGAATTCCTCAAGTCGGAATTAAAATTAAATTTTATAAGAATTTCTCTAAATACCCAACTTGAAGTACAAGAAACTTTTGATAAAAATCAAATTGATGAATTTATTAGCAACAATTCCAATATGATTAATAATAAAATTAAATATACTGATGTTGTGGTTATTTCACCCGATGATTTAAATAGAAATATTGAGATAAATGATAAAGATATAAAATCGTACCATGAAAATTATATGAGTAATGAGCCTTACGATAAATCATTTATTATTAAAAGAATTAAAAAGGAAATAGGGAGTAAAAAAATAATAAGCGAACTCCCAATAGTTAAAAAATTAAGCCTAGATTCATCCTTAAAAGAAATATCTAAGCGATATGAAGTAGATTTTTTAACTATCAACAATAGCTCGAATAATCTACCAGATCATATTAATAGCAAGCTAATAGATTTGAAAGGAACTGAAATTTTTTATTATGATGATAAAATTTGGATACTAAGTCCTTCTCAAAATGCTTATGAAAACCCTGAGTATATTGTTTCTCTAATGAAAAATAGATTAAGAAAAAAGGCAGAAAGTGAGTTCTATCAAGACTTAATTGATATATACAATGAAAACCCCAAAGAATTTTTAAAGATTATCAAATCTGATGATAAAATCGATCTACAATTTTACTATGATGAGAGTGCCAAGTATAACTCAACAATTGCAGACTTTATTTATTTACCAGACAGTTCTTCTGTTAAAAAAACACCTTTTTTAGTTAACAAGAAATTTAAAGATTATGGTTATTATCTTGTCTATGTTGAAAAGATCAGATTACCTAATAAAGACTTATATGAATTTGAAAAGGATAGAATTGGAAGGGAGCTATTAAGGGAAAAGTCTGAATATTATTCTAGCAATTTGAAAAAAGAAATAATATCCAATATTAAAGTTAAATTAAATAATAAATATTTTGATTCAAATTAGTACAATTACAGTCTTTACTAAGCGAATATATTGTTTTATTATTGCCTAAAATGAGAATAAAGTCCCTATCATTAAAAGGTTTCAAAACATTTTATGAAAAATCTCAAATCAATTTTGATCCTGCAATATCAGCCGTAGTCGGCCCCAATGGTTGTGGTAAAACTAACCTCTTAGATGGCCTTAGATGGGTCCTGGGGGAACAAAACCCAAGGCTTCTAAGAACTGACTCCATGTCTCAATTAATCTCAGATGGAAACGATAAATTACCCAAACAAGGATTTGCTGAAGTATCAATGATTGTTGATTCAGAAGGACACAAGGATTTACCTGAGGAAATTGAGATTAAAAGAAAACTAACCAGAAATGGTGAAAGTTTATATTTTTTAAATGGAAACTCATGTCGGTTAAAAGATATAACAGATGTTGTAATGACTATTGGAGCTGGTTCAAGAACTTTTACAGTTATACCGCAAGGCCAGATTGAAACTTACATTACCGCAAAAGCAGAGGATAAGAGACAGCTAATTGACGAAGCTGCAGGGCTGGGTAGGTATAAACTTAGAAGGCATGAGACAGAAAGAAAAATAATTTTAACTAAAGATAATTTAGAGAGAATAAATGATATTAAAGAGGAAGTGAACTCACAAAGAGCAAGCCTTAAAGAGCAAGCCAATAAATCTAATGAATATACTGAATTAGTTGAAAAGTATAAAAGGCTTGAAAAACTTTTTTATAAAAAAAGATACAAAGAATTAAATATCAGGCTTGAGGATGCCAAAAAATTAAAAAATGATTTTACAGATGATATTAATAAAATTCAGGAGTCAGTCAATTCAAAAGAAAAAGATTTAGAGGTATATGATAAAGAAATTAAAAGAAAGAATGTTGAAATAGAAACTTTTAATAATAAAATACTTGAAATAAAAGGAAGCATAATTGGAATTGAATCAGATATTAAGACCTCTGTATCAGAAAATGAGCTTATAAGTCAGGAATTAGAAAGATTAAAGACTTTTAAAAAAGAATCTATTTTTGAATTGGAAGATAGTGAAAATACCTTAGAAAAAAATAATGAATTACTGATAAAAATTAATAAAGAATATAATTTATTATCATCAACAAAGACTAATGATGTTAATGAAGATGATAGCGAAATAGATATTAGAAAAAGACTTTTTGATGCAGTCGAAAGATATTCATCCCAAAAAACTAGTATCAACTTACTAGAGAAAGAGCTTAAACAATCAAAAATTAAAAAAACTGAATATTCTGATTTATCTAAAAGATCTGAAAATCAAATATCAGAATTAAAGATACAAATGAATAAAGTTCAAGATGATATTTTGAATTTAGAAAAAATAAGAGAAAAGTGTAAGAACAGTAAAAGTAATGAGGTTGATAATCTTAAAAATGTTCAAAAAAATCTTGAGCAAATAAATTTAAAGCACCTTGAAATAAATTCACAAATTGAGGCAACCAAATCAAGAGTAAAAATGTTGGAAAACATTGAACTTAACTATGGATGGTTGCCCGAAGGAATAAGAGAATTTGTAAATAAACTAAAAGGTTCCAATATTGAAGGAATACTGTCGGATTATATAAAACCTATAAATGGTTATGAAAAGGCGGTTGAATCAGCACTAGGAGAAAAATTAAAATGGATTTTAATTGATAATAGTGAGAATACAATTTCAGCGATTGAAAAATTTAAACAGAATTCAAATGGTCGAGGAACTTTTATTCCTCTGGATATGAGAATCCACAGCGGAGGAAGTGCATCATCTGGTTATAAGAATATAATAGATTGTCTTGAGTGCGATTTAGAGAATAGACCATTTCTTGCAAGTATTTTTGGTGAAACATATGTTGTTGATAATATATCAGAAGCTATGAAAGCTAAACAAGATAGTCCTGGTTCAAACTTTGTAACAATAGATGGTGAATTCTTTGATATGAATGGTTCCGTCACTGTAGGCTCAGCCCCTGATAATATTATTCAGATTAAAGAAGAGATTAAAAAGTTAAATATAGAAAAAGATAAATATAATAACCAAATTGATGATTTAGTTTTCACAAAAAAACAAATTGAGGAAGAAATATTTGATGCCAATAGCAGAATAAGTTCTTTTGATTTAGACATAGAAAAACAAAATGAAAAATATTCTAAATTATCTTTAGATATGAATAATTTAAAATCTAATATGAATTCTGAAATTAATTCTAAATTAAATATTGAAAATCTTGTACTTGATTTAGAATCTGAAGTAAATGCCAAAACATCAAAAATAAATCAAATAAAGATGGAGATAGATCAAATAGTTTTAGAAAAGAAGTCTTATGAAGAAAAATTTAACAGATTGGGAATGGATGAAAATGAAAATATTAAAAATATGATAATAGCTAAAAACAAAGAGGATAGAGAGAGATTGGTGGATCAGAGGAATTCTTTGACTGCGGATATTGAGACAATAAAGCTTAAGAAAAATAAATTGAATAATAAAATTTTAGAAATATCTAAAAAAATTATTTTAAATGAAGAAAAATTTGAAAAAAATAATGAGGATTATCATCTTAAACAAAAAGATAAAGAAGTCTTGGAAGAAAATTTAGAACAGTTTAATTCTAAACTAAGTAATATAAAGAAGTTGATTTTATCTGATGAAGAGTCTGTTTACAAAATAAAAGATGAGATTAAAACTTTAAATAAAGACATCAATGAAAAAAAAGTTTCTGGTGAACAATATGATTCGAATTTGCATAAATCTCAAATAGAAATTGATCAACTTTTAGAGCAACTCGAGGATGTAGATTATGTTGATGATGTAAAGCAAATTACAGACCAGGAAATGGAAGAAATAAAGATAATAGGTGAAAATGAACTTACAAAATCAAAATTTTATAAACTTCAAAAAAATATTGATAATTTTGGACCTGTAAACCTACTCGCACCACAAGAGTATATAAAACTAAATGAAAGGTTTGAATTTTTAGAATCTCAGATAATTGACTTAGAGAATTCGCTTGAGAATCTAAACAAAACAATAAGCAAAATTGATTCCGAATCACAGACAGCATTTTCAGATACTTTTAATTTAATAAGTGCAAAATATGATGAGTATGTAAAAAGATTATTTGGTGGGGGTGAGGGAAAGTTAGTTTTAACAAATCCCGATTCGCTAAAAGATTCTGGTATCGAGGTTATGTTGAAAATAGGCTTAAAAAAATATAGAAATTTAAAATCTTATTCAGGTGGTGAAAGAGCATTGGCAGGAATAGCTTTGTTATTATCTGCTTATTTTGTTAAGCCCGCTCCATTTTTATTACTTGATGAAGTTGACGCGCCATTGGACGATAAGAACATAATTAAGTTTGGTGCAATGCTAGAGGAAATTTCAGAGTTATCTCAAGTCGCAATAATAACGCACAACAAAGCCACTATGAAATTTGCTAAACAATTAATAGGAGTTACATCGAGGTTGGAAGGTATAAGTGAAGTTGTTCCGATTGATTTGCCAAAATAATTCTATCCATTGTAAGCATATATAAATGTTTAATGTTATAAAAAAGATTTTTGGTTCTGGAAATGAAAGAGAGATATCTAGAATCAGAAAAATAGTTGATCAAATTAATGCTTTAGAGAATGAGATAACCTCACTGTCGATCGAAGAATTAAATCAAAAGTATTCTTTATTGAAAGAAACGCATGATTCATCTTCAAATGTTGATGATTATATTATTGAAGTTTTTGCTATTACCAGAGAAGTTTCAAAGAAAACAATTAAACTTAGACCGTTTGATGTCCAACTTATTGGTGGAATAGTACTTCATGAAGGTAAAATTGCGGAAATGAAAACAGGGGAAGGAAAAACCCTTGTCGCAACGCTGCCAGTTGTCTTAAATTCAATTTATCCAGACCCAGTACATGTTATTACAGTCAATGACTATTTGGCAAAAAGGGATGCTTTATGGATGGCGCCAATTTATATTTCTCTTGGCCTCAAAGTCGGCATCCTAAATAGTGGAATATCATACTTAGTTAAATCAGACTCAGGTAATTATGAGCTTGAAGAAGCTGAGAGATATAAGGTTTATGAGTCTGATGTTATTTACGGTACAAATAGTGAATTTGGATTTGATTATCTTAGAGATAATATGAAATATTCTAATGATGAAATATGTCAAAGGAGCCATTCTTTCGCAATTGTTGACGAAGTAGATAGCATACTTATAGATGAGGCTCGTACACCTCTAATTATTTCTGGACCCACAGATAGTTCATTAGTAGATTATAGAGGAATAAATAATCTCTGTAGACAGGTTAAAGAGGACGAAATCACTATAGAGGAAAAATCAAAACAAGTATTTATAAATGATAAAGGAACCGAAAAAATTCAAAAATTATTTAATATAAAAAACCTGTATGAACCTAAAAATATATCCTTACTTCATTCAATTAATCAATCACTGAGAGCAATTAATATATATACAAGAGACAAAGATTATGTTGTTCAAGAAGATAAAGTCATAATCGTAGATGAATTTACTGGGAGATTAATGCCTTCTAGAAGATGGAGTGATGGCCTCCATCAAGCTGTTGAGGCAAAGGAAAATGTAAAAATTGAGGAAGAAAATCAGACTTTTGCATCTATAACAATTCAAAATTATTTTAGAATGTACAAGAAACTCTCTGGTATGACAGGAACAGCAGATACCGAATCTTTAGAATTTCAAAATATTTATAAATTAAAAGTTGTTGTCATACCTACCAATGTTCCAATGATCAGAAAAGATCTTAATGATTTAATCTATAAAACTGAAAAAGAAAAAATCAATGCAATTGTCGACTATGTAAGAAAATACAATAAAATTGGAAATCCAATTCTAATAGGAACAATTTCAGTAGAAAAATCCGAAGAATTGAGCAAATTTTTATCATCTTTGGGTATAAGTCATAACGTTCTTAATGCTAAAAATCATGAGAAAGAAGCCGAAATTATTTCTAAGGCTGGTAAAAAAGGTGCCGTAACTATCGCTACAAATATGGCAGGTAGAGGTACTGACATTAAGTTAGGAGGTTTAGAGTCTACAGACAATGAAAGAAACGAAATCCTTAATATAGAAGGCCTTGTTGTTTTAGGTAGCGAGCGACATGAATCTAGACGAATAGATAACCAGTTACGAGGTAGGTCTGGTAGGCAAGGAGACCCAGGATTAACACAATTTTTTGTTTCAATGGAAGACGAGTTAATGAGACTTTTTGGATCAGAAAGAATATCGAATATGATGTCAAAACTTGGATGGAATGAAGGTGAACCAATTGAACATAAAATGATTACTAGCTCATTAGAAAATGCACAGAAAAAAGTTGAATCAAGAAACTTTGAAATAAGAAAACATTTACTAGAATATGATGATGTACAAAATAAGCAAAGAGAAGTTGTTTATAAATTAAGAAACAGACTTTTGAGAGACAGTGAGATAGAAAAAGTCTTATATGAACTTAAGGATGAATCTTTATATATTTTTGAATCCCTATTAAGTGAAGAGAATTCACAAGATGAGATTAAAAATCTATTAAAGTTTTTGGATGATGATGAGATCAATAAAATTAATAATATAAATGATATCGATTTATTAATATCCAATAAAATAGAGGACAAAAAAGAATTATTGGGAGATATGTTTGAACCAATAGGTAAATTTGTTCTACTTTCTTCAATAGACATGAAATGGAAAGACCATTTGCTATCAATGGACTATCTAAGGGATAGCGTCAGCTTAAGAGGTTACGGACAACAAAATCCATTAAATGAATATAAGAAAGAGGGATTCCAGATGTTTGATGAAATGGTAGAAAATTGTAATTATGATGCACTGGTAAGCTTTTTAGAGGTAGTACCTATAGAAAACGATGATTTAAAAGAAATTGAAAAATCTAAAGACATTGATGAAAATCTTTCGTACAATGATAATGATAAGCAAGAGGAAAGTGAAAGTAATGAGTCTAAAAAAACTAATAATTCCAGAGCTACTGGTATAAAAGCAAAAGAAAGAAGGCGTGAGTTAGAGAAAAAGAAAAGAAAACAAAGAAAGAAGCAAAGAAAATGATTAAGAATTTTAAATTCACATTAACCTCGATTGTAAGCATTATTATCCTGTTGGCGTTAGCTTTTGTTTTCATGACCGGATTTGTTGCAATCTTAGGAATTTTTTTTCTAACAAGACTTTATAAAAAATTTAAACCGAAATCATCTAAAAATGATGAATTTACAACTTCCTCTAAAACCAATACAAGTAAAGATAAAGTGGTAGATGTTGATAGTGATGAATATAAAATTGATTAAAGGTTGTCAATTCTCTCCGCAAGTTTAATATCTAGTCGTGTTAACCCGTTAACGGAATGAGTATCTAGCCATATTTCAACCTTATTATAGGTATTACTTATTGTAGGATGATGATTAATTTTTTCAGATTCTATCCCAACTTGTACTATAAAGGATAGTGCATCAGAAAAATTCAGAAAAATAAATTTTTTATATAATTTATTTTTTTTAATTGACCAAGTTGGAGCTAATTTTTTTGCTTGTATGTTAGAAATTTTATTTATTTTTGCAGACATATAATAGAAAGTAATCAAATTTGTATTATAAGTCAAAAATAATCTAATATATTTATGTGGCTTATATATATTTATCAATAGGAACAAATATTGAACCAAAAAAGTTAAATATATTAAATGCTTTGAATCAAATCAAAGAAAAGATTTCGATTATAGATTTATCTCCACCTTACATGTCTGATCCTGTTGGATTTGAATCATCAAGTATTTTTATTAATTTGGTTTTAAAAGGAAAAACGGATTTAAAACCATATAAATTATTAGAATATTTAAAAGAAACTGAATTGAAACTTGGTAGAAAGAGTACGAATTATGTTACAGATAGGATAATTGATATTGATATAATATTTTATGAAGATGAGGTAATTAATTCAGTAAATTTAACAATTCCACATCCTCGTGCGCGAACCAGGAGATTTGTTTTACAGCCATTGTACGATATAAACAAAAACATTATTTTCCCTGATACGAAAGAGACTATAATTGATTTGTTAAAAAAGGTAAAAACCCAGAAATTATCACAGATTAAATCTTTTTACGTTGAAAATAGTTAATCAGTGTTTATATTAGAAATATGAGTGATGAAGCAAAATTTAAGTTAGGACAAGTAGTTAAACATAGGCTCTTTGACTTTAGAGGGATTATATTTGATGTTGATCCAGAATTTAATAACACAGACGAATGGTATGAGAGAATTCCAGAGGACAGAAGGCCAAGAAAAGATCAGCCTTTTTACCATTTGCTTGCTGAGAATGAAGACAAAACTACATATATAGCTTATGTTTCTCAGCAAAATCTTGAGAAAGATGAATCCAAGCTTCCTTTTGATCATCCGTCCGTTAAGCTTCTTTTTGATGGTAATGATAGCGATGGCAACTATATAGTAAAACAATCAACTAATTGATTTTTCAAATGACTGCAATGTGTTCCATAGAAGCATGGTAATTGTCATTGGACCAACCCCACCTGGTACAGGTGTAATCATTGAACTTTTGGAAATTACATTTTGAAAATCAACATCGCCAGCTAATTTGCCAGTATCTAATCTATTGATTCCAACATCAATTATTACAGCTCCTTCTTTTACCATAGAATCTTTTACAAAGTTTGCCCTTCCGATGGCTGCAACAATAATATCTGCTTCACTTAGTACTTTTTCTAGATTCTTAGTTCTAGAATGGCAAATTGTGACGGTTGCGTTTTTTTGCAACAGTAAGATAGCAGCAGGTTTTCCTACAATATTACTTCTTCCAAGCACTACAGCATTCTTACCTTCAATTTCAATTTTGTAGTGCTCTAGCATTTTTACAATACCATGAGGAGTACAGGCAATAAAAGATGGTTTTCCCTCAAAAAGATTGCCTGCATTTACAGGATGAAAACCATCAACATCTTTATCAGGATTTACAGAATTCAAAACTTTAGTTTCATTAATATGTTTTGGTAAAGGAAGCTGAATTAGAATTCCATTAATATTTTTTTGATTATTTAATTTATTTATTAAATTTAAAAGATCATCTTCTGAGGTATCTTCTGGAAGTTTATGCTCCTCAGAATAAATTCCGACATTCTCACATGCTTTTCTTTTGTTTCTAACATATATTTGGGATGGCCCATCATCACCAACTAAAACAGCAGCTAGACCAGGAACAGATGAAGAGTTATTTTTTAGCTCATCAACTCGAATTTTTATTTCTCCTCGAATTTTCTCGGAAACTAATTTCCCATCAATTATTTTATCATCCATTTTTAACTCCTCGGAAAATGATTTAAAGGCCCACAACCTTTGCCTAAATTAAAAGATTTCCTTATACCATACGATACAAATTCTTTTGCTTTCTTTACTGAATTTGGCAAAGAATAATCTTTTGCTAAAAATCCAGTTATCGCTGCAGAAAGCGTGCACCCTGTTCCATGCGTATTGTTAGTATTATACCTTTTAGAGCTATACTTATAAATTTTATTACCACATAACAAATAATCATTAGAAAATCTATCTTTTGAGAGATGTCCACCCTTAATTAATATATTTCCATTGAATATTGTACGAATTTTTGAAATTGAATTATAAATATCTTTTTCTTTTGAAATATCAAAATTAAACAGCTTGTTAGCCTCATGAACGTTTGGGGTAATAAGGAAGCAATGTGGCATTACATATTTTTTGTAATAATCTATTGAAGATTCTTTTAGAAGAAAATCACCAGATTTTGATATCATTACAGGATCTGAGACTATTCTTAAATTATTATATTTTTTAAGCGTATCTATTACGGTTTTCATTATTCTTGAATCATAAAGCATTCCAAATTTAATATTTCTTATTTTGAGATCATACATTACAGTATCAATCTGGTTTCTTATAGTTTTATCAGGAATTCTGTATATTTCATTAACAACTTTTGTATTTTGAGCTGTCACGCAGGTGATAACGCTTGATCCATATACTGAAATAGAATTTAAAGTTTTTATATCAGCCTGTATACCAGCACCCCCACCGGAATCTGACCCTGCTATTGTAAGGACTTGAGCTACTTTCTTTCCCATCTTTTTAATAATATATTAAATTATATTAATGAAAAATTTTGATATTTATATTGAAGATAGGCCCTTCAACAAAACTCATACAATAAATCTATATGACGGGAAAAATATTAATATCTTTTTAAATAAGGGAACTTCATTTGGATCTGAGCATGATACAACTATATTGGCTATTGATGCACTTAAATATCTTTATGAAAAGTTTGGTTTTTTTTCACCATGTTTAGACCTTGGCTCAGGATCTGGCATATTGTCAATATTTATGGATAAGCTTGGTTTTAAAGAAATTTTTGCAGCCGAAAATGACCCTCATTCAAGAAAAGAATCAGAATTAAATTTTAATGCTAATTCTATCAACAAAACCCCCATATTTATAGATAATCCATTTGATTTAAAAAATAATTATAATTTAGTTGTTTGCAACATATCTGGAAATTTTATTCCAAACAATATGAATAATTTATGTGATATATTGAAGCCCAATGGTTACCTGATCATATCAGGCTTTAATATTGAAAAAAAAGAAAGATATATAGGTTTATCTAAAGAAAAAAAGTTATTGTTCATCAAGGAATTCAGCTCTAAGCCCTGGATTTCTCTTATATTTAAAAAATTTTAATATCTTGCTAGGATTTTAGTTAAAATATATAATATATTGACCATAGAGCATGGTAAAAAAGCTCCTCATAGCTCATGAGTTAAAAGAGCAAGTGAGGTGTTTGAACTGTGGAAAAACCCCTATCAAACGTTATGAATATTGAGCGAACTTTATATGAAAAAAGTTATGAGCATGACGCATGCGGTGTAGGCTTTGTAGCTGATATTGAAGGAAAGAGATCTAATAAGATTCTTCAGAAAGGACTCGAGGCTGTAATAAATCTTACCCATCGCGGAGCAGTTGGTGGAGATAAGAAAACTGGTGATGGAGCGGGCGTGTTAACTCAGTTACCTTTTGAGCTTTTCGATGAATTTTTATCTAAAGAAGATATTGATCAGATTACTATCGGTAACTTTGGTGTGGGTATGTATTTTTTGCCGCGAAAGGAAAATCTGACACATAAAAAAAGTTTAAATCTTATAGAAAAAATTCTTAAAGAAAAAGATATTAAGCTCATTGCTTCAAGGGAAGTTCCAGTTAATGACTTTGCACTTGGTGAAAGAGCTTTAGAATCAAAGCCAGACATTTTTCAATTTTTTGTTAAAGACGTTAATTTTACAAATCAAAATGATTTTGAAAGAAAACTCTATTCCTTAAGAAAAACTATTGCAAGTCAGTCCGAAAAGAACAAATTAGATGAAGTGTATTGTTGTTCATTTTCAAGTAAATCAATAATCTATAAGGGAATGCTTCAGGCCCATCAATTAGATCAATTTTTTCTTGATCTTAGAAACCCTAATTATAAGACCAACAAGGTTATGTTCCATCAAAGATATAGCACTAATACTTTTCCAGAATGGAAACTGGCACAACCTTTTAGGTTTTTGGCCCATAATGGAGAGATTAATACTATAAAAGGAAACACCAATTGGATGATGGCTAGAGAAAAAGAATGTTTTTCTGAGGTTTGGAAGAATAATATAAATGATATAACTCCTTTTATAATGCCTGGAGGTAGTGATTCTGCTGAGCTCGACAATGCACTTGAGTTAATGAGTCTTACAAACGGTGATGTTTTAAAGTCAATCTCTATGCTCATACCTGAAGCTTATGAAAAAGACCCAAGCTTTGATCCTAAATTGAAAAGTTTTTATGAAACCACATCATGCATAGTTGAACCATGGGATGGCCCCGCAGCTTTGGTATTTACAGACGGAAATATTTTGGGTGCAGCACTAGATAGAAATGGCCTGAGGCCAGTTCGATATCACATTACTAAAGACAACATGATTGTTCTAGGCTCTGAGGCAGGAATGGTTAGAATAGATCCTTCAGAGATTGTAAGATCTGGAAGAATTGCTCCTGGAAAAATGATAGCCATCGATACTGAAAGAAAGATATTATTAAGTAATTCAGAAATTAAATCTGAGATTTATAATAAGTTTGATTATGAAAAATGGACCTCTGAGAATTTTCATTCAATAACCAAAATAGTTAGCAGCAATAAAGAATCTTATTCAAAAGAAAATATTGATTCCGAAAAACTATTATTACTTCAAAAAGCTTTTGGATATTCTTTAGAAGATTTAGAAAGACTTTTTGAGCCTATGAGCTTAACCGGTAAAGAACCTATTGGTTCAATGGGTGATGATACTCCAATAGCTGCATTATCATCAAAACCTCAATCTGTCTTTAATTATTTCAAGCAAAGTTTTGCTCAAGTTACTAATCCTCCAATTGATCCATATCGTGAAGATAGTGTTATGTCCTTGAGAGTTATTTTAGGTGATAAATCTTCTTTTTTTAATATTGAAAATGCTAAGAATCAGTTTTATTATTTTGATTCACCTGTTTTAACAAATAATGAGCTAAATTTTATAAAAAACTTTAATAATTCAAATTTAAAAGTTTCAGAAATTGATACAACCTTTTTTATTTCTAAAAGATCGGATCTTACAAAATCTATTAGCCAAATAACTGATAAAGTTCTTGAAAATGTCAGAAAAGGTTCAAATATAATTATATTAAGTGATAGAGAACTAAATAAAGAAAAAGCTGCAGTTCCTATTCAGATATTGGTTTCTAACATACACAATTCATTGATTCAGAACGGGTTAAGAATGAAAACATCAATAATTGTGGAATCTGGTGAAATAAAAGAAGACCACCACGTTTGTTGTTTATTAGGATATGGAGCTTCTGCAGTTTATCCATACCTTGCTTTCGAAAGTGTTAAAAATTGGATGTCTAAATTTGATGGAAACCAAGATGAATATTTAGCTAATTATAAACTTGGGCTAGAAAGAGGAATTTTGAAAGTATTATCTAAAATGGGTATAAGCACAGTGGCAAGTTATACTGGCTCCCAAATATTTGAAATAGTTGGGATAGATTCAAAAACAGTAAATAGGTTTTTTCCCGGAACTGTGACAAGAATTGAAGGTGTGTCTCTAAAAAATATTGAGAAAGATATTATGACTCTCCACTCCAATGCTTTTTCCGATGATAAAATTGATAAATTAAAAGAGGAAGGTATTTATCGTTTTAGAAAAGATGGTGAATACCATTCTTTGAATCCACCTATTTTTAAAGCTCTTAGAAAATTATCTAAGACTGCATCCTATGAAGATTATGTAAAATTTAATGATTTACATGATTCAAGACCACCTTCTTTAATCCGAGATTTATTTGAGTTAGAGTCGAAAGGCTCTATTTCAATAGATGAAGTTGAGTCCGAAGAAGAAATTATGAAAAGATTTAGAACTGGAGCCATGTCTCATGGGGCGTTAAGTACTGAGGCCCACGAAGCAGTTGCAATAGCTATGAACCGAATTGGAGGTAAAAGTAATAGTGGAGAAGGGGGAGAAAATTCAGATAGATTTGAAACTGATGAAAATGGTGATTCAAAAAATAGTTCCATTAAGCAAGTAGCATCTGGTAGGTTTGGAGTAACTCCCGAATATTTATCATCAGCCAATCAAATTGAAATAAAAATGGCTCAAGGTGCAAAACCTGGTGAAGGTGGACAAATACCTGGCAATAAAGTTACAGAAGAGATTGCATCCCAAAGAAATTCAATCCCAGGAGTTGGACTAATCTCTCCGCCCCCTCATCATGATATTTATAGCATAGAAGATCTTGCCCAATTAATTTATGATTTAAAACATGCAAATGTTAATGCAAAAGTAGGCGTCAAGCTAGTTTCCGAAGTCGGAGTTGGGACTGTTGCTGCTGGAGTCGCTAAAGGTTATGCAGATTATATTCAGATAAGTGGATGCGAAGGTGGTACGGGAGCATCACCTCTTGGTTCTATAAAGCATGCTGGCATACCTTGGGAAATGGGATTGTCAGAAACCCACCAAGTTTTAGTTATGAATGATTTGAGAGGTAGAGTAACTCTGACTGTTGATGGGGGTTTTCAAAGAGGCTTTGATGTTGTTGTAGCAGCTATCTTAGGAGCCGAGGAATTTGGTTTTGGAACATCAGTTCTTGTTGCTTTAGGATGCGTTATGGCTAGGCAATGTCATTTAAATACTTGTCCCGTTGGGATAGCCTCACAAAAACCAGAACTTAGAGAAAAATTTCCTGGTATACCAGAGCAAGCTGTAAATTATCTCTATTCCGTAGCAAATGATGTAAGAGCTATCCTTGCAAAGATTGGGGTAAAATCACTTGATGATATCATTGGAAGGACAGAGCTAATTAAGCAAAAAACAAAAGCAAATTATAATAAAACTAAAAATATTGATTTATCTAGAATAATAGCTGATCCCGATCCATCTAATCTAAAACCTAGAAAAAGAGTAATCGAAAGAAATAATAGAGTTGAGGACCCAATTGATTTTGAACTTATAAATTTCTTTAGAAAGAGCATTGATGAACTAGTTTCTAATAAAATTGAATTAAATATATCTACAGTTGATAGAACGGTTGGAGCTATTTTATCAGGAGCGATTGCAAAAAAATATGGCAATAAAGGTTTGCCGGATGATACAATAAATGTTTCTTTCAAAGGTATTGCTGGCCAATCTTTTGGTGGATATCTTATTAATGGAGTTAATCTTAATTTAGAAGGCGAAGCTAATGATTATGTTGGTAAGTCTATGAATGGTGGGAGAATAGCAATCTACCCAAACTCTTCAACGAATTTTGATATTCAAGGAAATTCCATAGTAGGCAATACTGTTCTCTACGGTGCAACCGGAGGATCTTTATTTGCAGCTGGTGCAGCGGGAGAAAGATTTTGTGTTAGAAATAGCGGTGCGCTAACCGTAGTCGAGGGTGTTGGCGACCATGCATGTGAATATATGACAGGAGGAGAAGTATACATACTTGGACCTGTGGGTAAAAATCTTGGTGCAGGCATGTCAGGTGGCATTACATATATTTACAATGAGAATCAAAATCTTGATGAACAGATAAATCCAGAAATGGTTTTTATAGATGAAATAAGCGATAGAGATAAAATTAAAATAAGAAATATTGTGGAATTACATTATGACTTAACTAGAAGTCTAAAAGCAAAAGAAATCTTAGAAAATTTTGATGTAGAAATTAAATCTTTTGTAAGAATTATTCCAAAAGAAATAAATAGAATTTTAGACTTAAATGGAATAAATATTGATGATTTTGATTTTCTTAATCCAAAATTAAACTAATTTTTTAGAAGTACTAAAGACTTCAAATTCACCTTTTAAATTTAAATCATTTTCTAATTGAAATCCTCTTTTGCCAATCATTGCTGCATTATCAGTACAGTATTGGATTGATGGAATGAAAACTTTTGTTTTATTTTTGAAAGCTTCCTCAGCTTTGGATCTTAGTCTTGAATTACAGGCAACACCTCCCGTGATCATAATTGATGATGGATTAAATTTTTTAAATGCCTTAAGAAGATTTTCTAAGAGAGAGTCAACAATCGCTTCTTGATAACTTGCCGCGATTTGATTTAAATTTTTTTCCCAGTCTTTATTTTTATCTAAGTAATATTTTAACGATGTTTTAAGGCCACTAAAACTAAAGTTGAGTGAGTTTTTGCCCATTTTAGCTATTGGAAATTTATAAAAATCTTTTTTGACATTTTTTGATAGTTTATCAATTAATATTCCTCCTGGGTAACCTAGACCTAAAATTTTTGCACCTTTGTCGAAAGCTTCACCCGCGGCATCATCAACTGTATTTCCAATTAAATTAAATTCTTTCGAATTATAAAGCATGAACATACTGGTATGTCCTCCGGAAACCACAAGGCATAGAGCGGGGAACGTAATTTTATGTTCAATAAAGCATGATGCAATGTGACCTTCTACATGATTTATGGGATATACGGGTATTTGATTTATTAAAGAAATAGTTCTGGCAGCTGTTACTCCTATCATTAGACAATTTATTAATCCTGGACCATTTGTAACAAATACCTTTTTTACTTCTTTTAATTCAATATTTGCTTTTTGTAGAGATTCCTCAATAACAACACCAATTTTTTCTGTATGATTTTTTGATGCAATGTCTGGTAGAACACCCCCATATTTATTATGGATTTCAGCTTGGCTAAAAACTACATTAGAGATTATATTTCCATCACTGTTAATTATTGATGAACATGTTTCATCACATGATGTTTCAATCGCTAAATAATATTCTTCACTCATATATATAAGATTATAATAATTTTTTTATATAATTTAAAAATATTATATTATGGTAAAATTTATAATGGTTGATAAATATGGTTAAAAAAAACAAAAGTATAGAAATTAATCAAGAACAAATAACCAGAGATCCTTTTCCAAATTCCAACAAAGTCTATATTGATGGTGAAATTCATAAAAATATTAAAGTTGCCATGAGGGAAATTTTGGTTGATGAAAATGGTAAAAATCCAGTTCATTTCACCACTTATGATACAAGTGGACCATACACGGATCCAAGTATAGAGATAAATATTAAAAAAGGAATTCCAAAAATTAGAGAGAAATGGATATTAGATAGGCAAGATGTTTCATTTGCTGATAAGTTCTCATCGTCTTTTACTAATGTCCAAAGAGAAAAAAAAGAGCTTATTCCTCTTAAGTTCCTCAATAGAAAACCACTTGTAGGTAAAGACAAAAAGAATGTCACACAAATGCATTATGCTAGAAATGGAATAATAACACCTGAAATGGAATATGTAGCAATTAGGGAGAACCAAAAAATAGAAGATTTTATTGATAATAATGATTTATTTTTTAATCATCCTGGACAACAGTTTAATTCATCAATGCCAGAGAAAGTTATAACTCCTGAATTTGTTAGAGACGAGATTGCCTCAGGAAGAGCTATTATCCCGTCTAATATAAATCATCCTGAAGCTGAGCCAATGATTATCGGGACAAATTTTTTAGTAAAAATTAATGCAAACATTGGAAACTCTGCCGTAACTTCAAGTATAGGGGAGGAAGTTGAAAAAGCAGTTTGGGCTTGTAGATGGGGAGCTGATACAATAATGGATCTATCAACAGGGAGCAATATTCATCAAACTCGTGAGTGGATTATTAGAAATTCCCCAGTTCCTATAGGAACAGTACCGATTTACCAAGCTCTCGAAAAAGTAAAAGGTATAGCTGAGGATTTAAATTGGGATGTATTTAAAGACACTCTAATTGAGCAAGCTGAACAAGGTGTAAGCTATTTTACAATACACGCTGGTGTTTTGCTCAGATATATTCCCATGACAGCCATGAGGAGAACAGGAATTGTATCCCGCGGTGGCTCTATTATGGCAAAATGGTGCTTGTCTCACCATAAAGAAAATTTTCTTTATACTCATTTTGAAGATATATGCGAAATTATGAAAAAATATGATGTATCTTTTTCTTTAGGTGATGGGTTGAGGCCCGGATCGATATTTGATGCAAATGACCAAGCTCAGTTTGCAGAACTAGAAACACTAGGAGAATTGACCAAAATCGCTTGGGATCACGATATCCAGGTTATGATTGAGGGGCCAGGACATGTGCCTATGCAGATGATAAAAGAAAATATGGATAAAGAGAATGATATATGTAAAGGTGCTCCCTTTTATACATTGGGCCCATTAACAACAGATATTGCCCCTGGATATGATCATATTACATCTGGAATAGGTGCAGCCATGATTGGGTGGTATGGAACTTCAATGTTGTGCTATGTAACTCCTAAAGAACATTTAGGTCTTCCAAATAAAGATGATGTTAAGTCTGGAGTAATAACGTATAAGATAGCTGCACATGCTGCAAATTTAGCAAAAGGTCATATAACCTCACAATTAAGAGATAATCTTTTAAGTAAAGCTAGATTTGAATTCAGATGGAACGATCAATTTAATTTATCACTTGATCCAGATACAGCAAGATCTTTTCATGATGAAACCTTACCATCGGAGGGTGCAAAAGTTGCTCATTTTTGTTCAATGTGTGGACCAAAATTTTGCTCTATGAGAATTTCTCAAGATATATTTGATCAGTTTGGTCCGAAAGATAAAGTAGATAAAGAGATGGAAAAGAAGTCAAAAGAATTTAAAGATTCTGGAAGTGAAATATATATTAAAGTAAATTCACAGGATTAATATTACTTATGCCAAAAAGAAACGATATTAAATCTATTTTAGTAATAGGTTCAGGACCAATAGTAATTGGCCAGGCTTGTGAATTTGATTATTCAGGTACACAAGCATGTAAAGCCTTAAAAGAAGAGGGCTATAAAGTTATTTTAGTTAATAGTAATCCCGCAACAATTATGACTGATCCCGATTTCTCTCATAGGACATATGTCGAACCCCTAACTCCTGAAATACTAGAGAAAATAATTGATAAAGAGAAGCCTGATGCCCTTCTTCCTACTATAGGTGGACAGACTGCATTGAATCTGGCTATGAAACTAGATGAGTTAGGAGTTTTGAAAAAATACAATGTTGAATTGATAGGGGCGAGCATAAATTCAATAGATAAAGCCGAAAAAAGAGAAAAGTTTAAAATTGCTATGGAAAAAATTGGACTTAGAGTACCAAAAAGTATAATCGTTACAAACCTTGATCAAGGACTCAAAGATATTTCTAAAATTGGCTTTCCTGCTATCTTGAGACCTTCATTTACCCTTGGTGGTACAGGGGGTAGTATTTCATATTCAAAAGATGATTTTGAATCTTTACTCAAAGCTGCTCTAGATTCTTCGCCAGTATCTGAGGTACAGATAGATGAATCAATTGTTGGCTGGAAAGAGTATGAGCTTGAGGTTGTTAGGGATAGTAATGACAACGTAATTATTATATGTTCTATTGAGAATTTCGATCCAATGGGAGTCCATACTGGTGATAGTATCACTGTGGCCCCCGCACAAACCCTTACTGATAAGCAATATCAAGAATTACGAGATTATTCAATTGATATTATTAGAGAAATTGGTGTTGATACAGGAGGATCAAATATTCAGTTTGGTGTTAATCCTGATAATGGGGATGTTGTAGTAATTGAAATGAATCCCAGAGTATCAAGAAGCTCGGCTTTAGCGTCTAAAGCAACAGGATACCCAATTGCAAAGATTGCAGCAAAGCTTGCTGTTGGATACACTCTTGATGAATTACCCAATGATATTACTAGGCATACACCAGCTTCTTTTGAGCCAACTCTTGATTATGTAGTAGTGAAGATTCCAAGATTTACTTTTGAGAAATTCCCTCAAACAAGTCCTGAACTTGGTACTCAAATGAAATCAGTTGGTGAGGTCATGTCAATAGGAAGCAATTTTAAGGAGGCTTTGGGAAAAGCTTTAAGGTCCTTAGAGGTTGATACTTGTGGATTTGACGATTTTTCAACTGATAAAAATTTGACATTGGACGTGCTCTCTTCAAACAATCCAAGGAAGCTTTGGTTTTTAGGAAATGCATTCAGACAAGGAATGAGTATCGATGAAATATTTGATCTCACAAAAATTGATAGGTGGTTTTTAAACAATATTAAAGAGATTATGGATACTGAGGATGAAATTAAAAAATACGATATTAATCCAAGTAATATTTTAAACGCAAAGAAGAATGGTATTTCTGATAAGTTTTTAGCACATCTAAAAAATTGCAGTGAGAAAGAAATAAGAGAAATAAGAACCAAGTTTAAAATTGAGCCTACTTATAAAATGGTAGACACTTGTGCGGCAGAATTTGAAGCCTATACGCCATACTTGTATTCAACTTATCAGGATGAAGATGAATCAAATCCTGAAAATATAGAGAAGATAATGATTTTAGGCGGAGGACCTAATAGAATTGGCCAAGGAATTGAATTTGATTATTGTTGCGTTCATGCCTCATTTGCATTAAAAGAAGATGGATTTCAAACCATAATGGTGAATTGTAATCCAGAAACGGTTAGCACCGATTACGATACTTCGGATAAATTATATTTTGAACCCCTGACAATAGAAGATACTTTATCAATAATAAATAAAGAAAAGCCAAGCGGTATAATAGTTCATTTTGGAGGCCAAACACCTTTAAAGCTTGCAATAGATATTGAGTCAGGTGGGGGAAAAATAATTGGTACATCTCCAGACAGTATTGATTTAGCTGAAGACAGAGAAAGGTTTAATACATTAATGAAAGAGTTATCAATACTTCAACCTGATTCAAGAATTGCCAAGTCGACTGAGGATGCGATTTTAAAATCTAAAGAGATTGGATTTCCAATTATAGTTAGACCCTCTTATGTTCTTGGTGGGAGAGCTATGGAGATTGTATATTCTGAGTCAGATCTTGAAAGGTATCTTACTGAGGCTGTCAAAGCATCAAACGACAGACCTGTTCTTATGGATAGGTTTTTGAATGATGCAAAAGAAGTTGATGTTGATGCAATATCAGATGGGAAGAGAGTAGTAATTTGTGGAATATTGGAACATATAGAAGAGGCTGGAATTCACTCGGGTGATAGCACAATGGTTTTGCCACCTCACTCTCTAACAAGAAAATTAATAGATGAAATTAAATTAAAGACAAAAGATATAGCTTTAAAACTTAAAGTTAAAGGTTTTTTAAATATCCAATATGCAATTAAGAATGAAAAACTATACATAATTGAAGTTAACCCCAGAGCGAGTAGAACTGTGCCATTCATTTCTAAAGCAATTGGAGTTCCTTTAGCTAAATTATCAGCTAGAATAATGGCCGGTAAAACGCTAGACGAACTTAAAGTCCCTGATGATTTTAATATAGATCATTTTTGTGTTAAAGAATCAGTTTTTCCTTTTATTAAATTTCCTAATGTTGATACAATCTTAGGACCCGAAATGAAATCAACTGGAGAAGTAATGGGTATAGATAAAGATTTAAAGGCTGCTTTTGCTAAAGCCCAAATTGCAGCAGGTAATACCCTTCCAAATTCAGGAACAGCTTTTATAAGTGTTAAAAATGATGATAAAGAAAAGATTGTTGAGGTAGCAAAGAAATTACAATTACTTGATTTTGATTTAGTTTCAACGGAGGGGACTCATCAATATCTTAAAAAAAATGATATTAACTCTAGCATTGTGAAAAAAGTTAAAGATGGTGGTAACAATATATTAGATTTAATAAAAGATGATAAGATTGATTTAGTAATTAACACAACATTTAGCAGTAATGAAATTTTAGAGTCATTCTCAATCAGAAGAACATCTCTAGTAAAGCAAATTCCATACTTTACAACTGTCGCCGGTGCTATTGCTGGTGTTGATGCAATTGAATATTTGAAAAATGAAGAAATAAAAGTTAAACCACTCCAAGATTATTTTTAGAGGTATAATTTATTATGGAAAAAATACCAATTTCATCTCATGGATTTAAATTTCTTCAAGAAGAATTAAAAAGGCTTAAAAATGAAGAAAGGCCTAAAGTTATCAAGATGATTGAATTTGCTAGGTCGCTTGGAGATCTTTCAGAAAATGCTGAATATGAGACAGCTAAAGATAGACAAGCATTTATTGATAAAAGAATTGGAGAGTTAGAAACCAAACTAGCTTCTTGTACAGTGATAGATATAAGTAATATCAAAGATAAAACAAAAATAATTTTTGGCTTATCTTTTGAAATTGAAGAGATAGAAACAGGCAAAATAATTTCTTATCAGTTACTAGGACCAGAAGAATCTGACCCAGATAAAGGTTCTATCTCAATAGAATCCCCTTTAGGCAGAGGTGTGATCGGGAAGATGGAGGGAGATGAATTCTCAGTCAGAACCCCGTCTGGAACCAAAGAATATATATTAAATAAAATTTTCTAATGAAATTCTACTTTTATTCATTAATTTTTTTACTAATTGATCAGATATCAAAATATTTAATTACTTTAAAACTAAAACCTAATCAGTTAATGGAAATTAATAACTATTTAAATATTGTTTATTTTAAAAATACTGGTTTTATATTTGGCTTTTTTTCTGATATTCCATATTTATATTATTTAATAATTAATCTTTTTCTCTTTATTATAATTATTTATCTGCTTTTAAAAATTTTTTATGAAAATAAAGTATTTCTTTTTCCTGTTTCTTTGATTATCGGTGGAGGTATTAGCAATTTATTCGATAGAATATTTAAAAATGGGGTTATAGACTTTATAGATTTTTACTATAAAGAATTACATTGGCCTGCTTTTAATTTTGCAGATGTATTTATTACTTCTGGTATTATTATTTTTATTTTAATTAATATTGTGGAGAAAAGAAATTGTTTACGGGCATAGTAGAAGAGGTTGGATTTCTAAGTAAAATTCAAAAAATTAATTCGGGCGAAAGATTGATTACTATTAAATGTAAAAAAATTCTTAGTCCTAAATTAAAGTTAGGTGATTCAATTGCAATTAACGGAACGTGCTTAACAGTGACAAAAATTGGTAAAACTTTTTTTAGCACATTAACATCGCTTGAAACTTTATCAAAAACCAACTTAGGTGATAGGAAAGTTGGAGATATAATTAATCTTGAAAGAGCAATGAAAGCAAGTGATAGATTTGGTGGCCACATTGTAAGCGGACATATTGATAGCATTGGCGAGATTCTTTCACTAAAAAAATCAGGCAAATCCACTGAATATTGGTTTAAAATTAGATCGAAGTATAGAAAATATTTAATTGAAAAAGGCTCAATTTGTATTGATGGAATCAGCCTAACTGTAAACCAAGTAAAAAATAATAGTTTCTCTGTAAATATTATTCCACATACAGATTCCGAAACTAACTCCAGAGTTTGGAGAAAAAAACAAAAAGTGAATTTAGAGTTCGACCAGGTCGCTAAATATATAGAAAAATTGGTGAAAAGTTGAAGAGTATCTTTCTAATAGGCTTTATGGGTGCTGGGAAAACAACCGTTGGAAAGGAATTGGCTAGAAAATTAAACTATAGGCTAATAGACACTGACCAGTCCATTGAAAATGATCAATCTAAGAAAATTAAAGATATATTTACTGAAAAAGGAGAACCTTTTTTTCGAGACTTAGAAACTCATAAGCTAAAAGAATTAGCTAACCAGCATAACGCTGTTATTTCTACAGGCGGCGGGATAATTCTTAAAGATGAAAATAGATTAATTCTTAATGATCTTTTTACAATATATCTTAAAGCAGATTTTGAAAATATCTTTAAACGTATAAAACAAGATTCAACCAGACCATTGCTTCTAACCGATGATCCGTATACAACTGCAAAAGACATTTTTATATCACGTCAAGCTATTTATGAATCTTTTAACCCTCATATACTTACGGATAACAAGACCCCTATAGAAGTGGCTGACGAAATAATTAATTTATATAATGGATAGTTCAACCTTATCTTTTTTAATTAAGGATTTATTTAAATCAAAAGGTTTTGATTTAGTTGGTTTTTCAAAAATTCAGCAAATGAAAGATTTTGATTATATGAAAGATTGGTTAGAAAATGGATATCATGCCGACATGGAATATCTTGAAAATCCAAAAAGGCAAGAGCCTGCCTCCTCAATTGATCCATCATATATAAGTGTAATATCCTGTGCAATAAATTATAATTTATTTAAAATTTCTGAAAATTCTGAAAATTCCAAAAATAAAAATATGGCTTGGATTGCAAGATATGCTGTGATAGATGATTATCATAAGATTTTAAAAAAATTAATTGATAGTCTTATGCAAGAAATATCAAAAATATATAAACTAAATTATAAAGTTTATGTGGACACAGGCCCTTTGATTGAACGTGCTTATTCGAAGCATGCGGGAATTGGATGGGTTGGAAAAAATTCATGCATTATAAATAAAAACCTAGGATCTTTTTTTTTCTTATCTGAAATATTGATAGATAAACAATTAATCTATGATGATCCAGTCAAAGAGATGTGTGGAACCTGTACTAAATGTATTGATAGCTGTCCTACAAATGCAATAGTTGAAAATAAACTTATTGATTCAAATAAATGTATATCTTATTTAACTATTGAGAATAAGAATACTATTGATCAAAATCTTGCTTCGAAAATTTCAAATAATGTTTATGGATGCGATATATGTCAAGAGGTTTGTCCATGGAATAGAAAAGTTAAAATAAAAGAGAATTTTAGCTGGAATTTAAGGGATTATTTTGTTTCACCTGATTTGAACGAACTATTAGATTTAATAGAGAAGGAATGGGAAGAAATCAAAATAAATAGTCCTTTAAAAAGAGCAAAGAAGCAAGGACTTATTAGAAATATTTTGCTTGCTATGGCGAACAGTAAAGATAAAAAATATGGCGAAAGAATTAGATATTACTTAAATAACAAAAATCAAGTACTGGCAACGACGGCAAAACAAGCTATATTTATACTTTATAATTAATATTTAATTAATTTCTAATTTTAGGGAGAATAATTATGAGTAATGAAAGAGAAGCTGCGGTAACCTTAAAGGGCAATCCAATAACACTTGTGGGACCAGAATTGAAAGTAGGTGATAAAGCTCCAGATTTTGTGTGCAATCAAGGTCTAATGCCAGCAGTTGGATTGGCTGATATGGGAGAATCTGTAAAAGTTTTTAATGTTATTTTATCAGTTGATACACCTGTATGTTCTGCACAAACAAAGAAATTTAATGAGGCTGCTGCGGAGCTATCTGGAGATTTAAAAATATATACTGTTAGTGCTGACTTGCCATTTGCACAAAAAAGATTTTGTGGCGCTGAGGGAATTGATAAAGTTGAAAACATATCTGACTATTTAGGAAATACTTTTGGTTTATCATATGGTATTTTGATTAAGGATAAAGGCTTATTAGCTAGAGCTATTTTTGTTGCTGACAAGGATAATACTTTAAAGCACGTTGAGTATGTCTCTGAAATTTCAGAGGAGCCTAATTATGAAAATGCTCTAAATATTATTAAGGATTTATTATAGGGATGGCATTAACTAAAGAAAAAGTTCTAGAAGCCTTATCTCATGTTTATGATCCAGAGATACCAATTGATATAGTCAATTTAGGACTTGTTTATGATGTTGAAATTAATGGCGATATAGTGAATTTGAAAATGACTATGACCTCACCGGGGTGTCCTTCAGCCAGAGAAATTATTTTAGAATCTCAAACACTCGTAAGTGAACTAGATGAAGTTAAGGAAACTAATATCGAAGTGGTATGGGATCCGCCATGGACTCCTGAGAAGATGAGTGATGAAGCTCGGGCAAGTATGGGAATCGATTAATGTCTATTTTGGTTGAAGGTAAAAAAGCACCATCATTTAAATATATAAATCAGAGCGGAGATAAAGTTTCGTTGAAAGATTTTTTAGGCACTAAAGTTCTAATATATTTCTATCCCAGAGATAATACACCTGGATGTACGAAGCAAGCTTGTTCACTTAGAGATAATATGAAAAGTTTAGAAAAGAATAATTTAAAGATTATAGGTATCAGTAAAGATTCTGAAAAATCTCATGCGAATTTTACTACAAAACATAATTTGAATTTCGATTTAGTATCTGATGTAGACAAGGCAATTATAAAATCATATGGAGTGCTGAATGATAAAGGTTCTGCATCAAGAAAAAGTTTTTTATTAGATGAAAATCACATAATTCTTAAAGTGTGGGATAAAGTTAATACTGCAAATCATGGAGAAGAAGTTCTGAATTTCCTAAACGAATAAAAATGTTTATTTTTATTACTGGTAATGATACAGAAATTGGAAAAACCCTTGTAACTTCTCTTATAGTCAAACTACTATCTAAAAAAAATAAAACTAAAAAAATTTCTATTATTAAACCGGTTGAATCCGGAATAGAGTCCTTTGCGGAGTCTGATTTAGGCTTTATAAAAAAAAATAATAAACATTCCAAACTTATCGAGTATTTTAATTTTTATACTTTTTCAGATCCAATATCACCATATACAGCTTCATTGATAGAAAAAGATAAAATAAAATTTAATACTCTGGTAAAAAAAATTTATGAAGTTAAAAAAAATTCTGACATCACTATTATTGAAGGTGCAGGAGGCTTAATGGTCCCATTAACACCTAGCAAAAAAATTATTGATTTGATTCAAGTTTTAGAATCTGATTGTTATCTGGTAGTTAGCCCAAGCTTGGGAACTATTAACCACACTCTATTATCGATTGAAGCACTAAAATCTAGAAAAATATCCTTTAAAGGAATTGTTATTAACCAATATCCTGAAAATCCAGGGATTTCTGAAATATATAATCCAGTTTTCTTTTCGGACAATAAAATTAAGATTAATGGTGTAATACCAAAGATGAAAAAAGATAAAATCCCTATTTTGTTTTCAAATGCTGATAAGTATTTAAGCAAAGAATTAGGTGGAAAATTTAATATTAAAACTTTTATAAAAAGTAGAAATCTTCTCTTCAAAAAGTCAATTTTATAGCCGGTTTGACTGCATATTTAGCTATGATATTATTATACCGACCCGAGTAAGTCGCAAAAAAATAAGGGATATTTAGAGAGTTGTCGAAGAAATTAATCTTTATCACACTTGGTACGCTTATAGCAACACTTCTTTTGGTGTATTTTGGTTTTATTAAAGAGTATGAACCACATCAACCTATAGCATTTAGTCATAAAATTCACTCAGGTGTTAATAATATCCCATGTGAATATTGCCATTCTTATGTAGCAAAATCTTCTCAGCCTGGGATTCCTTCAGTAATGCAATGCATGGGATGTCACAAATATGTAAATGCTAAATATGATTCAGATGATCCTAAAAGAATTTATGAATATAATGGTGAACAAATCGATCCAAATAATTATCTTTATGATGGAAGAAAAAGAATTATTTTTGAAAATGAAATTAAAAAATTAACAGGATATTGGGATAGAAAAGAGCCAATAGTATGGGTTAATTATCATTATGTTGCCGAACATGCAAAATTTCCACATAAGCCTCACGTCAGATATGGGCTAGAATGTACAACTTGTCATGGAAATGTAGAAAATATAGATCAACCTCGTCCAATTGTAAAAATACAAATGGGATGGTGTATTAGTTGTCATGAAGAAAAACTAGACATTAATTTTAAGAAAATAGCTGAAAAACATCCTGGTATGCAAGAACTCTCTGAATTTGATAAAAGAATAATGGCTTACACAGGAAGAATAAGGGCGGAAAAATTATATAAAGATTATGATCATCAGCTTGGAGATAAACACTCTGATAAGGATGATGCACCTAAACTAATAAATATAAACCAGGAGGTAGCATGGCTTAAAGACTGTGGAACATGCCACTATTAGTCTGTATTTTTTATAATGAGCATGAAAGATAAAAAAGAGAACAACAAAGGTACATTAAATAGAAGAGATTTTCTAAAAGCTTTAAGTGCTATTGGTGGAGCAGCAGTCATTTCTTCTGGCTGTACACCAGAGCCGTTAGATAAGTTGGTTTCATACGCTGTGCCGCCTGATAATGTTATTCCTGGAATTGCTAATTACTATACATCTGTAATTCCTAATTCCCCTGTTGGAACACCTGTTGTTGTAAGGGTAAGAGAAGGAAGAGCTATTAAGGTTGAGGGTAATTCTAACGATCCAGTATCATCCGGGGGTACCTCTGCCGAGGATCAAGCAACCCTACAAACACTTTATGACCCAGATAGAATTAAGCAACCACTCTTTAGAAACAACAGACAGAATTTGACGGCAATAACTTATGTTGCAGCTACAGATTTATTGGTTGAAAATATTAAAAATAGTTCAAAAAAATCATATATAATTTCTAATAATACAACTGGAACATGTGATCAGTTGCTAAACTCTTTTGCAGAAAAAACTAATGCAAAAAGAGTAAAATATGAACCACTTGCATATGAAAATATTAAATATGCAAATGAGCTATCATACGGGAAAAGTCAGCTACCAACATATCATATTGAAAAAGCCGATTACCTTTTAAGTTTTGGTGCGGACTTCCTCGAAACGTGGCTTTCCCCAATAGAATATTCAAAAAGATTCACTGAAATGCATGCTTTTGATGGGAAAACTCGTGGAACATTCGTTCATGTTGATCCAAAATTAACTTTGACTGGTTCTATGGCAGATGAATGGATACCTATTGCACCATTTAAAAACCTAGATCTTATTTTAGGAATTATTAACTATATAAAATTGAATAAGTTAAATGTTAGACCTGTTCCTAATGTATTTGCAAATTTATCAACCTATAGTCTTACACAAACTTCTAACTTAACTGGAGTTTCTGAGGATACCATTGTCAATATTGCAAAAGATTTTTGTAATTCTAAGTCAGCCTTTGCAATTGGCGGAGGGTATGCTTCATCGGCACAAGATGACTATAAAACAGTAGTCGCAATTAATCTTCTTAACGAAATAACAGGCAATGGAGATAAAATTGATTTTGATAACACTCTCAAACTATCTGATGCATCTAAATTCTCTGAAATGCAATCTTTCATTGAAGATGCCAAAGCCGGAAATGTAGATTTTGTTTTAATTTATAACTCTAATCCTGTATACAATGTTCCTTCTTCTTTTGGCTTTAAAGAAGCTTTTAAAAAAGTTAAAACGAGAGTCTCTGCATCAATGTTGAATGATGAAACTACAGAATTATGCGATTTGGTTGTTCCTGATCTTCACCCTTTTGAAAAATGGGGAGATTATGAAGGGAAGGCAGGCAATAAATATATTATGCAACCAGTTATGAAACCTTTATATGACGGAGTTTCCATTGAACAGACTTTAGTTAATGTTTTGAATAGAATTGAGACAGATGAAAGCAAAAAAATTGATTCTGATTTTTATAACTATTTAAGAGATCAATGGAAAAAATTAAATTTAGCTGGTGTTAACTTTGAGGATTTCTGGAATAAAACTGTAAAAGATGGAGGAATCTTTAATAATAATGATAATTACAGAACTACAACTTTTAATAATAATTTAAAGATATCAAATCAAATAAACAAGAGTAATAATGACTCGCTTAATCTTTTTATAACACCATCCTATAGATTTTATGATGGAAGAAGTTCTAATAATTCTTGGCTACAAGAACTTCCCGATCTTCTAACAACAGCAGTTTGGGATTCATGGGTTGAAATAAATTCAAAATTAGCCGAGAAATTAGATATAAAGGAAGGAGACTTTGTAGAGTTAAGTGCTAATAATAGAAAAATTGTAACACAGGCATATCTAACACCAGCAATTAGACCAGATACACTGTCAATTTCGATGGGCCAGGGCCATTCGGCAATGGGCAGATATGCAAAAGATAGGGGAGTAAATCCTGTCGATTTATTATCTGAATCGGTTGATGATAAGTCTGGAGGGTTAGATCTTGGTAGTGCTAAAGTTCAATTAAAAAAGACTGGTAATTGGGAGAAGTTAGTTAAAGTTCAGCACTCTTTTTCTCAAGAGAACAGAGATATTGTCCAGACAATACCGATGTCAAAATTATTGAGCAAGGATGATCATCATCATGACCATCATGGAGGCCATAAAGAGTACGATATGTATCGTGAATACGATTATTTTGTTCACAAGTGGGGAATGACAATTGACTTAGACAAGTGTACAGGCTGTGGTTCTTGTATAGTTGCATGTTATGCAGAAAATAATATTCCTGTTGTTGGAAAGGAACAAGTTGGTAATGGAAGACACATGTCATGGCTCACCCTAGAAAGATTCCAAGATGAAATTAAAGATGAATCTGATCAAACAATTAGAATTGATACTAGAATTCTTCCACAAATGTGTCAACACTGTGAAAATGCACCGTGTGAACCTGTTTGTCCTGTATTTGCAACATATCATAATCCTGAGGGCATCAATCTTATGGTCTATAGTAGGTGTGTAGGAACTAGATATTGTTCAAATAACTGCTCATATAAAGTTAGAAGGTTCAATTGGTTTACTTATGAAGCTCCTGAACCATTAAATTTACAACTAAATCCTGACGTAACTGTCAGATCTAAAGGGGTTATGGAAAAATGTAATTTCTGTTTCCATAAAATTGGTATAGCGAAGGATAAAGCAAAAGATGAGAATCGTAAAATGACTGATGATGAAATTGCAACTATAACTGCATGTCAATCGGCCTGTGGTTGTGGTGCCATAGAATTTGGTGATTTAAATGATCCAAATAGTAAAGTGGCAAAATTATCTCATGATAAAAGAGCGTATTCTTTATTAGGAGAGTTAAATACAAGACCTTCAGTTAAATACCTTAAAAAAATTGAAAAGGATAAAGCATAGACATGAGTGATTTTAATTCATTAACAGCCTCTGAAAAATATTCACATCTTAACCAAACGGTTATGAATATGTTGAATAAGCCAGGCTGGGGCTGGTGGGCAATATTTGCAGTTGATATGCTTTTCTTGGCTTTTGGAATTTATTGTTTTATTTATCAAGTCTATACAGGTCTTGGTGTTGCTGGATATAGCCACCCGGTCTTGTGGGGAGTATATATAACTAACTTTGTTTTTTGGGTTGGTATAGCGCACTCTGGAACTTTGATTTCTGCAGTCTTATTTTTGTTTAGGGCTAGATTTAGAATGTCTATTTATAGAATTGCTGAAGCAATGACAGTTTTTGCTGTTGCAACAGCTGGCCTTTTTCCAATAATTCATTTAGGTAGACCTTGGAATTTTTATTGGTTATTACCATATCCTAACCAGAGAGGTCTATGGGTTAATTTTGATTCACCTTTGCTTTGGGACGTTTTTGCGGTTAGTACTTACGCAACTATTAGTTCTGTGTTTTTCTTTATAGGTATGATTCCAGATATTGCGGCTATCAGAGACACTGTTGTAGGTAAAGTTAAAAAAGCATTTTATTCTGTCGCATCACTTGGTTGGAAAGGATCAAGTTGGGAGTGGGGACACTACACAAGAGCATATTTTTATTTTGCGTGTTTTGCTACACCTTTAGTAATTTCTGTCCACAGTGTTGTTTCTTGGGATTTTGCTATGGCAAATACCCCTGGATGGCATACAACAATTTTTCCACCTTACTTTGTTGCTGGAGCTATATTCTCCGGTTTAGCCATGGTTATAACTTTATGTATTCCTCTAAGATATATATTTAAGCTAGAAGACTATATAACAATGGAAAATTTTGATGGTATGTCAAAAATGATTATTTTAACTTCCAGTATTGTTTTTTATGCTTATCTAATAGAATTTTTTATAGCATGGTATAGCGGTAATAAATATGAGTATGATCAATTTATATACCGTGCGGTTGGTGATTATGCACTTTTCTATTGGATAATGATGGTTTGTAATGGAATTGTACCTCACTTGCTCTGGTTTAAGAGAATTAGGCATAATCTAATGATACTTTTTATAATAACTCTGTTAATTAATATTGGCATGTGGTTCGAGAGGTTTAATATTATTGTAATTTCTCTTTCAAAAGAATTCGAGCCTGGGTCTTGGGGACTTTATAAGCCTTCATGGGTAGAGATTGGTATTACTGTTGGAAGTTTTGCTTGGTTCTTTATGTTCTTCCTAATTTTTGTTAGAACTCTTCCTGCTCTTTCAATTGCTGAAATCAAGGAAATCTTACCAGTTCCAAAGAAGAATGGAGGTAAGTCCGATGAATAAAAACAATCAAAATATTTTGGGAATTTATACATATGTAGATGTTCTAATAGATACTATCAAAAGGCTAAGATCAGAGGGCTATGAGGATTTAAGAGTTTTTTCACCAGCACCTAATCATGAAATTGAAGATGCTTTAGATACAGGTAAGGAGCCAAGCAAGGTTAAATACTTTACTTTTTGTGGTGCGATACTAGGAGCTCTAGTTGGAGTTTGCTTTACCGTTTTGACTTCAATAGATTGGCCTATTGTTACAAGCGCTAAACCTATTGTCTCTATTCCACCTTATATGATTATCATTTTTGAGTGTATGATTTTAATTGGAGGATTATCTACTTTTTTAGGTCTTTTGATTAATTCAAGATTAAGAAAAGATACACCTCCTGAACTTTATGATGAAAGATTTAGTGATAATAAATTCGGTATATTGGTAAGTTGTGGTGCAAATGATCTCGAGAAAATAGAAAATATTTTTAGAGATTCAGGAACAGATGAAGTACAAATCAATGGAGTTTTAAAAGAAGAGGCCAAGGCTGAAGAAGTAAAAACTGAAGAAACTGAACCTGAGAAAGTTAACTCTGAAGAAGTAAAAACTGAAGAAACTGAACCTGAGAAAGTTAACTCTGAAGAAGT
>CAJWZJ010000005.1 GCA_913050245.1 uncultured bacterium | reverse complement strand
CAGTTCCTGCAGCAAATAAGTCATCTGAATTAAAGAAGCCATCATCATCAAAAGCCTCTCTTGTTCTCCTCTCATCTTTAAAATATTCATTTAAGGTTGTGTTTGGAACATTTGGCCTAATAAATAACAACCCTTTGGCCGATTCAGGAGGTTTATCTTCTAGGCTTGGATCCCAATGAGGCTTTATAACCTCTTCTATATTCTCGGGATTTCTAATTTCTAAATAATATCCCTCAACAGGGTAGCCACATGAGCCGACTCTGTCATCTTCAGGACTTTTCCATAAAGGCATTCCCATTTCAGTGGAGCCATATCCTTCAACTATTTTTAAATTAAATCTTTTTTCAAATTCTTTTAGGTTTCTAGGGGCAGGTCCTGCTAAAACAATTCGAACTTTATGTTTTTGGTCATAATCACCTGGCTTAGCCGACCATAGATATTCAGCAACTGCTCCAAGGAAATTTGTCACCGTAGCACCACAGTCATGCGCCCATTTCCAAAAATTTGAGGCTGAAAATTTTGGAAAAAAAACAGCAGTACAACCCGCACCTATGGCTGCAAAAAGACACATTGCTTGCGCATTTGCATGACCTAAGGATAAAACACTCATCAAAGTATCGTCATTTCTGATTCCTTGGTGTTGAATATAGCTTCTTACTGTCATTAGTACACCACCATGTTCTCTTACAACACCTTTTGGCATACCTGTTGTACCTGAAGTAAACATACATCTTTCCTTATTCGCTATAGTCAATTCAATGTTTGGGTTATCAGTACTACCCTCATTAAATGATTCAAATTTTTCACATTTGATTTTACCAAGCGTTTCAGGAATAGATTCTTCACTTCCAGAAATAAAAATTTTTTCTAAATTTTCAAATTTATTAGCAATAGGTTCAATTAAACTGATTGCACTTTGATCAATAATTAAGACTTTCATTTCAGAGTAGTTAATTACATATAATAGCCTATCACCTTTTTCATCTTTATTAACGGGAACTTGTATAGCTCCTGACTTATGAGTAGCTAATATTGAAAAAACAAATTCTGAAGAATTCAACATGAAAATTCCGATTTTATCTTCACTTCTTATTAGACACTTTTCTATAAGATAATTGGCAATTTGATTAGATTTCTGGTTTGTTTCACTATATGTAAATTGCTCAATGATTTTTCCTTCCCCATTTCCCATTTTAAACATAATTTTATTAGGAAACTCTTCAGCGCCTGTTTCCAAATATTTTATCAAGGGTCTCCAGTCTTCTGTATTGTTAAAAGTTCCATGAGGGAGAATTCCTTCTCCCTCATATTTTTTTTCAGTTGGTCTAAAGAAAAGTTGCATAAATTATTTTCTGGCACTAAATTTAAGGCCAGCTTTAGCTCTATCCCAAGTTTTATCGGTTATTTCTTTAAGTTCAGCCACTTTAACTTTTTGTGTAGCTGTCATTGGCCAACCGTCAAAGATTTCAATGAATCTTGGCACCATAGCAATAATACATTGATCGGCCATCCAGGTGCAAAATTCAGCTTCATCAAACTTTTCGCCGTCCTTAAGAATAATATTAAGTTTTAATTCATCATCAGAAACATCCGGAAGTCTCAATCCAACCGCAATAGCATCTTGAACAGCAGGATGCATAAGCGCTAAGTCTGCTACAGCTACAGGATCAACATTTTCTCCAGATACTCTCAACCTTGTATGTCTTCCAATGAAATAATATCTTCCATCAGTACCGCATGCCATAACGTCATCAGAGTTGAAGAAACCATCATCATCAAAAGCCTCTCTTGTTCTCCTCTCATCTTTAAAATATTCATTTAGTGTAGTATTTGGCACCAGAGGTCTAATATAAAGTATACCTTTAGCAGAATCAGGAGGTGTAGCATCAACATAAGGATCCCAATGTGGTCTTATGACCTCTTGAATATTTTCTGGATTTCTTAATTCTACATAAAAGCCCTCAGTCGGATATCCACATGATCCGGCTCTTACATCTTCAGGATTTTTCCAAAGGACCATTCCCATTTCAGTGGAACCATATCCATCAATAACTCTAACATTAAATCTTTTTTGGAATTCTTCTAAATTCCTAGGGGCAGGCGATCCAAGCATAATTCTGATTTTATGTTTTTGGTCGTATTCGCTTGGTTTAGATGCATATAAATACTCAGCGACAGCACCTAACATGTTTACGCAAGTTGCACCACAGTCATGGGCCCACTTAAAAAAGTTTGATGCAGAAAATTTAGGAAAGAAAACAGCCGTAGCGCCAGATCCTATAGCACAAAATAAGCATAATGCTTGCGCATTTGCATGACCAAGAGAAAGAACACTCATAAGAGTATCATCACTTCTAACACCCTGTTGTTGCATGTAAGCTCTAACTGTTAATACAACACCACCATGTTCTCTTACAACACCTTTTGGCATACCTGTTGTCCCTGAAGTAAACATGCATCTTTCCTTATCGCTTATTTGAACATCTACATTTGGATTTTCAGTTGAAAACTCTTGTAATGAATTAAAAGACTCAGCTGGAATATTTCCAATCTTTTCAGGAACATCAGCTGAATCACCAGTAACATAAATAATTTTAAGATTTTCAAGTTTATCAGCAATATCTTCAATCAAGGAAAGCCCTGAAGGATCAACTACTAGAGCAACCTGATCAGAATAATTGATTATATAGGCAAGTCTCTCACCTTTTTCGTCCTTATTGATTGGAACTTGAATACCGCCTGTCTTATGAATTGCTAATATTGAAAGAACAAACTCTGAACAATTTAGCATATACATGCCAACTTTATCACCTTTTTTAACTCCAACTTTTGAGATTAATCCATTGGCAACTTGGTTAGCCTTATCATTGGTTTCTTTATATGTATAAGTCTCTACAACTTTTCCTTCTCCATCAGCAATTTTGAACATGGGTTTGTCTGGATAGTTTTGTGCACCAGCCTCTAGGTATTTAGTCATTGGTTGCCATTCGCTTGTATTATCTAAGCTTCCATTAGGCAAGCCACCAGGTCCAGTATATTCTGTGGATCGTGTTTTAAATAGTAATTCCATAAATACTCACTCCTATATTTTTACGTGAAAAACTCACAAATGTTTATTTGAATAATATATTTTGCCATATAGTTAAAAAAGATAAAAGACCTTAAATTTTGGTTGCTCTTGATATTTTTCTACAAAAATTTGATATGTTTTTGATTATATCTGCTTTTTTCTTTAGGTTTTTCTCTATAATCTTTACAATAGCACTTCCTATAACTATACCATTTACCTGATTTTTAAGTTCGTTAACATGGGTAGAATTAGAGATTCCAAAGCCCACACAAATTGGCTTATTAGTTATTTTCTTTAATTTTTTAATAAATGGACTTAAGCTTTTGTCTATTTTCCTTCTTGCTCCAGTTACGCCAGTTACTGATACTAGATAAATAAATGAGTTCGAAAGCTTTGAAATGGTTTCTATTCTAAACTTAGTGCTTGTTGGAGCAACTAAATATACTAACTCTAAATTATGTTTTTCAACTGATTCTTGAATTTGAAAAGACTCCTCTGGTGGTAAATCTACGACCAGTATCCCATTAGCACCAGATGATTTTATGTCTCTCATAAGTTTATTTAAACCATATTTTAAGAAAGGATTATAATATCCAAATATTACAATAGGAGTGGAAAATTCTTTCCTAAATTTTTTGACTATCTCTAGAGCTTTTTTAATATCAATATCTTTATTTAAAGCTCGTTCGGTAGCCTTCTGAATTGTTGGGCCATCAGATATTGGATCAGAAAAAGGAATTCCTAATTCAATAATATCAGTACCATTTCTTGCAAGAGACTTCATTATTTTTAAGCTTGTATTAATATCAGGGTCACCAGCAGTTATATATGAAACAAAAGAAATTTTTCCAGACTCATTGTTAGATTTTATTTTATTTAATAGTTCCATTTTTATTGATTTAACCTATTTTTATTTAAGAATTCATTTACTGATTCAAGATCTTTATCTCCTCGTCCAGATAAATTGACAATTATGCTTTGACTTTTTTTCATTTTTTTTGCAGCTTTCATTGCATAGGAAAGAGCATGTGATGTTTCAAGTGCGGAAATAATACCTTCCCTCTCTGAAAAATATTGTAATGCCTTAACCGCTTCAATATCTGTTACAGATACATATTCTACTCTTTTCATATCTTTTAAAAAGGAATGTTCTGGACCAACACCAGGATAATCTAAACCTGCTGAAACTGAATGAGTTTCTGTAACCTGACCTTGATTATTCTGCAGGATGTAAGTTTTGCTACCATGCAATACTCCTACTGAGCCTGCACCAATACTAGCAGAATGAAGACCTGTTTTAATACCGCTGCCTCCTGCTTCTACGCCAACCATTTTAACTTTTTCATCGTTTAGAAAAGGGTAAAATAGTCCAATAGCATTTGATCCTCCTCCAACGCAAGCTACTAGCATATCAGGGAGCTTTTTCTGAATTTTAATAATCTGTTTTTTTGTTTCTTTACCAATTACAGATTGAAAATCTCTAACAATCTTAGGATAAGGATGTGGACCCGCAACACTACCAATGATATAAAAAGTATCTCTCACATTAGTGACCCAGTCTCTTAATGCCTCGTTCAAAGCATCCTTTAGCGTTTGAGATCCTGAAGTAACAGGAATAACTTTAGCTCCTAATAGTTTCATTCTTTGAACATTTATTGCTTGTCTATGAGTATCTGTTGCTCCCATATATATTTCACAGTCTAGACCCAATAGTGCACATATAGTCGCTGTGGCAACACCATGCTGGCCAGCTCCGGTTTCAGCAATTATCCTTTTCTTTCCCATTAGTTTCGCAAGAATTGCCTGTCCTACAGTATTATTTATTTTATGTGCTCCCGTGTGAGCAAGATCTTCCCTTTTAAGATAAATCTTTGCACCACCAATGTCAGAAGTGGTTCTCTCTGCTAGATATAGTGGAGTTGGCCTTCCCACAAAGTTTACTAATAAATCTTTAACTTTTTTTTGGAAGGAAGGGCTATTTTTTATTTTATTATATTTTTTATCTAGTTCATTTAAAGCAGGCATCAATGTTTCTGATACAAACATTCCACCAAAGTCACCAAATCTTCCATTAGAATCAGGAAGTGCATTAAAATTAATTTTGTTTTTCGGCATTACGTATTAAGTTTACTATAGTTTCAATCTTTTTTATATTTTTTATACCCGGTTTACTTTCTGTAGATGAACAAAAATCATAAAAATTTATTTTTGTACGACTGATTGCCTCTATTATATTTTCATCACTTAGGCCGCCAGATAAAATTATATTGTTTTTATTAGAAATTTTTTTAATATTATCCCAATCAAATTTTTTACCACTACCACCTTTTAAATCTTTTGAAATATTATCTAAAAGCAAATATTCTGCATTTTGGTAATTACTTATCGTATCATATAGATTAGGCGAGTTTCCATTGATCGCTTTTATGCAAGGCAATTCTATTTGATCAACATATTCGGAATCTTCATTTCCGTGTAATTGAACATAGTCCAATCCTAATTTTTTTGAAATTTCGTTTATTCTTTTAATGTCTTCATTAACAAATACACCCACTTTAGAAATATTAGAGTCTAAATTATCGATAATTTCTCTAGCTATCGGATATTCAATGAACCTAGGGCTTTTTTTATAGAAAATAAAACCGAGAAAATCCACCCCGATATTAATACATTTCTGAGCATCCTCAAGATTAGTAATTCCACATATTTTAATCTTCATTAAATAATCCTATATACTTTTCAGACATTATTTTATTTGAAAAATTTCTTTTTATTAATTCTAAGCTATATGCACCCATATCCACTAATCTATTTTTATTCTCATATGTATGAATAATAGTATTCTTTATTTCGGTAATATTTTCTGGATTTACATGAAAACCATTTTTATTATTAATTATTAATTCTTCAGTCCCAGTATTTTTTGAGCCAATAATTGCTTTTCCTCTACCCATTGCTTCAAGGACAACATTGGGTAGGCCTTCAATTTTATTGTTCCAAGTTCTGTTGCATAGGATAAACGCATCAGCAATATCATAATAGCTGCTGGTTTCCTCACGATCCACTTCACCAATGAATATTACTCTTTCATTCAAATTTAATTTTTTTACTAGCTCTTTGAAGTTATTCAAATGAGATCCATCTCCAACACATAAATATTTTATTTTATTATTCTTAATTTTCGATAATGCTCTAATCACATTATCTTGGCCTTTTCTGGGAAGAACCCTCGATACTGTTAACAATATGAAGTCATCATCATTAAATCCTAGTTTATTTTTTAGTTGGTGATTTTTTGATTTACCAATAAACTCATCTTCCAAGCCATTGTAGATTAGTTTTATTTTATTATTTTCATCAAACTCTTTGCTAGTTATTAATAAGTTTTTAGTATTTTCACTTACCGCAATAATATCTCTGGAATTTTTATACAATCTTTTCATTAATTTCTTTTTTAATATTTTTGTAAAGCTATTATTTTCCAAAATAGATTTAATACCGGAGCCAGCAATTCTGACTATTTGAGTTATAGAGCGATTATTTAAAAGCCCTCCTACTATTTCAGCTTCCTCTCCTAGATATAATAAGAAATTAGGTTTTTCATTAATTAAGATTTTTTTAAGATTCATAAGACCCTGAACATACTGTAAGATAGGAATTTTTTTAAATTTATTACCTCCTATAAAGCTCATTCTGATGATTTTTAAATTTTCCATTTCAATGGATCTCGTATTTGAATATTTTGGACAGCATACAACCACATTAAATCTTGTTTTTAAAATATCAGCAATTTTTTTTGAAGATGTAGCTATCCCTCCTTTGAAAGGAGGATATTCATGTGTATAAATTAAAACTTTCACTCACATAATTATATTTTAAATTAATCTTTATTAAAGCTAGATTGACACAATTGAATCAATGAGTTAGTTTTTGAATAAGAGGTAAATATGTTTGGATTAGGCGTTCAAGAATTAATTATAATATTGGTAATTGTTCTTCTCATCTTTGGACCCAGCAAGTTAGGAGATATAGGAACTGCACTTGGAAAAGGTATATCAGGTTTTAAAAAAGCTGTTAAAGATGATGACAAAAAGAATCCTGATGAAGAAGAAAAAAAAGAATCCTAATTTATATCTTCTGAGCAAGCTCAATTAAGACGCTATTCATACTTTTAGGATGGGCAAAAGCTACCAAGGTATTATTTAAGCCAACTCTTGGCTCCATGTCTATCATATCAATCCCAAGGTTCTTCAGATGTTCTATCCCCATCTTTATATCATCTACTAAATAACATACATGATGCATCCCTTCGCCTTTATTATCCAAAAATTTATTTATTGGGGACTCAGGAATTACTGGCTCAAGAAGTTCAATTGCACTGGATTGACCATTTTCAGGAACCATCATAATTGCTCTAACCCCTTGATCCATAACTACTTCATCATGTTCTATTTTTAGCCCTAAAGTATTAACGTATAATTTTGATGTTTTTTCAGCATCTTTTACCGCTACCCCAATGTGGTAAAGATTACCAACTTTTAATACACTCATAGTTCATTAATGTTATATAAAAAAATAAATTCATCAAATTATTTTATATAAATTTTGATCATTATCTTCAATCAATTTAATTTTTAATTTTTTGATTTCAGAATTATTTTTATTTTTATCAATGATTTCTCTGACATCAGAATAAATTAAATTATTAAGATAAACAGAAACTTTATTATTCTTTGTGTTTTTTATTATTTTTTCAATTATTTCATAACATACAGATTTTTTATCTTGAATTACCCCATAACCACTGCAAATCTCACACTTTTCACTTACGATGCTTGATATTTTGGTACCTCTTTTTTGTCTAGTCATTTCAATAATTCCAAATTTGGACATAGGAAGTATGGTGTGTTTAGATTTATCAGATTTCATCGAATTGATTAAAGTTTTATGAATTTCTTTTTTTTCTTTTGGTTTTTTTAGATCTATAAAATCTATTAAGATTAGTCCATGGAGATTTCTCAAAATAATTTGACGACTAATCTCAATAGCAGCAAGTTTATTAATATTAAATAGTGTTTCTTTTTTATTATTAAGGCTATTTCCAGAATTAATATCTATTACAGTTAAGCCTTCTTTTTCTTCAATTAATAAAAAAGCACCGTTTTTCATTTTTATTTTTTTATAAAATATATTTCTTATATCTTCATCAATTTTATATTTTTTAAATAATTCTTTATTTTTAATAGCAAGTTTTATTTGAATATTTTTATTGGAATCTTTTTTTAATTTATTATAGATATATCTTGAGTCAGTTTCTATAAATGTTTTTTCATTATTATTTATATATTCTCTAAACAAATTATCTAAGATACTTTTTTCCTGATGAAGAATTCCAAATAAGTCATTTTTTTTAAAATCTCGTATGATATCTCTCCACCTTTTTTTCGTTTCAGATATATCATGCTTAATATCTTTTATTTTTTTATTTATAGAAGAAGTTCGCAAGATAATTCCACAATCTTTATTAGCTAATTTTTTCAATGAATTAAATCTTTTTCTCTCTTTTTCACCATCAATTTTTTTAGAAATTCCAAAAAATTTCGGTTTACTGACAATAACACAGTATTTTGATGGTAATGCAATAAAATCAGATACTTTCGGTGCTTTTCTGGGATCATAGTCACTCACGGCCTGAACTAGTAAAAAATCCTTTGAGAATATCTTATAACTTCCTTTTGTATTATCCATTTCCTTCTGGAAAGGGTTGAACTTTGATAAAAAAGCAGATCTTCCAACACCTATATCTATAAAAGAAGCATCCATACCTTTAGCGTTAGGATCGATCTTTGCTTTATAAATATTTCCTCGAATTGTTTGTTGGATTTCTTCATATTCCATGAAATAATGAGCTAATAAATTATTATCAATAATAGCTATTTTAATTTGATCTAAAGTTTTATTTATTAATATTTTTCTCAAAATTAAAAATTATTTTTAAAAAGTTTAATTATCATATTTACCGCTTCCTCAGGTTCAATGTCTGACTTGGCGACTAATGACATTATTTTTTTAACTTCCTTGTCTTGTTTTAAATTCTCTAGTTCATATTTCATACGCTGGAATAATAACGTTTCGATTTCTGAAAGTTTTCTCTTTGCTCTTTTTTCAATTAATATATTATTATCAGTTTCGAATTTTCTAAATGATTCAATTTCTGCAACAATATCATCTGTTCCAATATTATTCTCAGCTTCAGCAAGAATAACTTTCGTACTCCATTTAACTTCCTTGTGTTTAAGTGAAATCATATAGTCAATCTCTCTTGCTAATTTTTCTGCTCCGCCTCTATCAGCTTTGTTAACTACAAAAACGTCGCCAATTTCCATCAAGCCTGCTTTCATTGCTTGGACTCCATCTCCTGCTTCCGGAACTAACGTAACTAAAACACAATCTGAAATTTTTATAATATCCAGTTCCGTTTGTCCTACTCCAACTGTTTCTATAATTATTATATCAATTCCAAAGGCATCAAAAAGTTTTATTATTCCTGATGTTGCACTAGAAAGACCACCTAAATCACCTCTGCTTCCTATACTTCTAATAAAAACACCATCGTCCAATGCATGTTCCTGCATTCTTATCCTATCTCCTAAAACAGCACCACCTGTAAAAGGACTGCTTGGATCAACTGCTAAAACTGCAACCGTTAATTTTTTTGATCTAAAATTTTGAATTAGTCTATTAGTTAAAGTACTTTTGCCTGCACCAGGTGGACCAGTAATTCCAACTACATAAGATGATTGAGATCTTTTGTTCAAGGAGTTTATAATTCTGAAAATGGCAGATTTATCACTTTCTATTAAACTAATTGTTCTAGATAGAGAAACTCTGTTCCCTGAGTTTACTCCGTTTATTAAATCTTCTTCATTATATTTCATTAGACAATTTTATTATATGATCGTAATGTTGTTTACTAATCTCCATAACCGAAAGTCGGGATTGTTTTATTAATCCAATATCTGTTAATTTATTATCACCTTTAATTTCTTGTAAAGATATAGATCTTTTTAATGATTTAAAGACTTTTAAATCTACCACAACCCATCTATCATCATTTGTGGTAGGGTCTTGGTAGAATTCTTTAACAACCTTTGTTATTCCAACAATTTCTTTACCTTCATTGCTATGGTAAAACATTACAAAATCCCCTTTTTTCATGGATTTTAGATTATTTCTTGCTTGATAATTGCGAACCCCATCCCAGTAAGTTACTTTATCCTTTAACATCATGTTCCAAGAATATTTAAAGGGTTCGGATTTTACTAACCAATATTTCATATTTTTTAATTTAATTTATTAATTTATTTTTGTAAAATGTAGAATAATGATTTTAATACCTGCAATCGACATAAAAAACGGAAAATGTGTAAGACTCTATAAAGGAGATTTTACTAAAGAGAAGATTTATTCTGATAATCCAATCGATGTTGCTAGGAAATGGGAGTTGATGGGAGCAAAGCTTATACATCTAGTAGATCTTGACGGAGCTATTAATGGAAAGAGTATTAATTATGATTTAATTAAAGAGATTTCAACATCAGTTAGTTGTGGAATTCAGATAGGGGGAGGAATTAGATCTATATCGACAGTAGAATCATATCTTAAGCTTGGAATAAAAAGAGTCATTCTAGGTACATCTGCTTTTGAGGATAATGATTTTCTTTATCAAGTATCGAAAATATACGGGAAACAAATTGCGGTTGGTATAGATATTAAAGATAATAAAATCGCAGTCCGCGGATGGAACGAAAAGATAGAAATGGATTTCAATGACGCACTTAAAAAATTTAAAGAAATAAATATTGGATTAATTATTCTTACCTCAGTTGACCGTGATGGAACATTAGAAGGATTTAATCAAAATTTAGTGAGTAATTATCTTAATAATTCTGACATACCACTTATTATTTCGGGAGGAATAAAAGATGAAAATGATCTGAAGGTTATAAGCGAACTAAAAAATAAAAATATTTTTGGAGTTATATTAGGAAAATCTTTATATGAAAATAAAATAGATCTGAAAAAATGTATACAGGATTATGAAAATGTTAGCTAAAAGAATAATTCCATGCTTAGATATAGACAAAGGTAGAGTTGTAAAGGGAATAAATTTTGAAGATTTAATAGATGCTGGTGACCCAGTCGAAATCGCAAAAAAATATAGTGAAGATGGTGCTGATGAAATTACATTTCTTGATATTTCTGCATCTAATGAAAATAGATCAATAATGATTGAAACTATTGAGAAAGCAGCAGATATGGTTTTTGTACCTTTAACTGTTGGGGGCGGTGTTAGAAAGATAGATGATATTCGCAGCCTTTTATTAGCTGGTGCAGATAAAGTCTCAATTAATACTGCGGCTGTTTCTGAGCCTGAATTAGTAAAAAATGCTTCTAAAAAATTTGGTTCACAATGCATAGTTGTTGCGGTTGATATTAAATTAGTTGGTACTAAATCTTGGGAGGTATTTACACATGGCGGTAGAAAGCCGACAGGATTAGATGCAATTGAATGGATTAAAAAAATGGAGAACCTTGGTGCTGGAGAAATACTTTTAACTTCTATGGATAAAGATGGTACCAAAGATGGATATGATTTATCGGCACTTCAATCCATTAGTGAATGGATAAAGATTCCTATTATCGCTTCTGGTGGTGCTGGTAAGCTTGAACACATCAAGGATGCTTTTCAAATAGGCAATGCCGATGCAGCACTCTGCGCATCAATTTTTCACTTTGGAGAATACAGTATAAAAGATGTAAAAGATTATTTAATAAAAAATGATGTGGTGGTTCGAACATAAAATGATTAATATTAGAAGCCAAATAGAACAAAGCGAAAAAGTTTATTTATCAGAAAATGCATCATTAAGTTTAGAATCAATGGGTAGGGCGAGAAAAGAAAAAAAATGTGATGTAAGAACTGATTTTCAAAGAGATAGAGATAGAATCATTCACTCAAAATCATTTAGAAGGCTAAAAGATAAAACACAAGTTTTTTTAGCACCATATGGAGATCATTTTAGAACAAGAATGACCCATGTAATAGAGGTTTCACAGATTGCAAGAACAATATCTAGAGCTCTATTTCTTAATGAGGATCTAACGGAAGCCATTGCTTTAGGGCATGATTTAGGACATACACCTTTTGGTCACGCTGGGGAGCAAGCACTTAATAGTATTCACAAAGGTGGTTTTAAGCATTATCTTCATAGCTTAAAGATTGTAGATACTATTGAAAATAATGGAAAAGGATTAAATTTAACTTTTGAGGTAAGAGATGGTATATCGAAACATTCAAAAGGAAGAGGGCCCATAATCAATAATAGAATTAAGATTAATACATTAGAGGGTCAAGTAGTAAGGTTGTCTGATATTTTCGCATATTTCACGCACGATTTGGATGATGCACTCAGAGCTTCATTGATTAACAAAAAAGACTTACCAAAAAAACTTATTTCTTTTTTTGGTTCAACACATTCCGAGAGAATTTCCAAGGTTGTTAAAGATACAATTAATGAAACAATTAAATGTGAATATAAAAAAATAAATATTTCTAAAGACTTAGAAAAAAATTTAAATATGATGAGAGATTTTTTATTTGAAAACGTTTATTATCATGAAAAATTGAAAAACAATTTTGAAAAAGCTAAGAGGGTGCTTAGTGAGCTTTATGTATTTTTTTTAAATAATCCAGGTAAATTAGATGAAGTTTATAGGAGTACATCAGATACGCATCCTGAAAATTGTTTAGATTTTATTGCCGGAATGTCTGATGAGTATGCATTAGAAATTCATAAATCTATTTTTACACCAAAGAAATGGTCAATTATAGATTTTGAAGTTTAAAAAATGAAAGTTTTAGGAACCGTTCCATTTATAAATTCTTACCCTCTTACATATTTTGTTGATCAAAAAAAACTTAGTCTTGAATTTTTTAATCCTTCTGATTTGTTATTATCGCTTAAAACTCATAAGTCTGATGTAAGCTTGCTACCCATAGCTGATCATCTTAAAAATAAAGAAATCTTTTCTTTACAAAATAAATGTATTAGTTCTTTTGGTAAAGTAGATAGCGTAATTTTAATTAGTAAGGTTGATTTGAAAAAAATTAATTCTATATATTTAGATTCACGGTCAAGCAGTTCAAATTTGTTAGTACAGATAATATTTAATGAATTTATTAAATCAGAAGTTGATTATAAATTTTATAAACCTAATAGAAATATGATATTCGACAATGAATCGGGATATGTTGTTATTGGCGATATTGGATTAGAACTTACATATCTTAAACCTTTAGGTTTTAAAATATACGACTTAGCTGAAATATGGTTTAACGAAACTTCACTTCCTTTTACTTTTGCGTCATATAACTATATAAATAAGCCAAATCAAGAACTCGTGGATATATTAGAGTCATCATATTATGAAGGATTTAAAAATATAGATAAAATTTCAGAGATTATCCATAAATCAAAAAAAATTAATCTAAATAAAAAGCAAATCGCAAAATATATATCTGAAACAATAGTTTATGAATTTTCAACTGATCATATTAAAGGAATAAATTTATATTTAAAATTTGCCAAAAAACTTATATCTTTTGATAGACTAGAATTTAACAAGTAAATAAAATCAATTTTACTATTTTTTTTATTAATAAAAGTTAATATAAATCACAAGGATAATTTTTAATCTTATGGTCAGAAAAAAGATTCTATTAGGTCATAGCCCAGACGCAGATGATGCTTTTATGTTTTATGGCATTACTTCTGGAAAAATAAATTCATCTAAATTTGATTTTGAACACGTTATTAAGGATATACAAACATTAAATAAGATGGCAATTAATAAAGAATTGGATACAACAGCTGTATCAGCAAACGCCTACTTAAAAATTCAAAATGACTTCAGAATTATGGATTGTGGAGCTAGCATGGGCGATAATTATGGACCAATCGTTGTAGGAAAAAAGAAAATTGATATTAATAGAAATACAAAAATTGGGATTCCAGGAAAGTTGACATCAGCTTTTTTGCTTTTAAGACTTTATTGCAATGAAGCAGATTTTATAGAATTAGATTTTGATGATATTATTCCCGCGATAGAAAATGATGATGTTGATGCAGGCTTGATCATTCACGAAGGACAAATAACCTATAAAGATTTAGGATATGAAATACTATTAGATTTACCGAAACTATGGTCTGTTCAATGTAAATATCCTATACCACTTGGTTTGAATGTTATTAAAAGAGATTTTAACGAAATAGAGCAGAATGAAATTTCGCAATTAATTAAATCAAGTATTAATTTTGCCCTAGCAAATATTGATGAAGCATTAGATTATTCAATGAAATTCGGTAGAGGTGTTAAGCTTGAAGTGGCAAGAGAATTTGTTCTAATGTATGTAAATAATGATACAGTAAATATTAATACCAGAGGAATACATGGACTTAATTTTTTTTATTCTAAGGCAAAGCAAGAAGGACTAATAGATTCCTTGCCAAAGCTTGATATTATTAAGACTAAATAATCTTACCATCTATCATTCTTAAATTAATATTTTTCCCACCATCATAAAGAATTGAGTTTAAAGGATTTTTTTGAGTTATTTTGAATCCTATCAAGTCAGCTTTTTTATTTTCTTGGATAGAACCAACCTGATTATCGATACCTAAGCATTTAGCGCCACCCAAAGTAGCTATGTATAATATCTTTTCTTTTAGATTTTTTATTTTTAGTTTTTTAGCTTTTTTATAAAGAAAATACATCTCATTAATAATATTTAGGTCATGATTACTTGATAACCCATCTGTACCTAGCCCCGTTAAATCATAATTCAGCATGAATTCTAGATCTGGTAATTTTTCTTTTAAAAATACGTTACTCCTTGGACAAATAATTATTCTTAAATTATTTTTTTTAACAATGTCTTTATCTTCATTCGATAAATTATTCATATGAACTAATGTTGGATTAAGATCTAAAAAATTAATATACTTAAGGTATTTCAAAGGAGAAAAACTTTTTCTTCTATATATGTTTGGAGTTGAAATAAGTTTTTGAAAAATAAGATTATCAAATTTATTATCATTGCCTTTGATAAACTGAACTTCATCTCTACTTTCGGATAAATGTGTTGAAGTAATATACCCCTTTTTTTTACAGATAGAGATAATTGTCTCCCAAATTTTAGTATCTAGCGAGTATATAGAGTGTGGAAAGATACCAATACTTATTAAATTTTTTTTAATTAATCTTCTTTCTATTACTTTTAAATTCTTTATAAAGTTATCTTTATTAGAATTTGCTATTTCATAAAAATAACAACATCTTATACCGTATTTATTGATAATCGGAATATCAATCCCATTATAAGAGCTTATTTGGCCAATAGTTGTTACTCCACTTTTAATAGAGCTAATAATTGCATCCTTAATAGATTTTTTAATAACGTTCTTATTTAAATTATTTTTTTTCAAATCTATAATTTGATTTAACCATTCTGGGAAATTCTTATATTCTCTTAATTTTTTGTGAACCCAATTTAACTCTAAGTGTATGTGGGAATTTATTAGCCCTGGAATTATGATTGATTCGTTTAAATTTATTTTTTTGTAATTTAAATCCTTAAATTTATTTTTATGATCTATTTTCAAAATTTTATTTGATTTTAAGAGTAAGGAGCGATTTTCTAAAAGCCCCATCACAGGGCAATAAATATATTTAGAATTAATAATCTTATACATGAATTATAAGTTTAATTTTCCCGAGCATATATCTTCAACCGGACCTTCCATCATGAGGTTAAAATTATTATCAATTGAAATCCTTAGTTTGCCGCCAGGCATTTTAACTAAAACATTATTATTCAATATTCCTAACATAAAGCCTGCTGAAACAACAGCACATGAACTACTGCCAGACGCCAAAGTATACCCAGCGCCTCTTTCCCATATTTCAATTTGAACATTATTCTTATCTAGAATCTTAGCAAATTGAACATTAGTTCTTTTTGGGAAAAAGTGATGTCTTTCTATTTTTTCTCCATAAAATTTTGCATCTTTTTCAGAAATATTTTTTTGAAATATTACACAATGTGGATTTCCTACACTCACTCCTTGGAACAAGAAGTTCTTTTTATCAATTTTAATTTTTTTATTTAAACATTCTTTTTCTGAAGACTTTATATTTATTGGAATTTTTGATTTATCAAAACTTGCACGACCCATTTCTACCTTAATGAACGTTTTTTTTCCTACTCTCTTTATAAATTGACTTGTTACAATTCCACCCTTGGTTTCTATTGTTATTTTTTTATTCTTTCTAATTTTTTTACTTTTATATAAATAAGATGAAAAAATTCTTAAGCCATTCCCACTTTTTTCAGCTTCTGTCCCGTCGGGATTAAATATTTTTAAACCATAGTCAGCTCTTTTACTTTTACAAAGCATTAATATTCCATCAGATCCAACTCCATAATTTCTATGGCATATTTTCTTTATCATTGATTTTGAAATTGAATATTTTAAATCTTTACCATCTATTACAATATAATCGTTGCCAAGACCGTGAGATTTTATGAAATTTATCATTATTGTTATTATATTTATGATTTTTTATTTGGTAAACATTATATTTGTAGATAATTATATCTTTTTTGTATAAAATTAAGGAATGCAATTTAGGGAGGAATCATAATGATTGAAATGATGTCAGACGTAAAAGACCGTGTTGCTGTAGTTACTGGAAGTTCTAGAGGTATTGGTAAACAGTGCGCCTTAGCATTTGCAGAGGCTGGAGCAAAGTTGGTTTTAAATTATGTCAGTAATAAAGAGGCTGCTGAAATAACAGCCGAAGAGATTGAAGGGCTTGGGGGAGAAGCTATCGTCGTGCAAGCTGATGTTAAAGATTTCGAATCTTGCTTAGCTTTAGGCGAAGAAGCTATTTCTAAATTTGGTAAAATTGATTTTCTGGTTAATAATGCCGGGATTAATAGAGATATCACTTTTAGTAGAATGTCACAAGAGGAATGGCAAGAGGTTATCGATACAAACTTAGGCGCATTGTTTAATATGTCTAAAGCATGCGTGCCTCACATGAGAGATAACAATTTTGGTTCTATTGTTTCTATTTCATCTATTATTGGTGAAACAGGAAATATCGGACAATCAAACTATGCTGCAACTAAAAGTGGTATGTATGGTTTTACTAAAAGCTTAGCAAGAGAGTTGGCAAAAGATAACATTAGGGTAAACACGGTTTCCCCTGGTTTTGTTGAAACTGACATGCTTCACACTGTCCCTGCTGATCTACTGGCAGGAATTAAAGATGATATACCATTGGGAAGATTTGGATATCCTGATGAGGTAGCTTTAGCGGTTCTTTATTTATGTTCCACTGCTGGCTCATGGATTACAGGATCCAATATTAGTATGAATGGTGGTCATAATATGCTTTAAAAATTAGTTTAGCGGCCGAAAGGCCGCTAAAAGCTAAAACTATATAATTATAAAAATGTATGAGAAGGAAGCTCCAGATAATACATTGCTACGTATCCTAAAACAATTGAAATAAAACCTATTATGCTAAAGTAAGAAATTTTCAAACCACTTAGCCCAAAAAAAGCTCTTATTTGAATAACGAAAAAAAATATAGTCCATGAAATAACTGAAATTGCAGATACAGAACCAAACCAGTAAGTTCCTATTTGCTCTTTAGATAGAATAAATCCTAATGAAAATCCTAAAGTCATAATTGGAAAAGAAATACATAAAAGTAGAAAAAGAATTTTCTCTAAGCTTGATAAGCTTGGTAGCTTTTCGATTTTATTCATAATTTTATTTTTAATATTTTTGTGTTGAAAAATATATAAAATGGAAATTATAGTTGCTACCATAATTAAAGCATGGGATATGAAGTTTGCTAATACATGAAAAATTAGAATTTTATTTGAGAATACTTCTGACTGAAGATTGCCAACAAAAATTATTGGAACCGAAAGTAAAAAGCAAGCTGGTGAAATAAAAAGAGTATATAGATTTTTTATATACATTCTTAATATCAGTACACTGAAAGTTCCAACAATCCATGAAGATACAAATAGGTTTGATTCCAAAGTCTTGGAATCTAGCGAGACCTTACCTTCCAAAATCACATATGTTTGTCCTAAAAGGGCAAATACTATTAGAATTCTTGATATTTTTGAAAAAATTAATTTCCCATTAGCTGTGTATAAAACATTTGTTATGAAAGATAAAAGAAAAAGCGAGGATATAAGAATCATTGAACTGCTGATGCCTCCTCGTGATAATTCTTTGATAATTCTTTATTTAATTCATCTAAATTACCATCAAGTATTTCATCAATTTTATGTAATGTTAAATTGATTCTGTGATCGCTAATTCTACCCTGTGGAAAATTATAAGTCCTTATTTTTTCACTTCTGTCCCCACCGCCTACTAAAGACTTTCTTGTTTGAGACATATTATCAAACATTTTTTCTTGCTCAACTTTTAAGATTTTAGCTCTCAAAACTTTCATCGCTTTCTGCTTATTCTTGTTCTGTGATTTTTCGTCTTGATTTTGAACAACAATACCTGAGGGAATATGAGTTATTCTAACTGCAGAATCAGTCTTATTGACATGCTGACCACCTGCACCAGAAGCTCTATATGTATCAATTCTCAAATCTTTTTCATTTATATCAACTTCAACTTCATCGGCTTCGGCTAATATTGCAACAGTGGCTGTAGATGTATGAACTCTACCGCTTGTCTCCGTTTCGGGGACTCTTTGAACCCTATGAACACCACTTTCAAATTTCATATATCCATAGATATTTTTGCCATTTATTGAAACAATGGCTTCTTTTATACCACCTAAACCAATATCACTTTTATTTATTATTTCAGTTTTCCAACCCTTTCTTTCGCAACATCTTAAGTACATTCTAAGTAAATCAGCAGCAAAAAGAGCAGCTTCATCTCCACCAGCTCCTGCTCTTATCTCCATAATTACATCTTTTATGTCTAGGGGATCAACTGGTTTAGTTTCCTCTTTTATTTTATTTTCAATATCCTCAAGTTTTTGATTCAATATCTTAATTTCTTCCTCCGCAAGCTCTTTTAAATCTGGCTCGGATAGAAGCTCGTTATTTTCTTCAATTGAAACAGTTATTTTTTTATATTCTTTATATAATCCTACAACTTCTGAGATATCATTTCTTTTTTTTGATAAATCTCTAATCATATTCGAGTCTAATTTACCAGAGGACAGAGCGCTATCTATATCAAGCATTTCCTGCTCGGCCAACTCTAATTCCTTTAATATTTTATCTTCTATCATTTTGCAACTTGTAAACTAAATACTATTGGATAAAATTATATCATGGATATCATTGATATCCTTGATAATAAAGTTAAGGATAAGATAAAAGAAAAAAACGAATTAGAAGAGATAATTAAGGGTTTAAAAATAGAAATTAATGAATACAAAAATAACATGGATTCCCTTAAGAAAAAAAATGATTTTTACAAGAATGAGCTAAATTTAGTTTTAGATGATTTAGACCAAGTTGTAAAAAATATTGATATTTAGTGAGAGAGATTAATTTAAAATATATTAATCAAAAGTTAGAGTTTAAAACTGATTGTGATTCAATCACAATCAAGAAAATTGAAGATTATATTAATGAAGAATATAAAAAATTAAATTTAAATCCTAATAAGTTTTCTCAATCTGAAATATCTACCCTGCTTCTAGTTAATTCTGTTCATAAAATTCTTTCCTTAACTGAGGAAAAAAATAAGAATTATGAAAGAATCAAATCAATATTATCTAAAATATGATAAGAATTTTTTGAGGCAGATTTTACTATCAAGAAGTAGAATTTTACCATTCGATGAAGATAGCGAAAATTTACAAGATTCATGTATTAATTATCTTGAGTCAATTAAATATAGTAGGATAGCCATTTATTCTCCAACCAAATACGAGATAAATATAAATAAAATTTTTAATTATCTATTAGAAAAAAATAAACAAGTTTTTTTTCCAAAAGTTATCGATCAAGATATTCAATTTTTCTCCGTAGAATCTAAAGATGATTTATCTACTGGGAGTTTTAACATACTTGAACCCAGAGGTAATACTTCAATAAATATTAATGACATCAATATATTTATTGTTCCTTGTCTTGCAATAGATATGAATAATAGAAGAATTGGATATGGAAAAGGCTATTATGATAGAGCATTAAAGAATGTTGAAGAAGATAAATTAATATCTCTTCTAAGCTATCACCAATATTTACCTTTTAAAAATACAGAAGAATATGATTTAAGAATTGGAAATATATTCATTAACAATTCCAAAGGAGATTTTTATCATGAATTTAATTGAAATTGGCATATATATATTACTTTTTATTTGTGGCATTGGAGCATTTTGGATTATGTCTAGGCTTAATCTAATAAAAGATATTAACGATAAGCAATCAAAGGCAGAAAATATTATTTCTAATGCAAAGAATAAAGCAAATAGACTTTTAAAAGATACGGAAAAGAAAGTTAAAAACTTTAAAGATTCTCAAACAAAAAAAATTAAAGTTGAACTTAATAATATGGAAGAAGAATTAGAATCCAAGAAAAGTGAAATATTGGAAAAAGAAAAAGTATTAGAAAGTCAACTTACAGACGTAACTCGTAAAGAAGCCCAAGTAGAAATGAGAGAAAAATCATGTGAGGATATGATTTCGAAATATAGAGAAAGAGAATTGGAACTCGATTCTATTCTAGAGGATGCAAAGACTAAAGTTGAAAATATAGCTGGTCTTTCTAGAGACGAAGCTAGGGATGAACTTGTTAAGACTGTAGAAAATGAAGCAAAGATTATCTCCGCAAGAAAGATTAAGGAAATTGAAAAAAATATAAATGATGATGCAGAATCAAAAGCAAAAAATATAATTGCATTAGCAATTCAGAAATATGCTGCTTCATATACCTCTGAAAAGACAGCTTCAGTGGTTAATCTTCCAAGTGATGACATGAAAGGAAGAATAATTGGAAAAGAGGGGAGGAATATAAGAACAATTGAATTAAAAACTGGTGTTGATATTATCATTGATGATACTCCAGGAGTTGTCACAGTTTCCTCTCATAATCCTCTTAGAAGAGAAATAGCAGCGAGAGCAATTAAAAGGTTGCTCGATGACGGTAGAGTTCATCCAGGCAGAATCGAAGAGATAGTAGATGAAATAGAAAATCAGCTCTCTAAAGAGATTCATAAGCTCGGTGAAGATGCAATTCTTGAGCTTGGAATAAGTAATATGCATCCAGATTTAATAAGTCTTGTTGGAAAAATGAAATATAGAACCTCTTATTCGCAAAATATATTAGATCATTCACTTGAGGTTGCTCAAATTTGTGGAGTTCTTGCAGCTGAAGTAGGACTAGATCAGAAGCTAGCAAAAAGAGCAGGTCTGCTCCATGATATTGGAAAGGCGGTAGATCATGATATGGAAGGAAACCATGTAGATATTGGTGGGGATTTAGTTAAAAAATTTAATGAGCCACAGGAGGTTATAGATGCTGTTGAACTATCTCATACTGATAATCCTGACAGTTTGTATTGTTTGCTTGTTCAAGCATCTGATGCTATATCTGCGGCTAGACCAGGAGCAAGAAAGGAATCTTATGAATCCTATGTTAAGAGAGTAAAAGAATTAGAAGAAATCGCTTCCTCGTTTAATGGGGTTGATAAATGTTTTGCAATACAGGCTGGAAGGGAAGTCAGAGTTATGGTTGAGAGCGATAAGGTAAGTGATGATGAGGCTACAATACTTTCGCATGATATTGCCAAGAAAATTGAGGAAGAAGTTTCATACCCTGGTAACGTAAAAATAACGGTTGTCAGAGAGGTAAGAGCTTCTGCAACAGCTAATTGATATTAAATTATTCAGATAGTGCAACTCTAGCCGCAGCCAGTCTTGCTATAGGAACTCTAAAAGGTGAACAGCTGACATAGTTCAATCCTATCTGGTGGCAGAATTCTATGGATGATGGATCTCCGCCATGTTCACCACATATTCCTACTTTTAAATCTTTCCTCGCACTTCTACCTTTAGAAAGACCGATTTTCATAAATTCGCCGACACCGTTTCTGTCGATGCTTGTAAAAGGGTCTTTCTCTAAGATATCGGAAGATTTTCCATCAATGTTTACTTTAGTTTCTAAATATTTATTTATGAATTTAGCAGCATCATCTCTTGAATAAGCGAAAACGGTTTGAGTTAGGTCATTTGTTCCAAAAGAGAAGAATTCAGCTTCCTTAGCAATCTCATCCGCAACTGCTGTAGCCCTTGGAACCTCTATCATTGTTCCCACAGTATAATTAATTTTTTTCTTACCTAATATCTCTTTAGCAACATCCTGAATAATATCTTTTTGATACTTAAATTCTGTAACCATTCCAACGAGTGGAACCATTATTTCTGGTTGTACTTTAATCTTTTTCTTTTCAACTACTAAAGCTGCTTCAAATATTGCTTGAGCTTGCATCCTAGTAATTTCTGGCATAGTAATGCCCAATCTACAACCTCTTAATCCAAGCATAGGATTGAACTCGTGTAATTCCTCAACTCTTTCAAGTAGTTCTTTCTTAATAACTAATTCATCAGAATCAATTTCTTTGATTTCCATTTCTTTAATTTCTAGCATTAATTGCTCTCTGCTTGGAAGAAATTCATGTAGTGGAGGATCTAGCAACCTGATTGTGCATGGAAACCCTTGCATTTCGGTAAACAATCCAATGAAATCTTCTTTTTGCATTTCTTTTAATTTATCCAAATGCTTTATTCTTTGCTTTTCATTTTTTGATAAAATCATATCTTGCATAATTTTTATTCTATCTTCTGCAAAAAACATATGTTCTGTTCTACATAGCCCAATACCTTCGGCACCAAATTTTATTGCGGTCGCTGCATCATTAGGAACATCAGCATTTGTTCGTATTTTTAATTTTCTAAATTGATCGGCCCATTTAAGAATTGTCGAAAAAATATTATATCTTTCGGATGAAAGTTCTTTCATATTACCTTGCATGACTTGAATTACTTCAGATGCAACTACTGGAATATCACCAGAAAAAACTTTTCCCTCAAAACCATCAATGGAAATATAATCTCCTTCTTGAATAATTTTATCGCCAACACTAAAACTTCTATTTTCAATATTAACCCTTATTTCTTCTGCACCCACAACACAAACTTTTCCCATTTGTCTGCCTACAACAGCTGCATGGCTCGTCCTACCTCCCCTAGCAGTCAATACTCCATGTGCTGCCGCCATACCATGTATGTCATCCGGACTTGTTTCTTTTGTAACTAAAACTACTCTTTTACCTTTCTTGCTCAATTCAACAGCAGTTTGAGCATCAAGTGCAACTCTACCTGATGCAGCGCCAGGCGATGCTGCAAGCCCCTTGGTTAGCACGTCAAACTTTTTCTTATCATCAGGATTAAAAATTGGAAAAAGGAATTGTTCTAAATGCTCTGGTTCAACTCTTAAAACAGCCTCTTCCTTAGTTATTAAAGTTTCTTTCACCATATCACAGGCGATTTTAGCAGCTGCAATACCTGACCTCTTTCCAGATCTTGTTTGTAGAAGATATAAAATTTCATTCTCAATAGTAAATTCAAAATCTTGCATATCACGAAAGTGTCTCTCAAGTATCTTTGCCGTATTTTCAATTTGCGAATGAACTTTCCTCATTTCTCTCTGCATTGTTTTAATGTTCTTTGGTGTTCTAATGCCAGCAACGACATCCTCACCCTGTGCATTTAATAAATATTCAGCAAAAAGCTCTTTTTCTCCAGATAATGGATCTCTGGTAAACCCTACACCTGTTCCACAATTATTACCCATGTTTCCAAAAACCATTGATTGAACATTTACAGCAGTTCCAATTTCAGATGGTATCCCATACTGCTTTCTATAAAATATAGCCCTGTCGTTATTCCAAGACAGAAAAACAGCATTAATTGCTTTTGATAGCTGATCTTTAGGATTCTGTGGAAAATTCTTTCCTGTTTTTAATTTAACAATTTTTTTATAATCTTGAACTAGCGATTTTAAAGAAGAATAGTCTAGATCTACATCATGCATTACACCTTTTTTCTTTTTTAGGTTCTCGAGTTTTTCTTCAAATATATCTTTATTAACTTTTAAAACCACATCGGAAAACATTTGAATAAATCTTCTATAAGAGTCCCATGCAAACCTTGGATTTTTAGTTTTTTTAATTACTCCTTCAACAGTTTTATCATTTAGCCCTAAGTTGAGAATAGTATCCATCATACCTGGCATTGAAAACATAGCGCCAGACCTTACAGAAACCAGTAATGGATTAGATGAATCACCAAAACCTTTTCCTGTCATGTTTTCTAAATTGATAATATTTTTGTTAATCTCTTCGCTAATTATTTTAGGAACAGTTTTTTTATTTTTATAAAAAATATTACAAACTTCTGTAGAAATTGTAAATCCAGGAGGAACGTTAATCCCAATCTCTGTCATCTCTGCCAAACCCGCACCTTTTCCGCCCAGAATCTCTTTCATGGACCCTTTACCATCAGCCTTTTTATTTCCAAAAAAATAGACATATGAATTAGTTTTTTTCTTAGGTGCCATAATAATTAATCCCTCCTAAATTATAATTCCGAAAAATTTGCAAATTCGGATATAAGATTTTTAAAATCTGTTAAAAGATTTAATCTATTATTTTTTATATCTTCATCTTTATCCATTACCATTACATTATCAAAGAAATTTGCAAGAACTGATGAAGACAAAATAATTTTTTTTAAAAACTCTTCTGATTCTTTCTTTGATGGATTATTAATAAATTGTTCATTAATCTGGTTTATCTCCGAATGTATTTCTCTTTCAAAATCATTAACAAATAATTTCTCATTAACTTTATTGTTTGAATTATTTTTTGTTATATTTTTCAATCTTTTAAATACTTCGGTAACTTTCAAAAGTTCATTTGAACCGTCAAGCTTTTTAATTATAGAAATTTTTTTCTTAATCTTAATTAAATCTAGTGAATTTAAATTATGTAATACAGAATTCAAAATATTTATACTAAAGCCATCCTCTGCATAATAATTTTTAATTCTTTCAGCAAAAAACAACTTAACCCTATTTAAAGATTCCTTATTATTTTTATTTACTCTTTTCTCAATGTTTGAGAAAGACTCATTCAAGATTTCAATTAAATCTAAATTAATTCCTAGCTTCTCTACAATTCTAATTATACCTATACAACACCTTCTAAGTCCATAAGGATCAGAACTCCCGGTAGGTAATAAATTCATATGGAAAGCAGAAGAAATAGTATCAAATTTATCTGAAATACTTATTAATTTAGATAAATTACTAAAAGGTAAATCATCATCCCTTGTTTTGGGTAGATAATGTTCATTGATACTTTTAGCAACTGATTTATTATTTTTTAAATAATAATATTCTCCCATAACCCCTTGTAACTCAGGAAATTCAAAAACCATTTGTGATGCTAGATCTGCCTTGCATAACAAAGATGCTTCATCAATATCATTCTTATTTATTCCTAAATCTAATTTGATATTTATAAAGTTTGCTAAATCTTTTATTCTCTCTGACTTATCACCATAGTTTCCAATTCCTTCAATAAAAGTTATAGAATTTATTTTTTTTCCTATATTTTTTAGTCCTACTTTCATATCTTCATCAAAAAAGAATTTTCCATCGTTTAGCCTTGCTGCTAAAACTTTTTCATTTCCTTCTATTACTTTCCTTTTGTTTAAATATGGTGAGCCAGCGACAAAAATAAAACTAGGCATTAATTTATTCATTTTCGGTGATGAAAATACAGAAAAATACTTTTGATGATTTTTCATGATTGAATTAATAACCTCTTTAGGAATACTTAAAAAATTCTTATCAAAGTTTCCTATAAGAACTTTTGGATATTCTGTTAGATTGGCAACATGATCAATCAAATCTTTATCAGGGTTAACATGAAAATGATTTTTCTCTTCGATTTTTTTAATTTCATTGATAATTTTTTCTCTTCTATCTTTAAAATTTAGGATTACATCTGAACTTTTAAGAAATTTTTTATACTCATTAAAATTCAAAATATTTTTTTTTGCCTTTTCTGAAAATCTATGGCCTTTAATTATATTAATTGACGGAATATTTGAAAAATTAATTTTCAAAAATTTTTTATTAAAGTTGGCATAAATATTTCTGATTGGTCTTATAAATTCAAAATTTACACCTCCCCACTTCATAAACTTCTTATTTTTTATATTTTTTAATGAATTTATTGTAATATCTTTCAAATTTTCCTTATTACTAGTACCTTTAACAACTTTTTCACAATATAGATATTTCATTCCATTTTTTTCTCTTATCAATATTTGTTTTTCATTAATATTATTTTTTTCCATATAAGATTTTGCAGGCTTCAATAATTCTTTTTTTTCTGAGATTGCTATATTTTCAGGAGGACCCCATATTTCTAATTTTTTATCTTTACTTTTATCTGATAAACCATTTACAAATATTACTAATCGCATGGGTGTTGACATGGACTCAACTTTATCAAAATTTATATCTCTTTCATTAAGAAGTTTAGTAAAATTATTTTCAAGCTGTCTACACAAGTCATTTATTAGTCTTGCAGGAATTTCTTCAGTATAAATTTCTAAAAAAAATTCTAGATTATTTTTTTTCATATTCATCCATATAAATACTTGCCGAGTTTTTTGCAAGCTCTCTTATTTCTAAAATATATCTTGCTCTTTCTGTAACACTGATACTTCCTCTAGCATCCAAAAGATTAAAAATATGTGAACATTTTAAACAATAATCGTAAGCAGGTAGAGGCAGTTTGTTATCAATTAGATCTAAACATTCTTTTTTAGAATGAATAAAAAACTTTTTAAGCATTTCTACATTTGCAATCTCAAAATTATATTTTGAAAACTCATATTCTGTTCGATGGTGAATATCTCTATAGCTTATAGTGTCAGACCACTTTAAATCATAAACACTTGATACATTTTGGAGATACATGGCAATTCTCTCTGTTCCATAGGTTATTTCCACGGTTACTGGATCTAAATCAAAGCCCCCGGCTTGTTGAAAATATGTGAATTGTGTAATTTCCATGCCATCAAGCCAGACTTCCCAACCCAAACCCCAAGCCCCAAGAGTAGGGGATTCCCAATCATCCTCAACAAATCTTATATCATGGTCTTTGGTATTAATTCCTAAAAACTCGAGACTTTCTAAATAATAATCTTGAATATTGTCAACAGAGGGTTTTATTACAACTTGAAATTGATAGTAATGTTGAAGCCTATTTGGATTTTCTCCATATCTTCCATCGGTTGGTCTTCTACAAGGTTCAACATATGCTGCAGACCAAGGAGTTGTTCCTAGGCACCTTAAAAAGGTGCCTGGATGGAAAGTTCCAGCTCCTTTTTCTAAATCATAAGGTTGTAAGATTACACATCCTTTATTTGCCCAAAACTCTTGTAATTTTAGAATTATATTTTGAAAGTTCATTGAAATTTAATAATAACATCAAAGATTCTCATCTTCTATTTTATTATATTTATAATCTCCTCCATACCATTTTTTGAATTATTAATAATTTTATTTATGTTTTTTTTTGGTTTTTCTATATTGAAAAGCCCCAAATTTATATTCATAGGCTGTAATTCCTTATCAGTATTTTCAGATAGATAATTTAATAAAGTACCTATTGCTGTTGTTTTGGGAAACTCTATTGGTTTATGATTATTGAAGACTCTTGATGCATTTATTCCAGCAACAATCCCCATGGCAGAAGATTCAGTATATCCTTCAACGCCTGTAAGCTGACCCGCAATAAAAACATTGGGATTCTTTACTGTTTGTAATGTATTTTTTAAAATTCCAGGTGAATTTAAATATGTATTACGATGAATACTTCCAAATCTTAAAAACTCCGCCTTTTTTAATGCGGGTATAATTCCAAAAACCCTTTTTTGTTCATTAATTTTCATCTTTGTCTGAAATCCAACTATATTCCACATTGACTCATTCTCATTTTCTTTCCTTAATTGTATGACAGCATAAGGTCTTCTTTGAGTTTTAGGATCAATTAATCCAACTGGCTTCATTGGCCCAAATCTTAATGTATCTTCACCTCTTGACGCCATAACCTCAATTGGAAGACAACTTTCAAAATATTTAATTTTTTCAAAACTATGAAATTCAGTCTTGTCTGAAGCAATTAATTCTGCAATAAATTTTTTATATTCAATTTCACTTAGTGGACAATTAATATAATCTGCTTGTTTTTCTTCATATCTTGATGCTCTAAAAAAACTCTTACTATCTAGGGAGTCATAAAGTATTATGGGCGAAATTGAATCATAAAAAGATAATGAGTCTGTTCCACAAAATTTTTCAATGCTATTAGATAAACTTTCTGATGTTAATGGGCCAGAGGATATTATCAATGGTTTTTCTATGTCAATTGGAATTTCGGAGAATTCTTCACTGATAACTTCAATTAAAGGATTTTTATTTATTTTTTTAGTTATGTAATTTGAAAATTCTTCTCTATCAACAGCAAGCGCCCCACCTGCTGATACTTGAAATTTTAATGCCGATTCTAAAATCAAAGAATCTAATCTAAGCATTTCATTCTTTAGAATCCCTGCGGCTTTCTCTGGATCATTAGATTTTAATGAATTACTGCAAACAAGTTCTGAAAAATTGGGAGAAGTATGAGCAGCTGAAAATTTTTTCGGCTTCATCTCATATAATCTTACATTTATCCCTCTTTTTGATATTTGATTTGCAGCTTCACAACCTGCAAGGCCAGCACCGATAATTTCTATTCCATTAAATTTTTGCAAATTTAAATTTTCTCACCTATAAGTGAATTTTGCATAGCTTCAATTATTTTTACATTTATAATTTTTCCAATGTGAGATTCATCTAAATTTTTAATATTCACAACTTTATTAGTAGATGTTCTACCAAAAAGGTCATTTTGATTTTGTTTACTAAATCCTTCAATCAATACATTCTCTATTTTTCCTAAACATTCTAAATTTTTCTTTAAAGTTATTTCTTTTTGCCTTGCTTGAAGTATGTGAAGTCTTTCAGATGCTACATTGTCTGGCACATGTGATTTCATTTTTTCTCCTGGAGTGCCAGGTCTGATTGAATATTTAAACGAATAAACTGTATCAAACTCAATAAGGTTGATGAGATCCATTGTCATTTGAAAATCATTTTCATCCTCATTACCAAATCCAATAATGATATCTGTTGATAAAGCTAAATCTGGAATAGCTTCTTTAAGTAACTCAATTCTATCTCTATACCATTCTATAGTATAGGTTCTACTCATCTGACGTAAAATTCTGTTCGATCCTGATTGGACGGGTAAATGTAACTGATTACATATTTTGCTATTATTCTTCATAGAATCAATCATTTTTTTTGTTATGTCTTTAGGAAATGATGTTGTAAATCTTATTCTTTCAAGACCATCAATTTCTTGAAGATAATCAAGCAAATTGAAAAATCTTAGGCCGTCGTGCTTCCATGAATTAACAGTTTGACCAATATATGTTAATTCTCTTGCACCCTTTTTTACCAGATCTTGAGATTCATTAATGATTTCTGGCATTGGTCTATTTATCTCACTTCCTCTGGTTGTTGGAACTATGCAATATGCACATTTTTTATTGCAGCCTTGTTGAATAGATACAAAGCCAACAACCTTTCCTTCTTGATGATATGGTGATATATCAAAAACATCTTCTACATCCATTGATGTTTCAATTGGCCTGTTTTTTTCTTCACTTCTAATATTATTTATAATTTTAGGTATCTGAGGAATACCTCTTGGGCCAAGAACAAAATCTAAATAAGGCATGTCTTTTAAAAGTTTTTTTCCATAAAGTTGGGCAACACACCCTGACATTCCAATTATTAGATTCGGATTGTCTTTTTTTAATTTATTGTATCTTCCAATAGCACTAACCGCTTTATGATCAGCTTTTTCTCTGATTGCACAAGTATTTATGATAATAATATCGGCATTATTAGGTTCATTTGTAGGAATGGCATTTAAAGCATTAATAATTCTATCAGAATCGTATTCATTCATCTGACATCCATAAGTTTCAATAAAAACTGATTCTTTTTTCATCTTCCAAATTTTAACAATCTTTAAATTTTATTCAATAATTTAAAATTGACTAATTTTCTGATATTTAGTACCATTCTTAGATGCTTCAGTGGACTAGAGATATAAATTCAAAGCAATGGAAAACATTTATTGCCGCTTTCTTTGGATGGACTTTAGACGCCATGGATTTACTTCTTTATGTTTTTGCATTTAAATTTATTGCACAAACATTCGATATATCAGGAACCCAAGCAGCACTTTTATTTAGTATTACATTGGCATCCTCTGCTCTTGGAGGAATTGTTTTTGGAATAATTTCTGATTATGTTGGAAGAGTAAAGGCTCTAACTTACTCTATTCTAATTTATTCATTGTTTACCGCGCTGTCTGCCTTTGCTCCTGACATATGGTTTTTTGTAGTTTGTAGATTTTTATTAGGTCTTGGAATGGGTGGAGAATGGGCATCAGGTGAAATTCTGGTAGCAGAGAGTTGGCCTAAACAGCATCGCGGTAAAGTTGTTGGAATGGTTCAGAGTGGATGGGGTTTTGGTTTTATTTTTGCAGCTATTTTGGCTACATTTGTTTTACCAATAAATGACTTTAATCTAAACTGGTTACCTTTTGTAAATACTGATTTTCCTGTAGAAAGTTGGAGAGTGCTATTCTTCCTTGGAGTTATACCCGCTTTCTTGGTCTTTTATGTTAGAAGAGTTTGTGAAGAGCCGGAGATTTGGAAGAAATCTGCGGAAGCAAGAACAAAAACAAAGCAAGAATTTACATTTCTGGAAATTTTTAATTCTGGTGAAATAAGACCTATGCTTATTAAAGCCACGTTACTTACTAGTTTTTGTATGATTTCTTATTGGGGGCTAAGCTACTTTGTGCCTAATTATCTTGCTAGCCCTGTTTCCGAAGGAGGAGCTGGGTTAGGAATTGTCAAAGGTTTTGGTTTTACAATACCTCTTAATATAGGCGCTATATTAGGTTGTATTTCTTTTGGTTTAATCAGTGATAGGATTGGGCGAAAGATCACTTTTGGTTCTTACTTATTGATTGTTGCATTGCTAGTTCCAGTCTTTGGAAATATAGTCAGCATTCAACAATTTTTAGGCTTTATTTCACTTGATGCATTAGTTTTAACAGTTGCACCTTTATTGGGATTTTTTGCTACTGGTTTTTATTCAGGTTTTGGTGCTATTTTTGCTGAAATATTTCCAACTCGTGCTAGGGGTACAGCCCAAGGGTTTAGCTACAATGTAGGAAGGGGTGCATCAGCTATTGCTCCTCCATTATTTGCGTTTGTTGCTGTAAGTTCATTCGCATTTTTATTTGATGGAGAGGTTATAGGAAATGGTAGAGCTCTAATGACAGCTTCAATTTTTGCAATTTTTGCTTTCCTAGTCTTGCTTTCTCTCCCAGAGACTAAAGGCAAAGACATAGAGTAATTTCTTCTTTATTTTCAATATTTAATTGGTATGTTAATTGCATATAAATATACATTAACCAAAAGGAGGGTTATATTTATGCGTAAATTAACAGTTTTAGCTTTAATAATGATGTTTTTAGCTTTACCAGTTAAAAGCACATTTGCTGCAGATGCTGCTATTCCACTTACGTTTTCAGGTTATGTAGTAACACAAGGTACTGCTAACTTTGGAGATAATGGTGGAGATAATGCAAACAATTACTACACTTTTAGCGATGATGAGTCAACCTTTACTCCTAGTGCGCAATTAGGTGTAGCTAACGAGTTTTTTGTTATCGATGCTTTATTCGGATCAATGGCTAGTGATTTAGGTACTGACGATAATGAATTCTTCTTACATCAAGCTTATGGTGTACTTCCAGTTGGACCTTTTACAGTTATGGTTGGACACATGGACACAATGCTTGGTAATGAGGTAATTAATCCTGGAGACAATCCTAACATTACTAGAAGTTTTCTTTTCGGATATTCAATTAATTTCCAAAACACAGGTATTAGAGCAATGATGGAGCCAGGAATACTTTTTGACGAAGTTTACCTTGGTTTAAGTAATGGATCAGACGTAATCTATGATGAAGGTACTGATCAACAAAAAATCATTGAAGCTGCTGCTGGAATGACTATTGGAGAAGGAAGTCTATTCCTTGCCATGAATTATGGTAACGATGGAACAGATGCAAACACTATCCAACAGACATATACTGCTGTAATGGGTTATCCGCTAGGCGGAGTTGATCTAACTTTAAATGGTGTTTATGGTAAAGAAACTCAATCAGGCACTGCAATTGACGGTGAATGGTTTGGGTATGCTGCTTATCTAACAAAATCTTTATCAGATACAATGTCAGTAACTGTCAGATATGAGTATTTCCAAGATGAAGGTGATACAAAACTTGATTTTGATACTGCTGATAGTACTTTTGTCAATCTTACTGATGATGGTACATTAGAAAGTTTCACTATAACACCTGAAATGGCGATTGGTGGAGGAGTTTTAAGAGCTGAATACAGAATGGATTTTGCTAATTTTAAAGCTTTCCAAGCTGGTGAGGGTACAACACCTCAAAATAAAGAACAACAAACAGCATCTCTACAATACATTGTAGCTTTCTAAATTTCTTAATTACTTGTGGAGCCTCTGGGCTCCACAGGATTTCTTGATTAATAATTTTAATTATATAAACTTTTCGATACTTTGATTTGCCCTGATAGCTCAGTCGGTAGAGCAGAGGACTGAAAATCCTCGTGTCGGTGGTTCGATTCCGCCTCAGGGCACTTTCTTAATTGCAATATTATATTCAACTCTGTAAAATAAGAATATGCATAATAGTTTTGGAAAATTTTTAAAAGAACTCAGAAAATCAAAAAGAATAACCCAGGAAAATTTGGCAAATGGTCTTGGTGTATCAACTGTATATATTCATCAACTTGAAACTGGAAAAGTTGATGCTCCATCAAAATCTAAGTGTGAGGACATTTCAAAAGTTTTAAATGTTTCAAAAGAAATTATATGGTCTAAGGCAAAAGATCAAAAATTATTACGTTTCCTTAATAAAGAAAAAATTATTTCTTCATTAAATGAGCCTATTACAAATTCAGAAAAGTTATTATTAGATCTTTTTAGAAATCTAAATACTGATGTAAAAAAAGATTTTGTTGGAATGATTTACATGTTGCTTAAGTCTGATAAGCGAGTATCTAAAGAAGTTCTTGAAAAAGTTAATGAGTTAACGAAAACTGCATAATGTATTATTTAAGAAGATTCATAATTATCTTAGTTATTCAATTATTAATTCTTTCTTTTATTTCTACAATTTTTATTTTTAATTTTAATCTTGAAAGAGAATCTTTAAAAATACAGAGTAAGCAGTTTACAGAACTTGTCGCAAAACAAGCAGGCATCTTCTTTTCTAATGATAAATCTAGAAGTTCAAAGGATTTTCTTGCTTTTTTAGATTCTAAAATTGGTATAGATGAGCTATCTTCTGCATTTACAATTACTAAACCCGATATTATTTCAGTGTATTTTGTCGATGATATAATCTCTGGCAAAGTTAATGCTGGTGTGGATGAAAATTTTCAGAAAAATGATAAGTCTGAAATAAATCAGGACAAAAGATTTTTCTTCAATAATAAATATGTTGCAATTAAACCCTTTTATAAGAATAACGATGAAACAATAGGTGTGGTTAGAGTCGAAGTTGATAATATTCCTTTAGTTTTGAGAACTTTATCAACTAATGCTGTATTTTATCTTTTGTTATTTCTAATACTTAATAATCAAGCTTTTCTCTTTTATTTGTGGACAAAAAAGAAAAGACCACCTGTAGATGATTCTTCATATATTAAAGAGGGTTCTATTGGATCTATTAAAATAATGCAAAAGATTATAAATCAAATAATTGAGGACCATAAGAATGATTCTAATACAAATGATAAGAAATAGGTTTCTATTTATTCTTTTTCTCATTCTTTTATTTTCTTTATCATTAAATTCTTTTGCATCTAATAATCATAGAACACCATTAATAGAGACCATTAATTCATCAAACAAATTGGAATACTCTGGATATTATATAAATAAATCTAGTAAAAAAATTACAAAACTTTCTATAAGATTTATTGCAAAAAATAAATATGGTGAGATATTAGAGGCAAATACTATTAGGTTAATAAATAACTCTTCAATGCCTTTAGGGCCTGGTGAAAAACTATACTATTCATTTATGATAGATTCTGACCCTAAGAATATTTATACTAAGAAATTGTATTTTTTTAATGAATAGTTTATAAATATTTATCTCATGGCAAATAAAATTAGAATATTAATAGCAAAAGCTGGCCTAGATGGACATGATAGAGGAGCAAAGATAATTACACGTGCACTCAGAGATGCAGGCTTTGAGGTTATTTATACGGGCTTACATCAAACTCCAGAAATGATTGCAGAGGCAGCACTTCAGGAAGATGTTGACGCTATAGGTGTTAGTTTATTGTCTGGTGCGCATAATTTTTTATTTCCCGAAATCATCAAGAGTTTAAATGAAAAAGGACTAAATGATGTTGTAGTATTTGGTGGAGGAATAATCCCAGACGAAGATATTCCAAATCTTAAAAAAGCAGGTGTAAAAGAGATTTTCGGCCCTGGTACATCTACAACTGAAATGATTGATTGGATAAATGCGAATACTAAAAAATAACTATTCTTTGCCAGTTAAATATGTAATAAATCCTATGAAAATTGCAATTACTACGAATGAACCAACAATTTTTAAATACAAACTTAAATCTACATGAGAAGCTTTATAGATACCTAAACCTACAAGGGAAAAAAGTAAAGTACAAACTAGTATAGAACCTAAATAATCTCTTCGTAACATTGTAACTCCTATGAAATAAATATAATATTAATACCAAATGAAATCAAACAATAATGTTTCAGTTTTTGGTGGTGGCAGTTGGGGAACATCCCTGGCTAATCTTATTGCTCATAATTCTAAGAAGGTAAATATCTGGGCAAAAGAATCATCAGTTTGTGATTCGATTAATAAAATTCAAGAAAATAAACTTTTTTTGCCCGGTCATAAGCTCTCTAAAAATTTAAATGCTACAAACGATATAAAAAATAAAGATTTAATTAATTCTGATATTTATATTTTTGCAATTCCAACACAATATTTAAGGCCGATATTGATAAAATTGAAAAAATATTTGAATAAAAAATCTTTAATAGTTAATGCATCAAAAGGAATAGAGATTAAATCGCTTAAATTTATTAATGAAGTCTTTAATGAAACTTTAAATGTAAGTCCTAGGAAGTACATTACGCTGTCTGGTCCTAGTTTTGCAAAAGATGTTATTGCAGAACTTCCAACAGCCGTTACTTTAGCTTCAAAAAGTGGTTTATCGCTTGAGATGGTTAGCTCCATATTTGATAATACAAATTTAAAAGTTTATCGATCCAATGATATACAAGGTGTTGAAATTGCTGGTGCTTTGAAAAACGTTATTGCTATTGGAGCAGGAATAATAGATGGCGTTGGAAATAGTGAGAGTACAAAAGCTGCATTTATAACAAGAAGTTTGTTTGAAATTAGGCAATTCTCAAAAATTTTGGGTGCTAAGGAGAAAACTTTCTTAGGATTATCAGGTGTCGGAGACCTTATGCTTACATGTTATGGCATACAAAGTAGGAATAGGAATTTAGGCTTTATGATAGGTAAGGGGATGAATATTAAATCAGTTCTAAGATCTTCAAATTCTATTGCTGAAGGATACTATACTTCAAAAGCTTTTATAAAATTAGCGAAAAAATATAAATTTAAAGCCCCAATATTGGAATCTATTTATGCTGTTTTATATAAGAATTACAGCCCTGAAAATCTTGTTTCTAATATAATAAAAAAAGGTATAATTTCAGATATTTAGACTTCATTTTTACCTATAAAAATGTATAATAATTGTATCTTTATCTTGGAGAAAATTCACAATTTCAACTGATAAAAACATTAAATCAACTGAGATCTATGATGAGCTAAAAGACTCATATTTGAGCTATTCTTTAAGTGTCATCATTGGTAGAGCTTTGCCCGATGTTAGAGATGGATTAAAACCTGTACATAGAAGACTTTTATATGGAATGAAAGATCTAGGTCTTGAATCAAATAAATCATATAAAAAGTCAGCTAGGGTTGTGGGAGATGTTATGGGTAAATTTCATCCTCATGGAGACAGTGCATTATATGAAGCATTGGTTAGGATGGCGCAAGATTTTTCTCTTAGATACCCTTTAGTCGACGGCCAGGGAAACTTCGGATCCGTTGATGGCGACCCTGCTGCTGCGATGAGATATACTGAAGTTAAATTAGCAAAATTAACCTCAGAAATTCTGGAAGATATAGACAAAAGTACGGTAGATTTTATTGAGAATTATGATGGATCTTCTAAAGAGCCTAAAGTTTTACCTTCAAAAATTCCAAATCTTTTATTAAATGGTGCTTCAGGAATTGCTGTAGGTATGTCAACAAATATCCCTCCACATAATTTCAAAGAACTTGCTAATTCTGTAATAGCACAAATTAAAAATCCTAAAATTTCTATTGAAGAATTAATTAAAATAATTCCCGGTCCAGATTTTCCAACAGGTGGAATAATGCATGGATCCAAGGAAATAATTAAGCAAGCATATTCGACAGGTAGAGGCATAATTAAACTTCGTGGTAAAGCTTTTGTTGAGACAGAAACAAATTCAATCGTTATAACTGAAATACCTTATCAAGTTAATAAGAGTAAATTAATTGAAAAGATTGCTGATCTTGTTAAGGATGAAAAGATAAAAGGAATTTCAGATTTAAGAGATGAATCAAATAGGGATGGAATGAGGATTGTTATTGACCCAAAGAGGAATGAAGATCCTAATGTAATTTTAAATAATCTATTCTCACTAACTCCCCTAAGTACTACTTTTGGTATTATATTGCTTGCAATAGATAAAAATAAACCTAAACTTCTTGGCTTAAAAGATATTAACCAGTGTTTTATAGATCATAGATTTGAAATTATAACAAAAAGATTTTTATTTGAACTTTCTAAAGCAAAAGATAGGTTGCATATACTCGAAGGATTCAAAATTGCATTGGATAAGCTTGATCAGACAATAAAAATAATCAGGTCTTCTAAAGAGCCAGCTGATGCTAGAGCCTCATTAATAAAGAAATTAAAAATATCGGAAATTCAAGCTAATGCAATTCTAGATTTAAGGCTTCAGAGACTCACAGGCATGGAGCAAGAGAAAATTTTTGAAGAGAGAAATTTATTAATTAAAAGAATAAAAGAAATAGAAAAAATATTATCTAATGATAATGAAATTAATAAAATAATGATTAGTGAACTTGAAGATTTGATTACAATTTATGGTGACGAAAGAAGAACAGATATTGATGATAGAGACCTTGGAGGTATGTCAGTAGAGGACTTAATTACCCAAGAAGATATGACCGTAACACTCACACATGAAGGTTTTATAAAAAGAACTTCTGAAAAGTTATACAAAAGCCAAAGAAGGGGAGGGGTAGGAAGAACAGGTGCCACTTCAAAAAATGATGATTTTGCTGAACATGTTTTTGTTGCATCTACCCATGATTATGTGATGTTCTTTACAAGTTCTGGTAAATGCTTTTGGAGAAAAGTTCATGAATTACCAGAATCAAGCCTAACTGCTAGAGGCAGAGCATTAACTAACATACTTAATTTATCAGAAAATGAAAAAGTAAGATCTTATGTATCATTAAGAAGTTTTGAGCAAGACCAATATCTGATAATGACAACAAAAAGTGGAATTGTTAAGAAAACAAAGCTAGAAGAATATTCTAGGCCAAGATCTAATGGGATAATAGCAATTAATCTTAAGGATAATGATGAATTGATATCAGTAAGAACAAGTTCTGGGGATAATCAGATATTAATTTCTACAAGGAACGGTCAAGCTATAAGATTTAATGAAAATGATGTTAGAGCCGTTGGAAGAAACAGTATGGGTGTCAAAGGAATCAGTCTTAAGGGCGAAGATTTCGTAGTAAGTGCAGAAGTTATTAAAGATTCATCATCACAAATTCTGACAATAACAGAGAATGGTTATGGGAAAAGAACGGAGGTCGAAAAATATAGACTTATTGGAAGGGGAGGAAAAGGGGTTACAACTCTCAAAATAACTGAGAAAACAGGAAATATTGTTAATGCTTTTCAAGTTAAAGATGGGGACGACGTTATACTTTTATCATCTGTTGGAAAAGCAAATAGATTAAAATCATCTGATATATCAATAATTGGAAGAGCTACACAGGGAGTAAGACTAATGAGATTGGAAGAAAATATTAAAGTCGTTGCTGCTGCTAAAGTTGATGAGAAAGAAGATGGTGATTAGTTTTTCTCAGAGATTGAGAAACTTATTCGAGAAATATACAGATCATAATTGTTTTGCTTGCTCATCAAGAAATCAAATTGGATTAAAACTTGAAATAGTTCAAAATGATGAAAATTGTTTTTCAGATTTTATATTAAGTAATGATTACACAGGATTTCCTAATATAATTCACGGCGGTATTCAGGCTACTGTTATAGATGAGGTTGGTTTTTGGGCTATGTACAACAAATATAAAACTATTGGTTTTACTACAAGAATGACTTTAGATTATCTGAATAAATTAGAAGCAAATACTAAACTTAGAGCAATCGCAACTAAGATTGAGAGAAATAACACATTAGTAAATGTTGAAGTTAAAATACTGAATAAGGATAATGCTGTAGGAACAATTGGTAATTTAAACTATAAGCTTGTTAACGATATACTATTGAAAAAGTATTTCGGTAAAAAATTTTATGAGGAGTACATAAAAATAAAAAATGAGTTTAATTAAATTATATGATCATGAGTTGTCTGGTAATTGTTATAAGGTTAGGTTGCTACTAAGTCAATTGCCTAAAGAATATGAAGCTATAAAGATTGATGTGTTCAAAGGTCAAAATAAAGAAGTTTTTTTTAAAAATATAAATCCTGCAATGAAAATCCCTGTTATAGATGATTCAGGAGTTATTGTGAATGAATCAAATGCAATTTTATTATATTTATCAGAGAAATATAATAAAAATTTTTTACTAGATTCGGTTGAAAGCAGAGCTAAAATTTATTCATGGCTCTTATTTAATAAGACATCGGTTGATCCGTTTTTAGCAAAATCCAGAGCTATAAAAAAATTTTTTCCAGAGGATAAGCAAGATAATAATGAATTGAAGATGCTTCAAAAAGAAGGCAATAAATCATTATTGATTATTGATGAATATTTAAAAGATAATGATTTTCTTTCAGATGGATATTCGATAGCCGATATTTCTATGTATCCATATATAAAATTATCTTACGAAGGAGAGATTTTCTTAGATAAATATAAAAATATTTTAGAGTGGATTAAAAGAGTAGAAGAAATTAAAGATTTCATTCCTATGTATTAAAAAGCGGGAAACGGGGCTCGAACCCGCGACCTTCTGCTTGGCAAGCAGACGCTCTAGCCAACTGAGCTATTCCCGCAGACTAGACATTCATTAATTATACTTCTATATTTTTTATGTCAATAGGATTATAAATGAAAGAAGATAGAAAATTTTTTATTAATAAAGCAAAAAGGGTTGTCGTTAAAATTGGCTCTAAAGCTTTATCAAATGGTAAGGAAAAAATAAGTAGAAAGATAATTCAGAATCTTGTTACCTCAATTTCTGGATTGAGAAAAAATAATATTGAAGTTATATTGATTACATCTGGAGCTATTCTTGCAGGTAATGAATTTTTAAAGATTAACATTAAAAATTCAAATATTATTAAAAAACAAGTTCTGTCTTCTTTGGGTCAAATTAAACTTATGACTATTTATTCAGAATTTTTTCAAAAAGAAAAAACAAGGGTTTCACAACTTTTACTGACAAATGATATTTTTCAAGATAGAAAAAGATTTTTAAATGCTAGGGCAATGATTCTGGAATTATTAAAAATGAACATAGTTCCAATTGTGAATGAGAATGATACGGTTTCAATTGATGAAATAATGTTTGGAGATAATGATATACTTGCATCCAAAGTTGCCTCTATGGTTGATGCCAATTTCTTAATTTTACTAACTGATACAGATGGTCTTTATGATGGTAACCCAAAGAAGAATAAAAATGTAAATCTATTGTCAATGATATCTGACGATCAATTTGATAGAAATATATTATCAGACTCAAAAGATAATATTTCTTCAGGCGGCATGACATCAAAAATTGATGCAGCACTAAATGTTTCAAAATTTGGTATACCAACAATTATTGCAAATGGTATGAAAAAAGATATTTTATTGAAAATTTTTTCTTTTAAAGATATTGGGACCATGATATCTCCTTCAAATAAATCAGTTAAAAGCAGAAAAAAATGGATTGGTATAGGTCTTAAAACATCAGGAAAAATCTTTGTTGATAAAGGAGCTGCAGAGGCAATAGTAAAAAAAGGTAAAAGTTTACTTCCATCAGGTATCAAAAAAGTAGAAGGAAATTTTGAAAAAGGTCAGCAAGTAATAATAATAGATGATTCTAGCAAGAAAAATATTGCTAGAGGTTTGATCTCATATAGTTCGGAGGATTTAACAAAAATTATTGGAATAAAATCCTCGCAAATCGAAAGCGTGCTTGGCTATAAATATTCAGATGAAATAATTAATCGAGACAATTTAATAGTAGACTAAATAAAGTTTAGAAGATTCTCACTGTCAGGGTCCTCAGTTGGAGCTTGCTTCTTGAATTGAAGACTATTTTCTTTCTTCTCTATCTTAATATTTCCATTTTTTGCACGGTATGCTACAAATTGTGATCCATAAGTTTCTTTTGATATTGTATTTAAAATGAAAGGAAAATTCTTAGATCCAATAAATATAGAATGAATACAGATACCTAATTTTTTAGCCCTTTCTCTCTCCCTTTTAACTTCAGTATCTCCCGACGTAGGTATTCCATCTGTTATAAAAAGTATATGTTTATTTCTTAAACCCCTACCTTTAAAATCAGATATCGCATCCTTTAAAGCTTCCTCGTAATTTGTATTACCTGAGCATTCAGTTTTTGTTGCTTGATCAAGTATAGTCTCATACTCTTTAGTAAAAAATTTTTCATCAACAATTGTTTTATAAGATTTATGATTAAATTCAATATATCCAACCCTCATCCTTTTTGTCCTAGCAAGTTCTATTACAGCTTTTACCACAGAAGAAGACCATTCGCTGTAGACGCCCATCATGGATGTACTAATATCTCTTAAAATTGCAATCTCGCCCCCCATCATCTCTTTTTCTCTTTGATGAACCCTTGGTAGTTGAGGTGATAAATTTCTTGACCAAATAGCTGCATCTATAGGATCTACATCATCAATTTCATAAAATGAATTCATTCTCTTATATCTTCTTGGCAGCCCACCAGGATAGTGTCCTCTTTTCGCAATACTTCTTTGAATGTTTCCTTCTAAAACTTTCATAACTATTTGCACATTCTGAGCTATTTCTTGATTGTCCTCTGTTCCAATTTTTGAAGCATCAGTGTCACCAGCTCTTTTGGATTTTGTAGCATATACCTTTTCTGATAACGGTGCATTGTTCATATCACCTTCACCATCATCTTCACTCTTATTTGATGGATTTGTAGGAATCTTTTTATCCGAATCTAAAGGTTTAGAATTATCTTCGCTAGTCAAATTATCTTGTAATTCTTCTAGAGCCTGCATAAATGAGTTCTCTGCATCACTCATCTGCTCTTCAGTAATATCAGAATTTTTATCCTGGTTATCTCCAGCTTGTTTATTAGGTGAATCCTTTTCGTAATCTCCACCTTCTCTTTTTTGCTTATTCTCTATTTCTTGGTCTTTTTTTTTTGGTTCTCAAAAGATTCCAATTTTTGTTCAGCAGCTTCTAAAATTTCTTCGGGAACACGAAAAGGTAATAAAAACCTAAGGACTTTTAAGTCCGATATATTTGCCTCGTCTCTTCCGTCAATTACTGCATTAGCTTTAATCAATTTTAATGATTTAACTAAAAATGTTCTATCAGAAATAACAGAATTAGATTCATTAAGCCTTTGATCTTCTACTAGCCAGCTTATGAAAGAAGATAAACCTTCTTGAACATCAACAGGGATAACAACTTTTTCTTGCTTTTTGAAGCTATCATCAAGAGCTTTTTTACCAACCTTTGCTACAAAATCATTTTGCCCAGTTTTAGTAGAATATAAGCTAATTATTTTTTTAACATCGTCCCATTGTTTAGAGTAAGAAATACCTTTTGAATTGACCTGGATAACAAAACGATCTAAATTAGCAGGATCTAGAGGTTCATTATAATATTCATCAGCAGTAGGATTACTAGTAGCTATAGCTGTTAACAACGGTATGTCTTCGTCACCATATTTACGTTCATTTAATATTCTAAGTAAAACATTTAATGACTCTCCTGGAGCTCTAGATATATCATCTAGTAAGCAAATATCGGATGTTAATATACCGCCTTTAATAATATTTTGCCTAATTATTTCACCATCATTTGTATCTTCTCTTGAAATAACTAAATCTCCAACTAATTCTGAAAGTCTTGTATCTCTATGCATTTGGTAAAAGAAGAAATTTAATTCAGCAGATTTTGAAACAATCTCAGAGAGCATTGTTTTTGCAGTTCCGGGAGGTCCTTGAATGTATATGTGCTCCCTAGCTACTATGCCAAGAAGTAAAGCAGTTTTGACTTCACTATGACCAACTACTAGTTCATCAAGTTCGGACTTTAAAGTTTCAAAAGGATTTGACATATACTAACCTACGGGGAGAAGCCCTCTATTAAATTTACATCAAAAGCTCTTATTTACAACTTTTTTAATTTAAAAATTTTTTCATTATATGATAAGTTTTTTATATGAGCTTAGAAAAATTAATAAATTATAAATTTAAGAATAAAAACCTTTTAAAACAGTGTTTATCTCATAAATCCTATGCTAATGAGCACAAACTACCTGATAATGAACGTCTTGAGTTCTTAGGAGATTCTGTCCTAGGACTTGTTGTGTCAAAGCACTTATATTCAAAATTCCCAAACTATTCTGAAGGACAGCTATCAAAAATTAAAAATCAAATTGTTAGTAAAAAATCTTTAGCTGAATGCTCAAAAAAATTCAGATTTTATAATTATTTATTATTAGGTCTTGGAGAACTAAAAACTAAAGGAATGGAGAAAGATTCAACTTTATCATGTTTGTATGAAGCAATTTTGGGAGGTATTTACATCGATTCTGGTATTAGAGAAGCTGAAAAATTTGTTAAAAAGACTTTATTAGATATGGATTTAAAAAGATTTAAAATTTTTGATTATAAATCTCAAATCCAAATATTTTTTCAAAAGAATTATGGATACATTCCCATATATAAAGTCTTATCAGAAATTGGCCCTCCACATAATAAAAAATTCAAAGTCTCAATTGAAGATAAAAAAAATAAATTATCTATTGGATCTGGAAAAACAAAGAAAGAAGCTCAGAACAATGCAGCAAAGAAAGCATTAGTTAAATTTAATCAGATTTAATTAATTCTTTAGAGATTTTTAAATCTTTAACTAATACATCAAATTCATCACTAACCAGTCCTAATTCTTTAATAGCCTTAGATCTATCTCCTTTACATTTAATTAAAGTACTTTCTATTATTGTTGTCTTAACTTTTTTTATTATATTTTTATATTTATTATTGCTCGATTTTTGCTTATTAAGTATGTTCTCAATTAATAAATTATAGTTTAGATTTGATTCCTTTTCTCTAGATTTTGAAAAAATTTTGGGGAAATACTCTTCTATATCATCAACAGATAAATTTGAGTTACTCGACATGATACTAAGTTTCTTTATTGTATTTTCAAGCTCCCTGATATTGCCTGGCCACTCATAACTTGTCAAAGCTTCTATAGCATTATTATCTATAGTTTTAATAGAACCATTTCTATCAAGATATTTTTCTAAGAAAAAAGATATTAAATGAGGGATGTCCTCTTTCCTTTCTCTGAGAGGTGGCAAATCTATAGAAATTGTATTTAGTCTATAAAATAAATCGTCTCTAAATTTTTTTTCATCTATTAGTTCTTCAAGATTTTTATTAGTTGAGGTAACTATCCTACAATTAAAGGATGTTGGCTTTTGAGAGCCAAGTTTGTAAAATTTTTTCTCTTCTAAAACTCTAAGCAATTTACTTTGCAAGTCAACGGACATGTCTCCTATTTCATCTAACAAGATGGTTCCATTGTTTGCTTCTTCAAAACGACCCGTCTTCTTTTTATCTGCCCCTGTAAATGCTCCCTTTTCATAACCAAATAATTCGCTTTCCAATAAATCAGCAGGAATGGCAGTTATGTTCACTTGAACATATGGCCCATTGGAATTTAAACTATTTTGATGTATTGCTTTTCCAATAAGTTCTTTACCCGTACCAGACTCTCCTCTAATCAACACTGTATGATCACTCGTAGAGATTTTTCCAATATCTTTAAATATTCTTTGAATAGAAGCTGATTTACCAACCACTTTATTATCATTAATTTTTTCATTATTTAGATCTTTTTTTAGATCTTGAATTTGGATATTCTTTAAATAGTTTTCTTTTGCTCTTGATACCAACAATAGTAGGTCGCCATCTAAATTTATCGGTTTATCGATATAATCGTATGCACCTAACTTCATTGAGTTTATAGCATTATCCATTGTATCCTGTGCAGTCATTACGATTATAGATGAGTTATGAGAAATATCTTTGATTTTTGGAAAATATTCTAAGGAATTACCATCTGGCAGATTTATATCAAGGAAAATTATGGAGTATTCATTCTTTTTTAATTTCTTGTAAGTGTCTGATATCGAAGATGCGTTATCAACACTATATTTTTCTTTTTTTAAGAATAAGCTGAGAACTTTTAATATACTTGGTTCATCATCAACAATTAAAACTTTATTTTCCATAATGTTAGATTATATCCTTAAATTAACTTTCTGGAAGGTATATAGTAAAAACAGTTTTTCCATCATTACTTGTAGCTTCAATATATCCATCAAACTTATTAATGATCTTCTGACTGACAAAAAGTCCAATACCTTGACCATCTTTCTTAGTACTAAAAAAAGGTTTAAATAAATCTTTTAAATTAGATTCTTTGATGCCTATACCATTATCAATAACTTCAATTACAAGGAAATTTTTTTTATTAAGTTTATATTTTTTATTTAATTTTGTTCGTACCCATATATTTCCTTTCTTTTTGATGGAATCATAAGCATTCTTAATTAAATTAATAAATACAATTTTAAGTAATTCTGAACTACCTTTTACATTACATGATTCTGTTGTAGCCTCATAAGATATATTTATACCTTGATTCTTCTTATCCATATTGCAGATCTTTATACAATCACTGATAATATTATTAATATTAACTACTTCGAAACTCTCTTTATTACTAGGCTGTAAATATTTAAAAGTATTGACTAGCTTTGATAATCTCTCAGTTTCACTTTCGATAATCTGAGAACATTCTATTATTTCATCTTTATCTGCAATATTACTATTGATTAACTGTGCTGCACCCTTAATTCCTGACAGTGGATTTTTTATCTCATGAGCTAACCCATGGAATAACTGACTCATAATTTTTTCTTCATCTTCAAATTTATTTTTTTTATTTAACACATTAGTTCCTTCTAGATTAAATAGCTGAATCAAAATATATTCTTTATTAGTTTGGGTTGATTGAGAACTTATAACAGGATTTATAAATATTGTGATATTAACTTGATTAGAAAATTTATCTTTCAATATTATATCTCTAAGCACTTTTGGAGTTTGATTTTTTATTGATGATAAAATTTCTGAGAAGATATCTTTTCCAAAAAGGTTTTCAAACGATATTTTTTTGATTTGATTTTCTGAATATCCAATTAGACTTTCTGCTTCTTGATTAATATATTTTAAGTTTAAATCTTTATCACAAAGTATCAGGCCTTCAAGAATATTTTCTAAAATAATTTCTTCATAAACATTTTCTTCTTTCAATTCAGTCCTCAATTGGAATAAGCAATGGATTTTTTAAGGCTATATTCAACTTATCAAGTTGATTGATCAACTTGTTGGTGGTTTTATAATTAGATTTCTTAGTTGTTATTATTACTGGTACATGCTTGAGATTTACATTATCAGGATTCTGTAAAATTTTCTCAATATTAATTGAATATTTTGCAAATAATTTAGTAATTTTAGCCAGATTTCCAGGATTGTTTTTTAAATTTAACCTTAAATAAAACTTCGATTCAAGATTATTAATATTGAACATTTTATATTTTTTATTTTTAAAACTTCTATTGATATTCGAGTTTATTCTAATAATATCACTTACTATAGCTGTAGCAGTAGGGAGCATTCCCGCGCCATATCCATACTTCATAACTGGTCCAAGATTTTTAGAGTCTATCAAAATAGCATTAAATTCTCTGTCAACATTACACAATGGGTTATCTTTTTTTAATAAAGATAAGTGGACTCTAAGGTCAATTTTATTTTTTACAATTCTTCCTAAGCCAATTAATTTTATTTTATAACCCAATTGCGATGCAGCCTCGATATCTATTTTTGAAATATTTTCAATTCCTGTAACATGAAAATTTTCTACTTTGGAATCAAAATCAAAACAATCTTTAGATAATACTGATACTTTATGAGCTGTATCCATGCCATTTATATCTAAAGTAGGATCAGCCTCAGCAAATCCTAATTCTTGTGCTTTTTTTAGAGCATTATCAAATTCAATACCATTTGCCATCAAGGTCAAAATGTAATTACAAGTTCCGTTCATGATACCAATAAAAGATTTAACTTGGTTTATTAAAAGTGAGTCTTGTATAGAGTTAAGAATCGGAATTCCACCACCAACGCTGGCTTCATATAGAAGTTGAACGTTATTCTTTTTTGCCAAAGAAAGAAGTTCAAAACCATTTTTTGCAATTAAAGCTTTATTTGCAGTTATAAAATTCTTTTTGTTTCTTAGGGTATTTATGGCTATATCATTTGCTATAGTCGTACCGCCGATTAATTCAACTATAGAATCTATATTAGGATCATTTATTAAATCCATATAATTTTTTGTAAACTTACTTTTTTTTATTTTTAATTTTTTAGCAAGTAGGGGCGAAATATCACATGTCTTTATAAGATTTATATCAATATCATAATATTCCTTTATTCTGGATCTTTGATTCTTGAGTATTTTGTAAACGCCCTCACCAATTGTTCCTAAGCCAATAATTCCTAAATTAATTTTTCTCATAATTGAAATTTATATAGATTCTTATATTCTAACAAATTATAATACCGTTTAAAAATTTAGGGGCCGTAGCTCAGCTGGGAGAGCGCTTGGATGGCATTCAAGAGGTCGAGGGTTCGATCCCCTTCGGCTCCATTATGACCAATATTTGTCAACCTTTTCTTTAATTCTTCTTACACCCTCTCTAATGTCAACTATGGAGGTAGCATATGAAATTCTGATATTTTTATCTGAGCCAAATTCCACACCTGGGACTACAGCTACAAGAGCTTCATCGAGAAGAAAATTAGTAAAATCTACCGAATTCTTTATTTCTTTTCCATTATAAGACTTTCCGAAAAAGCTTGATATGTCTGGGAAAACATAAAACGCTCCATCTGGTATTGAACATTTAATTCCATAAATTTTATTTAACTCATTACAAATAAAATTTCTTCTTGATTCAAATTCTTCAACCATTTTTCCTACTTCATCTTGTGAGCCAGAAAATGCTTCCTGTGCAGCCTTTTGGGAAATAGATGTAGGATTCGATGTGGATTGTCCAGATAGATTGCCCATCGCCGAAATTACACTTGGATCACCAGCCGCATATCCTATCCTCCATCCAGTCATGGAATAAGTTTTTGATACACCATTGATAAGAATTGTTTGTTTTTTAATTTCATCATCTAATTGAACAAAGGAGATATGTTTATTGTTTTCATACAAAATTTTGTCATATATTTCATCTGAAACAACTATCAAATTATGTTTTTTAACAATTTCAGCAATTTGTTTTAACTCCCTCTCATTTAATGTTGACCCAGTAGGATTAGATGGATAATTTAAAACCAGGATCTTAGTTTTTGAGGTTATGGCATTTTCTAATTCTATTGACGAAAACTTAAAATTATTTTCTTGCAAAGTATGAATTATAACCGGAGTACCTCCCGCTATTCTTACTTGTTCAGGGTATGAAACCCAATAAGGAGCGGGGATAATAACTTCATCGCCTTCATTAATTAAAACTTGAAATAAATTGTATAGGACATGTTTGGCACCTGATCCAACAAAAATTTCTTTTGGCTCATAATTAACATTATAATCTTTACTGATTCTTTCTATAATTGAATTTTTTAGCTCTGGAATTCCTCCCGCTGCAGTATATTTGGTAAAACCATTATCAATAAATCTTTTTGCAAAATCTTTTATATTGTCTGGGGTATCAAAATCAGGCTCGCCAGCACCAAAACCAATAACATCAATACCTTGTGATTTCATTTCCTTTGCTTTAGCCGTTATTGCCAATGTAGCAGAAGGTTTTAAATTTTTAGCTAATTTAGAAAGTTCCATAGTAAATTATTTATCCTTATTTAAAATTTTTTTTAATTCTATTTCGACAGCTTTTGGAATAAATTCTTTTGCACTACCGCCTAATTTGATAATATCTTTTATTAATGATGAGCTTATATGAGCATAGTTAGCATCAGCAACCATAAAAATTGTTTCTATGGTTGAATCAAGCTTGTTGTTTGATGTAGCCATTTGTAGTTCATATTCAAAATCCTGAACAGTTCTCATACCCCTTAAAATAGTTTTTATCTTTTTCTTTTTTGCAAATCTTACCAATAAGCCTTTGAATTTATCGACCTTTATTTTTTTATTATTCCTAAAAATTTTTTTAATAACTTTAACTCTTTGATCAATATTCATTATTGAAGATTTGCTTGAATTTATAGCAACTGCTACAACTACTTCATCAAAAGAATTAGCAGCACGTTTTATAATGTTTATATGACCATTTGTTAGTGGATCAAAGCTTCCAGGATAAATCACAGATTTCTTCATTATTTTACACAAAAAGTTATAAATTTATCTTTATACTTCTTAACTCTATAACTCGTAACCTCTAGATTTATTTCCTCCTCCATAGGATGTTCACATATTATAATACCTTTATTTATGACAAGCTTTAAGGCAGTTCTAATAATACCATTAAGACTTTTGTCATCAAAATAATCATAAGGCGGATCAATAAATATTAAATTATATTTTTTATTTTTTTTAATTAATTGTCTTGTTACTTCAGAAAAACTTTTATTTATAACTTCAGAATTATTTTCAAAAGAACATTTATTTAAATTTTCTTTAATATACTTAATAGATATAGGGCTTTTATCAACAAAAGTTGCAAATTTTGCACCCATACTTAAACTCTCGATTCCAAGAGAGCCACAGCCAGCAAAAAGATCCAAGATGTCATAATCATCAACATTTTGTATTATATCAAAAATCATTTTTCTGATTTTTGATGTTTTAGGCCTAACATGACCACCAGCAGGAACTTTTAACTTAAAACCCTTTTTTATGCCATTGGATATTTTTATCATTAATTGATTTGCTTATAAAGATCTTCCGCTTGTTTTAATAAATCTTTCATTAAATACATGCTACTTTCCCAAAACTTTGGATCATTTAAGTTAATTCCAACTTTATTAACTAGCTTCTCAGGCGATTCTGTTGAGCCAGAAGAAAGAAGGCTAATATATTTTTTAACAAAGCTCTTTCCTTCCTCATTATATTTTGCAAAAAGTCCATGAACTAATAGTTCTCCAAAGGAGTAAGAATAACAATAGAAAGGAGAGTGAATAAAATGAGGTATATACATCCACCAGTTTTTATAATATTCAGAAATATTAATTGATTTCCCAAACATTTTACTATTTGCTAGTATCCAATATTTATCAAATTCATCAGATGATAATTCCCCTCCATTTTTTCTTCTTTCGTGTATCGATAATTCAAAATTTGTCATCACAATTTGCCTAAAAACTGTTGCAAAAATATCCTCTAACTTTGAACAAATTAGATATAACTTTTGTTTTGGAGATTTTAGTTCAGACAATAAATTATTAAAAACCAACATTTCAGCAAAAACACTTGCGGTTTCTGCTGTTGTCAAAGGAGTATTTTGTTGAAAATACCCATTTTTTCTAGACAAGTATTGATGAATACCATGACCTAACTCATGAGCTAAGGTGGTAACATCTCTAATTTTACCGGTGAAATTCATTAAAATATAAGGATGGACTGATGGAACACATGAATGGCTGAAAGCTCCTGATCTTTTTCCATCTCTGATTTTATAATCAATCCATTTCTTATCAAAAAATAATTTTGCCACTTTGAACATCTCAGGAGAGAAGTTATTAAAGGATTCTAAAACAATATTTTTTGCTTCATCAAAAGTGTATTTTTTTTGAGTTTCGCTAAGTGGCGCATATCTATCATAATCCATAAAATTCTTAATTTTCAATATTTTTGATTTCAATCTGTAATACCTATGAACCAGAGAGTTGTTTTTATTACAAGTAGTTATTAAGGCTTGAACTGTTTCCATATTAATTTCATTTGATAGGTTTCTTGAGTCTATAGGATTTTTATATCCCCTTAGATCATTAACTATTTTACAATCACTAAGGATTTGATTGAATATAAAAGTAATAAGTCTTTTTTCAGAATTTAAACCATTAGTTAAAGCTTTTGCGGCATTTAATCTGACTTTTCTATTCTTATCATAAAGTAAAGATAGAGCTTGAGTTTCCGATAATTTTTTTACTTTTCCATTTGAATCAAAATTAAAGACAATATTATTTAATGTTTCATCAAAAAGCCTATTAAAAGCCCTTGATGAAGTTAAAGATTTTTGATCTAGTATTCTCTCTTCAGATTCATTTAAAAGATAAGGTTTATATTTTCTTTCTGATTCTAATAAATTTTTATATTTCGCAAGTTTTGTAGACTTATATAGTCTCTTAGCATTTTTTGAATCTATATTGTTCCAATCAATGAAAAAGAAAAGTAAATTTTTTCTTATCTGCGATACTTTTTCACTTGTTGATTGATAAAATTGAGAAATTTTTTCGTTGTTTGTATTTGCGGCAAAATTTAAAGATGCATATGAGGAAATTTTTCCAAGACCCTCATATATTTTTTCAAGCTCGACAATTGCTTCATATAATCTATTTGGAGATATTTTATTATTAATTTTATTTTTAAAATTATTATTAAATCTCAAAGCTTTTTTATCAAGCTTAGAAAAATCATTTAAAATTTTTTTTGATTTTATATTTCCATATAGGTCATTTAGATTCCAATCCATGTCACTGCTCCAAAATTTTTCTGCATATTTTACTTATTGTTCCATTGTCAGATACAGAATTAAATTTACTTATTGCATTTTTTATTAATATACCAATATTTGGTTTTTCATTATTGAACAATTCAGATTTTAGTTGATTAATTTTTTGTTCTAACTCTATTTCATTGATTTGATCAGGCAAGTATGATTCTAAAATTGAAAGTTCATTCTCTTCATTTTCTTTTAAATCATTTCTATTATTTTGCTGATAAAGCTCAATTGCTTCCTTTCTTTTTTTAACCTCTTTTTTTATTATATTTTCAACACTATTCTTACTATCTTTTGGATTTTGGTTATTAAAAATTGAAATAAGTCCCCTTAAAGTATTAATAGCTACTTTATCTTTGTTTTTCATAGCACTTTTTAAATCTTTTTGAATCTTATCTATCATAATTTTAGATTAACTTATTTTTAATAAATTGAGATATTATAATTTCAATTGCTTGAAGTATTATAACGCATCGGTAACCTATTATGAATCATGGCTACTAAATTGAAAGTTGAAGATCTAGGTCCAAAAGATTCTGGAAAAGGTTATGCAAGAATACCAACAGCATTAATGCAAGAGCTTGGAATTGAGCCTCTCGATGTGGTTGAAATATATGGAAAAAGAAAATCTGCTATAAGGCTAATGCCATCGCCTGATACCAAAAATAATTATATAAGGATTGATGGTATCACCAGGCAAAATATCAACATGTCTTTAAATGAATTTGTAACAATAAAGAAAATTGATACGTTAAAGGCAAAAAAAATTGTACTTTCACCAACTAATTCACAATCTTTATTATTTAATGACGATTCCAAGATACTTATATCTAAAATTGATGGATATGTTGTAACATCTGGAGATACTATCTCTGCAAAGATGCCAGGAGGTAAAACTGAATTATTCAAAGTTATGGCCACAGCTCCTTCAGGTTCATCAATTATAAACCAAAATACAAAGATAGAGATTAAGAGAACAGACAATAAAACTGATGATGGCATTACTTCTTATGATGATATTGGTGGGTTGAGAAAGCAGCTTAAAAAAATAAAAGATTTGGTAGAGTTGCCTTTAAAACATCCTGAAATATTTTATAGGCTTGGAATAGATGCTCCAAGAGGGATACTTTTAGTAGGTCCTCCGGGTACAGGCAAAACTTTACTTGCTAGAGCAATAGCTCATGAGTGTGGTGTTAATTTTAAGCTAGTTAATGGACCTGAAATTGTTCGTAAATTTTATGGTGAAAGCGAAGCATTGTTAAGAGAAATTTTCCAATCTGCTGCTGACAATCAACCATCCATTTTGTTTATTGATGAAATTGATGCTATAGCACCAAAGAGGGATAGAGTGCATGGAGAGGTAGAAAAGAGAATAGTGGGGCAATTACTTGCTTTAATGGATGGTCTAAAAGATAGAGGAAAAATAATTGTTCTAGCTGCAACAAATCTTCCCAATTCAATCGATTCAGCTTTACGAAGACCAGGAAGATTTGATAAAGAAATCTTCTTAGATCCTCCTGATTTTGAGGGAAGAAAAGAGATTTTTAATATTCACTCTCGTGGTATGCCACTTGATGAGGATATTGATTTCGATATCATTTCTTCTCTATCCTCTGGATTTGTTGGTGCAGATATTGAAATGGTTTGTAAAGATGCAGCTCTTAATTCGGTTCAAACTCTTCTAGGTTCTTCAGATATAAATTATTCTGAGGTTGATAATATTAAGATTTGCCAAGATGATTTCTTATCAGCTCTATCCAATGTTCAACCATCTGCAATTAGAGAAATTTTTGTGGAAACTCCCAAAGTAAAATGGGATGAAATTGGAGGTTTAAAAGAAACCAAAATTATTCTTGAAAAAGTAATTATTGATCCAATCAAAGAATCTGAAGATTCTATATTACCAAAAGGTGTGATGCTTTATGGACCACCTGGTTCAGGTAAGACAATGATCGCAAAAGCTTTAGCTAATAATAGTGGTATGAATTTTATTTCAATAAAAGGCCCTGAACTCCTCTCTAAGTACTTGGGAGAATCCGAACAATTAATAAAGAATTTTTTTAATAAGGCAAGGCAAGTTTCCCCATCTATACTATTTTTTGATGAGATTGATTCAATATGCTCTACTGGAAGTGATGTGTCATCTGACTCAGTTACAGCAAGAATTTTAAGTCAGATTTTATTAGAGCTAGATGGTTTCTCGGAGCTTTCTAATGTTATAGTATTGGCTGCAACGAATAAGATCGAACAAATTGATAAATCATTACTTCGATCAGGCAGGTTTGATCTTTTATTGGAAACTTCATTGCCAAACAAAGATGAAATATGTGAGATACTAGAAATAAAAATCAAAGATAAACAAATTATTTTTGATCAATGTAAGAGTCTATTACCAAGGCTTAAAAATTTTAATGGTGCAGATGTAGACACCATGCTAAACCTTGCTGTACAATTTTCAGATGGAAAAAAGTTACTGCCCGAAGGGGTTGAGAAAGCAGTAAATGAAATTTCAAAAAGAAAAAAAATTATTAGCTAGTTTATTCTGTTTAATTATAATTTTATGTATAATTTTATCTTCCAAAGTTTATAGTCAAGAAAAAAATACAAGTTTTTTTAACAAAACAGAAATTGAAGATCTATTGAAATTAAATCATCATCTGCCTTACCATGAAAAATATTATAGATATTCTTTCTCCCTAATTGGAAAGCCATATGTTGGCAATGTGCTAATTGGTTCCAAAGATATTGAAGAGACTTTTATTATTGATCTTAATAGACTAGATTGTTTTACTTATGTTGAATATGTTCATTCCTTGGCAAATTCCAAAAATTTCAGAATTTTTAAAACAAAAGTTCGAGAATATAGATATGATATGGGTAGAATAAATTTTATTAATAGAAATCATTTTTTTACAGATTGGACTGACAATGGAGATATTGAGTTAGTTGAAGGATATAATAAGGAAGTTGCTAAAATTTTAAATAAAAAAGGCGAACATGATAGATACCTAGAGGGAATACCCTTAAAGAAAAAAATTATAAAATACTTTTCAATAGATAAAGGCTCAGAGGTTGTTTTAGGCTTAAAAGATAAACAAAATCATTATATAGTTGCTATCTTATCAAATAAAATTGGATTGGACGTATCGCATGTTGGTTTTTTATTATGGGACAATGAAGGAAATGCTATTTTTAGACATGCTTCTAGCAAAAAAAAATATATGAAAGTTATCGACGAGGATTTCTTCGAATATATAAAAAATAAGCCTGGTATAATAATTTATAAAACAAATTAATTATCTTAATTGAGGTGTATAATGGGTGATCTAACTCGAAGTAAAGATATTCAAAATAATATGTCTGATTCAAGACAGCTGACTAGCTTAGTAAAAGAATTGCAAAATGCTATAAGAAACGTTAAATCTGTTGAAGACTATCTTACAAGGGTTTCTCAAGCAAAAAATCTTCTCGGAAAAGATGTAGGCCCACTTTCTGATGAAATAGATAAAAATAAAACACAGTTAAATGATTCATTAATACAAATGGGAAAATTTGTAAGTGAAGTATTAGACGCAATAGAGATTTCTGAAGATGAACTTGATGCCGCGGCTAAGCAACTTGAGCTTTATACAGAGAGTAAAGATGATGCTATTGTATATGCAAAGAAAGAATTGAAAACTCAGGTTGAAGGTTCTTATTGGCATAAATACTGGACAGGATTATTAGAAAGATTAGATAACTAAAGTTCTGGAATTAATTCTTTTCCTACAATTTCCATTGTATCAATTATTTCATCAATGTTAGGAGAAATAAAATCTAGGACTACTTCTTTTATTCTTAAATCTTTATAAGCAATTATTTTTTCAAATACTTCATCTTTTTTACCTATTAGTGCGGTATCAGGATTATTACCATTATCATTTGAGTCAGATATTAATATTCTATTTCGTAAAGAAATATTATAAATTTCTTTATTTATATCTACTTTTCTTTCATCCGCATACTTTTCTAGATATGTAATTTTCTCCCTCAATTCATTAGGACTAAACCAAATAGGCTGCCAGCCATCAGCATATTCTACAGCTCTTTCAATCGCGGCATCTGCATTCCCACCCATCCAAATCTGTAATTTATCTTGAAGTGGCTTAGGCTGAAAAGATACGTTTTGAAATGAATAAAATTCTCCGTTAAATGGTTCAGGATTTTCGCTCCATAAGTTTTTCAAGATTTTTATAAATTCTTCGGTTTTCTTTATTCTTCCTTCATACTGAACACCCAGAATATCAAATTCCTCTTTCATCCAACCTGGTGCAACTGTACATATTAGTCTACCTTGGCAAAGATTATCTAACGTTGACAGCATTTTGGCAACAATAATTGGGTTTCTGTAGGGAAGTATTATAGCACTAGTTCCCAAAGTAATTTTTGATGTATTTTGAGAAATTGCAGTGAGGATTATAAAAGGATCAGGGAAAATATCTGAGAATCTTCCTTTCCATTCCTGAGGAATTATAATATGGTCGCTTGCCCATACAGAATTAAAACCTAATTGTTCAGCTTTTATTGCAATTTTTAGTTGATCATCAATATTAATATTAGCAATTATAGGTAAAGCAATTCCCAAATCCATTTTCCTAGTAAAACCCTTATTTTCTTTTTTGTCAATTATTTCATTTATAATGAAAAATAGACTTATATTTTAGAATATTAAAAATGAGAAAAAAAACTTTATATTCATTACTAAAAAACCATAAAAAGAATATCTTTTTTGGAATTGTTGGTTTAACGATGGTAGACATGATGCAGTTGTTAGTGCCAATCTTGGTTGGGAATGTAATTGATTCCATATCACAGGCAAGTAATATCAAAAATGCTAGTGAAACTATTAATAAAAGCGCATTTTATTTAATAATTTGCGGAGTAGTTATGGCAATTTTTAGATTTGTATGGAGATTCTTTTTGCTTGGTACCTCCAGAAGAATAGAAAAAAAACTAAGAGATGATTATTTTGACAAAATACAAAAACTTCCTAAAGAGTCCTATGAAAAAAATACAGTAGGGGACTTTATGGCTAGGGGAGTTAATGATATTGAAACAATAAAAATGGCTTGTGGTTTTGGAATAGTGGTTGCATATGATGGTGTTGTACTTTTAACTTTTATATTTATTTCCATGTTCTTTATATCGCCAATATTTACTGCATATGCTTCTATACCTTTCATTTTAATGGGCCTATTAATTTTGAAATATGGTGATTTAATAGAAAAATTATTTATAAATGTTCAATCATCATTTTCAAAATTGACCGAAGAAGCAAGAAGAATAATTTATTCAATCAGAGTTATAAAGTCTTTGAATGTTCAAAAAGATCAACTGAATAAATTTAAGAATAAAAGTAAGGACTATGAGCAAGTAAATTTGAGCCTCATAAAAATATGGGCTGGTTATCAGCCTTTAATTACTTTTTTTACCGGAATATCTATATTTATTTTTATATTCATTGGAAGTCGAATGGTGATTGACGGTCAAATTACCATAGGAGAGTTTTCTTCTCTAATGGTTTATCTGACAATGCTAGGCTGGCCGGTAGTTGCAATGGGTTTAGCTGTAGATTGGCTAAAAAGAGGTAATGCATGCCTTACCAGAGTTCAATCAATTATGTCACAGGATTCAGAATCTGATGAAGTTGATTTAGTAAATTTGAATACAATAAATAAAATAGAATTTAAAAATGTTTCTTTTAATAATTCTAATAAAAAAATTCTTAATAATATCAGTTTTATTTTAAAAAAAGGTTCCTCTATGGGAATTACTGGCAAAACAGCATCTGGTAAAACATCAATTGCAAATTTAATTTTAAAAAATTATCAGAGTAAAAATATTTTCTTTGATGATGTAGAAATAAATGAGATAAATAAAGCCTCAATCAGACAGAGAGTAATATATGTACCACAGAATCCTGTAATATTTTCAGGGACAATTAGGGAGAATGTGTCTTTCTTCGATAAGAAAAAAAATGATGAAAAAATTTTTAATTGCTTAGAAATAAGTGGATTTATTAAAGATTTAAAGAAATTACCAAAAGGGATTGATGAGATTGTTGGTGAAAGAGGTGTTAGCCTGTCTGGCGGGCAGAGACAGAGACTATCTTTAGCAAGAGCATTATATCAGAATCCACAAATGCTCATTATTGATGATACCTTATCCTCTTTGGATGTTGATACTGAGCTAAATATTTTAAAAAAGATTAAAAAAGAGTTTAATAATAAATTCCTTGTGATAATATCCTCCAGAATTTCTACAATATATTCAATGGATAAAATTTTAGTTCTTGATTCTGGGGAAATAGTTGAAGACGGAAGTTCAGAAGAACTTTCAAAGAATAAAAGTCTTTTTAAAGAATTGCTTAATATACAAAAAATACTACCAGGCGAATCAAATGCATAAAGGCAAAGAAGACAGAAATATATTAGTATGGTTAATTTCATTTACTAAGCCCTTCAAGCTATGGATAGGCATAGCATTCTTTACAATGATAATTGTTGCAGCCTTTGAATTACTTATCCCAATTAATATAAAAAATGTTGTAGATGGTATAGTTGAATCTAAATCATCATTTGATCAAATAAAAGAATATTCTTTTGAAATACTATTATTAATTTTTGGTGTTTTTATTTTTAGTTCAACATTTAGCTACATTCTGAATATCACAGGCCAAAAAATAATGAGAAATATCCGTGACAATGTTTTTGATCATGTACTAAAGTTGCCACAAGATTTCTTTGATAAACAAAGTGTTGGAAGAGTAACAACAAGGGTTACCAACGACGTTAATGCTTTAAATGAATTTTATACAAACGTTTTGGTTCAATTTTTGAAAGATATATTAGTAATCATAGGAGTCGTTTATGTAATGTTTAAATACAACGCAAGCTTAACTTTTATGATGATTGGAATAATTATTTCTATCATATTTTTTGCTTTCTTGTACAGAAAAAGATTAAGAAGAGTTTATACTGCATTAAGATTAACAATTTCAAAGCTCAACTCATTTATAAATGAATCTATAAGAGGTATAAATTTATTAAAAATATATAATAAAAAAGATAATAATTTTCAAAGATTTGAAAAGTTAAGTAAAGAAAATTTCGATGCTAACATGGAGCAAATGTATACATTTGCAATTTTTAGACCTTTTATAGAGTTCATGTCAGTTTTTTCAACTGCAGCAATAATTTGGTTTGGAGGACAGCAGATTATTGATGGAAATTTATCCATAGGCCAACTTTTAGCAATTTTATTTTTTTTAAGAATGATTTTTAGGCCTATTTTAGATTTAGCAGATAAATATAATATTTTGCAATCAGCCTTGGCAGCAAGTGAAAACTTATATGAAATAATTAAAATTAAAACAGAACAATATGGGAATATTAAATTTCCAAATAACTTTAAGTCAATAAAGTTCGATAATGTTTCTTTTGCATATAATGATGAAAACTGGGTTCTAAAGGATTTTAATCTAGAGATTAAAAATGGAGATTCATTATTACTTTTGGGTTCAACAGGATCTGGTAAAACTACTATAATTAACTTGTTGCTAGGTTTTTACTCGGCTCAAAAAGGTGAAATTTTTATCGATGGTATACCTTTGAATCACTATGATTTTCATTCTATCAGAAGAAATTTTTCTGTGATTATGCAAGATACGCCTCTATTTAATATAGTTTTAGATGATGAAAATATTAATAATGTTGATGCTATTAGATCAGTAGGTGAAAAGCAAATAAAGAATGTTAAGCAAACTCTAGAGAAGCCATTCCATATAATTATATTAGATGAGGCTACATCAAATCTTGATTTAGATTTAGAGAAAGATGTCAAAGATTATTTAGAAGGTGTTAAATCAAAAACTTCAATTTTAATAGCACATAGATTAAATTTAATAAGAGATGAAGATAAAATTCTCATTCTAAATAATGGTAAGTTAGTCGAGACTGGTAACCATAAAGATTTAATAAAGCTTGATAAGGAATATTCAAAAATTTTCAAATATAATCAAGAATTTTTTCAAGTCTAAATTTATTTTGTTGTTTTAAGTTAAATATGTATAATTGATTCTTTAATCGGGGTGTAGCGCAGCTGGTAGCGCACCTGTTTTGGGAACAGGGGGTCGGAGGTTCGAGCCCTCTCACCCCGATTTATATACCATCAGATATATATAAAACTTCTCCTTTCCCATCTTTCTCTCCAAGAACTATAACTTTTATATTATTCTTTTCTATAAATGCTTCCATGTCTGAGTAATCCATTGAAATTAAAGCTGTGGACATAGCATCTGCATATATGGGGTCATCGGAAATAACTGATACCGATAAATTTTTATATTTTAAAAATAATTTATTTTTAGGATTAAATATATGTGACATTTTATCCCCATTAATTTTAATAGATTTCCCATATAGAGATGATGTTGAAATAGATAGGTTATTAAGTTTTATCTTTTTAAATGGTTTAGGTTCCTTTGAAGGGTAATTAATATAAACTTCCCAATCTTGATTTTTAGATAATGTTGAGATATTTCCTCCAAAATTAATAATTGCATCATCAATTCCTGATTGATTAATAAACTTTATTATCTTTTTTAATGCATAGCCTTCAGCGATTCCGCCAAAATCAATATTAATGCAATTTTTTTTCTTAATTAGAGCAGAATTATTTTTGACCAATAATATATTTTCCCAACCGCTACAATCGAATTGATTTTTTTTTATTTGGATTGATTTATCGACATTTTTATAATCAAATTTTGACGTTAAATTTCCAATTGTTATATCAAAATAACCATCCGATATTTCATGATATTTTTTGGATTCTATTAATAGTTCAACAAATTCAGGGGAAATTGATATTTCTGAATTTATTTTTGATTCATTGAAAATAGTAATTTCAGATAACTTTTGATAATTATTAAAAATGATATTTAATCTATTTAAAATATTGACTGATTCTTCTGATATTAAATTTAAACTTTTCTTGTCCAAGTTTGATTTTATTTGTAAATCAAAATTTGTCCCCCATATTATAAAACTCCTATTATACTCTTTGGCAAAATAAGTATGAGGTAATAGAAGAAAAGTTGATAAGAGGAAGAAAAATTTAATGTATTTCAGCTTTATGTACCTATTAAATTCTTTATTATTTGATACAAATCGTGATCCAAATTTACCAAGATCAACCGTCAATACCCATATCTTCTTTGAACATAATTAATTCTTCATCTAAGTGCTCAATCCAATAAATGAGTTCAGAAGTTTTAACTGTTTTGTCAGAATTCTTATACACATACTTATTCATTAAAAATTTAAGATCGTCATTAATGTGTCCGCTGGCTAGTTTGCTTTCAATTGATTTAGCCTTATTCATTAATAATTTTAAATTTTTTTTAAGGTCTCTTTTAGTAATAGTCTCAGACTCAGAGAGAAGAGATTGAAATTTATCAATTTGTAATTTTAATGGCTTAAAATCTGTTTTTCCAGACAATGGCAATAATAAAATAAAAGTAGAAAATAGAAATATCTTGAAATTTTTCATATTATAGACCTCCGATATCCATAAATGTATCAAATAAAATTATTTAGTCAAATTTTTTACTTGAAACTTTTTTTAAAACATATATATTTAGGATATCATGGATATTGGATATCCATAATATCTACTAAGGAGGATATTATGATTGCAAATAATATTAAATTATTAGTGATTATGCTTGCTATTTTTGCTATTCCTTTTAATAGTTTTTCTCAATCTTTGGAAGAAAGAATTGATGTTCTTACTGAAGAAGTTGAGCAACTTAAAAGAAGTGGCTTTGGCGGTGAAATAGGCTCCCAGTATGGTTTTGGACCTGCTGCTTCTAAAGTTTATAACACTTCATCCGGACTTTCTATTGGTGGTTACGGTGAAATTGTTGGTAAATTTTTCAGAAGTGAGCAGAAATTAGATCAGACTGATGCTTATAGAGGTGTTTTTTATATTGGTTATAAATTCACAGATGAATGGTCACTAAATACTGAACTTGAGTTTGAGCATGGTGATGAAGCTTTCCTTGAATTTGGTTATCTTGATTATACACCAAAAGCAATGAATGGTTTATTGGGCTTCAGAGCTGGTTTGTTATTATTACCTACAGGTATCATAAACGAACTACATGAACCAACTCTTTTCCACGGTGTTTATAGACCTCAAACTGAAACAACCATGTTGCCTACAACAAATAGGGAAAATGGTGTTGGTATTTTCGGAGAGACAGCTGAAAAACAGCTAGAGTATAAACTCTATTATCTTACTTCTTTGAAAAACCCAGGTGTTTCTGCCACTGGTAATACTAATAAAAATTTCAGAAGTAAGGGTAGTTCATCTACTGCTAATGAATTAGCTTTAACAGGTTCTATTAAATATAACTTTAATAATAAAACTGTTATTGGTGGTTCTTATTACAGAGGTAACATCCAACCTTCAGGTATTACAGCAACTGCTTATGATATGAATGATCCTAAATCAAGAGTCGAATGGAGAACGATTTATATTATGGGTGATGTAGGTGGTTTCGAATATCGTGCACTTTACACAAATCATAAATTGTCTAATATTGACAGATTTAATTCATATTTAACTGGTAATGCAAATACAAAATTTGGTACCAAACAAGTTGGTTATTACTATGAATTAGCAAAAGATTTAGGACATATGATTGGTACAAGCTGGTATGTTGCTCCGTTCTTTAGATACGAGAATCTCAACTACCACAAGAAGACTGATTCAAGTGCAAATTCTAATAGAAGCTATCAAGATCTCCAATATTGGAATTATGGGTTAACTGTAAAACCAATTGGAAACGTTGTTTTGAAAGCTGATGCTTTAAGACACACAAATCCAGGGTCAAACAATGATTACACACAATATAACCTTGGAATAGGATGGATATTCTAGATAATGACTATTTAAACTGTTAAATACGCATAACGAGTGCCTTCTGTACCTAAGCTCTCTCACCTTAGTCGACTGGTCACCGACACTAAAGCCTTTACAGGTGGCACTCAACTTAAAAACCGTTATATTAGAATGATGAAATATATTTTACTCTTTTTATTAATCTCAAATGCTTCCTTAGCTAATGTTAAGATGTCTGTTGATGAAGCTTTAAATAAGTATCTTGGCCAATATAATATTGAAAGTAAAAAATTATATTTATCTCAAAAAAACGTTGATAAGCTATCTGAAAGATCTGAATCTAAATTTACTAATAGAATTTTTAGTTATTATGAAGCCAGTAAGAATGGAAAAAGGGTTTATACTGCTTATCTTATAACGCACAGACTTCGAACAAGAACACAAACTTTGTTTATTGTATTCAAAGCTAATGGTGAGATGAAATCTGCAGAGGTTATAGCATTTTATGAGCCTGAAGAATATATTATGACACAGCCATGGCTAAAACAATTTAACAATAAAAAAGTTAACAATATGCCTACACAGAATGAAGTTATAAGAGTTTCAAATTCAACTATTTCATATAATGAAACAACAAAAGCTATAAGAAGAATTGCAAATGTAAATTCTTTTATATACGATTAAACATATCAAATGCGTTTTTTTGTTACAAAAGATCTAAATAGAAATTTTGCTTTAAAATTAATTATTCTTTTTTCTTTAATATTTTTTATAGGCCTAATTATTACTAATTTTCTTTTTATGACAAAAATAGGGTTCACAGTACAAGAAATAATTAATTATTATTTAGGCAATCCAGAAACTTTTAGGCAACCCAAAAGTTATGGATCCATAGTTGAGGAAACTCATTTCCATCTATTTGCTATGGGTATAATTCTTATGACATTAAATCATCTAATGTTATTTAGTAATTTATCAAATTTTACAAAAATATTACTTATTGTTGTCTCTTTTTCTGCATGTTTATTGGATATTGCATCAAGTTGGTTAGTTAGGTTCATATCGGCTGATTTTGCTATATTAAAACTCTCCTCAATGGTTGTAGAGCAAGTATCTTTAGTAGCATTAATTTATATAATCACTAAATCAATTTTCTTTTCAGATAAAAAAGAGGTTTTATACAATAAGTAGCTTAATATTTTATATTTGCAAAACTTTAAACCTAGTGTAATTTACTTTGATTATTCGTATTTTAATTCGAATATTGAAGCGCCAGTAGCTCAGCTGGATAGAGCAACGGACTTCTAATCCGTAGGTCGGGGGTTCGAATCCCTCTTGGCGCGTTTAATATGGTGGGTGTAGCTCAGGGGTAGAGCATCGGTTTGTGGTTCCGAGGGTCGCGGGTTCAAATCCCGTCATCCACCCATAATGAAAGTGATGAATTTTAGAATAATTTTTTTAGTGTTATTAGCTTTATTTTTTCTAAACTTTTTGTATAAGTATTTTCAAAATATATCTACAATCTTAAATAAATTTTAGGTTGTATAAAGTGAATTTATATTCACATACTCATGTCCTAGATCATTAGTTAGCATGAAAGCATTATGCTTACCTTTCTTTATATCGACAGTAATTTCGATTTCTTTCCTTTTAATGAGCTGTTTTATCTCTTTTGTTTGTTTCATTCCTAAACCATTTTTTACTAACAGTTTTTTACCCAAAAAAATATTTATTAAATTTTGATCTATATAGCTAATCTGAGTTGCACCAACAGCTGCAATAATTCTCCCCCAATTTGGATCAGATCCGAAAAGAGCAGTTTTAAAAAGTAGAGATGTAGAAACTTTTTCAGCAATTTTTCTAGCATCTTTTTTGCTTTTAGCACCTTTGACAGATACTTTACAAATTTTGGATGAACCTTCACCATCAAAGACAATATCCTTGGATAAGCTATAAAATATTTCTTCAATAGTTTTATATATTTTTTTTCCATGAGAAGATTTACTGTTGATTGGCTTGTTCCCTAGTAAGCCATTTGAAAGTCCAAGAACCGTATCATTTGTTGACATATCACCATCAACACTAATACAATTAAATGATTCATTAGTTGCATTAGTAATGTATTTCTTAAAAGTACTGGATTCAAATTTTATATCTGTTATTAAGTAACATAGCATTGTCGCCATATTTGGATGAATCATTCCGGCACCTTTAGCAATGCCTATTATCGTACCTTCCTTAGATCCTATTTTTACATTGGCTTTTTTAATCTTTATATATTTATCAGTTGTTGTTATTGCTTCAGCAAAGTCTTTAATGTTCGATGCCTTAAGATTTTTTAATAATTTTGGAATACTTCCTATTATTTTTTTTTCATCAAGTGGCACTCCTATTATTCCTGTTGAGGATATAAAGAAATTATCTATATCCATATTAGTAATGTTAGCAGCAGCCTTAGCAGTTTTTAATACTGACTCAATCCCTTTTTTTCCTGTGCACGCATTGGCATTACCACTATTAACAATTACCCCAAAAATCTTGTTTTTTTTTAAAGTATTCTTCGAAACTATAAGTGGAGCAGCAATTACATTATTCTTAGTAAATACAGCATGTGCAATACATTTAGTCGAAGATAAAATTAATCCAAGGTCTTTTTTGTTTGATTTTTTAATTCCACAATTTATCCCCGAAAATTTAAACCCTTTAATATTTCCCATGATTAAACTAAGTATTTAACAGAATTGAATATTTTTCCAGAATGATATTCACAAAATCTAGAAATAAGTAAAAGTAAAATCTCTAGTTGATTAACATCATTAGCTAATTTTTTATTATTTATCATCTTTTTGAGAACTATAATTGATGAATTATCTTTACTTTTGCATCTAGAGCAAACACTCCCGCCATTTTTCAGATCAAAAAATTTAATATTTACCATTTCCTTTTTACATTTATAACATCTTTTAATTGCGGGCTGAATACCTAAAAGTTTTAAATATTGATTCAAACTTTTAATAATAATTTTTATTTTTTTAGCCTTAGATTTTGTATAAATATTTAAATTAAAATATTTAAAAATATTGAATACATTTTCATTAGGTTGATTATCAATTTCAAATTTATCTATCGTTTCAAGAATAATTGATCTGTAAATATTTACATCACTATCAAATTCTACAAATTTATTATCCTCATGTATTTGAATTCCTATAAGAGAGTCTAAGGAGCCAACTTTTTTTGCTTTAACAAACTCAATGTTATAGATATTGCCATTTTCTAATTTGCCCTGGAATCTTTTTTTACTTATCCTTGCGCTTTTTACAAACAAATCTATTTTACCGTGAAACTTGCAATAAAAAGTTACAACAAAACTTGAATCTCCAGATTCTTCTTTTGAAATAATAAATGCTTCACTCTTTTCACCCATATTTACATTATAAGTAATGCTATTAGCAAATATGCAATAGCAGAAAATAAATCATTTGCCATTGTTACAAAAGGACCAGAACCATTTGCTGGATCTGATTTAATTTTATCTAGTAGCAAAGGAAAAGAAGCACCGAAAAATGCTGACATTAATGAAGCTATAGATAATGATATAAATATAACCTTAAAGAAGTCTATGCCCGCCTCCTTTGTACCTGTGAGAAAATATCCAGTAATTCCAGCAACTAAACCACAAATAATTCCTAATATTGAAGAGAGCTTTAATTCAGAGATTATGACTTTTAAAGTTTGTGCAACATTTATTGTCCCTGTCCCCAAAGCCCTGATAACAATAGCTGAGGTTTGAATTCCTACACTTCCACCTGTTGCCATAACTGCAGGCATGAAAGCTGCGAGCAGAATGAATTTTTCTAAAGTGGGTTGAAAATATATTGCAATTATATAAGCGATTATAAGTTCACCAATTAATGTAACTAATAGCCAAGGCAATCTTGATTTAGTTTTAGAGATAAAGCCAGAGTAAATTGGGTGATTGTATTCATTAATACCTGCTAACGCAAATAAGTCTTCTTCAGCCTCCTCGTTAACAACATCTAATATGTCATCAGATGTTATTCTTCCTATAAGCCTTTCATTTTTATCCACCACTGGGAGCGAGACTAAATCATAATCAGAGAAAATTTTACTTACCTCCTCTTGATCAATCTCAGGTTCCACACTTATTTCAATAGGATCCATAATACTTTTGATTACTGACGAGGGGCTGGCTAAAACTAAGGCCTTAAGTGAAACAGTTCCAACCAGTTTATCATTTTCATTAGTTACATAAATTTGATAAAAATCAGGTACATCTTCCGCAATTAATCTTATCCAGTTAATAGCATCTTTTATTAAAGAACTATCTTTAACTTCTACAAGCTCGGTTTGCATTATTCCGCCAGCAGATTCTTTATCATATTTAAGAAGAGATTGAACTTCGCTTGAGTCCTGAGGATTCATGTCTTCAAGGATTTCTTTACTTTTTTCATCCTCTAAATCTGATATTAAGTCTGCCGCATCATCAGACTCAAGATTTTCAATAGCATTCAATATTGACTTATTATCTAGCTCCTCCAATACCCCTGTTCTAATATCTTCAGGTAGCTCAAGTATTGTTTCGGCTACTATTTCGCTACTTAAGGATTTGAGAACAGTACAAATATCAGATTGTGAAAAACTAATGATAATACTGGCAATTTCAGCGGCATTTCTGTCCGCAAGTTCACTATTTATATAAGTGAAATTATTATCATTCAATGCAGATTTGATTTTATTAATTGTCTCAGTATGCATGTTACACCGTTAATAATTTGTTACTATATTTTAATGTTTAACATGAAAAATACTAGGCTGGCCTTTGATTTAGTAACTATTTCTCACACCGTATTTATTCTGCCTCTGATTCTTTCAGGATATTTATTTATTTCTAAAAAATTTATAATTGCTGATTTTTTATTAATCATTATTGCTAGTTTTGGAGCAAGAAATTTAGGCTTTATTTTTAATAGATATATTGATTTAAAAATAGATAAAAATAACCCCAGAACTAAAGATAGACCTTTACCATCAGGCAAAATTTCAAAAAATTTTTTGATATTTTTTTCTTTTATTTCTTTAGCTTTATTTTTAATACCTTCATTAATTTTATGTAAAAGCACTATCTACTTAATACCTATACCTCTCGTTCTTTTTTTTATATATCCCTTTTTAAAAAGATTTACATTCATGTGTCACTATTTTCTAGGATTAGTTCTCTCATTATCTCCCTTGGCTGGCTATTATGCCTTCCAATGTTCAACTACCGGTATCTTTGAACTGTTGTCATTATCATTTTTTACACTATTTTGGGTTGGTGGTTTTGATATATTATATGCTCTTCAGGATTACGACTTTGATACCAAAAATAAGATTTTTTCAATACCAGCAAATTTTGGAAAAAGAAAAGCTATTCTAATCTCTTTTATTTCATTTATGTCAGCAATTTTTGCTTTATGCTTATATCAAGTTTCAGTATTTGATAGAACCTTTATAGGACAATTAGTGATATTAGTTATTTTACTAAATTTTATAGCTCAAATATACTTCTCTAATAAAGGAAATTTTGACTTTTTTAAATATAACTCTTATGTTGGATTTCTCATTTTATTATTAACAATATCGGATATATTTAATATATGAGAACTATTATAGGAATAACCGGAGCATCAGGTTCAAATTTTGCGATAAATCTAATTGAAAAATGTCCTAATGAAAAATATTTAGTGGCCTCTAAATGGGGAAAAAGAGTCATGTTAGAAGAAATGGGTTTGAAATTTGATGAATTAAAGTCAATGGTTGATAATACTTTTTCTGACAGTGATTTAGCTGCACCTTTTGCTTCAGGCAGCAATTATTTTGATTCATTAGTCATTATTCCATGTTCTATATCCACTCTCAATAAGATTGCATCTGGAATTTCTGACAGTTTAATAACAAGAATGGCACAAGTTGCTTTGAAAGAAAGAAGGAAGTTAATCATTGCTCTAAGAGAAACTCCACTTGACGCAATAACACTAGAAAATGCCTTAAAGCTTTCGAGAGCTGGCGCTATAGTTGCTCCTATTTCTCCTGGTGTATATATGGGAGAATCTTCCATGAAAGACATGGAAAATACTTTTTCTGAAAAAATCTTAAGTCTGATAGGTGTTCACCCCAAAAAGGGATGGAGAACTGAAAAGATAAAAGATGAGTGAAAAAAATTTTTATGATTTACAATCATATTTAAAATTTCTTGATAGAATAGGGGATTTAAAAACTATTGAGTCCGAAGTTGATCCTGAGCTAGAGATTACTGAAATTTGCTCCAGAACAATCGAGGAAAACGGACAAGCATTACTATTTAAAAATGTTAAAGGCTCTAAATATCCATTAGCTGCAAATCTTTTCGGTACTGAAGAAAGGATGAATTTATCCTTGGGTTGCAACCCAAAAGAGCTTGGAGAAGAAATACTAAATTTTGCTCAAAAAGCAGTGCCACCAAAACTTAATAGCTTTTTTGAATTTTTACCTTTTATAAAAAGAGGACTAAATTTTGGATCAAAGAAAGTTTTTTATGGCGCAGAATGTCAGCAAGTACAGGGTGGTGATAACCTTGATGATTTACCAATCTTAAAATGTTGGCCTGAAGACGGCGGTAGATTTATTACTATGGGTTTAACAATTACCGAAAGCCCTATCAATAATAAAAGAAATATGGGTATGTACAGATTACAGAAGCATGATAATAAGACTTTAGGCATGCATTGGCATCCTCATAAAGGAGGTGCGGCACATTATCATGAATCCAGCAACTTAGGAAAATCATTACCTGTTTCAATTGTACTGGGTGGTGATCCGGCTTTAATTTTTTCATCAATTGCTCCATTGCCAGAGAATATAGATGAAGTTCTTTTTTCTGCTTTTTTGAAAAATAAAAAAATTAAACTAGCAAAATCTCAACATTCCAATATTATGATTCCATCAAATGCTGAATTTATTATAGAAGGTGTCGTTCCAATCAACAAAACCAGAATGGAGGGACCATTTGGGGACCATTTTGGATACTATTCAATGGAATCAGAATTTCCTTATTTAGAAATAAAATCCATAACTAGAAAGAACAATCCCGTATTTCCAGCTACTGTTGTAGGTAGACCACCAAAAGAAGATATGTTTTTGGGTATGGCCGCGACTGATATTTTTGGTCCTTTAATTAGATTAGTAAACCCTGAGGTTGAAGACATGTGGGCATATTATGAAGCTGGATTCCATAATCTATTGGTTGTCTCAGTCGATGAAAGATATCCAAAAAATTCTGTTAAGGCTATGATGTCAATTTGGGGTACAGGGCAGCTATCACTAACCAAATGTATAATCACGGTTCCTAGATTTGTTGATACAAGGAATATAATAGAAGTTTTCGGATATTTAGGAGAAAATTTTGATCCCCAAAAAGACTTAACATTAATTCAAACAACTCCACTAGATACTTTAGATTTTACAAGTGGAAAATTACATGTTGGAAGCAAAGTCGGTCTTAATTGCATTGGAGATGGTAAAAGACTATCTAAAGAATCATTTGACTCACCAAAAGAAGTAGATCCGAGAAATAAAGTTAAATTTATAAAGGAATTCAGAGCTATAAATAAAAATATTATTATAATTAAAATCGATATAGATAAGGATAAAGCAATAAAAGAATTTAAATTAAATAGTTTGCTAGAAAGCTTTAAATTTATTTTCATTGTTAGTAATGATGTGAATATGGAATCCAATGTTGAATTATTATGGGGTATTTTTACAAGGTTTGATCCCTCCATTGATATGTATTTTAAAGATTGTAGGATTGAACGCTCATCAGTTTCTTTTAGCGGACAAGTTGTCATAGACGCAACATTTAAAGATTGGTACCCTAATGTTATTGAAATGTCAGAAAATGTGAAAAAAATGGTTGGTGAAAAATGGAAAAATTATTAAATAATTTTGAAAATTTATGTACTGACCAAAACTTAATTAGGATTAAAAATAAAATCTTTAATAATAACAGGTTAGATTTTCAAGATGCCAAAGATATTATGGAAACAAGAGATATTAATTCTTTAGGAATTTTAGCATCAGCCAAGAAGGAAGAACTCCATGGAAAAAAAGTCTATTTTGTTGTTAATAGGCATATTAATCCATCAAATGTTTGTGCAATATCATGTAAATTCTGTGCATTTGGAAAACCTAAAGGTCATTCTGATGCATATGAAATGTCCATGAAAAAAATTCTTTCTCTTGTTAGTAATGAGCTAAAAGAAATTCACATCGTTGGAGGTTTACATCCTGATTGGAAATTTGAAAAGTATTTAGAAATAGTTAGAGAGGTTAGTGCTAAAGCACCTGATGCACATATTAAAGCATTTACTGCCGTTGAAATAGATTGGTTTTCTCAGATTTCTGGCAAAAATGTTCCTGATGTAATTTCATCTTTAATCAACGCTGGCGTCGATGCTTTGCCAGGAGGAGGAGCTGAAATTTTCGCCCCAGAAGTTCGAAGAAAAATATGTACACCAAAAACTACTGGTGATTCATGGTTAGATATTCATAGAGAAGCTCATAAGCAAGGGCTCCCTTCTAACGCAACAATTTTATATGGACACTTAGAATCAAACGATGATGTCATAGATCATATTAATAGATTAAGAAAACTACAAGATGAATCAAAAGGCTTCTTCGCATTTATACCTGTCCTTTTTCAGCCATATAATACTAGATTAAGTAAAATCAAACCATTTCCTTTTTCTTATGATTTAAAGGTTCATGCTTTGGCGAGACTTTATCTTGATAACTTTCCTTATATAAAAGCATATTGGATTACATTGGGTGAGAAAGCTGCTCAGGTCGCATTACATTATGGCGTTTCAGATGCTGACGGAACAATAGTTTCGGAAAAGATTATTCATGATGCAGGAGCAAAATCTGAAATCGGACACACCAGAGATTTCTTTATCAAAATGATTAAAGATGCAGGATACTTACCTGTTGAGAGGGATGCTCTTTATAATGAGCTAAATATATATGAATAGATTTAAAGTTTTTTTTTAACAATTTTTTCAGAAAGCTTACTAGGCGGTAATCCGGCTTGTGTTGTCATAGTTGATAAGAAAATATTTAATAATCCAAAAGTCATGCAAAAAATTGCTACTAAAAATAACTTATCAGAAACAACTTTTATTTGTGAAGATAATAAAGATTTAAATATAAGATGGTTTTCCCCGAATCAAGAGGTTGATTTTTGTGGTCATGGTACCATAGCCGCGGCCGTTATATTAAATGCAAAAGAAAATACGAGAAATCATTATAGCTTTAATGGTAAAAAAGTTAATTTAAAGATTAAAATTTCTGATAGAATGGCAGTTATTGATATTCCAATCTTTAAATTAAAAAAACTAAATTTAAATGAATTTTCTTATTCAAAAATAATAAAAAATAGAATTATTAGTTTTTGTGAGAGTGATTTGGATTATGTAATAGGATTAAAAGAATTTGAAGACTTGGTATCCTTTGAGCCTGATCTGAATAGTCTATTTAATTCATCTAAAAGAGGATTAATAATTTCATTCAAAAATAAAGATAAAGTTTACTTTCGATATTTTTGTCCTAAATTGGGATTTGACGAAGACCCCGCAACAGGTAGTGCGCTAAGTACCTTATATCCTTACTTTTTTTCGGATATTGATGGAATGAATAATATAAATTTTATTCAATTTTCTAACAGAAAAGGTTTTAGCAACCTAGTCTTGGTAGACAACTCAAGAATTTCAATATCCACTACCTTTTCAAAAATAATTACTAAGGATTTACAAATAGACTAGAAAACAATTTTAATGTATAAATAATAGTTCTTAAACGGCGGTGTAGCCAAGTGGTAAGGCGACGGTCTGCAAAACCGTTATACCCCGGTTCGAATCCGGGCACCGCCTAAAATTTGTAAAAATATTTTTAAATCAGTTAATATTAAATATCCATGGGTCATGGCTAAAAAGACCCTCATAGGGCATGAGTCAAAAGCCCTCCATAAGTCATGGATTAAAAGACTCGCATTGAACATGCGTCAAAAGTTCAAATATCTTTTGGAGGTATTTGATATGCTTAGATCTGTTCAAACTGCAAGTTGGAGAAATGTTCTCAAGACAGGACAAAAAACTTCAACTGTGTCTGTGACAAGAAAATCTAGAATGGAAAAAGTTTCACGTTTGGTCCACTCTTTTGCTTTTAGGTCTTACCAAAAAAACAAAAGAATGAAAAATCAGAATCTTCTTTTCACTAGATTAATGCTAGAAAATTAAATTAGCATAAGGGCCCTCTAATTTTATTTAGGGGGCTTGTATTGATCTAAGGGAATAGTCCCATTTCAATATAGGTGTTCGCAATCTTTTCTATACCTAATCTATAAGCTGATTGGCGATAAGAAATATATTTACCTGTAGAATTTCTTTTTTCTGATAATTCGTGAAAAGCTTGAACCATAGTTTCATTTAAAGCATTGTTGATTAGATCAATTTCTTTTAAATTATTATTTCCCTGATTTTCTATTCTGCCCCATCTGACATGATTTAAATTTTTCAACCATTCGAAATATGAAACAATGACGCCACCAGAATTTAAATATAGATCTGGTAAGACTATTACACCATTATTAGCTAAATATTTATCGGCCTCAAATGTAACTGGACCATTAGCACCCTCTGCAATTATTTTAGCTTTCACTTTATACATATTTGTAGCATTGATAACTTCTTCTAAAGCAGCAGGAATTAAAATATCACATTCTTCATAAAAAAATTCCCAAGGATCATCTGATGATTCACAATTTTCAAAATCAGTTATGTCCTTGCCTTCTACTAACCACTCCTTTAATTTGATAGGGTCTATTCCTTTTTTGTTATATATTGAACCGTTGTATTCACATACAGCTATAATTTTTGCTCCTGCTTCATGTAAAAATAGGGCTGCATGATATCCGACATTTCCAAACCCTTGAACGATAATTTTTTTTCCTTTTATACCTTTTTTAAGACTAATTCTGGACATTTCCTTTTCATCATTAAGAAGTTCCCTTATGCCAATATATACACCTCTTCCTGTTGCTTCAGTTCTTCCATTAACACCTTCTTGGGTAATACTTTTTGAGGTAACAGAGGCTGCTGCATCTATATTTGAATTAGATAAAGTTTTAAAAGTACTATAAATCCAGTTCATCTCTCTAGAGGTGGTTCCATAGTCAGTAGCAGGAACATAAGTATTAGGACCTAAAGAATTCCTGGAAAAAAGCTCAAAAGTATATCTTCTGGTAATCCTTTCAAGTTCACTTTTCGAATAATTTTTAGAATCTATCTTAATTCCACCTTTACCGCCTCCAAACGGAACATTAACCAATGCGCATTTAAAAGTCATTAGCGAAGCCAAGACTTTAACCTCATCTTCGTTAACTAGACTGCTAAACCTAATTCCACCTTTTAGCGGACTTCTGTGATGGCTATGCTCTCCATGCCACGCGTCAATTACTTCTATTTCTCCATTATCGAGCGTTATTGGGAATCTTAGATGATAAACAGAGTCGCATGACTTAATTTGATCGGATAAACCCTTTGGTATGTCAAGGTGCTTAGCCGCAGATTCATAAAACTCTTCAAAACTTTGAAGAAAATTCATTAATGTAATATATCTGAATATTAATATTTTTTTAATCTATTTTCTAAATTAAATAACTGGTATAAAGATTGCCCAAAATTACTTATATGCTTTGAGATATTGGAAAAATGATATTCAATGAAATGATGAAAGAGGGCTCGGTTAGAAAGCCATATAAAAAAATCGATAAATGGATCAAATCTTTTCCTGATAATTCATATGAAAAAAAACATCAAGAAGCCCAAAGAATTTTTAAGAGAATTGGTATTACATTTTCTGTTTATGAAAAAAAATCTCCAGAAGAAAGAATGATTCCGTTTGATATGGTTCCAAGAATATTTACAGCAAAAGAATGGGAACTGATAGAGTCAGGGATAAAGCAAAGAACCAAAGCACTAAATCTGTTTTTAAATGATATTTATAATTCAGCAAATATCATTAAAGAAAAAATTATCCCTGCCGACCTAGTTTACGGGAGCCGTGCTTTTGAAAGTTCAATGGTTGGTTTTATTCCACCAAGAAAAATTTTTTCACATATATCGGGTATTGATGTTGTTAGAACATCTTTGAATAAGTTTGTAGTTCTTGAAGATAATTGCAGAACACCCTCTGGAGTCTCATATATGATGCAAAATAGAGAAATCATGATGACAATGTTTCCTGATTTATTCAGCGATAATTTGATTGAGTCAATCGATGATTATCCAGTGAATTTGAGAAAAATGTTATCAAGCATCGCACCCCAAAACTGTAAAAATGAACCTGTTATTGTTGTACTTACACCGGGATCTTATAATAGCGCTTATTACGAACATAGTTTTTTAGCAGATTTGATGGGCGTTGAATTGGTTGAGGGAGAAGATTTATTTACCGAAAAAGACAAGGTTTATATGAGAACTGTAACAGGCCCTCAGAGAGTTGATGTTATCTACAGAAGAATAGATGATCATTATCTTGACCCCTTATGTTTTGATCAAAAATCACTTATTGGTGTTCCTGGTATCATGAATGCATATAAGAATGGAAACGTAACAATATGCTCAGCCCCAGGATGTGGAATAGCGGATGATAAGGCTATATATTCTTATGTCCCAGATATTATAAAGTTCTATTTGTCTGAAAAGCCAATACTCGAAAATGTAAAAACATGGAATTGTGCAAGAGATAAAGATTTAAAATATGTTTTACAACATATCAAGGATCTAGTAGTTAAAGAAGTCCATGGTTCTGGTGGCCATGGAATGTTGATTGGACCAAAGGCTACTAAAAATCAAATAAAAAAATTTTCAAAAAAGATTAGAAATAATCCACAAAAATATATTGCTCAACCTACTTTAAATCTATCAACTTGCCCCACTTATACTTCAGGGGGAATAGCTCAAAGACATGTCGACTTGAGACCTTTCTGCTTGATGGGTAAAGACTTAAATGTTATCAAAGGTGCATTAACAAGGGTTGCTTTGAAGGAAAATTCTTTAATTGTTAATTCATCACAAGGCGGTGGTGTAAAAGATACTTGGGTGTTAAGAAAATAATGTTAAGTAGTACTGCAGAAAAATTATATTGGGCGTGTAGATATATAGAAAGAGCAGAAATGACTTCCAGACTACTTGATGTAGCCTATAGGATTAGTTTGACAACTAATAAAGATAATAAAAATAATGAATGGGAATCTATACTTTTATCTACAGCTGTTAAAGACGAATATTTATTTAAAAATTCAAAGATAAACCAAAAAAAAGTTGAAAAATTTTTATTTTTTGATGATTCAAATAAATCATCAATAAAGAATTGCGTTAAATCTACAAGAGAAAATTTCAGAATGGTTAGAAATAGGATTACAAGAGAAGTTTGGGATGTAATAAACTCAACTTATCAGGAGCTTCAAGATATAAGTTCAGGAAGGTATAAATCATCTGAAATACCTAATTTATGTTCTTGGATTAAGCAAAAAAGTAGTATGCTTAAAGGTGCAATTATTAGCACCCAATTATCAAGTGATTGCTATGATTTTATGAATTTAGGCTACTATGTTGAAAGAGCTGACAATATAATAAGATTTATTGATGTTAAGAATTTTATCTCTCCAATTAATGACAAAGAAAATAATGATAATGATTATCAATGGGGGATTTTATTAAGAACCCTAGCTGCTTATACCCAATATAGACTTTCCTATGGCGTAAATATGTCACAGGATAAAATTGCACATTTTTTGATTTTTAATAATACAAATCCAAGATCTCTTTTTTACTCGTTGGAGAATATTAAAATACATCTCAAGAATTTATCTTCTTTCTATAATTTACAGTCTGGTGCGTTTTCATCATCTAGAAAAATTATCTCAAAATTATCAGATTTAACTGTTAAAGAAATTTTTGAAAATGGTTTTAATGATTTTTTATCTCAATACAGTGAGGATATAAATAGTCTTCATGTAAGTATAAGAAACTCTTATTTTGGGGGAGTTTATAATGTTCTTGAAGATTAATCACAAAACTAAATATAAATATGAAAGACCTTTTTTAAGCCTAACTCAATCTATTAAGCTTTTTCCCACTAAATATAGAGGCATTAAAATACTAAATTGGGATGTTTCGGTTAAAAATGCAACAATAGGTAAAAAAATCATTGAATCTAATGGTGATCAAACAGTAATTGCCCACACTTCAAAAATCAATAAGAATTCTGAAATTGTAGTTACCGGCGAGGTCGAAACAACAAATAATAATGGAATAATCTCTGGCTACAAAGAAAACCTTAATCCACTAGTCTACTTAAGAGAAACGGATTTGACTAAATCAGATTCTGGCATTAAGAGATTTGTTTCTAAATTATTAGTGAAGAATAAAAAGAAAAATAAATTAAGCTTCGCTCATTCTCTAAATTCCGCAATTTATGAGTATATTAAGTACTCCACTGGTGCTTCGGAAATATCAACTCCCGCAATTGATATTTTTAACTCTAAAAAAGGAGTATGTCAGGATTTTGCTCACCTAATGATTTCTTCTTCAATATACGCGGGAATTCCAGCAAGATATGTTGTTGGATATTTATTACCATCAGACAAGAATAGCCAAGCAACACACGCTTGGGTTGAACTTTTTTTTGAAGATATTGGATGGATTGCATTTGATCCATCAAATAATAGTTGCACGAATGAGAGATATCTAAGAATTTGTTCAGGCTTTGATTCAATTTCAGCCGCGCCAATCAAGGGGGTTGCAATTGGGTCAAGTGATGAAGAATTAGATGTAAAAGTATCAGTACAACAAATTCCACAACAATAATAAGAAAAAATAAACTTCCTGATAAACAAAAATTTAAGTATTAAATTTTTATATTTCCTAAAATCCCTTAATCATGTAATATTCATAAATATTTTTAGTTGGCCCGGGTGGCGAAATAGGTAGACGCAAGGGACTTAAAATCCCTCGATGGCAACATCGTGCCGGTTCGAGTCCGGCTCCGGGCAGACTAATCAATCTTCCTCTTCAAAGTCGCCATCATCTGAATCTTCATCAAATTCATCTATATCATCTAAATCTTCAAGTTCTTCAAAATCATCAATTTCTTCTAAATCGTCAAATTCACCTTCATCTTCATCATCATCATCTTCACTAAAATCATCTTCTATCCCATCATCTGATTCCTCATTTTCTCCCCAAATATCATCGTCATAATCAATTTCTTCCTCTAAATCATCTAAAATTTCTTCTTCGAATTCTCTAAATTCTTCTCCACCACCGAGAATAAGAAGTGTTGAATTATTTTGTGATATTTTTGAAAGAACTGTTTGCAACTTAATACCTCCAGATAATAGCTACAATTTAAAATATATATAGTTCCAAAAAAGTCAAATAGTTTTAAAATCTTTTGGTTATTATTTAAAACCGTATATATTTAATACTAATAAATTAATTGCATATAGGAGTAATAATGCCAATTTCAAAAATTGAAGATGCTATCAAAGACTTTAAGAAAGGTAAGATGGTAATTCTTGTAGATGATGCTGATAGAGAAAATGAAGGTGATTTAATAGTTGCTGGAGAATATGCGTCTCCAGATGTAATTAATTTTATGGCAACTCACGGCAGAGGGCTTATTTGTGTCACTATGGATACCAAGGTATCGGATAGATTGGACCTTACCCCCGTGAAGAATAGCCCTAAAGAGAATCTTGATACAACAGCTTTTACTGTTTCTATTGATGCCAACAAAGGTACTACAACTGGAATATCTGCACAAGATAGATCCACTACAGCTAAGCTAGTAGCTGACCCAAACTCAAAGCCTGAAGATTTTGACAGACCGGGGCATATGTTTCCGCTGGTAGCGAGAGATGGAGGAATTCTGGTTAGAGCTGGTCATACAGAAGCATCTGTTGACATGGCTAAGATTTGTGGGCTTCAGCCATCAGCAGTAATCTGTGAGATTATGAATGATGATGGTACAATGGCAAGATTAAAAGATTGTGAAAAATTTGCTAAAAAACATAAAATTAAAATTGCTACAATTGCAGATTTAATAAGTTATAGATTAAAAAAAGATTCATTAGTTGAAAAGATTGCAACCTGTCAGCTTCCAACCCATATGTCAACATTTCAATGTTATGCGTATGATAGTTTAATAGATGGAAAAACCCATATAGCTTTAGTTAATGGAAAAATAAGTAAAAATAAACCAACTCTAGTTAGAGTTCACTCAGAATGCTTAACTGGAGATTTGTTTGGCTCAAGAAGATGTGATTGTGGATCTCAGCTTGATACGGCGCTAGAAATGATTACTGAAGCAGGCTCAGGAGTACTATTGTATTTGGCACAGGAAGGTCGAGGCATCGGCATAGGCCATAAAATTAAAGCTTACTCATTAATAGAAAAAGGACTGGATACTGTTGAAGCTAATGAAGCTTTGGGTTTTAAAGAAGATTTAAGAGAATATGGAACAGGAGCTCAGATTTTACGAGATTTAGGCTTGCGCAAAATAAAGTTATTGACTAACAACCCAAGAAAAGTCGCGGGTATTGAGGGTTATGGGATTGAAATAACTGAAACCGTTCCTATTGAGATTGCTCCAGGTGAACATAATAGAAAATATTTAAGAACTAAGAAGAAGAAGCTTGGGCATGTTTTAAGCCTAGTAGAATGAAAAAAAATAAATATTATATATATGTTATAGCTAGCTCTTACTACCAAGAAATAGCCAAAAGGCAAATCACCTTTGCCTCAGAACGTTTGAGAGAATTATTTGGAAATAAAATAGTATTGAAAGTTATTGATATTGAAGGCTCATTAGAGGTCCCATATATGGTTAATTTTGTCTTATCTAAAGTTAAAAAAATTGATGGAATAGTAGCTCTAGGTTGTTTACTTAAAGGCGAAACAAATCATTTTGAGACAATTTCAAAAATTGTTTCGGAACAATTAACTATTTTGAGTATTAAGTACAATAAACCTATAACTTCCGGTATTGTAAGTGCAAACAGTAAAAAACAAGTTTTACCAAGAACAAACGGCGGCAAAAAGGATAGGGCTATAGAAGCTTCTATTGCTTTACATAAATTAATAATTTCAAGAGAGAATGTATGAGATATTGGATAAACAGAAGAGCGAGAGAGTTATCCCTAAGATTTATGTACAGTATTGATATTGATGACCAAGAATCATTAAACAGTATCAAAAATATTAATTCTGATATTGATAATTTCTGGGATTCTAATCCTGTAGTTAATTATTACATGTTAAAAAAAATGATCATATCAGGTAATGAGATGGTTGTGGTAGGATGCTCATTATTAAAATCAGGAAAAGTTTTTTTAAGAGTGATAAATTCAGATACTTTTAATGAGATAATTTCTAAATCTTCAGATCAAAGAAGTTTTAAAAATTTTTTAAAAATTTATAATGCAAATGAAAGAATTAAATCTGATGATACTAGTTATTATGAACTTTTAAGAGATATTTTTGATAATTCAAAAAAAATAATTACGAAGAATATCATTAAAGATAAGGCTACCGAAATCATCAATGGATGCTTAAAAAATATTAAGCCAATTGATGACCAAATAGATCAAACTACAAAGAATTGGAAATTATCAAGAATAAATTCTATAGATTTGAATATACTAAGAATAGCTGTTTATGAGATTTTATTTTCTAAAGGCATACCAGCACCAGTTAGTATTAAAGAAGCTATAGTTTTAGCATTAAAATATAGCTCAGATGAATCTTGTAGCTTTATTAATGGAATACTTGATACAATATCTAAAAGAGCACTACAATAATGAAACAAATTCTTGAAAAGTTATGTGATAAGCAAGATTTGAACCAATCAGAAATCAATGACTTTTTTTCTAAGTTGATGACTGCCGAAATTGATCCAATTATGGCTTCTTCAATTTTAATAGCTTTAAAAATAAAGAAGCCTACACCGGACGAGATTTTTTACGCCTCTGAGTATCTCTTGAGTTCAATAGAGTTGAGAAAAGATGAAATTAAACTTTTAGATCTTTGTGGAACTGGTGGGGATTCTAAATCAATTATTAATGTTTCTACAATTTCATCTTTAATTTTGTCATGTATGAATGTTAGTATTGCAAAACATGGAAATAGATCCGTTTCTAGTAAAGTTGGTAGTGCTGATTTGTTTGAATCAATTGGATTTGAATTTGATACTGATATCTTCAGCGCTCTAGAGAGTATAAAAAATAAAAATATATCTTTTTTATTTGCTCCTAATTTTCATAAATCTATGAAAAATGTTGCTCAAATTAGAAAATCACTTTCGACTAGAACAATTTTTAATATCTTAGGCCCTTTGATAAATCCACTCAGACCACAACATCAACTTTTAGGTGTATATGATTATGATTTATTACAAATAATCGGTGATGTATTGAAAAAACAAGGATTAAAGTCAGCAATGGTGGTTCATAGTTTTGATGGAATGGATGAAATATCAATTTGTAATAAAACACATATTTTTGAAATAGGTGAATTTGGTGAGAAGAGTTATGTTTTAGATCCAGAAGAATATGGATTTGCTTTAGGTAATTTAGAAAATTTAGTTATAGATAGCGTTGAGGATTCAAAAAATATTTTATATGGAATTGCTGATGGAAGTATAAGAGACGAAAAAAGAGATATATGTATTTTGAATGCAGGAGCTGCCTATTATTTATACAACGGAGAAATTACATTAGAAGAAAGTTTTGATAAGATTAGAAATATACTTGAGTCGGGTAAAGTGTTTGAAAAATTAAAAAATATGTGATTTAAATATGAATATTTTGCAAAAGATTTTAGAACACAAGAAGGTTGAGATTGAAAGTTTAAAGGTGTCATACCCTGTAGATCAATTAATAACTGGTATTTCTGAGAAAAATTATGATAATAGAAGTTTATATAATTCTTTGAGTGAAAATAATATAAATATTATTGCTGAGATAAAAAAAGCTTCTCCATCCAAGGGTGTTATTCAAGAAAATTTTCAACCACTTAAAATTGCAATGGAGTACTTTGAGGGGGGTGCATCAGCAATATCAATATTAACAGATGAAAAATTTTTTCAGGGTAAAATTGATTATCTTACAGCTATAAGAACCGTCGTTAAAATACCTTTATTGAGGAAAGATTTTATAGTTGATGAGTACCAAGTCTACCAATCTAAATTTTATGGAGCTGATGCAATATTGCTTATTGGTAAAGCTCTAAGTATTTCAAATCTAAAATCGCTTTTAAAGTTATCAGAAAAATTAGGACTTGATGTATTATATGAAATTCATGATCATGAGGATTTAGTTAAGGGTATCGAAGCAGGTGTAAAAATCTTTGGAGTTAATAACAGGGATTTGGAGACTTTTGATGTAGATAATACAAATGTTTTGAATTTTTTAAATCTGATACCTGAAGATTCAATCTTAGTAAGTGAAAGCGGTATTGGTTCAAAAAAAGATCTAGATACATTAAATAATAAAGGTATTAATAATTTTCTGATTGGTGAATTCCTTATGACAAGTAATGATAGAATATCAAAAATCAAGGAATTGTTAGAATAAAAGATTTTTCTTTAATTTTTCTATATCATGTTTATTTGAATCAATACAACTAAATATTACTTGTTTTATATTTTTATCTAATACTAAGTTACATAGCTGATCTTTAAATTTACATAAATCATACTTATTAATAATTATCATTTTTATTCTACTGGGTAAAGATTTTGAATATGATTTAATTTCTTTTATTAATTTTTTATATTGGTTATTCAACTCTTCAATTTTTTCACAAGATGCATCAAGAACAATAATAATATTTTCAGATCTCTCAATATGTTTTAAGAACTTTATACCTAAACCTTTACCTTTAGATGCATCCTCTACTATCCCAGGAATATCTGCTATCAGATAATCTTTATCTAAAGTTTTTATAACTCCTAAATTTGGAGTTAAAGTTGTAAATGGATAATTTGCAACTTCTGCTTTTGAATTTGTAATAAGACTTATTAGTGATGATTTACCAACGTTTGGAAAACCAACTATGCCAATATTGGATAAAGTTTTAAGATTTAGAACGACTTTGATTTTATTTCCCTTTTCCCCCTGGGTTGATTTTTTAGGACTTTGATTTCTTGAAGTCTTGAAGTTTGAATTTCCCAAACCACCTTTTCCACCTTTGATTGCTAAATATGATTTATCATTTTCAATCACGTCTATTAGAACTTTTTGAGATTTTGAATCTATTATTTCTGTTCCTAAAGGAACTTGAATTATCATATCTTTACCATTTTTTCCATTTTTATTTGAGCCTCTACCATTTTCACCCTTATTTGCTTTGTAAAATCTATTTTGAATCAAGTCTCTAAAAGAATTTAAATTTGAGTTACCCTTAAAATAAACACTACCACCTTCGCCACCATTTCCTCCATCAGGCCCACCGAAAGGCACGAACTTCTCTCTTCTGAATGAAGATATACCATTTCCTCCCGCTCCAGATTCAACTGTTATTTCAATTTCATCAATATAATCAATCATATTCTCTTGACATTAACCTCAGCGCAAATATTATAGCATCTATGATAAAAAGAATTTTATTGCTTCTAATATTTATTTCTTTTCTTAGCTCTTGTTCGAATCAAACAGCTAAGCTTTTAGGCGGTTCAGACAAAGAACTATATGACTCTATTCAGTCTGAATTATCTAAAAAGAAAACCTTAGGGGTTTTTGGTGGTCCTCGATATACTAGAATTGAAGATTTAATATTAACCCTTCAGGTTCGGTATCCTTACTCTGAGCTAACAAGAGAAGTAAGCCTAATAAATGGCGATGTCTCATATAAAACAAAGAAGTTTTATGAGGCGATTGAGGATTACAAATCCTTTATTGAGGAGCAACCCAACCATCCTAAAATAAATTACGCCACTTATATGATAGCTAGATCATATGAAAAGTTAATGACTGCTACAGATAAGGATATGGCTCCCTCTGTTGAATTGATTAAATTATATGAAAATATTGATGAATCATTAAAAAATTCAGATTATATAACTGAGATGAAGAAAATTTATTTTAAAGCTAAACTTTTCTTACTAGATAGGACAATTTATATTGCTAATTTTTATATAAAAAAAGAATCATACGATTCGTCACTAAGTAGAATAATTGAATCTGAAAAAGTTATTGAGTCTTTGATTAGTATTAATCCAGAGGCACAATATATAAAAACTTTTTCTACTATTAAACTGTCATCTGATATCGATAAGAATAATCTCATAGAAGACTATAAAAACAGATTTCCTAAAGAAAAAGAATTCATAGAAAATTTAGAAGAGATTGATAATTAAATTTGTATACTAGAGAATTTATATTAAAAAAAAGAATTTCTGAGGAATCGCTTGAATTACTTCATCAAGTCTGCAACCTGCCTTTTTCAGAATTTGAATTGAAAAACCATTTCTTAATAACTTTTTATGCAAAGAATCCAAGTGAATTTGATGTAATTTCACAATTATTAAATCAGCTAAAACTCATCAATAGTGATTTAAAAGATTTAGAGCAAGGAATAAATAATTCTAAATCAATTAATTTATCAAATGTAAATATGGATAATTGGAAATCATTTTTATCAGATATTCAGATTTCAAAATCAATCTCAATCCAGATGCCTTGGTCAGACAAAATAGATGCCAACTCCATATTAATTAATCCCTCATTGGCATTTGGTACAGGTCATCACCAAACTACACAATCATGTATAAAAATATTATGTAGACTTAAAGATGAAAATTTTAATCCTAAAACTGCTCTTGATATAGGAACAGGAACAGGAATTTTATCATTTGTTTGCGGAAAATTATTTGGCTGTAAAATTTTTGCTATTGATAATGATAGGAATGCTATTGACCAATTTAATAATAATTTAGAATTAAACAAAGAGATCGAAGGTAATTATTTTGTTTCATTTACTTCTGATATTGATTTTAACAAGCAATATGATTTGATTATAATGAATATTTCATCAAATTATATTATGAAAAATTTGGAACAAATACTTAATTTAAAGAATTATAAATATATAATTATTTCTGGTTTCATTTTTAATGATTTGCAATCAATAAACATGTGCATAAATGATTATAAAGTTAAAATTGTAAAGCTATATTCCCAAGATGACTGGGTAACTTTGGGGTTAATAAATGAGTAATACAATATCAATAAACAAAAAAAATAAAATCAAAATATTAGATCAAAGGCAATTACCTTTTAAGGAGAAATACATAATTACTGATAATTATAAAGTTGTCATAGCTGCAATTAAAAATTTATCGGTAAGAGGAGCCCCAGCTATTGGTGTTGCTGGAGCTTTTGCGTCTTTTCTAGCATTAAACGAATTAAAAGATAAGCAAAATTTTATATTAGAAATTAGAAGAAGATTAAAACAAATTGAGAGATCAAGGCCCACAGCAGTTAATTTATCCTGGGCCATTAAAAGGTTCTATTATATTTTATCGGGTCAAAATAAAACTTTGGATTATTTAAAAAAGAAATTTTTACAGGAAGCGTTAACTATTGAAAAAGAGGAAAAAAATGTTTCAAATAAAATCTCAAAGTTTGGTAAAAACTTAATAAAAAATAATTATAAAATACTGACTCACTGTAATACAGGTACATTGGCTACTACAGGCCCTGGCACTGCTTTTGGTATCATTTCATATGCTAATAAAATTAGAAAAAATATTAAACTTTTTGCAACTGAAACCAGACCCTTGAACCAAGGATCACGACTAACTATATGGGAGGCTGAAAGAGAGGGTATAGATAATTACTTGATAACAGATTCCATGGCAGGATACGTTATGTCTAATAAAAAAATTGATTTAATAATTGTCGGTGCGGATAGAATAGCTTTAAATGGTGATACCGCTAATAAAATCGGAACCTATCAATTAGCAATAATGGCTAAACATCATAAAATTCCTTTTTATATTGCTGCTCCTATTTCAACTTTCGATAAACAATCTAGCTCAGGTATGGATATTAAGATCGAATTAAGAAATCCGGATGAAGTTAAAAAAATTAATAAAATTAAAGTAACTAATGCTAAAAAGGTGTTTAATCCCGCTTTTGATATTACACCCGGAAAATTTATAACTGGAATTATCACTGAGAAAGGAATTATTACAAATCCATATAAAACTAAAATAAAAGAATTATTATCAGTTTGAATTACTTAACTCTTCTTCCTCAAGACACGCTACACAATAAACAGTAAAAGGCATTATCTTAAGCCTCTCTTCACTTATAAGGTCTTTACACATTAAACATTGACCATAGGTTTTTGCTTCTATCCTCTTCAGAGCATCCTCTATTTGATTTAACTTTTGCCTGTCTCTTTGGCTTAATGACAATGAGAGCTCTCTTTCTCTGTCACTGCTAGCATTATCATAAAAATCACCAACATCAAATTTCAAATGATCTGATTCAGCTTTCATAGTATTATTAATGTCTTCTAAGAGATCTTTTCTCATATCATTCAATATTTTTTTCATTTCTCTTTTAAATTTGGCACTAATTTTCTTAGATGTGACAGCTTTCTTTTTAGGGGTAGCTGTCTTTTTTGATGATATTTTAGTGCTTTTTGTTGTTTTTTTATTAATCGCCATATCAGAAATCCAAGTCTTATAAGATAATCTTATAAAAATATTTGTCAAGATAAAGAATTAAAGGGTAATTTATACTAAATGATAAGAGATAATTGGGCTACAAAATACGGGCTAATTCTTGCAATGGCTGGAAATGCTATTGGTCTTGGAAACTTCCTTCGATTCCCAGTTCAAGCTGCAAGTAATGGCGGCGGAACCTTTATGATTCCATACTTAGTTTGCTTCTTTTTGATAGGGATACCATTAATGTGGATTGAGTGGGGCATTGGAAGAAGGGGAGGAAGACTAGGTAAAGGAACGACGTATGGTATTTCTTCAAAACTAAATGCACCTAGCTTTATAAGAATATCGTGCCTTTTAGGCGTTTGGGTTCCATTAATTGTCTCTATATATTATGTCTATATTGAATCTTGGACGCTAGGATATTCAATCAAATCTTTAATGAATGAATTGCAATCAACATTTATTTCCTCTGATGAGAAAATGTTTTATTTTAAAAGTTTTCTAAATGAATATACAGGATTTACTAATATTACTTCTCTCGGGATTCAGCTTCCATCTTTATTTTCATATACTTGTTTAGTTCTAACAGTTTTAATAAATTACTCAATTTTAAAAAAAGGAATTTCTTCTGGAATTGAAAAATTTGTAAAAATAGCAATGCCAATGTTGCTAATAATGAGTATTTTCTTACTCATTTATGTTTTAACAATTAAAACTGAAAACTCGTCTTCAATAGCAGGACTAAATTTTTTATGGAATCCGGATACAAGCTATCTTTTAATGCCTAAGGTTTGGATAGCAGCGGCTGGACAGGTATTTTTTACCCTTAGCCTTGGATTTGGTGCTATCGTAACTTACGCATCATTTATTAAGGATTCAGAAGACATTGCATTGAGTGGATTAACATCCGCGTCCTTAAACGAAATAATAGAAGTTATTTTTGGAGGATCTATTGTTATCCCCGCAGCAGTCGCGTTTTTAGGAGTCACTGGAGCTGTTTTAATTGCTAATTCAGGAGCTTTTAGCATAGGCTTTATTGCAATGCCAGCAATATTTGACGGATTACCTTATGGAAACCTCCTTTGTTTCGTATGGTTTTTTCTATTATTTATAGCTGGAATAACATCCTCAATCGGTATCATTCAACCCGCAATAACTTTTTTCTGTGAAGAGCTTAATTTCTCTAGACTTAAATCAGTGAATATTGTAATTCTTATTGTTTTCTTTTTTTCAAATTTCATTGTATTTTTTCCTGGATTTTTATCTGAATTTGATTTTTGGGCCGGTACAATTATGTTGGTTGTATTAGCATTATTAGAGGTTTATCTTTACAACTCCTTTATTTCAAAAGATTCACCAATTAATGAAATCAATAGAAATAGCATAATACAAATTCCTAAATTCTTTAATTATGTCTTTAAATATTTCTTACCTTCTGCATTAATTTTATTATTATTTTCTTGGATATTTTCTGATATTTCTTCATCATCATCATTAATATTGAAGAATGATTTTTGGACTATATTTTCTAGAGCTATTTTAATAGCAGTTTTTATTTTATTATTTAGAATGGTTAGGAGTGCAAAATAATGGAAACTGCTTCATTGTTAATGTTATCTTTCACATGGCTTTGCTTCTTGTCTTTAATTGTTTTCTGTATTAATAAATTCAATAAGTGATGTCGCTTTTTTCTCTCAGTGCAATATAGTCTGAAACTTGATGATATAATCCAAAAGTAAATAATACTAATGCTGTTGTTGCCAAAAATTTATAACCCAGAATACTTCCAAATATCATAGCAGGAGAAAAGAATTCTCTTTTAAGAACAAATCTATATTTTGATATAGTTCTATATAATAAAGATCTCTCATGTAAAGGTACTCTTTTGTCTACTTCACCTGGATAATATGCAAGACTCCCATTACTTGTCCTTCTAATCATGAAAAATAATACAGTTGTGATAAAAATTATATATAAAAGTATGTTAATTATTGAAAATTGTTTAATTATTATGTTTATATTTGAAAGTGAAAAAAAATTTGGATTATTTAGACAAATCGCAATACCTATAAACATTGAAAAATAAGAAAGTTGATCTAAGGCTGTATCGAACCACTGGCCAAACTTTGATTCTTTTAACTTAATCCTTGCAACTTCTCCATCACATCTATCAAGTATTGTAGATAACTGAAGAATAATTGCTCCAATTAGTGCCTGATTTATTGCATAAAAATAACCGCAAGATATACCCAAGCATCCAACAAAGAAAGTTATTGTATTAGGGTGTAGATTCGTTTTAATTAATAATTTACTTACAGGAATTGAAATTTTACTATTTATATTTTTTGATACCCAACCACTCACATTTTTACTAATATGAGAAAATAAAAAATCTCTTCCATCGTAAGTGCCTATTTGAGATTTGGCAAGTAGGAGTGGAGGATCTAGAGAATCAATAATGTCTGCTTTTTTTATTAAGACATCATTAATCTTATTATCAAGAAATAACTCATTTAGGAAATCTTTTCTTATTAAACTTACACCAGTAAATTCATTTTTTCCTTTAAAAACAATGTTTGTTTCTGATTCCTTTGATAGATCAAGAATTTCAAACAATTGCTTTTTATTTAAAACCACATTATTTTGAAATACTAACAAATCCTCATTAAGTTTTTCGATTTCCTCAAATGATACCGTCTTAATTTCTATCGGCCTTGATATATTTGTTAATTGGAAATTATTTTTATTGTTTGATATGAGATATATCTTAGTAAATCCCTCATTTTGAAGATTTAATATTAATCTTTCAACTAAAGTTATATCAGCAATTTTTTCAGCTATAAAATCGCTTAAAAATTCGCCATTAATTCCTATTCCATCTAAAATGATAGCTGGTGACATACTATATTACTCTTAAATTATTTTTCTTTATTGAAGTTATGATATCAGAATTTTCTCTAGCATCTTCAAGATCTTTCGGATAGTCAACATCATGCCAGTATGAATCACCAATATCAACAGATGAAACCTTATGACCTCTGTTTAGAATTCTACTAATAGCTGATGCATACCATTTTTTATTAAATTTTTCAGTACGTATTTCTTTTTCTAATGCTCTTTTAAGTATGAGAAGTCCTTCGCCTCTAAAAACTCTAACCCCAACAGATTCTCCTGATATATCTTTTAGATCTTTTCCAATAGATGACACATATCCATTCTCAATTTTTACTTTCATATCTTCTGCAGCATAACTTTCCTTAATTTTATATGGAACACATATTTCATCCTTATTGGAAATAATCTTTCTTAAAACATCAATTTCAAAAACATCATCACCGTTCAAAAGGATTGTATCATCATTCAAAACATTTCTAGCACACCAAAGTGAAAATAAACTATTTGTTTTATCCCAAAAAGGATTATAGATAGTATTGATCTTGATATTAAGAATATTTAAATTTTTTAAAAATTCTTCAACTCTTTCATATGCAAATCCTACAACGACATTTATTTCTTCTATTTCACATTTTTTTAAATGATTAATTTGATTTTCTAAGATTGTACCATTATCAATTTTTAAAAGTGATTTTGGTATTTCTTTGGTATGAGGCTGCAACCTTTCACCTTTACCAGCTGCAAGAATAATAGCTTTCATAATGATTATGAATTTTATTTATAAACTTCAATTTATTTTAAGTCAAATAAAATAAATATAATTTATTAAAATATAGCAATAAATTTTAAATTATAGCAAGAAATTAAGTAAATTAATTAAAAATTACCCTAGAACTTTAACAAGTTTTCCATCTAAAAGATCAGCCTCAACTTGTGAATTTTCATTATTAACATAAACAAGTTTAGGCTTATAAGCTTTTGCATCTGCAGGCGTCATATTAGCAAAAGATACAATTATTAAGCAATCACCTTTTCTCGCACAATGAGCTGCAGCTCCATTCGTACATATAACTCCTGAATTTCTTTCACCCTCGATCACATAAGTAATAAATCTCTCTCCATTAGTTAAATTGAATATGTGAACTTGTTCATATGGTAATATGCACGCGGCATCCATGAGATCTTTATCTATTGTAATACTTCCTTCATAATATAGATTTGCTTCTGTAACAGTGGCTCTATGGATTTTGGATTTAAGAATAGTTAAATTCATTTCAGTATTCTAAATTAAAATTTTAAATTGTCTATTAATCTTATTTTCCCTAATTTTATTGCAACTGCGATAATATTTCCAGTTCTCACGGTTTTTGAGTCTATTAAAGAATTCCTATCTACAATATTAATATATTCAATATTTCTAATCCCCTTAGATTGATAAAAAGTTACTAGTAACCTTTTTAATTGTACAGAACTTTTTTTACCTTTTTTAAACTCGCTTCTAATAAACATGAGACCTTGATAAATATTTTGTGCAATTTCATAATTTTTTTTGGTTAATAATTTATTCCTTGAGCTGAGCGCTAAGCCACTTTCTTCTCTGATAATTTCGCCTTCCAATATTTTTATATCTAAATTCAAATCTATGACCATTCTTTTTATTATTGCAAGTTGCTGAAAATCTTTTCTTCCAAACACAGCAATGTCAGGATTAATAATATTGAATAGTTTTAAAACAATAGTGCTAACTCCATTGAAGTGTCCAGGTCTATGTTTACCACATAAGAACTTTTGAAGTTCGTTTACACTAACTGTTGTTTGAAATGACGAATTAAAAATATCTTTTACCGTGGGTAAGAATAAGTAGTCAACACCAAGTTCTTTTAATTTTTCTATATCAGCTCTCAAAGTATTTGGATAATTTTTTAAATCATTCTTATCATTAAATTGAATTGGATTTACAAAAATACTGACAATAATGATTCCATTATATTTTTCTGCCTTTTTTATTAAAGAAAGATGTCCTTGATGTAAAGCACCCATTGTAGGTACAAGAATTATCGGAATATTTTTGTTTTCTTTTTTTAATTTTTTTATAATAATCTTTGCTTTTGACGTCTTGTCTAAGATCTTAAGGGAATTTTTTCTTTTTAACATCCTTTCTATACTCCGAAGCTGACTTTTTAATGTTGTCTCTTAAATTTGAATAAGATTTTACAAAAGATGGTCGAGGTAAAGGGGTAATACCGAGCATGTCTTCAGCAACAAGAATTTGTCCATCAGTATCACCTCCAGCTCCAATGCCAATTGTTGGGATAGTGATGTCTTTTGTTATTTGCCTAGCAAGATTCTCTGGTACACCTTCAATAACTATTATTGATGCACCATTTTGATAAGATTGAACTGCAAGTTCATAAATATAATCTCTATCGCTCTTATTCTTCCCTTGCTTCTTATAGCCACCATAAATATTATATGATTGTGGACACAGCCCTACATGCGCAACTACAGGTATTCCAATCATATTTATTTTACCAATTAGGTTTAACAGGCTAGGGTTCATTTCAATCTTAATTGACTGGGCATTTGTTTCCTTAATTACTCTACCAATATTTTCTAATGCTACATGGTCAGAGCTCTGATATGACATAAAAGGCATATCAACACAGAAATGTGCATTTGAAATTGCTCTATCAACAATTTTTGCATGGTAGATTATCTCTTCTAAAGTTACAGGCAAAGTTGTATCCTGACCCTGAAAAACATTTCCAAGTGAGTCACCAACTAAAATAAAATCACAAAATTCGTCTAATATACTAGCAGTCTGAAAATCATATGAAGTGAGAGCTACTATTTTCTCTCCTTTTGACTTCATACTACTTAAATCTAGAATACTTTTTCTCAAAATATTTTAATCCTTATTTTACAATTTCCCTATAGCTTTTATTATATTTAAAAATATGTCTATTGATAGTAATTATTTCTCACTCTTATCAAAGCTACCTCCTTACGTTTTTTCGGTAGTTAATGAATTAAAATATTCTGCTAGAAGAAGAGGGGATGATATTATCGATTTTGGAATGGGGAATCCTGATCAAGCTACGCCTAAGCATATTGTGGAAAAACTTATGGAGTCAACAGTGCAAGGTAAAAATCATAGATATTCTGTGTCAGCTGGCTTACCCAAACTTAGACTCGCAATTTCAGACTGGTATAAAAAAAATTATGATGTTCAGATAGATCCTGATTCTGAAACTATAGTAACAATTGGTTCAAAAGAAGGACTATCTCACTTAATGATTGCTATGTTATCACCAGGAGAGGTTGTTATGGTTCCAGACCCTTGTTACCCAATTCATAGCTTTTCTGTCTTGATTGCTAGAGGCGACATTAGACCCTATGATTCATTTGAAGAGAATGAAATGTTAAATAGTATTTTAAAAGGATTGAAAAAAAATCCTAAGCCCAAAGCGTTAATTATTTCTTTTCCAAGTAATCCAACTACTCAGACTGTTAACTTAGAATTTTTTGATAAAATAGTTGAAATAGCAAAGGAAAATAATATTGTTGTAATTCATGATTTTGCCTATGCAGATATTTGTTTTGATGGATATAAAGCTCCAAGCTTCTTACAAGCTAAAGGTGCAAAAGATGTGGGAGTTGAATCATTTTCAATGTCAAAAAGTTACAATATGGCTGGCTGGAGAGTTGGCTTCATGTCAGGTAATAAAGAAATAATATCTGCATTGAGAAGAGTAAAAAGTTATTTAGATTATGGAATTTTTCAACCTATACAAATTTCTGCAATAACAGCTTTAAACGAAACACATGATTGTGTTGATCAGATTACACAAACATACTGTTCAAGAAGAAATCGTTTAATAGATAGTTTTGCAAATTCTGGTTGGAAAATTAAAAAACCAGATGCAACAATGTTTGTTTGGGCAGAAATTCCAGATAAGTTTAAATCTCTTGGATCTTTAGAGTTTTCAAAAAAATTAATAACAGATTGCAATGTAGCGGTATCCCCAGGTATTGGTTTTGGGAAGAATGGTGATAATTTCGTAAGGTTTGCATTGATTGAGAATGAGCAGAGAATATTACAGGCTTCAAGATCTATCAGGAAGTTATCACTTTAGGAATATAGTTTTGAATTCAAAGTTTAAATTTTTTTTAGTTTTATCGTGTATTTTTTTTTCAATTCCATGCTTCTCACAGGATATAGATAATTTTAAGAGCTTTAATAATCAATCCAATTTCAAAAAACAGAAAGTATTAAAATATATTGAATACTTTAGCAAAACAAAACGTGGAAGAGATTTTTTTAATCAAGCTTATAAAAAAAAAGGCTTATATCAAGATTCAATATATGAAATTTTTAATGAAAACAACATACCAAAAGAAATTATATTCGTTTCAATGCTTGAAAGTGGATTTTCACCATCTATTGAATCAAGTGCAGGTGCTGTAGGTTTATGGCAATTTATGCCATCTACTGCTAAGATTTTTGGTTTAAGAATTGATGAATGGGTTGATGAAAGAAGAGATGTTTATCATTCCACTAATGCTGCAGTATCGTATTTTAAAAGTCTCCTCAAGAAATTTGGAACATGGGAATTAGCCTTAGCGGGATATAATTGTGGTGATCTAAATGTTAAGAAAGCTATTGAGAAATATAAAACCAAAGATTTTTGGTATTTATCTAAATATACTTTTCCAAAGCAAACCAAAGAATACGTTCCTCAAATAATAGCACTGATTCATATTTCTGAAAATTTAAGAAAATATAATTTTACTAATTTAATAGAAGAGCAATATATTAAAACAAAAAAAGTTAAAGTCCCTAAAAACATGAAAATCTCAAAAATTGCAATGATGATTGGAATGGATGAAGATGAATTGTTAGAGTTGAATTTATCTTTATTAAAAAGAAAAGTACCTCCTAATGAATCCTATGCAGTTAATATACCTATTAAAAAAATAGATAAATTGTATTCAACGCTCAACATATACAATGATGAAAGAGTAATAAGTAAATATAAGATTAAAAAAGGTGATACGTTATCAAAAATTGCCATTGAGTTCAATAATACTCTCAATGATCTTTATGAGTTGAATAATTTAGATTCTTCGAAAATCATAAGAGGTGAATACCTATTAGTTTATTTGAGCAATGAATCTTTTATTAAGGATGGCAAATTCTATTTGCATATAGTGAAGAGAGGTGATTCCTTATATAAAATTTCTAAAATTTATGATGTACCAATAAAAGATTTATTCGAGTGGAACAATCTGTCTGGAAGCAAGATTGTTGTAGGTCAAGAAATTAGATTAGTTTTGAAAAATGATTGATAATAAAAAGTTTGAAAAAATAATATCAGTATTTAATGAACAGAAAGAAATTATTAATAATAAATGTAAAAATTTTAAAAATATTTTAAAATCAGGTAAATCTGAGGATATTTTTTATGAAATTACTTATTGCATACTAGCAGCTGGTACAAGTGCGGAGCTTGCTCTTAAAACTAATGAAAATATAATCAAAGAGGGCTTTGTTCTTAATGCAAATTTATCTGAGTTAGTTAAAGAACTTAAAAAATGTTACAGATTTTATAATGTACGTGGAGAATATATCTTCAATACTAGAGAGTATTTAAAACTGAAATATTCTTTTGATATAAAAAAAATGTTAGATTCAAATAATGATCCAATAGCATTGAGAAACCAGATTGCGAATGATAAAAACATACGAGGATTGGGTATGAAAGCAGCAAGTCATTTCTTAAGGAATATAGGTTATGATAACTTGGCAATTCTTGATATACATGTCATTAGCTTGATGAAAGATTTATCCCTAATTCCCAAGAACGTAAAATTAACTAATAAAAATTATGAAAGAATAGAAAGTATTTTAAGAAAATTTTCTGTTCATGTAAAAATTGAATTACCAAAACTAGATTTAGTTTTATGGTATATGAAGACAGGTAAAATAATTAAATAGTTTTTTCTATAAAAACTTCAATAAACTCAAGATTATTTTTTCCAAAATCATTAAATTTTGCATGAAAGGTATTTAAACCAATAATTCCTTTGACATAATTTTTATAGGACATTTGGGATTTATGAAATTTTATTAATTTAATTTTTTCTTTTATTACATCACCAATATCTACATAGTAATGATATTTATTAAAAGGCCCCCAAACCTCATAAAAAAAAACTCTAATATTTGAACTATTTATTATCTTTAGTATTGATTTAGATATTTTTCTATGTGTAGCATGTCGATCTAAAGTTGGGTGTGGACAAAATAATATATCAGGCTTAATTTTGGCGATATCACATTTAATATTTCTTTCAAATTCGGCTATATTTTTTCTTGATTTGACGTTATCGATATCATAGAAAAAATTCCCTCTTATATTTAAGAATTTATTACTTTCTAAGGCTTCTTTCCTCCTTTTTTTTACTAAAATTTCTTTATTCTTATAATTATTGTAAGAGCCTGAACCATTAGTACATGTAATATGAGATAATTTATTCTTTTTAGAAAGTAGAACTGCTGTACCACCCATCCCAATTTCAATATCATCTGGGTGAGGTGATATTAAAAGTATTTTTTTATTCTTAAAATCCGATATCATATTTGTAATACTATACTATTTATTATATTAATTAATTGGTATTTTTTTATGAATTTTGAAACTGTTATAGGACTTGAAGTCCATGCACAATTAAAAACAAAGACAAAGCTTTTTTCAACTTCAAATAATGAATTTGGAGATGATCCAAATTCAAATGTCTCAATAGTTGATTTGGGTTTGCCGGGTGTACTACCAGTTTTAAATAATGAGGCTGTGAGATTAGCAATTATTGCTGGTATAAGTACAAATTGTTCAATTAATGAAAAATCCACTTTTGCACGTAAGCACTATTTTTACCCTGATTTACCAAAAGGTTATCAAATTAGCCAATATGATGAACCTATAGCATCTAATGGAACTTTAGAGATAAAATTTAACGATGGAAGCAAAATTATAAGAATAAATAGAATTCATATGGAAGAAGATGCGGGAAAACTGATACATGATATTTCTGAGAATTCTTCATTGGTTGATCTCAATAGAGCAGGTGTGCCACTAATCGAAATCGTTACAGAACCTGATATTTCACACCCTGAGGAAGCGATTGAATATCTCAAGCGCCTTAGAAAAATTTTAATCTTTGCCGGTGTATCCGATTGTGATATGGAAAAAGGAAATTTTAGATGTGATGCTAATATCTCTCTAAGACCTATTGGTGAAAAAGAGCTTGGAGTAAAAACAGAGATTAAAAACGTTAACTCCTTTAAGTTTGTTCAAAAAGCTTTGGAGTATGAGATTGTTAGACAAAGTAAAATATTAGAAAAAGGTGAAGAAATAATTCAAGAAACTAGATTGTTTAATTCATCAAATAATAAAACTTATTCCATGAGAACCAAAGAAGATGCGCATGACTATAGATATTTCCCAGATCCTGATTTGCAACCTTTAATTTTAGAAAAATCTTACATACAATCCTTGAGAGAAGATATTGGTCAATCATATGATGATAAGACTAAATATTTAATAAGTATTGGACTAACAGAAGATGATGCTGATATTTTATTGTCAAATTCTAAACTAATAGACTATTTTGATAAAACCATAGAGATTCTAAATCAACCAAAGTTGGTCTGTAATTGGATTATTTCTGAATTGATTAAATATGTTGAAAATTTAAGTTTAGAGCCTAAAAATTTCGCTAAATTATTGGAATTAGTTAAAGACGGAACAATTAATAATAATTCTGCTAAAGATATACTGTTAAAGATATCTAAAACAAATCAGAGTCCCGAAGATACTGTAGAAGATATGGGTTTAAAACAAGAGAATTCTGAAGAACTACTTAATGAAATAATAGATCAGGTAATAAATAGTTTCCCAGATGAGTCCAAAAGGATCAATGATGGTGAAGAAAAGTTGCTGAGCTTTTTTATGGGTCAAGCTATGAAGCTTTCTAAAGGAAAAGGTAATCCTAAAATTATTAATAGATTATTAAAAAAGAAGTTTAATATTAATTAATCTGGTCATATAATTTTTTTATCTCATTCATTATCTCATTTTTAACATCTTCTATTCTTTCTTTAGAAGGTTTTTTCTCTATTTTATATTTTAGCGGGTTACCAAATTTCAGTTTTACTTTGACTGGCTTAATTATTTTTGTTTTCCTAGGAAAAGCTTCAAAAGTTCCCGAAATAGCTAATGGAATTATAGGTCTCCCCGTTTTAAGTGCCATTATGGCAACACCCATTTTGGCTTCTGCAATCCTACCATCTCGTGACCTTTGTCCTTCTGGAAAAAGACCTACTAGCCTATCAGATTTTAATAGCTTTATGACTTTTAATAGTGCAACTCTATCGCTTGTTGATCTTTGAACTGGAATTGTATTTCCTAGATCACAAAGGAATCTAAATAAAAAATTTTTATTATACACATCCTCAGCTGCTAAAAAATTTATTTTTCTTCTTGTATGATATGCCGTAATAGCATTAATAATGATTCCATCCAAATGTGACATATGATTTGAAGCAATTACACCCGCACCACATTTTGGAATTACATTAGAATTATAAACTTCAACTCGATGATAAAATTTAAGATATAGATTAACAATAAAAGTAAGCCAATATTTCAAATGGTAGGACTTTAAATCACTGGATGGGTAATAATTTAGCTTGAATATGTCCGTTTCAATGTTTCTTAAAAATTTACTTAATTGTTTTAAAGCCATAGTCTATTTTAATCTGTTATAATTGTTTCACAAATTGTTAATAAATTAATTTAAAATGAGTAATAAATCTATACTATATCTTGAAAATGGAGCCTTATTTGAAGGAAAACCCTTTGGTTTTGAAGGCGAAACAACAGGCGAGATAGTTTTCAATACTTCAATGACTGGGTATCAAGAAATAATTACTGATCCATCTTATAATTCTCAAATAGTTTTAATGACTTATCCACATATAGGAAACTATGGCACCAATATAAATGATATTGAGTCAAAAAGAAGTTATGCAAATGGACTTATAGCCAGAGAATTTTGTAATTATCCATCTAATTTTGAATCTGATTTATCCCTAGATGCTTACCTGAAAAAAAATAAGATTGTTGGTATTCATAATATTGATACCAGAAAGCTCACAAAATTAATTAGAAATCATGGGTCTCAAAGATGTATAATTACTAATAAAATTGTTGATAAATCTTATCTAGATGAAAAAATTAATAATACTCCTAGCATGAAGGGTAGTGATCTCACACATAATGTAACTTGCAAAGAGACATATGAAATAGCTGGTAAGGATAAATTAGTTTTTGTTTATGATTATGGATGCAAGGAGAATATACTTAAAATTCTAAATAAAAAGTTTGGACTCAATTTGGTTGTTGGTCCATGTGATACGTCATCAGATTTTATAAAAAATCTTAATCCAGATGGAATACTTTTATCTAATGGTCCAGGAGACCCCGCTGCTTCAAAGTATGCTATAGAGAATGTAAAAAAAATATTAGGATTTAAACCTATATTTGGGATATGCTTAGGGCACCAAATTTTATCTTTGGCTCTTGGATTTGATACTTTTAAATTAAAATTTGGCCATAGAGGCGCCAATCATCCAGTCATGGATATGATTGATGGTAAAGTTGAAATAACTAGTCAAAATCATGGATTTGCAGTTAAAGATAACAATATAGAGGATGTTACAATAACTCATATCAATTTGAACGATAAAACAGTTGAAGGTATAGAGTCCAAAAAATTAAAGTGCTTCTCAGTTCAATATCACCCAGAAGCTTCACCAGGGCCACATGATTCATATAAATACTTCTATAAATTTTATGAGATGTTGTGATGGATAAAGAAAATGTTCAACCTCAATCTATGTCGACTATAAAATTTTTGTTCATAATGGATCCTATTGAAAATATCATTCCTTTAAAAGATACAACATATATTCTTATGCTCGAGGCTGAATCAAGAGGCCATGAAATTTATTATGCATTGCAAAATGATTTAACAATAAAAGATAATAAGGCAAACATTAAAAAACTTTCGAAAGTTGAAATGATTATTCCAGAAAGAGTAGGTACAAATAATAATGTATGTAAAATTCTTGAAAATATTAATAACGTGGATCTTGATTATTTTGATGTAATTTTTATGAGAAAGGACCCCCCTGTTGATGATGACTATATAAAATCAACTTACTTGCTTGATATGGTTAAGGATCAGGTCTTGGTTGTAAATGATCCTACTGCACTTAGATCATACAATGAAAAGTTATCAACATTGAGATTTGAAAACATTATTCCAAACTCGATAGTATGTAAAGGGGACGATTTGGATACAATCGAGGATTGGGCTAGTTCATTCAAGAGTGGAATTGTTATAAAGCCTTTAAATTTATGTGGAGGACAGGGAGTGATAAAATTTAACGGTCAAAATATTAGCACTCTTAAACTTAATCCAGATGAAAATTATATCTTGCAAGAATTTATAGATAAAGTTATTGAAGGGGATAAAAGAATAATAATTTTAAATGGAGCACCTATAGGAGCCATTTTGCGAATGCCAAAAGATGGTGACTTTATATGTAATTTTCATTCTGGCGGTACACCACATAAAACAAACATAAATTCTCAAGACTTATTAATATGTTCAGAAATTAAGAATTTTCTAATTGATAATAATATATATCTCGCAGGAATAGATGTTGTAGGAGGTTTACTTACGGAAATAAATATTACAAGTCCAACATGTATTCAGGAAATAAATCGTGCAAATGGAACAAAATTAGAAAAAAATGTGTTAGATTTTATTATTCATAAAGTTGATAAAGGTTGAATTATGTCCTCTGATAGAGAACTAGTTAATAAAATTTCAAAACTTTCAAGACTTAAAATTGATGAGTCTGATATTGATATTTTTGTAAAAAATTTTAAAGACATACTAGAATATATTGATTTATTAAGCTCTGTAGATACGAATTCAGAAAAAACACAAGATACAATTCAAAAAGATTATGCTGTCAGAGACGATACCACAATTGATAAATTATCAAATGATGAAGTTTTATTAAATGCTCCAAATAAAGAAGGAAAGTTTTTTGCAGTTAAGAAAGTGATTGAGAGCGAGTAGGAAATTGATGAAGAGAACCATTGAAGATATTCATAAAGGATACTCAAAAAAAGATTTTTCACCTAGTGAATTAATTCAAGAATATTTATCGAAAATTAAAAATCTTGATACTAAGATTAATTCATATACAGAAGTTTTTGATGACAAAGTTGTGAAACATGCCAAAGAGCTTGATAAAATTTTACATAAAAATGAAAACAATTTTCTTTTTGGTGTGCCTATTTCACTTAAAGATATTTTTTTGGTAAAAGATGAAAAATGTACATGTAGTTCTAAAATGTTAAAAAATTATGTTTCGAATTATGATTCATGTGTTTATGAAAAATTAAGCAAAAGAAATATTCTTTTGTTAGGAAAAAATAATATGGATGAGTTTGCTATGGGGTCATCAACAGAAACATCTTTTTTTGGCCCAACAATGAATCCTTGGGATATTTCAAGGGTTCCAGGTGGATCAAGTGGCGGCTCTGCTGCTTCTGTTTCTGCTGGATTCAGCTGTGCTTCTCTGGGTACTGATACCGGTGGTTCAATAAGACAGCCTGCTTCTTTTTGTGGAATTGTAGGTCTAAAACCAACATATGGAAGAGTTAGTAGGTTTGGCATGATTGCTTTTTCATCATCATTAGACCAGGCTGGACCTCTAGCTAATAGTGTCAATGATGCTGCTATTATTCTTGATTCGGTTACAGGTTTTGACTCTCGAGATTCAACCTCTCTAAATTTAAAGCCAACAAATTCATACAATTCATTGATTAATGATACATACTCTTTTAGCGATTTTACTTTTGGAGTACCTAGTAAACTATTAGAGATTGGTTTAGATGATGAAATTAAATATAAATTTGATGAATTAATTAAAAATTTAAAAAAACTTGGAGCTAAGGTAATAGATATAGATTTACCATATGCTAAATATGCAGTTGCAACATATTATATCATTGCGCCAAGTGAGGCTAGCTCTAATCTTTCCAGATTTGATGGGATAAGGTATGGATTCTCTGAGGAATCGGAAAATGGCGATTTGATTGAATCATATATTAACAATAGATCAAAAGGATTTGGCGAGGAAGTAAAAAGAAGAATTATGTTAGGGACATATTCTTTATCTTCGGGATATTATGATGCTTATTATTTAAAAGCTATAAAAGTAAAACAACTAATCTCAAATGATTTTAAAAATGCTTTTTCAAACGTGAATTCTATTCTAACACCAACTTGTCCTGAATTACCTTTTAAATTAGGAGAAAAGAAGAATGACCCATTAAAAATGTATTTATCTGATATTCTTACCATACCTGCTAATCTTGCTCAACTTCCTTCAATTTCAATTCCATTAGGTTTAAGTAATCAAAACTTACCAATAGGTATTCAATTAACAGGTAATAGATTAGATGAAGTTAATTTGCTTAAAATGGCATCTTTACTAGAAAAAGAAATAAATTTTACCAAAGAATTACCAAAATTTTAAAGTAAGTTTATAAGAAAGATTCTTTTTTATTTTAAACTCATTTTGGATAATTTCTGCAACACTTTTCTTAGAATCTAACTTTGCTTTTAGATTTTTGACTCTCTTTTTTATTTCAAGCTCAGAAAATGATGATGAATTTTCAGCTTTATGTAATATAAGTACAAATTCACCTTTATTATAAAAAGAATTTAATATTTTTGAATTATCATTATTCAAAGTTCCTCTTATGGTTTTCTCATACTTTTTTGTTAATTCTTTTGATAAAGAAAATAAAATCTTTTCATATGTATCTTTATATAATTCAAAAATCTTTTTTAAATCTGTTTTGCTAGTATAAAAGATTACAGGATGACTATGAGAAATAATTTTATCAATCTCTTTTTTTATTTTATCGGAAGATTTTGGTAAGAAGCCATAAAATATAAATTTGCTTGTATTGAAGCCACTAAGGATTAAAGCACTTATTGATGATGAAGGCCCTGGTATGGGGACAGGTTCAATTCCTTCATTAATCAATCTTTTTATTAATAATGAGCCTGGATCTGATATCAAAGGTGTTCCTGCATCACATATTAGTGAAATATTTTTTGAATTATTAATATGCTCTATAACTATTGGCAGTATTCTTTCAACTTTTGAGTCATGATATGGTATTAATTTCACTCCTTTGATACCTAGATGACTAACTAGCTTGAGCGCTTTAGATTTTTTTTCACATATTATTAAATCACAATTTTGAAGGGTTTGTGCAGCTCTGTAAGTTAAATCCTTCAGATTTCCAATAGGAGTTGAAACAATATAAAAGCTCATAATAAATCGGAGGGCCAGGGACTCGAACCCTGAAGTCCGTGAGGACGCCGGTTTTCAAGACCGGTGCATTGCCAATTCTGCCAGCCCTCCA
>CAJWZJ010000004.1:0-102500 GCA_913050245.1 uncultured bacterium | reverse complement strand
CCTTCACGCGGCATCGCTGGGTCAGACTTGCGTCCATTGCCCAATATTCCTCACTGCTGCCTCCCGTAGGAGTCAGGGCCGTATCTCAGTCCCCATGTGGCAGATCATCCGCTAAGACCTGCTACGCGTCATAGGCTTGGTAGGCCATTACCCTACCAACAACCTGATGCGACTTGGACTCATCTAAAGGCGATAAATCTTTTACCACATAAACCTTGGTAAATGTGGTCATATCCGGTATTAGCCACAGTTTCCTGTGGTTGTCCCAGACCTAAAGGCAGATTATCCAAGCATTACTCACCCGTTCGCCGCTAAGTAGCAAGCTACTTCGCTCGACTTGCATGTGTTAGGCGTGCCGCCAACGTTCACTCTGAGCCAGGATCAAACTCTTCATATAAAAAAGATTTTGTTTAATTTAATTGGCTCGAAAAACTCACACGTATCTTCTAATAAATTTTCAAATATCACCCACGAAAACGTGGAGCTTATTAATGTATATTAAACTAGTTAATTGTCAAGAAACTTACAAAATATATTTTTATAAAGCTGAATTTTAATTATATAATACTAAAAATGCCAAAAATTATTGCAGTTATAAATCAAAAAGGTGGTGTTGGCAAAACCACTACTGTGGTAAATCTCAGTGCAGGATTAAGCTTGCTAGGCAAAAAAGTTTTAATAATAGATTTAGATCCTCAAGGAAATGCTTCTAGTGGATTAGGGATAGACAAGAATTCCTTGAATTTTACAACTTACGATTTACTTTCAGCAAACAAAGACATTAGCGATATAATCAAAAAAATTGAAATAGGTGATAATAAGAAAATCTATTTGTCTCCTGCTACAGCTGAACTTTCAGGAGCGGATATTGAACTTTATGATTTAGATGATAGAGAAAATATTTTAAAGAAAAATATAGAGTCCCAGGATGTTTATAATTTTGATTTTATTATAATTGACTGTCCTCCTTCATTAAGTTTATTGTCAATCAATGCACTATCAGCATCGAATACCATATTAGTGCCAATACAATGTGAATTTTATGCTATGGAAGGATTAGCTCAACTTAATAAGACTATTAATTTGGTTAAAGAAAGAATAAATAACAATTTACAAATTGAAGGGTTTCTTCTTACGATGTTCGATTCAAGAAATAATATTTGTAAAACAGTTGTTAATGAAGTAAAAAATTATTTTGGAGAAGAAGTATTGAAAACTATAATACCAAAAAATGTTAAGCTCGCAGAAAGCCCTAGTTTTGGTAAATGCATATTTGATTATGATAGATTTTGTTTAGGATCAAAGTCTTATATGGAACTTTCAAAAGAATTAATATCTAAAAACGGAGGAGATTACGTTGAAAAAATCTCTAGGTAAAGGTCTTGATTCATTAATAAGGTCAAATAATAAACCTGATCCATTAAGTAAAATTGACAATAGTGAATTATTTATTACAGATTTAATGCCAAATCCCAATCAACCAAGAAAGAATTTTGATGTTGATCTAATAAATGATTTGGCAGACTCAATAAAAGAACACGGTCTAATTCAACCAATTTCCGTAATAGATAATAAAGATGGAAAGTACATAATTGTTGCTGGTGAACGAAGGTGGAGAGCATCTCAAGTAATAGGATTGAAGAAGGTTCCAGTCAATATACTTTCTTCTGATGATCAAAATACTTTTGAACTAGCTTTAGTTGAAAATATTCAAAGAGAAGATTTAAATCCTATTGAAACTGCAAAAGCTATTAAGAAATTAATTAATGACTATAATTTTAGCAATGATCAAATCTTAAAAATAACTGGTAAAAAAAGAGCAAGTATAATTAACACTTTAAGAATCTTAGAACTTCCCAATCAAGTAATTGATTTGATAATAGATAATAAACTAACAAGGGGACATGCGATAGCGCTTTTGTCCTTTGAAGATGAATCAAAAATTATAGAAATTTCACAAAATATTATTTCTGATGGTTTAAGTGTCAGAGAGGTCGAAAAACTAGCAAGAAAAAGTAAGAAAGAGAATTTTAAAAGAAATTCTAATCAAAATGACATATATCTGGATGGCATTAGAAATGATCTAGAAAATAAAATAGGCCTTACAGTAAATATAAAAGGTGGTTCAAAATCGGGTAAAGTTGAGATAAAATTTAATAGCTTGGAGGAGCTTAATAATTTAATAAAGTTTTTTAAAAAATAATGCCTAGTTATAAAATTAATTTAAATATAATGCCCATTCCAAGCGTTTTAGACCCCCAGGGCGAGGCAATTGAAAATTCTTTGAAGAACTCCTCAAATCCCTCTGCTTCTGGATTCAGAGTAGGAAAAAAAATAACTTTTACAGTTAGGGCTAGCAATAAAAGAAAATGTAAAGAAATAGTTAAAGATTTATGTCAAAAACTTTTAGTCAATGAAGTTATTGAAGAATATAGTTTTGAAATTTATGATGAAAAAAATTAATTTTGCTGTATTGAATTTTCCTGGATCGAATTGTGAACGTGATTGCTTTCATGTTTTGACAAAAATCTTGAAACAGAAATGTAAATATATATGGCATGATAGTAGTTCTATATCTGGGGTCGATTGTATTGTAGTACCAGGTGGTTTTTCATATGGTGACTATTTAAGAACAGGATCCATTGCATCACAAAGTAAGATTGCTAAAAAATTAAAGCAATTTTCGCTTAATGGTGGTTCAATAATTGGTATATGTAATGGATTTCAGATACTAACTGAATTAAAGTTGCTGCCTGGAACATTGCTAAGAAATAAATCTTTAAGATTTATTTGTAAAGATGTGAATTTGAAAGTTAATAATGATAGTAGATTTTCAAATTTATATGAAAATAATGAGATAATAAAAATTCCAATAGCACATGCTGAGGGAAACTTTTATGCCGATAAGATCACAATTAACAAAATGAAAAAGAATAACCAGATAATTTTTTCTTATTCCGATTCAAATGGAGACTTAAATAGTAATATAAATCCAAACGGTTCCATGCTTAACATTGCAGGTATTACCAATAAATCAAAGAATGTAATTGGAATGATGCCGCATCCCGAGCGTGCAAGTGAAAAAATATTTGGTAATACTGATGGCTTAAAATTATTTAAATCTGTTATTAATTTCTACAGTAATTAATACATTAATAAGAATGTGTTAAATTAACTTTGATGAGTAAAATTAAAAATCAGCTTTCAAATATAAACTCAATAGTAGATTTAATCGGTGAAACTCCAATGATTAGATTATCTGGATTTGAAGGTCTATCCACAGATAAACAAATTTTTATAAAAGCTGAGTGGTTTAATCCTGGTGGCTCTATAAAAGATCGTGCCGCTTTATCAATGATTCAGAGTGGCATAGAAGATAAGCAACTAACTTCAAAAAAAACTATTATGGATTCATCATCTGGCAATACGGCTATTGCTTATGCAATGATTGGTTCAGCATTAGGATTTAAAGTAGAACTAGTTACACCAGAAAATATAAATATAGAAAGAAAAAAAACTCTTGAAGCTTATGGCGCAAAAATAATATATTCAAGTCCTTTCGAGGGGTCAGATGGAGCAATAATTGAGGCAAGAAAATTAGCAAAAAATTTTTCAGATAAATATTTTATGCCTGATCAATATAATAATCCTGCAAATCCCTTGGCACATTATTCCACAACAGGTCCAGAGATTTGGGATCAATTAGATGGCAAAATTACTCATTTTATTGCAGGTATTGGAACTAGTGGAACAGTCATGGGGTCATCAAAATACCTTAAAGAAAAAAATGAAAAAATAAAAGTCATAGCTGTACAGCCAGATAATTCCTTACATGGGCTTGAAGGTTTGAAGCACATTCCGACTTCTATTGTCCCTGGCATATATAGTGATCAAATAATTGACGAAACCTATTGGGCAAATACAGAAAAATCTTATGAAGTAATGGAAGATTTAGTGAAACTTGAAGGAATGTTTGTTGGTCATTCTGGAGGGGCAGTCGTTTTAGCTGCGCTGGAGGAGTTAAAAAAAGTTGATATGGCATCTATCGTTTGTGTAATTCCGGATGGTGGATATAGGTATTTAAGTGGAGGTGTTTGGTGGTAGAGATCTCTAAGAGTATTAATGATAAAATTATGAGAATTTGTGAGAAAGGTTTTCCATATGAAGTTTGTGGAGTTTTAATTGGAACAAAAAATAATAATAAATATATAATCAAAGACTTTTATGATTGTGAAAATTTAAATAAAGCAAGAGCAGCTGATAGATATGAACTAAACCCCAAAGATTATATGCAAGGTGAAAAGATTGCAAAAGATTTGGGTTTATCTATTATAGGTATTTATCATTCTCATCCAAGTCACCCAGCTATTGCATCAGAAACTGATAAGCTTTATGCATGGCCGGAAATGGCTTATATGATTTACTCTATTTATGAAAATAAATTCAAGAATTTAATAACTTGGGAAATTGATGAGATTAAAGATGAGTTTATAGAAATTGAAACAAAAATTTATGAATAAAAAAGTAGCATTAATTACTGGTGGCTCAAAAAGGATAGGAAGGGAAATCAGCCTACACCTCTCGAAAAAATATAAACTGCTCATTCATTATAATAATAGTTTTAATGAGGCCAAAGATTTAAGTGAAAATCTTAAAGATCTCGGGCTAGATTGTAAAACAATAAAGTATGACTTCAATGATACAACAAAGATTAGAAATTTTTCTCAAAGATGCATTAAGAAATATGGATCAATAGAGTTGCTTATAAACAATGCCTCCATTTTTGAGGAGGATGAAATAGATGAAAGACTTCTTGTTAAAAATATGAATATAAATTTAATATCCCCAATGCTTCTTACAAAATATTTAGGTGAACATATGAAAAAAAATTGCGGTGGTAATATAATTAATATTGGCGATTCGTTATCTTTAAATAATCCTTGGCATAAATTTACAGGATATACTATTTCAAAATCTGGCTTAAATATTCTTACAAAAACTATGTCAAAAAATTTTAATAATAAAGTACGAGTCAATTCCTTGAACCTAGGGCCAATTATGAAGCCAAGTGACAAAAAAATTAATAATATTTATAAGACAAATTATAGATCTAAAGATGGAATTTCTTCCATTCTTAAATTTATAGACTACATACTGAAAGACAAAAAAATTAATGGAAAAATTTTTAATATTGATAATGCAGAAAGATTAATGATTAATTCCTACTAATTCGGAAATATTACTGATTTTATTAGAAATTAGATATTTTGCCAACTCATCATTTATATTGCTAGCAATTTTTGGGCCCTTGTAAATTAATCCTGTATATAGCTGAACAGCGCTTGCACCTGCATTTAGGTATGATAAGACATCATCGAGACATGATATTCCACCAACACCGATTATTGGAATATCTCGCCCAATTAGTTTATACGCAATTGATATACACTCCTTTGATCTATCGAGAAGTGGTTTTCCAGATAAGCCTCCTTTTTCACTTAAGAAATTGGATTTTATAAAATTTGGTCTGGCTAAAGTTGTATTTGTAAGAATCACACCATTCATTCCATATTGAACTATTTTTTGCAATGAAATTTCTAAGTCTTTATTGCTAATATCTGGAGATAGCTTAACAAAAATAGAATTTTCATTAATCCTGGATTTATTTATTTCTGTTAGTAGTTCATCAATCTCTGAAGTTTCAAAATTTCTGAGACCAGGTGTATTAGGCGATGATATATTGATAGTTATGTAATCAGAGATCTTAGCTAAGGATTTATAGCATATAATGTAGTCTTCAATTCTATTTTTTGAGTTTTTATTTGGACCTATATTTGCACCTAGCTTATTTAAAGCGAACCTATCAAACTTGTCCAATATGTTCTCTTTGATCTTTACTAAACCATCATTATTGAATCCGAGTCTATTAATTAGAGCCTCATCCTCAATGAGTCGAAAAATTCTAGGCTTGGCATTTCCTACCTGAGGGTGTGGTGTAACGGTGCCTGACTCAACAAATCCGAAACCTAAATTAAACATTTTATCAAAAACTTCAAAATTTTTATCAAAGCCTGCAGCGAGTCCTAAAGGTGATGGCAGAACCATGTTTGCAAGGTTTGTTTTTAGAATTGGATTTGGATTTTTAGACTTAATAATATTTAACAAGTTAGTTTTCAATAAATTAATTACAAAATTATGTGCAGTTTCAGGATTAATCTGCCAAATTAAAGGCTTTAAAAGATTATAGAGCATTTTTCCTTATTCTACTTTAAAAAAAATATTAACAAAATTAAAAGTTGACATATTTTTTAGTCTTCGCTATTTTCATACTAAAACTAGATGTTGAAGTTAAAAGATAAGTTCACTAAATTTTTTGGAATGGTTCCAATATATATATTGGTTATATTAGCGCTTTTAACCTTTCTTATAATTAGTATTGGTATAATAGCCGAAGTCTTTAATGTATCAGATAAGAAAGTAATACTTGGAGTTTATGGTTCATATATATCAACTAAATTTTATTATTTTTTTGGTATTTCTGGATTAATTATATCTATATATTCAATAAAAAAATTGCTAAATTTTTTTACACATAAAATTGATAAAGGTTTAGGTAAAAGATTCTTTTTCATTTTTATTCTATCGATATCTACTGGTGGGTTGATATATCTTTTCAGAGAATATGTAAATCTTTTCAATAATTATCAAATAATTGGATTGATTCCTTTTAAGTTATCAGAATTTTTAATAAAAATTTTGGCAGGTAGCATTGGCACTACTATATTTTATTTATTTATTTCCGTCTTCTCTATTTTACAACTTAAAAATAATTTCTTCACTAACGTTATAAAAATAATTAAAACTTTTAATAAGAAAGAAAGAGTAAGCGATAATAAGAAGGAGAAAATTAATCAAAATGAAGAAATAAAAATTAATATTGAGAAGGACAATATTAAGGTTTCAGAAGCAGAAGCTCTAGTTTCTGAGCCTTTGGATAAAACTAATACTAAAAAAATTATTAAGGATAATAATAAGAAAAAATATGATGATTTTATTTTGCCTGGACTCAATTTATTAGATGAGCCTGTAGAACCAAAAGTTCCTTATGATAAAAATATTGCAATAGAAAAAGCGAAAGGTATAGAAGAAAAATTACTAAACTTTGGGATAGAAGGAAAAATAACAGAAATCAAACCCGGTCCTGTTATTACAATGTATGAATATAAGCCAGAGGCTGGAACAAAAATAAACAAGATTGCTTCACTTTCTAATGATTTGGCAATGGCCTTGAAGGCTACAAGAGTAAGAATAATTGCCCCAATTCCAGGTAAAGATGTAGTAGGAATTGAAGTTCCAAATGATAATAGAGAAACGGTCTTCCTGAAGGAATTGCTTTCTAAAGAAAAATTCAAAAATGATTCAAGCCCAATCTTCCTATCTTTGGGTAAAGATATTTCAGGTGCGCCAATGTTTATGGACCTAAAAAAAGCACCACACTTAATGATTGCCGGTACAACAGGGTCAGGAAAAAGTGTTTTTTTGCATAGCATTATAACCAGCATGTTGTACAAAGCATCACCAAAAGAATTAAGATTCATTATGATTGATCCTAAAATGCTCGAGTTGTCAGGGTATGAGGATGTTCCACACTTGCTCCATCCTGTTGTAACAGACCCAAAAAAATCTGCAGCTGCTTTGAAATGGGCTGTGCGTGAAATGGAAACTAGATACAAACTCCTATCTGACATAGGAGTAAGGGATATCGATTCATATAACTCTAAGGTTCAAAAGAGTTCAGATTATAATACAGATTCTGATTTATTACCCTATATAGTAATTATTATTGATGAACTTGCTGATTTAATGTTTGTTGCTCCAAACGAAATTAAAGAATCAATCACTAGACTCTCTCAAATGGCTAGAGCTGCTGGTATTCACTTAATTGTTGCAAGCCAGAGACCTTCAGCTGATGTTGTGGCGGGTTTAATAAAAGCAAATTTTCCTGCTAGAATCTCGTTTGCAGTATCCTCAAAAACGGATTCGAGAATAATTTTAGATTCGTCTGGCGCTGAAGAATTGCTAGGTAAAGGTGATATGTTGTTACTCCAACCACCAAATAATCTTATTAGAATTCAAGGATCAATAATTTCTGATGGAGAAAGAGAAAATATTTCTACACATCTTAAAGATCAAAGTCCTCCTGAATATAATGAAGAGATTACTAAAATACCTGATGAATCATTTGATACCGAAGATATAAATATTAGTAAGGACCCATTATATGAACAAGCCTTGGAAATAGTGACCCAAACAAAACAAGCATCGATATCAATGGTTCAAAGGAGATTAAAGATCGGCTATAATCGAGCAGCCAACATAATTGAAATGATGGAAAGAGAGGGAATCGTTGGGGAGCAGGAAGCAGCAGGCAAACCTAGGAAAGTAAATATCTAAATCTGTAATTTTAATGCTAGTCTGATTGCTTCTACCATGCTTTTACTGTTTGGTTTCTTTTTCCATGCTATATCAAATGCAGTGCCATGATCTGGAGAAGTTCTTATAAAAGGAAGATTTAAAGTGAAGTTAACGCCTGTATCGAACGAAAGCATCTTAAATGGTATCAATCCTTGATCATGATATATTGCATGGAATAAATCAAAAGCTTGAATATTTTTCTTAATAAATAATGTATCAGCAGGGAACGGGCCATGAACATCAATCCCTTTATTTCTGGCCATTTTAATTGCTGGGTAAGTAATTTTCATATCATGGTTTCCTATAGCGCCGTTCTCTGAAGAATGTGGGTTAATAGCACATAAGGCAATTTTAGGTTTTTTCTTCAGCAGTTTTGAAAAATTTTTATCAATTGATTGTAATTGATTAAATAACTTTTTAGAATCTAAATGATCTACAACTTCAACCAAAGGAACATGTATTGTGGATAAAGAAACTTTAATTTTTTTTGACCAGAATGCCATTATTACATTTTCTGAATGAAATTTACTTTCTAGTAAATCTGTATGCCCCTTAAAAAGTGATCCTGCTTTTTGTATAGCTTCCTTACTAATTGGCCCAGTGACTAATCCTGATATTTTTTTATTATTTATCAATCTAATAGCCTCATCTATGTAATTTAGTGATGCCTTTCCTGACATCTTTGTTGGCTTTCCAGGATTAAAAGATATTTTATTTTTAACATCAATAAGTTCTATACTTGTACTTTTTGGAAAATTTAATTTATTAAAAATATCTCTATCACCAATAATATAAAATTTTTTATTCTTAAGACTTATATTTTTCAAAGCAAGCTCTATACATTTGGGCCCTATTCCATTATAGTCCCCAAGAGTTAATGCTATTGGTTTACATTTCATATATTAAAAAATTTAACAGAATTTGATCTAATTTGTTTTGCTATTTGCTCTAAAGGAATATTTAATATTCTTGAAACACATTCTGCTATATAAATTAAATTAGATGAATTGTTCTTTTTACCTCTTTTTGGTTCGGGGGATAAATAGGGTGAATCAGTCTCTATCATAAAAGAATCTGAAGGTATTTTCTTTACCAATTCCCTTAAATCATGAGACTTTTTGAAAGTTAGAATGCCAGTAAATGACAAGAGACCGCCAATGTTTAAAATTCTTTTTGCTGTTTCATAATCTTCAGTAAAACAATGGAAAACAAACTTAGTATTTAATTTTTTAGTTTTTAAAAAATTTATAACATCGTTATATGCATCACGGCAATGTATAACAAAAGGCTTATTTAATCGTTCAGCCATAGATATTTGTTTATCAAAAAATTCAAACTGTAAATCTTTATCATATCCTTCATAAAAATAATCAATTCCAATTTCACCAATCGCCTTACATGAATCATTAGCACCAAAGTTCTCGATTTGATCAAGTTTGTCTAAATCGTTTTTTTTGATATTACCTGGATGATATCCTACCGCACAAAATATATTCTGATATTTTGATGATAAATTAATATTTTTTTCTGAACTTTCTAGATCAGTTGATATAGCTATTATTTCTGTGACTAGATTTTTTTCACATTCAATTAATAATCCCTCAATATCTTCTTCTTTATCAATATGAGAATGCGTATCTATTAACATTTTTTACTTTTTTAAAATATTATTTAATTCACTCAAAAATTCATTTAAATCATCAAATGACCTATAGACTGAAGCGAACCTAATATATGCAACCTGATCAATTTCATATAAATGCCTAATAACAGAGTCTCCAATATCTGTTGTATTAACTTCTCTCTTTCCAGTATCAATTAATTTTTTTTCAATTAGAAAAACAATATTCTCAATTTGATTTATGCTTACAGGTCTTTTTTCACAAGCTCTAAGCATTCCAGAAACTATTTTAGATTTATCATAAGCTTGAGTAGAACCATCTTTCTTGATAACAATAAGTTCAAATTCTTCGAGTCTTTCGTGAGTTGTGAACCTTTTTCCACATTCAGAACATTCTCTTCTTCTTCTTATAGATAATTTATCGGCACTTTGGCGTGAATCTATAACTCTAGATCCAACATCACGACCTTTACACTTTTCATCATCACAGAACATATTTCATATTATCATATAGATATAGTAAAAAAGAAGCAAGATTATGAAATTAAATCAGTATAAATAGGGAATTTAGAGCAAAGATTATTTACCTCTTTTCTACAAGAGTTTAATACTTCCGGATTATCATTATTCCTTACTGCCTTAATGATTAAGCGACCAATAATTTTTATTTCATCTTCCTTCATGCCTCTTGTTGTAACTCCAGGAGTTCCGATTCTAACACCAGAAGCTATAGCTGGAGGCTGGGGGTCAAAAGGTATTGCGTTCTTATTAGTTGTGATACCAGCTTCAGAGAGCGCTCTCTCAGCATCTTTTCCGGTAACTCCAGATTCTCTTAAGTCTAATAATACTAGATGTGTATCTGTTCCTCCGGTTATACAATTAAAACCGTCATCCATTAAAATTTGTGCAAGAAGTCTAGAGTTAGAGAGGACTTGTTTCTGATATTCTTTGAAAGAATCACTTAGTGCTTCTTTAAATGCAACAGCCTTAGCAACAATGGAATTCATCAAAGGTCCACCTTGAGTACCAGGAAAAACTCTACTGTTTATTATTTTAGAATGCTCCTCTTTCATCATTATAATTCCACCTCTAGGGCCTCTAAGTGTTTTATGAGTCGTTGAGGTTACAAAATCACAATATGGTATGGGATTTGAATAAAGACCGGCTGCTATTAAGCCTGAAGGATGTGCTATATCAGCGAGTAGTAAAGATCCAGATTTGTCTGCAATTTCTCTAAACTTTTTATAATCTAAATCTCTAGGATATGAACTCCATCCAGCAATAATCAATTTGGGCTTATGCTCCATTGCCATTTGTTCAACCTGTTCATAATCAATAAGAAATGTATCTTCCTTGACACCATAAAAAACAGAATTGTAAATCCTTCCAGAAAAATTTACTTTCGATCCATGAGATAAATGTCCACCATGGTCTAAACTCATACCTAAAACTGTATCGCCAGGCTGAAGAAATCCTAAGAAAACTGCCATATTAGCTTGGGCACCTGAATGTGGTTGGACATTAACTGACTCAGCACCAAAAAGTTCTTTTGCGCGCTCTATTGCAAGTTCTTCAGCTTTATCAACATGTTCACACCCACCATAGTATCTTTTGTTTGGGTATCCTTCAGCATATTTATTTGTAAGAACCGAACCTACAGCATCCATTACAGCCCTACTGGCATAATTCTCTGAGGCAATCATTTGCAACTCATTTTCTTGACGTAGTATTTCGTCTTTTATAATTGAATAAACTTCAGGATCTTGTTTTTTATAAGAATTCATAGCGTAAACTTAAATTACTCTATTGTTAAAAAAATTCAAGCTATGAAAAAATATGGTTAATATAAATTAAAATGAAAAAAATTATTTTAAGAGGCGCAACTAGCAATAATCTAAAAAATATTGATCTTGAGATTCCATGGTATTCCCTATCTGTTGTAACTGGCCTTTCTGGCTCTGGAAAATCCTCTCTTGCATTAGATACAATACATTCTGAAAGCAGACGAAGATATTTGGAATCTATGTCGACATATGCAAGGCAATTTTTAGAAAAAATAGATAAGCCTGAGTTTGATAGCCTTGAAGGTCTTCCTCCATCAATATGCATAGAAAGTAGGAATAATATAAAAAATTCTAGATCGACTGTTGGTACCATGACAGAGATATATGACTATTTAAGGGTAATATTCAGCAAAATAGGAGAAATTCATTGTCCAGATTGTCAAAAAAAATGCGAACACCTATCTAATAATCAGATTTTTGAAAACTTATTAAGTAATTTTGAAGGAAAGAAAATTCATCTATGTGCAATAAATGATCTTGGAATAAAAGAGATTGATCTTAAAAAATACGGTATTTTCGAATTTTATAATAATGGTAAAGTCGAATTATTAGAAGGGAGCAATAAAAAAGTTCAAGAATATCCACTATTTGATTCAGTTCTAATAAGTAATAAAAATAAATCTAGAATTATAGAGTCTCTAGAATTCGCATTTGACTCATTTCGTACCGTTAAAGTATTTGACCAAGAAAATTCAGAAATATCTAATGACTATAGAAAAGAATTTTGTTGTCCGAGTTGTCTAAAAGTTTATAAGAATCTGTCTCCTAATAAATTTTCCTTTAATAGTCCTGATGGAGCATGTAAAACTTGCAAGGGATTTGGCAATGTATTATTACCAGATCTTGACCTTATTATTCAAAATAAGAATATATCAATAGATGAAGGATGTATTTCAGTACTTGAAAGACCATCTCTCTCATATGCTAAAAGAAAATTTATCAATTTTTGTATAAATAATAATCTAGATATAAATAAACCATATAAAGATTTTAGAAAAAAAGAAGTCAATTTGATTTTAAATGGTAATAAAGACTATGGGGGTATCAGAGGAATTTTTAAAAGACTTGAAGCTAAATCATATAAAATGCATATCCGAATACTATTATCTAAATTTAGATCTCCATCTGATTGTGTTGAATGTAATGGTACCAGAATAGGAAAGTTAGCATCAAATGTTCTTATTAAAAATAAAAATATTAAAGATTTATGTAATTTGAATATTTTAGATTTAAGAGATTTCCTAAAGAATTTAAGGATATCAAAAAATTTAAAAGAGGTAGTTGCTGAACCTTTAAATCAAATCAATTCAAGATTGAATTTTATGATTCAGGTTGGTCTAGAGTATCTCACACTTGGAAGGCTATCAAGATCCTTATCAGGTGGAGAAGCACAAAGAGTTAATTTGGCTCAACAACTTGGCTCAGAACTTACCGATACTCTATATGTTCTGGATGAACCTTCAGTTGGCCTTCATCAAATGGATGCGGAGAAACTTTATAAAACAATAGAAAGCTTAAAAAAACTTGATAATACAATTTTACTTATTGAGCATGACTTAGAAATAATAAGAAAGGCTGACTGGATAGTCGAGATGGGGCCTAAGGCTGGTCAAGAAGGAGGTAATGTTATTTTTAGTGGTGGAATTAAAAATCTTAAAAAAAATAAATCCTCTATCACATCACAATATATTTATGGTATGAAGAAAATTGAAGTTCCTACAGTTAGAAGAAAACATGCCGAATATATATCAATTGAGGGCGCAAAGAAAAATAATCTGGAGAATGTTGACTTTAAAATCCCCACAAATGTAATTACAGCAGTTACTGGCGTTTCAGGTTCAGGAAAAAGTTCATTAATAAATGACTGCTTCTATGGTAATGCAATTAAAACATTTGGTATAGGGTTTGAAAATGCGGGTGAAGTAAAAAAGATAACAGGCTTGGAAAAGATCAAAGAAATTATAATGATTAATCAAGAGCCTATTGGTAAAAGTGCGAGATCAAATCCTGCAAGTTATTTAAAGATATATGACGAAATCAGAAAATTGATATCATCCACTGCAGACGCAAGAATTATGGGGTTTAAAGCTGGAAGTTTTTCTTTTAATACAGATGGTGGCAGATGCGAACATTGCAAAGGCGAAGGAAAGGAAATTGTTGAAATGCAGTTTCTGGCTGACGTTGAAGTTGAATGTGAAGTTTGTAAGGGTAAAAAGTTTAAGGATGAAATATTAAAAATAAAATATAATGGAAAAAATATTAATCAAATATTAAATCTATCAATTGATGAAGCAAAACTTTTTTTTAACAAAAATAAAAAGATAGTAAGCTTATTGGAGATATTACAATCTGTTGGGCTTGGTTATTTAAAGTTAGGACAGTCATCTAATACTCTGTCTGGTGGCGAGTCGCAGAGAATTAAAATAGCAAAATATCTTGTATCTAAAAATACAAAAGATGTTCTCTTTATACTGGATGAGCCATCTGTCGGACTCCATGTTGATGATCTGAAAAAATTAATTGAGACTTTAAATATAATAGTTGATAAGGGTAATACAGTTCTTATAATTGAACATAATCTTGATATTATCAAAATAGCAGATCATGTAATTGATCTAGGCCCAGGTGGGGGCAATAAGGGTGGGAAAATAATTGCTGTAGGAACACCAGAGGAAATTAAAAAAAACTCTAATTCAATAACTGGAAAGTATTTAAATTTTAATTAATTTTTATATGATAATATTTTAAATATGATTAATAAATCTGTTATAGCATTAGGTGCTGACTCTAATGATAAAATTGTCGAAGAAGTAAAGGACATATTAATAAGAAATAAATTCAAAGTGATTCTTCACGGTAGTGTAGGCAATGAAAATAAAAACTGGGTTGATATTGCTAATGAAATTGCAAGTGATGTTGCAAATAAAGTTGTCAATTTAGGAATAATTTTTTGCCATACAGGTACTGGAGTTACAATAGTTGCGAACAGATACAGGGGAGTTAGGGCAAGTCTATGTAATACTGAAGAAATTGCCATATGCGCTAAAAAATGGAATGATTCGAATATACTGACAATGGGGATTATGTCTGTTGATAGAAAAAATATTGAGAATATTATCTTAAGCTGGATTAATACTCAGGTAGATACAGAAGAGCTTGAAAATATAAGGAGAATTGATAATATAAAATGAAAATTGGAATAGTTGGTATTACTGGCTCTGTTGGAAAAGAACTTCTTGAACTTATAAAAGAAAGGAAATTCATATTTTCCGAAATTAGACTCTTCGCTTCAAATAAATCGGTAGGGAAAAAAATTAAATTTAAAAGTAAAATATATAAAATTATAAAATTAAATAAAAAGAATTTATCAGGTCTAGACTTAGTCTTTTTTGCAGCGGGGTCTTCTGTGAGTAAAGAATTTGCACCAATTGCTGCAAAGAATGGTTCTTATGTAATTGATAATAGTTCTGCTTTTAGGCTTAAAAAGAATATACCTCTAATAGTTCCTGAAATTAATTCTAATGAAATAAAAAGCTCTAATAGTAAAATTATAGCTAACCCAAATTGTACTACTATAATTTCACTAATGGGTATAAAGCCAATGTCGAATGTTAAGAAAATAAAAAGGGTTGTAGCAACAAGTTTTCAATCAGTTTCTGGTGCTGGCAATAACGGTATGGATGAGCTTCTCAGAAATACAAAGAGATTTTTTAATAATAAAAAAAGCCAAAATAAGGTTTTCGATAAAAATATAACCTTTAATGTTATACCTAAGATTGGATCTTTCCAGCCAAATGGTTACACCGATGAGGAAATGAAATTTAATAATGAATCAAGAAAAATATTAAATGACAAGACTATTCTCTTAACTGCCACTACTGTGAGGGTTCCGGTTCTTAGGTCACATAGTATTAGTTTGAATATTGAGTTTAATGGAAATATAGAGATTAATAGAATTAAAAAAGAGATAGGTAAATTTCCAGGCATTGATCTGGTTGATGATCCAAAAAAGAATAAATTTCCCACACCAATTGATTCAAGCAATAAGGACAATTGCATAATTGGTAGAATAAGAAAAGACTACAGTAAAAATAATTGTGTATCGGTTTGGATAGTAGGTGATCAAATTAGAAAAGGTGCAGCACTTAATGCTATACAGATTGCCGAGCTTTTAGTATAGAATAAGTATTGTATTATAAATCTATGACTAGAATTTATGGTTGCATAACCGCCTTAATTACTCCCTTCAGCAAAAAAGGGAAGTTGGATCAAATTAGCCTCAAAAAATTGATTAAACGTCAAATTGAAAATGGAGTTCATGGACTTGTTCCTTGTGGAACTACTGGGGAATCGCCTACTCTTAGCCATGATGAGCATGACAAAGTTATAGAAATAACAGTAAAAGAAGCTAAAAGGAGAGTTCCCGTAATTGCAGGTACCGGATCTAACTCTACATTAGAAGCAATAAGACTCACAAAAGCTGCTGAAAAAGCTGGTGCAGATGCAAGCTTACAGGTTGTTCCATACTATAATAAACCAAATCAAATAGGCTTATTCAAACATTTCAATGAGATTGCATCAAGAACTAAGCTACCTATAATTCTTTATAATATTCCTGGAAGATCAGTTGTAAATCTTGAAACAGAAACAATAGTAAGGCTGGAAAAAAGAAATAAAAATATAATTGGCATTAAAGAGGCATCTGGTTCAATTAAAAAAGTAAAGGAGATAATATCTGATTGTTCCAAAAAGTTTATTGTTTTATCTGGTGAGGATAGTTTAAATCTTCCAATATTAAAGAATGGTGGAAGAGGTTACATATCTGTAACATCTAATCTTGACCCAAAGAGCTGCTCTAATATGTATGATTCGTTTGTCTTGGGTAAATTAAAACATTGTTCCGAATTAAATAAAAAATTAAGCAAAATCAATAAGTTGCTCTTCATTCAAACAAATCCTATTCCTATTAAATTTGCAATGAGCTATCTTAAGCTATGTGAAAATGTGATCAGGCTGCCATTAACAACCTTGGACAAAAACCTAACATCAGCTCTAATTAAGGAAATTTTAAAATTAAAAATTTAAATAATTTATTATCAGTTGAAGAAAACAAACTACTTAATAAATATAAAAATATAGTTGGTATTGATGAAGTTGGTAGGGGATCGATATTTGGACCAGTTGTAGCCTGCTCTGTATTACTAGATGAAAAGTTTTTATCAATTGAGCTAGAAAAAATAAAAGATTCAAAAAAATTATCAGAGAAAAAGAGAAATTATTTAGTTAATCAAATGATTGAAAAGGAGTGTACATTTGGTCTTGGCTTTGTGGAGAACAAAGAGATTGATGACATCAATATTAAAAATGCATCAGAATTAGCAATGAAAAAATCAATTCAAAATATAAATAAAAATATCGATGCCGCATTAGTTGATGGAATAAGCAAGATACCTGGAATTGAGATATATCAAGAATCTATTATATCTGGTGATAATAAATGCAAAGTTATAGGTGCAGCATCGATTATGGCCAAATTTATCAGAGATTTTATAATTAAAAAATATGATAGAATTTTTCCATTTTATAAATTATCTCAAAATGCTGGCTATGGTACAGCTGAGCATGTTAAAGGTATAAAAGTATATGGAAAATCATTTATGCATAGAAAAAGTTTTAAAATAAAGCTAATTGACAGTTAAATATTAATAAATTATTTTGATTTTATGATATCCATATCAGATGATAAAGAAAAATATTTCTATAAAATAGGTGAATTAGAAAAAATAACAGGTGTTCCATCATCTAAAATTAGATATTGGACAAAAATCCATGAGAGTTTAAAAAATCAACTTAGAAGTACAACAGGATATACTCACAAGCTCTACCACCACAATGCAATAGATATAATCCTTGATTTAAATAAATTTAAGAATGAGAGCAAAATTAAATCTAATTATAATGATATTGATCTAAGATTAGCAGGTAAAATAAATAGACAAAGGGAGATCCTTGAAAAATTAAAAGATATAAGAAAGAAAATAAAAAACTTAATAGATACTCCATAATAAGCGGGGTGTGGCGCAGCTGGTAGCGCACTGGTCTGGGGGACCAGGGGTCGTTGGTTCAAGTCCAATCACCCCGATTAAATAATGAATATTTTAATTACAAATGATGATGGCTATAGAGCACCAGGTATAAAAATTTTAGAGAGATTTATTTCTAAATTTGGGAATATAACTATTGTTGCTCCAGAAAATAATCAAAGCACTACAAGTCATTCAATAAGTTTAAACCGGCCCTTAAGATGTAAAGAAGTTTCTAAAAATATATATGCAGTGGATGGATTACCAGCAGACTGTGTAAATTTTGCAATAAACAGTAAAAAAATAAAACCAAAATTTGATTTAGTTATTTCAGGAATTAATGACGGGGCAAATGTAGGTGATGATATTAATTATTCTGGCACTGTTGGTGCTGCACGTGAAGGGTATCTCCATGGAATTAATTCCATAGCTGTTTCTATAGGGAATAAAAAAAATCCTAAATTTGAATTATGTGCTGAAGTATTTTCAATAATATTAGAAAATATAATTAAAAGAAACATGAAGAATTTTTTTCTAAATATTAATCTTCCAAATAGAGGACTAGATAGCCTCAAAGGAATAAAATTTACTTCTCAAGGTCAAAGAGCATATGGTCATGAGATTTTATCTAAAAAAGATCCGCGTGGTAATGAGTATCATTGGATTGGGGGTACTGATTTAAGTTATAAATCTATTAATGGGAGTGACATTGATGCGCTCAAATCTGGATATGTCTCCATAACTCCTTTGAAAACAGATTATACGGATTATGAATTTGAAGAATTTGATATAAAAATTGAAAATGATTGATAAAATTTTACATATAATGAAAGGCCCAAAGGGTGTTTTAACAATGTGTATTGTTTCTTTTACAGAATCTATATTCTTTATAATACCGCCTGATCCTTTCTTAGCACTTCTATGCATTAAAAAAAAGATTTCTGAATTGTGTAAATTTACTCTGCTCTGTACTTTTTACTCGGTGCTTGGAGGCTGTATTGCATATTATTTAGGGGATCAAATAGTGAGCTTATCCCAGAAATATGATATCAAATTAATAAATAAATATATTAATGATATTGAGAGTTTAAAATTGAAGATTGATAATCAAACATTTATCATGATGCTTACATCAGCATTCACACCACTACCATTTAAAATCTTTTGCATATCAGCTGGAGCAATAAATGTAAACTTTGTTGATTTTATTTTTGGCTCTATATTAGGTAGAGGATCAAGATTTTTTATTTTTGGATATCTAGGATATAAGTACGGACATGACTTCGAAAGGATAACTAAAAGTAAAAAATTTAATCTAATTATGATTGGCCTTATAGGTGTTTTAATTATATATTTATACTACAAATGGAATTAAAAAATTATGTTAGATCTATTCCTGATTTTCCAAAAGAAGGAATATTGTATAGAGATATAACACCGCTGCTCAAAGATACCTCGGCTTTTAAATTTGTTGTTAATAAATTATCAGAATTAATTCCTGAAGATACAGACTCTATAGTAGCACCAGAATCAAGAGGATTTATTTTTGCGTCAGCAGTCTGTTTCAATCTTGACAAAGAGTTAATCTTAGCCAGAAAAAAGGGAAAGCTTCCATATAAGACATTCGAAGTTGAGTATGAACTAGAATATGGCTCAGACTGTTTCCAGATGCATATAGATTCATTAAAACCAGGGAAAAAAGTTGCAATTATTGATGATTTATTAGCAACTGGTGGAACAATTTCGGCCTTAGAAAATCTAATAAAAAATTTTGATTGCGAAATAAACTCTGCTTGTTTTGTAATAGAGTTGATGAATTTAAATGGGAGAAGCAATATTGAATGTGAAAACATACATTCTTTAATAGATTATTAAATGATTGTAAATACTACTATTAAAAATCAGAAGTATAGGATTTCATTTGATGTAAATCTAAAAAAATTCATAAAAAGAAATTTAAATAACTATTATAAAGTTGCAATTTTGACTGATAATAATCTCTATAAAATTTATAAGGATATATTAAAAATAAAAGGCTTATTAGTTCTAAAAATAAAACCTGGAGAGACATCTAAATCTCATATTGTAAAAAATAGATTGGACGAAGAACTACTTAGAAGCAAATTTAATAGAAATTCTCTTTTAATTGGTTTGGGAGGTGGAGTCGTTGGAGATTTAACAGGTTTTATTGCTGCTACACTCTTAAGAGGTGTGGATTTAATTCATATACCAACTTCATTGGTGGCAATTGTTGACAGTTCTATTGGTGGAAAAACTGGAATAAATTCAAATATGGGTAAAAACCTTATAGGATCTTTCTATAACCCAACAGAAATTGTAGTTAATACAAAATTCCTTGAGACATTGCCTGATAAAGAGATAAGGCAGGGTTTAGGTGAAATAATTAAGTATGGAATAATAAAAGATTTAAAATTATTTAGAAAATTAGAGAGCTCTAATGTTCGGTTTATGGAAAATAATAAAAAAGATATAGCTAGTATTTTAAAAAAATGTATGGAAATTAAAATCAAAGTTGTTCAAAAAGATTTCAAAGAATCAGACCTCAGAAGTATTTTGAATTTTGGTCATACAATTGGTCATGCAATAGAGAAACTATATTCATACAAAAAATCACACGGTGACTGTATTGGGGTTGGTATGGCCATTGAATCGATTCTTGCACATGAATATTTTGATCTTAAGCATGAAGATCTTTTAAAAATAATAAATATTTTGGATAAATTTGGTCTTAGAAGAGTTACTTATAATATTAATCAAGTTGAATTATTGTTAGATTACATGCAACTTGATAAAAAAAATAAAGGCTCTTCAATAACTTTTTCTTTACCATGTAAAATTGGAACAATTATGAAAATTAAAGATAAGCATACAGTGGAAGTAAGCAGAAAGACAATTAAGAAAGTTTTAATAAAATATCTAAATGAATTTAAAAATATATAAATATAAACAAAATTATCTTGATATATCAAAGACTGATGAAATCATTAAACTAAATAGTGAAAAAAATATTATATTAGATATAGGGTCTGGAGAGGGGGAATTTTTAACAGAATTAGCTATAAAGAATAAGAACGAGCTACATATTGGTATTGAAATAAAATATGGAAGGATTATTAAATCGTTAAAAAGAGTTGATAAAATAGGGCTTAAAAATATAAAATTTATATACGGTGATATTAATCCCATTGTTGAATCTATATTTTATTCAAATAATATAAAGAATATATATATAAATAATCCTGATCCATGGCCAAAAGATAGACATATAAAAAATAGAATTATTAAATCAAATTTGCTAAATAAACTGTTTCAAATTCTCATTAGAAACGGTGAAATGATCATAAAAACTGACTCTTCAGAATATTTAGAATATATGAAGAAGGAAATAAATGAATCCAAATTTAAGAAATGGAAATCATATAAAAAAAACTCTTTGCCATTAACAAAATTTCAAAAAGATTTTAAAAATACAAATAAGGAAATATATGCATTATATCTAACAAAAAACTAGATATTTCTCTCAAATATATTTCTGATATCTTTTTTCAATTCTTCTAATGAATTATCTAGCTTATTATATTTATCGACGTCAACCTCTGGCATTATTTTAATTTTGATTAAACCAGAATTAATTTTCCATGAACCTTTTTTAATAATTGAATCAGCACCTTGAATTATCATGGGAACAATATTGACTTTGGTTTTTAAAGATATGAAAAATCCCCCATCTTTAAAATCTAGCAACCCTTTATTAGGATTTCTAGTACCCTCTGGTGCTATAAAAATAATTTTTCCATTTTTAATTTTTTTTAAAATTTTTATTACTTCTCTTCTATCTGAAAAGGATCCATCACGAGCTACAAAATAATGTCCCATGATTTTTACTGCGGTACCAAAAAAAGGAATCTTTAACAACTCTTTTTTCATCATTGCACGCCAATCATATTTCATAAATGAAGCAAATGAAAAAATATCAAAGTAACTCTTGTGGTTATACATAACTATGGTGGGCTTGTTTTTTATATTTTCGATGCCTTCTAATTTAATCTTCACTCCAGATATAATCAATATTAAACGGCCCCAAAGTTTCACAGTACTTAGAGCGGCAATTTTTGGAGATATTAAAGAAATAAGTATTGTAATAAGCGCAAAGAAAATTGTAAATAATGCTATTAGCACCCATTTAATATATGAAATTAGCATTTATAGAGCTTAATTTAATTGAAATTTATTTCAATTTATTTGATATAGAACTTTTTTTACATAAAATACTATAGATAATACTTGGAGGAATTTAATGATAGTCGTATTGAAGCCAACAGTTTCTGAAGAAGAAATTAGTAGGATTGAAAAATCCATAAAAGAATTTGGATATAAAGCAGAAATAGTAAAGGGAGAAGCTAGAACAATTATTGGTGCTGTAGGAAATCAAAAAGAAAAACAGCAGCATATGAATCTACTAGGACAACTTCCCGGTGTAGAATCAGTAGTTCCTATAATGCAGCCTAACAAGCTCGGTAGTAGAGAATTCAAAAATGAGGATACTTCTTTTAAGGTTGGAAATGCAAATGTTGGTGGAAAATCTCTCACGCTTATTGCAGGTCCATGCTCAGTCGAAAGTGAAAAGCAAATTTTCGATATAGCAAAGGCTGTTAAATTAGGTGGCGCTACTATATTAAGAGGTGGCGCGTTCAAACCAAGAACATCTCCTTATACTTTCCAAGGATTAGGTGAAGAAGGTTTAAAGTTTCTTAAGAATGCAGGTAATGAAGTTGGGCTGCCAATTGTCACTGAAGTACTCGACGTCAAAGATCTTGATCTTATTTGCGAATATGCTGATATGCTTCAAATAGGTGCTAGAAATTGTCAGAATTATGCGTTATTGAAAGAAGCTGGTAAATCAAAAAAACCTGTTTTACTAAAAAGAGGCATGTCTACTTCATTAAATGAATTTTTATTATGTGCTGAATATTTGCTCGCAGAAGGGAATATGTCAGTCGCACTCTGTGAGAGAGGAATCAGGACTTTTGAAACAGCAACCAGAAATACTTTTGATATTAATGCAATTCCAGTTTTGAAGGAAAAAACGCATTTGCCTGTCATAGCAGATCCTGCGCATGGGACTGGATACTGGCAGTATGTTTCGCCTATAGCTTATGCAGCAATTGCCGCAGGTGCTGATGGTCTTGCTGTTGAAGTTCATGATCAGCCTGAAATAGCATTAAGTGATGGTGGTCAATCATTAAAACCTAAAAAGTTCAATTTGATGGTTGAAAAGTCCAGAATAATTGCAAATTCTATTGGAAGAGATATTTAGTCTTTCAGGAAAACTTTTCTTCCCTCAATTATAAATTTGTTTAAAGATAGTAATTCAATTGACTTAGGAAGAATTTCGTGTTCTTTTGAATTTATTTTTGATATTAAAGAATCCTCATCATCTTCTTGATCTATGCTTACCAATCCTTGCATAATAATTGGTCCAGTGTCTATTCCATCATCAACAAAATGGACTGTACAACCTGTGAATTTAGCTCCATATTCCAAGGCTTGTCTAGGGGCATGAAGACCGGTAAATGCTGGTAGTAATGAAGGATGAAGATTAATAATTTTATTTTGAAATTTGCCAGTAAAAAAAGGAGATAAAATTCTTTTAAAACCTGCAAGTACAATAAGATCTAAATTGTATTCGTTAATTAATGAAATAATTTTTTCTTCATATTCTTTTCTAAGTTTATACCCTTTGTGAGATAATATAATAGTTTGAATCCCTAAATTTTTTGCTCTCTCTAGTACAAAAGCATCTTCAACATTACAAAATAAGAAGCAAACCTCAACATTTGGTATTTTAGCTTTAACTATAGCTTCGAAGTTTGACCCACTTCCAGAAGAAAAAATAGCGATTTTAAATTTATTCGACATAAGAAATTTAACTAGGCAGCTACCTACTTTCCCAGAACCAATAGGTACAAGTATCATCGGCCTCTGAGGGCTTAACTGCCGGGTTCGGAATGGATCCGGGTGTACCCCCTCCAGTATGGCTGCCTAGAAGTCTTAATCTTATCCAAAAAAAGAACCTTGTCAATATTTTGTATTACCTAAGTAATTTAAAACTGGTGATTTTCTGACCTTCTTAAGCTTCTTGAGCGCTTTCAACTCTATCTGCCTTATTCTCTCTCTTGTTACATTAAATTCCCTACCAATCTCCTCTAAGGTAAATGCCTGGTCTTCATCTATTCCAAACCTTTTCTTAATAACATCTTTTTCTCTATCATTAAGAACTTTCAGCAGTGAATTGTTTATAAGATTCTTTAATTCATTAGTTTCAATATAATCTTGTTGGTTAGGATTATCATCGCTTATAGAATCAAGTAGAGTCTGTCCGGACTCCTCTTCATTTATAGGTGCATCAAGCGCTATTGGGTCTTTTGTAACTCGCTGAATACTATCAACCTTATCTTCTGAAAAATTAGACTCTTGAGCAATCTCTAAGTTTGAGGGTTCGCGCCCTAATTTTTGAACCAACTTCCTTGTAACACTATTTATTCTTGTTATCTGTTCAGTCATATGGACTGGTATTCTAATTATTCTAGCTTGGTCAGCAAGTGACCGCGTAATAGCTTGCCTTATCCACCATGTTGCATAAGTAGAGAATTTATAGCCTCTTTGATATTCAAATTTTTCAACTGCTCTAATAAGCCCAATATTTCCCTCTTGTATCAAATCTAAAAAAGGTAAACCCTTGTTTATATATTTTCGAGCAATACTTACAACTAATCGCAAATTAGATTCTACAAGTCTTTGCTTGTTGCTAAGATATGAGAGTTTAGCTTTTCTAAATTCATCAGTTTCAAATTTATCAAAACTATTTTTTTTCATAAATAAAACAATTGATTGAAGGAAGTCTCCGGGGAATTCAATTTGCATCATAATTTTATTAATTTTAATCTTAGTCTCTTTATTGATTACTTTCTTTTCAACAACTGAGTTTAAAATATCTCTAAGATTCATAACTCTTCTTGTGGATTTATATGATGATTCATCTGTATCAACTTCATTAAGAGTAAAATCTTCATCTTCACTTGCTTCAAAATTAAAATCATTCCTAAGTTCGGAATAAAGTAATTCTGCAATTTCAAAATTATTTGAAACATATTCTGATATAATTTGCTTTGCATCATGAAAATTTTTTGCGACTTTCATTTCCTCTGATTTATTAAGAAGAGAATGGTATGCAATTGTATTCAAATAAGTCTTTATTGGATCATCTGAGGGTTCTACTTTTGAAGTTGATAGATTAATTTCAATGTTCTTTTCATATTTAAAATCAATTTTTATTTTAGGGAGGACAGATTTTATAAATTCTGGTAGGAAGGCAACGACTCTATCAATATTATGTTCGGTCTGCAAATTCATTAAATAATTCTAACTTAATATTTTAACTTTTTCTCGCTTTCAATAATTTTTTGAAGCTCATTTAAAAGTCTTTTTTCTTCATCTACATTAAGCTCCGATTGATAGTTCAATCTCATATTTATTCTTCTTTTTCTTTCTTTTAGATCTTCCAGCTTTAATTTTATTAAACAATCATCGAGCATTTTCTTTTGTTTGACTATATCATTATCAATTGCTATTTTAGTGAATAAAAGATCTGAAATCTTTTTTGATAGATTATCATTTGAAATACTTATTAAAATTGATGGATCAGAATCTATATTCTCCTCTAATAAAGTTAAAATTTCAGTGTGATTAGAAATTACATGATTTTTAATAGAATTAATGATCTCCAAACTTCTTAACTCTTTTGACTCCAAAAGTAACTTTAAGATAATATCTATTGTAGTCGTAAGTTCTTTTTCTTTTGAACTATGGTTTATATCTTTCTCGTTTTGATTCTCTATTATTTTCTTTTCTAATTCATTTTTAGATAGTCCGAATGCTGAAATAAATTTATTTGTCATTAGATCTCTATTAAAAATATCTTTTACACATGATACTTTTGATATAAAGTCTAAGATTATATTGTTCAAACTTATATTTTTATCAAGATATTGCTGTTTTGAAAATTCTATAAATGAGTCAATAATTGAATCTGATTGTTTTACTAAATCTAAAAAAGCATCCTTTCCTCTAGAGGTTATAAAGTCACATGGATCAAGTCCATCAGGTAAGTTTAATTTATAAACGTCAAAATTATTTTCAAAAAGAGGTTCTATACTTTTAAAAGCAGCATCAAGACCTGCTTTGTCAGAATCAAAATTAATTATTATTTTATCAGAGAACTTTTTGATTTCACTTGCATGATCTAGCGTTAAAGATGTACCCATTGAGGCAACTGTATTATATATTCCAATCTTATTCATCATAAGTACATCAGTATATCCCTCAACAAGAAAAACAAATTTTGGCTTAGTTCCTTTAAAATTATTAAACTTATCTATTCCATATAAAACTTTTCTCTTAGAAAAAACGATTGATTCTTTTGAATTAAGATACTTTGGTGTTGAATCGTCTATTGATCTTCCTGCAAACCCTAATATGGTCCCTTGCCTATTCTTTATTGGAAATATAATCCTGTTTCTGAAGAAATCATAATATTTACCTGTTTCATCCTTTTTCTTGACTAGACCAAGCTCCTCTAATGCACCTAATTTATTTTTATCATTTTTAACAAATGATGGTAAAAAATCCCATGAATCAGGTGCAAAGCCTATTTGATTTGTTTCAATATCTTGCTGATTGAAGCCTCGAGATTTTAAATATTCAATTGCTTTACTTGCAACATCTTTTTTTATTAAGAATTTATTATATAAATCTGCCACTGAGCTATTTAAATTTATTAAATAATTCTTTCTTTCTTGATTATCTTCAAAATCGATTTTAATATTTGAAACTTTTATGTTGAAAAAGCTACCAATTTCATTAATTGCCTCTTTTGAATTAAGGTTTTTGAAATCTTTTATAAATGTAATTATATTTCCTCCAGCTTTACATGAATAACAATAGTAGACACCTTTCTCATCATTTACTGATAATGAGGGATTGCTATCATCATGAAATGGACAGAGAGTTTTATATTCTGACCCAACCTTTTTTAAAGGTTGCCAATTATGTTCTATGTATTTTACTAAAGATGTTTTTTTTAATATGTCTTCGAGAGAAATATTTTCCTTGGAGGAAGGCATGATCTATCTATATTTTTTATTTTTTTTATTTTGGCGCTTTTTTGCAGCAAAAAGTTTTTTCTTCTTGATTTCACTGGGTTTTTCGAAAAATTCTTTCTTTTTATAGTCTGACAGCACACCACCCTTTTCGATCTGTCGCTTAAAACGCCTTAAGGCATTTTCAAGGTTTTCATTGTTTCCTACATGTATTCCTGGCATAACTATTAGGCTAAAAAGTATATTACCTAAGATAATATGTCAATAGTAAATTATTTTAATGCTTTGATTGTTTTATTTACCAAGCTTTTAACTGAAATATCAAATTTATTGTATACATCATCTTTTGGACCACTCTCTCCAAAGGTTTCGACACTAATAAAATCAGTAGTATCATCAAAGAATGATCTCCATCCAGTGGACACGCCAGCCTCTATATAGATTTTTTTACCAGATCCAAGAATTTTATTAATTTTAGCAATGCCCATATCAGAAAAATTTTCTACACATGGTATGGATATAACAGTTGCCGATATTGACTTATCATATAATATTTTTGCTGCTTCATAAGCTATTTCAACTTCACTTCCAGTTGCTATAAAAGTAATATCCCTATTTATTAAATCACCAAAAATTAAATTGGCATTATATCTATCAAAAAAAGCTAGTCTTTTCTTTGAATTGCCATTCACTACCTTCAAGTCCTGCCTGGAAAGTGCCATAACTGATGCGCCATTATAATTTAAAGCTTTAACCCAACAGTCTAAAGTCTCATTTAAATCACAAGGCCTGAAAACTTTTAATTTAGGTATAAGTCTTAGAGACATTAAATGTTCAACTGGCTGATGAGTTGGACCATCTTCACCCAAACCAATTGAATCATGTGTCATTACATATATTACTTTTGCGCCCATCATAGAGGATAATCTAATTGAGGGTCTACAATAATCAGAAAAAACTAGAAAAGTTCCTCCGTAAGGTATAAAACCTGAATGAAGAGATAATCCATTCATGATCGCAGCCATTCCATGCTCCCTGACCCCATAGTGAATATATCTTCCATCAAAATTAGTCTTATTAAGTATAGATAAATCTTTAGATTTGGTATTATTCGAAGGAGTAAGATCGGCAGACCCACCAATTGTATTATCAATAAAAGTATTGATGCTATCAAGACAAAGCTGGCTTGCTTTCCTTGTTGATATTTTAGAAATATCAGAAGTTTTTTTATAAAAATCTGAGACTATTTTATTAATTAGAGTTGAAGTAATATTTTGTGTTGTAAATGATCTAAATTCATTAGCTCTTTTAAATTTTTTTAATTTTCTTTTCCAAGAATTATATTTTGCTTCCGATCTTCTTCCTGATTTTCTCCAAAAATTTAGAACATCATCAGGTATTTCAAACGGCTTATATGGCCAATTCAATTTTTTTCTTGTTAAAGCAATCTCAGATTCACCTAATGCTGCACCATGGGATTCATGACTACCAGCTTTATTTGGTGATCCGTATCCTATTGTAGTTTTACATGCAATCATAGTAGGTTTGTTTGATTTTTGAGCTTTTTTAATTGCCTTTCTAATTTGATTATGATTATGACCAGATATCTTTATATATTCCCAACCATAGGAAATAATCCTTTTTTCTGTATCATCTGTAAATGAAAGAGAAGTAGGACCATCAATGGAAATATCATTATCATCATAAAATACTATCATCTTATTTAAATTAAGGTGGCCCGCTAGACTGAGCGCTTCATGACTTATTCCTTCCATCAAACATCCATCACCTGCAAATACGTATGTATAATGGTTAATCATTGCAGATCCAAACTTATTACTAAGAATTTTTTCTCCTAATGCCATTCCTACGGCATTACCAAGGCCTTGGCCAAGAGGGCCAGTTGTTGTTTCAATACCTATCGTATGCTTATATTCAGGATGGCCTGGAGTCTTTGAACCAACTTTTCTAAACTTTTTAATATCTGACAATGATGGCTCTTTATACCCAAGGAGATATAACAGCGAATATATAAGCATTGATCCATGTCCATTAGATAACACAAACCTATCTCTATTTACCCACTTTGGGTCTTTTGGATTAATTTTAATAAACTCCGTAAATAAGACTGAAGCTATGTCAGCCATTCCCATTGGCATTCCAGGATGGCCTGAATTTGCTTTCTGAACTGCATCCATAGAAAGAAATCTGATTGCGTTTGGAATTCTTTTATCCATGATTAATAAAATACATTATACGATTCACATTTTTTTTCAAAATTTTTCATAAGCGTTGAAAAAATCATACTTTAATATAATATGAATATTTATTCATATGCCAAAGATTACTTACTTAAAAGCTTTACAAATCCTTGATTCAAGAGGTACGCCAACCGTTGAGGTGGACATGGCAATTGAAAACGGAATCATTTGTCGTGCATCTGTTCCATCTGGAGCATCTACTGGAAAATATGAGGCAGTAGAATTAAGAGATGGTGATAAAAATTACTTTGGAAAATCAGTTTTGAAAGCTATAGAGAACGTTAATGTTAAAATTAAAGATCAAGTAATTAACAACAACTATGATAACGCTAAAGAATTTGATAACAAACTTTTAGAGATTGATGGTTCAGAGAATAAATCAATTTTAGGTGCTAATGCTGTACTGGCTTGCTCTTTAGCTTTTATTAAATGTATAGCTCAATATAAAAATAAATTACTTTTTGAATTTTTGAGTAAGGATAATAATTTTATACTACCCTGTCCTTTAATGAATATAATTAATGGTGGTGCGCATGCAAATAATGGATTAGATATACAAGAATTTATGATAGTACCTGCGGGTTTTAATAGCTTTAGTGATTCCTTACGTGCAGGTGTTGAAACTTTTTCTAGTCTTAAGAAATTATTAAATGACAAATCCTATTCGACAGCAGTTGGTGATGAAGGTGGTTTCGCTCCTGATCTTAAAACAAATGAAGAAGCGTTAAATCTAATTCTAGATTCAATTAATCTTGCAGGATATGAGCCTGGAAAAGATATCTTTCTTGCATTAGATGTGGCTTCTTCTGAACTTTTTTTAGATGGAAAATATAAATTCGAAGGTCAATTAATCGAATCTAGTGATTTAGTCAGTATCTATAGCGAGTTAGTTTCTAAATTCCCCATAATTTCAATTGAAGACCCATTTGATGAAGACGATTGGGAATCTTGGGAGACAATAACAAAAAAAATCGGTAGCCAGGTTCAATTAGTTGGAGATGATCTTTTCGTAACTAACAAAATAAAATTAGAAAAAGGAATAGAATCAAAATCCGCTAATAGTATACTAGTTAAAATTAACCAAATCGGATCAATATCCGAAACATTGGATACTATAGAAATGGCAAAAAATAATAATTATTCTTATATTATATCTCATCGTTCTGGTGAAACTGAGGATTCTTCAATATCTGATATAGCAGTTGGAACTAAATCAGGGCAAATAAAAACAGGATCTTGCTCGAGAACGGATAGAACAGCAAAATATAATCAACTGTTGAGAATTGAAGACATGTTGAAAGAAAAAGCTAGTTTTGCTGGCTTAAGTACTTTTAAAATATCATCATAATTGGTATTATAATATCTCGATTATGACAAAAAAAACATTGTTCGATAAAATCTGGGATAAACATCTAGTCCACGAAGAAGAAGGAAAACCTTCTTTACTATATATTGATTTGCATCTTGTTCATGAAGTAACATCTCCTCAAGCTTTTGAAGGTTTGAGAGAATCAAAAAGAGAAGTAAGAAGGCCAAATTTAACCTTTGCTACAATGGACCATAATGTTCCTACTCTTAATAGAACTAATATTGATGATCCTATTTCAGCTCAACAAATAGAAACGCTTATAAAAAATTGTGAAGAATTTGGAATTAAACTTTTTGATTTAGCTAGCCCTTACCAGGGGATTGTTCATGTTATAGGTCCGGAACAAGGGCTAACCAAACCTGGTATGACTATTGTATGTGGTGATAGCCATACTTCAACTCATGGTGCATTTGGTTCATTAGCTTTTGGTATAGGTACAAGTGAGGTCGAACATGTATTAGCGACCCAATGTTTATGGCAAATAAAACCTAAGACATTTGAGGTTAGAGTTAACGGTAGCAGACCAAAAGGTGTTACTGCTAAAGACATTATATTAAGTATAATTGGTAATATTGGCACTGCTGGAGCTACAGGTCATGTTATTGAATATACGGGTCAAGCTATTTCCTCATTATCTATGGAACAAAGAATGACAATTTGCAATATGTCTATAGAAGGGGGTGCAAGGGCTGGAATGATAAGTCCTGATGAAATAACTTTTGAATACCTAAAAGATAAACCTAATATGGAAAATATAGAAGTTATGATTAAAGACTGGGATAATCTCAGAACTGATGAAGATGCTCAATTTGATAAAACTTTAGTGCTTGATGCAAATCAGATGTCACCTCAAGTAAGCTGGGGCACAAGCCCTGGAATGGTTACAGGAGTTGGTAATAAAGTTCCTAATCCTAAAAATATTGAAGATCCAATTCAAAGAAAATCAACTGAAGATGCTTTAGACTATATGGGTATTAAAGCAGATACAAACATTACTGATATTAAGCTTGATACTGTTTTCATAGGATCTTGTACTAATTCAAGAATTGAAGACTTGATTGCAGCAAGCAAGGTATTCAAAGGAAATAAAGTTGCAAGCAACATAAATGCAATAGTTGTTCCAGGATCACAACTGGTTAAATATCAAGCAGAAAAACTTGGACTAGATAAAATTTTTAAAGATGCGGGTTGTGAATGGAGAGAATCAGGTTGTAGCATGTGCCTAGCCATGAATCCAGATAAATTATCACCAGGAGAGAGATGTGCAAGTACGTCGAATAGAAATTTTGAAGGTAGGCAAGGAAAAGGTGGAAGAACTCATCTAGTTAGTCCTATAATGGCAGCTGCGGCAGCTGTAAATGGTAAATTTGTTGATATTAGAGATTATGATATTGATTGGGGAGATTATTAAAAGATGGAAAAATTTATTAACTTTAAGAGTAAAGTTATGCCTCTTAATTCAGCAAATGTTGACACTGACCAAATAATTCCAAAGCAATTCCTAAAAAGAATTGAAAGAACAGGCTTTGGAGAATTTCTTTTTTTTGATTGGAGATTTAATGATGATGGTTCTCCAAATAATGATTTTGTTTTAAACAAATCTGAATATGCTGGCTCGCAAATACTTTTAGCCCAAGATAATTTTGGCTGTGGCAGTTCCAGGGAACATGCACCTTGGGCCTTAAGGGATTATGGATTCAAAGTCATAATTTCAACCTCTTTTGCTGATATTTTTTATAATAACTCTTTCAAGAATGGAATATTACCCATCATTGTTGATACTGATTTATTAAATAATTTTTTTATGTCTGCTCAAAATAATGAATCATATGAATTATCCATAGACTTAAATAATCAGCTTATTGAGGATAGTGATAATAAATATTCTTTTGATATTGATCCATTTAGAAAAAAATGTTTACTTGAGGGACTTGACGATATTGCATTAACTCTGGTTCATTCGGATAAAATTGATATATATGAGAAGAAATATTTCTAAAATAATTTAATTAATAAAGTTATTACAATACTAATAATTAAACATGTACCCAAAGGAAAATATATTTTAGTATTTCCAATAGTAAATTTAAAGTCTAAGGGGTTATTTTTCATAAAAGAAAATATAGAAGTATATTCATAAAATAATCCTATTAAAACAAATATCGCCCCAATGATAATTATTAATTTGCCAAATGTCATATTAGCATTTTAAACTAATATTAAAAATGAATAAAATATCTAATAAAATAATCATATCTACCAAGCAAAAGGCTAACCTTAGTCCACAATCCAAGCTATTCATAAAACTTATATCACTAAATAATACAAAGCTGGATAAATTAATTTCTGATGAATTAGATGATAATCCTTGTATTGAAGAAATTATGATTAGTACTAAATCAAAATTTGATAATTCTATAAATTATAATGATCCTAATTTTCAAATAGAAAATGATCCTCTAACTTTGAAAGATTACCTAATGGAACAATTAAGAACTCTAAATATGAAAGCGAAAGATAAGAAAATTGTTCAATTAATAATTTTTTCATTAAACGATTCTGGGCAAATAGATCAAAGTAACGAAGAAATTTTAGATTTAGTAAATAAAAACTTAAGTAAAAAATATACAAAAATTCAAATAGAAGAAATAATAAAAAAATGTCAGGAGAGCTTTGATCCACCAGGTATTTTTACCCGGAGTCTTGCAGAATGTTTAAAAGTTCAAATGCGGTTCAAAAATCTTGAAGATATAGATTTAAAAAATAAAATAATATCCAACGACATTGAGCTCTTAGGTAATAAAGACTTTCAAGAATTAGCAATTAAATATGGTGTATCGAAAAAATTTTTGAATATCTTTTTTGATGAAATTAAAGATCTTAACCCAAAGCCTGGTGATTTATTAAGTAATGAGAAAGCTAGTCCGGGGCCAAGTGATTATGAGGCTTATGTTTATTTTGAAGAAGACAAATTAGTATATCAACCAAATAAAGCTTATAAAGAAATCAAAATCTCAGATTATTATGAAAAATTAATTACCAATAAATCGAGCCTGAGTAAAGAGGTATCTGAGTTCATAGGATTAAAAATAGACCATGCTTCACTTTTAATAAAGACAATAAGAGAAAGAAATGATATGTATGAAAAAGCTATTAAATTAATTTGCGAAATTCAAAGTAATTTTATAAAGAAAGGAGAAAAATATCTTAAGCCTTTGAAACTTTCAGATATTTCTTCAGAACTAAATGTTCATGAATCAACCGTAAGTAGAATAACAAGTAATAAATATATTTTATGTGAAAGAGGAATAATAAATCTAAAAGAATTTTTCAGCAATAAAGTTGACTCAGATAGTGATACATCATCTGTTTCAATTAGATCTTTAATCGAAGAAATGGTGAAAAGCGAAGATAAAAAAAATCCACTTTCTGATGAATCAATTAGAGAGAAATTAGCAATTAAAAATATTAATATTGCCAGAAGAACTATTGCAAAATACAGAAATGTACTTAAAATACCTTCATCCTCAAGAAGAAGAGCATAGAATGAAATTATCAGAAATTCTTACACCAGGATTAATCTTTACTAATATTAAAGCAAGTGAAAAGAGTTCTTGCTTAAATGAAATAGTAAAAAATATTTGTAATTTTGAAACCCAATTAAATCCTGATTTAACTTTAAGATTAATTTTAAATCGAGAAAAATTATGTAGTACGGCTTTAGATAACAATATTGCAATACCACATGCAAAAATTCCAGGTCTCACAAGGAGTCATTGTGGTTTGGCAGTTAATAAAAAAGGAATAGATTTTGATTCAGTTGATGGTGAATTAACAAAAATAATAATAGTACTTCTTCATCCAGAAGCTGATTCTAAGAATCATTTATTAATTTTGAAAAACATAGCAACTCTTTTCTCAGATAAAAAAATAGTTAATGAAATTATTCAGTCAAATGAATCTTATGATATATATAGATTAATACAAAGTTATGAAAAAAAATAATATTAATATTCATGGCGTACTATTAAATATAAGTGGCTATGGGATTCTAATAAGGGGTAAGAGTGGGATTGGGAAGAGCGAATGTGCTGCTGAGCTCTTAAATAAAGGTGCACAATTAGTTGCTGATGATTTAGTTATGATAGAAAAAGAGAATCAAAATATAGTTGGATATCCACCTGAAAATATAAAAAATTTAATTGAGATAAGGGGAATTGGAATTATTAATGTACGTAATGTTTTTGGTTATTCTTCAACTTTAGACAAGTCTAGATTGAATTTAATCGTCGATTTAATTGAATTTGATAAAGAGAATAAATATGATCGACTTGGATATGATGCAAACGAAGTAGAAATATTAGACATAAAAATTCCATCAATTCAAATTCCTGTAAGTCCTGGAAGAAACATATCAACATTAATTGAGATTGCTGTTAAAAAATTAAATTTTGAAGGCAGATTGTAAAATTAGAATATATGTTTAGAATTCTACAATGTTTAATATTCTAATTATAACTCACGGAAATCTATGTGAAGAATTAAAGTCATCTGTTGAATTCATATTAGACAAATCCTCAGAAAAAAAAATATTTACAATTAGTATAGATGAAAATTCAAGAGATTTTGATTCATATTCTAACAAAATTGCTAACAGTTTAATAGAATCTGAATATAATATTATTTTTACTGATATGTTTGGAGGTACTCCATCAAATATTAGCTTGCCGTACTATAAAAAAGGAAAAATAGAAATTATATCGGGAGTAAATCTGCCTATGCTTTTAAAAGCTTCAACCATAGAAAATGATGATAATTTTGAAGAAGCAGTTAAAATAATAGTCAATTCTTGTAAAGAGAATATAATTGTTGCGGGAGATCTTAATATATAATGAGTGCTTTAAATTTCGATGAAATCCTTGCTGAATGGAGCAAAGTTTATTTGGTAGGTGACTATTCAGATTGGAAGATTCAGATTGATGAAGACATCAATAAAGATTTTGCAGCGATTGCACTTTTTTTAGATAATAAAACGGCAAAAGCATCTGGCGAGTCAACAGAATTCTATGAAGGTTTCAAAAAAGCCTCATTTCAAGTCTTAGACTTGCTTGAAATTCTTATCGCCGAGGAACCAGAAGAGAAAATTATAAAAATTACAAGTAAAGAATCCACAAGAATTAGAGACCAAAAACTTGCTAAAGAAATTTGGGGATGAAAAAATTACTTTCAAAATATGATGGTTTCATTATCGATCTAGATGGTGTTATTTATTTAGATAAAAAACCTTTTAAATATTCTAAGACTTTCATTAATGAATTAATTAAACAGAATAAAAAATATGTTTTCTTGACGAACGATTCTAGCTTGTCGCCAAATGAATATAGTAAATTACTTAAGTCAGAAGGAATTCAATGTAGTAAAGATCAAATCATAACTCCAATAAATAATTTTATTAACTTAGTTGATATTAAAAAAATAAAAAACAGAAATTTGATGGTTTTTAGCAGTAGTAAATTAAAAAATTATCTAATAAAATCAGGCATTAAGGTAATCAAAAATATAGATAATTATAAAAATGCTGAAAAAATAATTGTTTCTGGCAATATAAATTTTTCATATAAAGATTTAATGTATGCTTCACTATGTGTTCAAAATGGTGCGGAATTATTTGCTACTAGCACCGACAATTCTTATCCCACAAAGCTAGGAAATGTTCCTGCAACTGGTTCCATAATTGCCGCAATTCTTAAGACTCATAATGCTAAAGTAATAAATCTTGGTAAGCCATCAAAATCAATTTTTTCAATGGCTCTTAGAACTTTAGGTACCAATAAAAAAAATACTATTATGCTTGGTGATAACTTAATAACAGATATATATGGTGCTAAAAGAAATGGTATTGATTCTGCACTAATTTTAACAGGAAAGACAACGAAATCCGCCCTTAAGAATTCTACACATAGTCCTAACTATATTTTAAACGATCTTAAACTTTAGCTCCTTGAACCATGCAAACCATTTTTCCTGAATGCTTATTTTCATACATTAGTTGATGCGCTTTCGGAATCTCATCATAATTAAAAATTTCTGAAACCACAGGCTTAATTAGGCCTTGATGAACTAACTCATTAGCACGAACACACTCTAAAGCATTAGCAAAATGAGATCCAATAACATCTTTTTGTAACATCCAAAGATATCTGACATCAAACATACAATCATAACCTGTTGTACCTGCACATATAACAACCCTACCAAATCTTTCACAAACAAAAACGCTAGCAGGGAAAGTTGTCTCACCAGGATGTTCAAATACTACATTTGGGCTTCTTCTCTCTCCTAATATCTCCCATATCTTTTTGCCAAAGTTCTTCATTTCTTTAAATCTAAGCTGTGACTCTTCCTCGGTTTCATTTTTCTTATAAGGTAAATTAGGAAAATCCTTTCTATTAATTACTCCAACAGCTCCAAGATCCTCACACATTTTGAACTTATCATTTGAAGATACAACTGCTATAGCTTTTGCACCCATCATTTTACAAATTTGTAATGCAAAAACTCCAAGGCCTCCTGCAGCACCCCAAACAAGAACTACTTCCCCAGGTTGAATATTGGCCTTTGTAATAAGCATTCTGTATGCCGTAAAATAGCATAAAGCGTAAGAAGCAGCATCTTCCCATGATAAATTCTTAGGTTTCTTCAATATTTGTTGTGCTTGAACCTTTGTGAATTGAGCAAAACATCCATTAGGAGTTTCATATCCCCATATTTGTGCTTGCTTGCTAACCATTGGATCATAACTTATAAAATCGGCATTACTTTGGGTCATATTAGAATGTGGCTCTTCACTCTCAACACCACAATGAATAATGACCTCATCACCTTTCTTCCAGCTTTTAACATTCGAGCCTACATCCCACACAATACCAGAGCAATCGCTTCCAGCGATATGAAAATCACCTTTATGAACATCCAGAACTGATATAGGTTCACCAAGTCCGGCCCATACACCATTAAAATTAATTCCAGTTGCAACAACTAGGACCAAAACATCGTTTGGACCACATTCTGGGACTGGCATAATTTCTTCTTGGAATGATTTTGTTGGCTCTCCATGTCTTTCTTTCCTTATAACCCAAGCTCTCATTTGTTTGGGCGTAAAATCTAAATCAGGAATAACCCCGACTGGTAATGGATCAGAATATGAATTTTTTGACATTTAAATCTCCTTAAAAGTTATTTTCATAGCATCTTTTATTTTTTCTAAATTATCTTTAGCTATTAACCTGGCTTGCTTTGAACCTTCTATTATTATATCAAATATTTCACCTCTATTCTTGGAAACTTGCAACCTTTTTTCTCTGATAGGATCCAGGAAATTATTTATGTTTTTGGCTAAAGATTTTTTTACTTCTACATCACCTATTTTTCCTTTACTATATCTGTCTTTAAAATCTTCGAGCTCCTCAAGATTATTATTAAAGATATCATGGTATATAAAAACAGGGTTACCCTCAACCTTACCAGGAATATCTGGGCTTGTACGATTTGGATCTGTAAACATTTTCATTACTTTTTTTTGAACCTCTGTATCATCATCAGCTAAGTAAATACAATTGTTTAACGATTTACTCATTTTACTTTTACCATCAATTCCAACAAGCCTTGAGAACTCACTGATCAACGGTTCAGGCTCAACTATTGTATTTCCATAAAGTGAATTAAATCTTCTTGATAATTCTCTGGCAAGTTCAACATGACTAAGCTGGTCTTCGCCAACAGGAACCTTATTAGCATTGAAAATCAAAATATCCGCTGACATTAATATCGGATATGACAATAATCCTAAAGAGTAATTATCAGTATCACCCATGTGGGATAATTTTTCTTTAAGAGTCGGTATTCTTTGTACTCTTGGAACTGAACAAATCATTGATAGCAATAATGTTAATTCATTAATTTCAGGAACTAGAGATTGAAGATAAAAACAAGATTTCTTTGGATCTAGACCTATTGATAACCAATCAATAACTAATGATTCAATATTTCCTCTTAACTCACCAACTTTTTCATTATGAGTTGTAAGCATATGTAAGTCTGCTATAAGAAAAAAACAATCATAATCATTTTGCAACTTTATTCTATTTTCTAAAGTACCTACATAATGTCCTAAGTGTAACTTACCTGTCGGTCTGTCACCTGTTACTAAAATATCTTTTTTTATCATGATTTATTATCTAATATGATATCCTAGGATTTATAATTGGAAAATAAAAAATGGCTAAATCATATGAGAATATATTAGAAGAGTTAGTAACTAATAATAGGAAAAAGATTATTGAATCTGTATTGAACAAAAGAACCAGATTTATATCAGTAATGTTGGAAAATATATATCAATCTCACAATATTAATGCTGTTATGAGAACATGTGATAATTTAGGGATACAGGATATTTATTCTTTAAAATCAGATAAAATTAAAAAATCAGGCAAAAATGTTTCACTTGGTGCCGAAAAGTGGTTGACTGTTAAGACAAAGCCTAGGAACCAAAAGGTTAATGACTACTTATCTAATATTAAGAGACAAGAATACAAAGTAATTGGAACAGTCCCTAAAAACACTAACACTACAACTGAGGTATCAAAAATTAAGTTTGATAAGAAAATAATAGTTGCATTTGGTAACGAAGAAAAAGGATTAAGCAACGAATTATTAAAAAATTGCGATGAGATAATATCAATTCCAATGTATGGTTTTACCGAAAGCTATAATATATCAGTATCATGTGCAATCATATTAAGCAATATGATGTTTAGACTTAGAGAAACAAAAAAGAAGATCGCATTAAATAGTACCGAAAAAGAATTACTGAGATTAGAGTGGATTAAAAAATCAATAAAAAATGTAAATTTAATTTTAAAAAATATTAACAAATGAACGCGCCCGGAAGGACTCGAACCCTCGACCTCCAGAGCCGTAATCTGGCACTCTAATCCAACTGAGCTACAGGCGCATCTAAAACATAGAATTAATAATTGAATTTATATCATATAGATATTTTGACACTTATGATATTAAAAACAATTATTTCGGAGAGAGGGGGATTCGAACCCCCGGTACGAATTTACTCCGTACGGCGGATTAGCAATCCGCTGGTTTAAGCCACTCACCCACCTCTCCTATTAAAAAATAATTATAAATTATGGCTGATGAATATCTAAAAATAAATCACAAATATTTTTTACAGGAGTAAATGAATCAGGATTAATTTCTACAAAAATAGAATTCCAGTTATGCATGGATCCGTTCCATAATCCAGGTTTTTCAATAAATCTAACATCTTTTCCAAAAATTTTCTTCTTTACAATCATTTGCAAATTATCATCACTAAAATTCATTAAATTAAATTTCTTATCATTAAAGTCTCTGTTACAGCAAATCATCTCAACAGGGTTGAAAAAGTCTGATTGATTCCAAATTTTTTGTTCTCTAGGATCATCTAAATTAACTTGAGACTCTTCTACTATTTGTAAACTAGCATTATTTTTATCTTTGACCCAGAATGGCTTTCCTCCCTTAGAATTTTCATCTTTAACAAATCCGCATACTCTTAATGGCCTATTCAATGTAATTGCTAGAGTTTGTAAATCATCAGCAGTTAATTTTTCTTTGTAAATATTCGGAAAAAAATCTTTGATAAAATTATTATAAAAATTATCAGATTTAATAAGTATTAAATTATTCTCCAAACACCCACGTATAATTTTATTAAAATTTATCTTGATAAGTGAAATAATTTTACTCATTTTTTTTATATTATTAATTCTTCTCTGAAATCCATGTGGAGATATATTATCAATATTATGAATATAAAAATATTTTTCTTTTATATTATTAATATTTTCTATTAATGCTCCATGTCCTGATGGATGCGAATAAACATCTCCATTTGAATCTCTCAATATTTCGTCATTATCAAGAAGACATATACTATTTGTTCGTAAACTTTGAAATGAAAAATCTATATTACTTTTCAAATTAATTTTTTTTGATTCTAAGAACTTAGAATTATCTAAAAAATTATTTATATCATCCATATGCCCACTTTGTATTGTAAAATACATCTTCCTATCTCTAGATATTGTGGAATTAAGGTAGATAATCTCTTCAATTGGTGAAATATTAAATTTATCAATAATATGAAATGGTAAAATTGCCTTAGGTTTTTTTATATATTTTCTTAAAACATATAAATAAATTTCATTAAAATTTTTAAAATCTTTTTGATTAATTAATTCAATTATAGTATCTTTCTTCTCTTCAAAATCCATCTTAATTTCATTATAAAAAGGTAATTTTTTTATATTGCTAATAAAATGATTTTCAAGGCTATGTATATCAAACATTCTTGTTGCTGAGCCTGAAGCAGGAATAAAAGAGCAAAATGTTTCATCTAGTTTAAAAGAAGAATCAGTCAAAAAATCATCAAAGTGGTCTATAGGAATTATTCCATCATTAAGACTACAAGGTTTTTCTAAAAATAACTTATGCAAAACCTTATCATTTTTTAGTATTGATATTTGCTTTTTATATGAATCTTCAGTTATTCCTGGAATTCTCAAGTCAGATTTTTCCAATTAATATACTTCCTTAACGGGGCCGACGGGATTCGAACCCGCGACCTCCGGCGTGACAGGCCGGCATTCTAACCAGCTGAACTACGACCCCATTATTAAATGGGCGCTACAGGATTTGAACCTGTGACATCTTCCTTGTAAGGGAAGCGCTCTCCCGCTGAGCTAAGCGCCCAATAAGATTTCTATACTATATCGGGAGAGTTAAAAGTCAAGATAAGTTTAGTGGTTTTTCATTGGAATCCATCTCCACTGGCATATCAGGGACTACAAGATCTTTCAATATTGGCTCTTTAGATAACATAGCATGAGAAATAACTTCATCCATGTGCTTAACACTGATGATAGATAAATCTTTTTTTACCTCTTTAGGAATATCAACAAGATCTTTTTCATTTTCGTCAGGTATTAAAACCAGTTTGACACCACCTCTATGTGCAGCGAGAATTTTCTCTTTTAGACCGCCGATTGGTAAAACTCGTCCTCTAAGAGTGATCTCACCAGTCATTGCAACATCTTTTTTAACTTCTTTTTGGACTAAAGCTGAAATTATAGCAGTGGAAATAGCTATTCCAGCAGAAGGTCCATCTTTTGGCTGTGCACCTTCAGGGACATGGACATGAATATCAATTTTTTGGTAAAAGTTTCTATCAAGCCCAAGCCTTTTTGCTCTAGACCTAACGTAGCTCATAGCGGCTTTTGTTGATTCTTGCATTACCTCACCGAGCTTACCAGTAACAGTAAAAGCACCTTTTCCAGGAACAACAGAAACTTCAACGTTTAGTAGTTCGCCCCCGACTTCAGTCCATGCTAAACCAGTAGACATACCAATTTGATTTTTATCTTCAATCTCTCCATGTTTGAATTTCGGAATTCCAAGATACTTTTGAACAACTTTAGGAGTTATTTTAAGAGAGAAGTCTTTCCCATTCTTAACAACTTCCTTTGCAGTTTTCCTGCAAACACTACCGATTTCTCTTTCTAAAGTTCTTACTCCAGCTTCCCTTGTATATCTTTGGATTAGAAAGTCCAAAGCCTTTTCAGTTATGGGTGCATTATTCTCTGAAAGTCCGTTATTTTCTAATTGTTTAGGAATTAAATACTTTTCTGCAATTTTCTTTTTTTCAAGCTCTGTATAACCTGATAACTTAATTATTTCCATTCTATCTTGAAGTGCCCAAGGAATAGTATGAAGAACGTTTGCTGTAGTTATAAATAGCACTTGAGATAAGTCATAATCAACTTCTAAGTAATGATCATTGAAAGTTGAATTCTGTTCAGGGTCGAGAGCTTCTAATAATGCAGATGCAGGATCTCCTCTAAAATCAGCTCCAATCTTATCTATCTCATCAAGAAGAAAAACTGGATTTTTAGTTCCTGCTTTCTTCATTCCTTGTATTATTTTGCCAGGTAATGCACCGATATATGTTCTCCTATGACCTCTAATTTCAGCTTCATCTCTTACACCACCTAATGAAATTCTAACAAATTTCCTTCCCATAGCATTAGCAACAGATTTAGCTAAAGAAGTTTTTCCTACTCCTGGAGGGCCAACCAAACACAATATAGGTCCTCTCTGCTTTGTAGTTAAAGCCCTGACAGCAAGATACTCTGTAATCCTTTCTTTGGGTTTTTCTAGTCCAAAATGATCGTTATCTAAGACCTTTTGCGCATTATCAATTGATATTTCGTCTTCTGTTAAATCAGAATTCCATGGTAAGTTAACTAACCAATCAATATAATTTCTGACTACAGTTGCCTCAGCAGACATTGAAGACATTCCTTTGAGTTTCTTGATTTCTTTTTCAATTCTGGTCTTGATATCTTCAGGTATATCTTTTTTCTTTAGTTGATCTTCAAATTCCAAAATTTCGCTTTTGAAATCATCTTTATCTCCCAACTCTTTTTGAATAGCTTTCATTTGCTCTGTTAAATAATACTCTTTTTGAGCTTTTTCCATCTGTTTTTTTACTCTGTTCCTAATTTTCTTCTCTACTTGAAGAATCTCTAATTCAGATTGAATTTTCTCATATATGGCCTCTAGTCTATTTGAGGAATTAAGATTCTCTAATATTTCTTGCTTATCTGATAATTTAAAAGTTAAATGAGAAGCAATTGTATCTGATAATTTACTTGGATCATCAATTGCAGAAATTGTTGCAAGAGTTTCACTTGGTACTCTTTTATTTAATTTTATGTAGTCCTCAAAAGCTTCTATTAATGTTCTCATTATTGCATTAGTTTCGGAATCAGATTCAACTTTCTCTTCGAGATCTTCAACTTCAACAGAGAAAAATTTATTTTCGTCATTAAAACTTTTCAAAGTAGCTCTATTCTTACCTTCCACTAAAACTTTTACAGTGCCATCTGGTAGCCTGAGCATTTGGACTATAGTGCCTATTGTTCCTATTGAATAAATGTCCTCAGGGCCTGGATCATTAGTTTTTGCATCTTTTTGTGCCGATAGAAGAATTTTTTTATCATTTTTCATTGCCTCTTCAAGGGCTCTTATAGATTTTTCTCTTCCAACAAATAATGGTGCGACCATATGGGGAAAAATTACTACGTCTCTAAGTGGTAATAAAGGGATAGTATAGACAGGGTTACTCATAAAATACCTCCAGAGTGTTAAAAATTACTCTATATATTGAAGGTAACCATTTATTAGGTTTATGCAAGAAATATTGATAAAATTAGTCGAAAAATGTTCAAAAAGTGCTTTTTTTACTAGTTACTGCCAGTTTTTTTGCTATTTTCAAATGATAATATGGGTTTCTTTTTAGAGGTAATTACCTCATCAGTCACTATACACTTACTTAAACCTGGCTGAGAAGGAATATCATATATGATATCTAAGATAGAATTTTCAATAATAGATCTTAAGCCCCTCGCCCCAGTCCCTCTTTTGAGAGCTTCAGTGGCAACTGCTTTTAATGCATCATCTGTAAATTCAAGCTGAACATTATCATTTAAATTTACTAATTTTTGATATTGCTTAACTAAAGCATTTTTTGGCTCAGTAAGAATTTTTATCAATGAATCATGGTCTAATTCATTTAATGAGGTTACGACAGGAATTCTACCAATGAATTCAGGAATAAAACCAAAGTTAACTAAGTCTTCTGAACGAACAAGGTCTGAAGCACTATCCATGTCTTTAGTCTCATTAAGATTAGAAAATCCGATAGAATTTTTTCCTATCCTCTCTCCTATTATCTTATCGAGCCCACTAAAAGAACCACCTAAAATAAATAATATGTTTGTTGTATCAATTGGAATAAAATCTTGCTGAGGATGTTTTCTTCCACCTTTCGGAGGAACGTTAACTATTGAGCCTTCAATAATTTTTAGAAGAGCCTGCTGAACCCCTTCGCCAGAGACATCTCTTGTAATTGATGGACTATCACCACTCTTACGTGCTAACTTGTCAACCTCATCTAAATAAATTATGCCTTTTTCTGCTTGTTGTACATCAAAATCTGAAGCTTGCAGTAGGCTAACTAACATATTTTCGACATCTTCACCAACGTATCCTGCCTCAGTATAACAAGTAGCATCAACAATTGTAAAAGGAACATTTAGAAACTTTGCTAAACTTTGCGCTAAAAGTGTTTTTCCTGAGCCTGTAGGGCCAATCATCATGATATTACTTTTTTGAATCTCAATTTCCGAGTGCGGATCATTTTTCTTTTTTGGAATAGAATTAAAAGCAATTCTTTTGTAATGATTATAAACAGCTACAGATAAATATTTTTTTGCATCATTTTGACCAATAACATAAGAGTTTAAGTGACTTTGAATTTCATGAGGCTTAGGAATCTCATCTTGTAGCTCGGATTCGATTTCTTTAACATCTTCGTCATCAATTATTTCATTACATAGATCTACGCATTCATTACATATATATACTGTAGGTCCTGCAATGAGTTTTTTTACCTCTTTTTGACTTTTACCGCAAAACGAACAATGCAAATTATCTTTTGAATCATTTGCCATTTCTATCCTCCTTTTTGCTAATTATAGAATCAATTAAGCCATAGTCTAGAGCCTCTTTAGCAGTTTGATAAAAGTTTCTTTGTATATCCGCACTTATTGCATCTATGTCTTTCTTGAGATGTTTTGATAAAATCTGAGATATAATTAACTGCTTTCTTTTAGTTTCTTCCATTTCTTTTTCTAAATCATGAAATTGGCCGCCTAATTGTGTGCCAACTGAATGAAGCATGATTGTCGAGTTGGGCAATGAGTATCTCTTACCCTCATATCCACTAGCAAGAATGACAGCAGCCATGCTGGCTGCTAATCCAAAACACATAGTCGAAACATTACTTGATACATACTGCATAGCATCATAAATAGCAAGTCCCGCTGTGACACTTCCACCAGGAGAATTTATGTAAATACTGATATCTTTATCTCTGTCTACGGACTCTAGAAATAGTATTTGTGCTACAACAATATTTGCTAGGTTATCGTCAATGGGGCCACCAATAAAGATTATTCTCTCATTTAAAAGTCTTGAATATATATCAAAAGCCCTTTCACCTCGAGAGCTTTGCTCAACTACCATGGGTACAAAATAAGAATCTGTCATAAAGTTGATTTTAATTAAGTAAAAACTATAGTCAATTAAGTGATTTTATTAACTTTTCTTTTTCTTGCCTTCTTTATTATCATTTTTTGCTTTTATTTCTTTAACTTGAGCATTAGAAATAAGAAATTGTATAACCTTTTCATCGGTCAATTTAACTCTTACATCATCCATCAAATTATTATCTTTATAATATTTAAGAACTTTATCTATTGGAGCATTTTGTGAGGCGGCAAATGCTGCTAAATAATCACCAACTTCTTTGTCCTCGACTTTAATATTCTCCAATTTAGATATTTCTGCGAAAATTAGAGCAATTTTTACATTCCTAAAAGCAGAATCATCAATAACCTTAATTGACTTTTCATCCAGATTATCGACCTTTACGCCTTGCTGCATCATCTTATTTTTATAATCTTGTTCTAACCTAGATTTTTCATCGATGACAAAAGATTGAGGAAAATCAAATTCATTATCATCTATAAGTTTATCAAAAAGATTTTTCCTTAAAGTAGACTGAGATTTTTGTTCTAATGATGCAGTAAGGTCATCAGATATACGTTTATTAAAATCATCCTCAGTTTTAAACCCAATCTTTTCTAAGAATTCTTCATTAACTTCTGGAATTACTTTTTTTAATATTTTATTTACTTTTAATAAGCATCTTACTTTTTTTGATGCTGCCTCTTCAATTGGGAAATCTTTCGGATAAGTTACATCGAATTGAACCTCTGAATTTTTTTCAGTTCCTATAATTTCTTTTTCGATATCTGGAATAAGTGATCCATTTCCAATTTCAACTACAGCATTCTGTCTTTTCAATTTATCAATCTCTTTATCGTCAATGTATCCGGAGAAATTAATATCTACAAAATCACCTTTTTTAGGTTTTTTCCTTCTCGCAACCTCTTCGGTTGATGCAAAATTGTTTAAAACATTAGATTTAGCTTCATCAATATCTTTATTTTTTAAACTATAAACTTCTTTATTAATCTTAATATTTTTATATTCTTTTAATTTAAACTCTGGGATAATTTCAAAGTTGATTTCAAAATTAAAATTTGAGTCTCTTTTAATTTCATCTTCTTTAAGGTTAGAAGTTCTTACAATATTAAGCTTTTCTTCAGCAGATAATTTTCTTACATATAAATTGATAAGTCTACTTTTTAATTCCTCAAGAATTTCTTTAGAATATTTAGATTCAATAATATTTAAAGGAACCTTACCTTTTCTAAAACCTTTTTCATCAGCATCTTTTTGGAATAGTTTGGCTACAGACATATAACCTTCGGATACCTCGTCTTTAGAAACGCTAAATTTTGCCTGTTTTTCTGTACTACTAATTTCAATAATTTCAAAACTCATAAAAAATCTCCAAAATGGGAGCGGGGGGACTCGAACCCCCACACCCGAAGGCGCTAGATCCTAAATCTAGTGCGTCTACCAATTCCGCCACGCTCCCTTATCATTAATAAAAATGAATGTATTAATATACTGATTATAGAAATTAAAATCAATTTGGGTCAACTGAAACCGACACAAAATTTGCATCTTTCAAATATTTATCAATTACTGAATGAACATCATCTTTTTTGATGTTCATAATATTATTAGCAAATGAAAAAGGCTCATGAGGATCTAATCCATACAAATATGGTAAAGATATTCTAGAGTTAATCGAGGCATTTCTTTGAAGAGAAATATCATTCTTTCCAATTAAGGAATTTTTTGCTCTTTCAAGTTCTTCATCCGTAACACCATATTTTATTAAACTTGAGATTTGGTCATTAATCGCTTCTAAGCTTTCATTTTTTTTCGATGGCGAACATCCTATGTAGACTCCAAAATATCCATAATGAACAGCTGGTGTAAAGAATGATGTAACAGTGTAAGCTAAGCTTTTTTTGTCTCTCAAATCAACAAATAAGCGACCGCCCATACCAGACAAAACAGAATTAATTATATTAAATGCAAACCTATCCACAGATTTTAAATCTGGAGCATATGTACCAACCATAATGTGAGTTTGCTCTTTATCACCTAATTTTATATTCTCAGAAATATCACTTCCAATCTTATCTAAACTTTTTAGTGGATCAACTACAAAATCTTCATTTTGAATATAAAACGACTTATCAATATTATCGATAAGTTTTGACATAGAGAAATTCCCTACAGCACATAAAATTAAATTATTTTTAGTTATGAATCTCTTATGTATATCTTTTAGATGATCAATATTAATACTATTAATAGATTCAAGATTCCCAAATTGATTAAGAGCATAAGGATGATTTTTAAATAATAATTCATGAAATTTATCACTAGCTACTGAAGCAGAATTTTTAGAAAGTTTGTTTAAATAAGAAATTGTATCTAATCTAGCTATTTTAAATTCATCATTGATGTAGGACGGATTCAACAAAACATCACTAAATATAGGTATCAAGCTATCCAAATGATCCGAAGGGCAAATCATCTTTAAACCAAACGAATTTCTACCTGAAAATCCAGAGAGTTCAGCGCCTAATATTTCCGTCTTCATAGAAATCTCATCCTTTGAAAATTTGTTCGATCCTCTAAGAAGCATCTCACTTAGTAAGCCAAAGGCACCATTTGTTTCAATATTCTCAAAACTTGACCCTCCAAGTGATAGTGAGCGGAGGGAAATCAACGGTGTCTTATTGTTTTGCATAGCCAATAACCTTAGATTTTGGCCAAGATTTATTTCCTGGATTTGATGATTATCGATTTTATTTATTGCATAATTTACTGTTTTAAATTTTTCTTGAGGTGAATCTTTAAGTGCGGCAAAATTTATTTTATCATTCAAAATAGACTCAAAATCGTTTTTTTTCTTTAAATCAGTTGAAACAGGAGACAATATGTTTATTTTTATATTTCGGGCTTTTAAGTTTTCTCTAATTTTTGATAATATTTGTGTCTTGCTTAAAATCTTTATTTGTTCTTTATATTTTTCAAGAAAATCAATATTCTGATTATTTGAATATAACGAACCGAGAGTTCTTGCCTGACTTTGAACAGTTTCTTGGCTATAAATATCGTTAACTAAAATATCAGTTTTTATTCTTTGTAATTGATTGTTATCAAAATTACCATTTAAGGAATCAACTAATAAATCAATTATTTTATATATAACCTCGTATATATCAGAATGAGTAGAGGTTCCTTGGATATAAAAAAGTCCACCATGTCTTAATGTATAATTTCCTGCACTTATAGATGTAACAAGACCTAAATCCTCTTTTATATTTCTGTGTAAAATAGAGCTTTCACCGGAACCAAGTATTCCCGAAAAGAGATCGTATGATGCATAATTTATATCTGAGGCATCAGGTGATTTAAAAGATATATTAAAATAGGTTTCATTAACATCCATTTCCGCAAAATTAATTGAAGGATTAATATCTTCATTTATTTCAAAATTTTTGTTTAATTTTGGTGTGTTACCTTCTTTCAATTTAGAAAAATATTTCTCAATATTTCTATCAATATCAATATCGCTAATGGATCCCACTACTATAAGAGACATATTTTTTGCTACATACCATTTATTGTAAAAATCTTTTACATTTTCTTGTTTAAAACTTGAAACAGACCCGGGAGTGCCAATAATTGGCAAGCTATAATCATTACCTTTAAAAACTGATTCAAAAACCATGTCCCATAGTCTATTGGATGGAGAATCATTTCCACGTTTAATTTCTTCAAGAATGACTTCAAGTTCTTTTGATAATTCATTACTGTCAAAAGTTGCATCATACATACATTGAGAAAATATATCTAATATCTCTGGAACAAATTTATTAGAAACTGTTGCATAGTAAGCTGTTTCATCAAAAGATGTGAAAGCATTTACATCACCACCGTAAAATTCAATTTTCTTTGAAATTTCACCAACACCAAGGTTCGTAGTTCCTTTAAAAATCATGTGTTCATGAACGTGTGCAAGTCCTCGCTCTGAGTCCGATTCATATGCACTCCCGGTTTTAATCCATACAAAAACTGATGATACAGTAGATGAAGGTACATCCTTTATCAAGACTTTTAGGCCATTCTTTAAATAAAATTCTCTAACGTTTTCCATAATTAAATTTTTCAAAAACTTTGGCTTGTTTCGCCAGACTTTTTCTTTAACTTAAATAGAAAATACTTAAAAAGTGAAAAAAATAAATAAAAATAAAAGAAAATAAAAGATCCTAATTCAATATTAGTTATTAAAGCAAGTGATACAATCGAAATAATAATTAAAAAATTAAACCTATTGATTCCTTTAAAAGCTAGCCTCTTAATGAAAATCGTATTACTTACCATCAAAAGTCCAACAACAGGTACTAGAAATAAAAACAAGTAACCCAAGTAAGATGGGGCTATTACATTAAATTTAAGATTTAGTAAAACAATTGAAACAATTAATCCAGCAGCCATTGGGCTTGGCAGACCAATAAAAAAATTATCTTTTTCATCATGAGAAAGAGTATTAAATCTTGCCAGTCTAAGCGCAACACATAAAACATAGAAAATTGAACATACCAAACCAAATTTTTCAAATTGATATAAATATGTGACATATCCTAATATAGATGGGGCTACACCAAAAGAAATTAAGTCACAAAGTGAATCATAATGCATTCCAAACATTGAATCTTTGTTAAGTAATCTTGCAATCTTGCCATCAATAAAATCTAAGAAAGCGGCAGTATAAATAAATATGCATGTCCACCATAAAGATTTAAGAAACTCTGATTTGGACGATAAATTTAAACTCAAATTTATTAGATTAAATATTGCTAAAAGTCCCATCAATAAAGCTAATGATGTTAGTAAATTTGGAATTAACGAAATAATTTTTTTATTTTTCATTTTTTTTAAATAAAATTGATTCTACGGCAACAACGCTATCTCCCGATTTAAAATCACTTGAATATTTTTTTTCAACAAATATATCAACACGTGAGCCAAACTTAATTATCCCAAGCCTATCAGCCTTATTAAGATTATCACCTGATTTTATGTAAGGAACAATTCTTCTTGCGATAAAGCCGGCATAAAGTATTAAAACTATATCTTCATCATTTTCATCTTTTAAATGTATATAAAGTCTTTCATTTTCTATTGACCTAGATGAATTTGCAAAGAAAAATGCTCCAGGATAATATCTAGTCTCCACAACTCTAACATTTGAAGGCGCTCTATTAATATGACAATCAAAAACGGATAGAAAAATACAAGCTCTGTTCATTTCTCTATTTAAAAATTCTGTCTCCTTACATGTATCTATTGTAATAATTTTGCCGTCGGCGGGAGATATTAAACCGTCTTCTGATAATAATATTCGATCAGGGTCACGAAAAAAATATATTATCAATAGAAGTAATATAAAAAATAAAAGTGAAAATATTGATACACCAAAAAATGCTGTGAGAATCCAAGTTACTAAAAGTGAAAGAAGGATTGGAATATATCCTTCTTTTGCAATAGTCCATTCATAATCAATTTTCATTATTAATTTTTTTCTTTATCTACGAGCTTCTTTTTGAATAATGGAGTCATCATTGACCTTAATGTTTCACCTATATCTTCAATAGGGTGCGTTTCACCATCTTTAAGCAGCTTTGTATAGTTTTTCCTACCAGATTTATTTTCTTCAATCCATTCATTAGCAAACTTACCACTCTGTATTTCTTGTAAAATTTCTTTCATCCTATTCTTTACTGACTCATCTATTAGTCTAGGACCTCTTGTAATATCTCCATATTTAGCTGTATCGCTGATGGAATATCTCATGTTTGAAATGCCACCTTGATAAACTAAATCGACAATTAATTTTACTTCATGTAAACACTCAAAGTAGGCCATCTCAGGTGGATACCCAGCTTCTGTTAGAGTCTCGAAACCCGCCAATATCAGGCTTGACAAACCACCACATAGTACTGACTGTTCACCAAAGAGATCAGTCTCTGTTTCATCTTTAAAAGTAGTCTCAATAATTCCAACTCTAGATGAGCCAATTCCAGCAGCATAAGCCAAGGCTATATCCTTAGTATTTCCTGTTGGATCTTGGTTTACCGCAATTAGTCCAGGAACCCCAGCTCCTTCTTCATATGTTCCACGTACAGTATGTCCTGGTGCTTTTGGAGCGACCATAAAAACATTTATATCATCATTTGGCACAATTTGATCATAATGAATATTAAAACCATGGCCAAAAGCTAGATATTTTCCGGTGGTGAGATTGTCCTTGATATGATTATCATAAATCTCTTTTTGACTGGTATCAGGAGCAAGGATCATTATAATATCAGATTTTTTAACCAGATCAGCAACTTCTAATACCTCTAATCCAGATAGTTCGGCCTTTTTCCAACTTTCACCATCTTTTCTGAGCCCAACCGAGACGTTCATGCCTGAATCTTTTAAATTTAGCGCATGGGCATGACCCTGACTACCAAAACCAATAATTCCAATATTAAGATTTTTTATTAAATCTATATCACAATCTTTTTCATAAAATACTTTCATAAAATAACTCCATATATTAATTTTTCTCTCTTTTTAAAGATATAAGTCCAGTCCTATTAATTTCTTTCAAACCTAAAGGTCTGAGTATTTCGACAAAAGCTTCAAGCTTATCTTTGCTACCAGTTATTTCAAGAGCATATGATTTTGAACCTACGTCAACAACGTTAGCCCTAAAGATATCCGCAACTCTTAATACCTCTGACCTTGTTTTAGAAGTAGGGTTAACTCGTGCTATCAATAATTCACGTTGTAAACTTTGGGATTCTTTGAAATCATCCACTTTAATAACATTAATCATGTTTTCGAATCTTTTGATTATTTGTTCTATTATCCAATCGTCACCTGAAGTAACCAACGTTAATCTTGATAACGATTGCTTTTCAGTCTCTGCTACACATAGACTTTCTATATTAAATCCTCTGGCTGTAAATAAACCTGCAATTCTTGCAAGAACACCTGGTTCATTATCAACAAGAATGGATATTACATGTCTCACTATTAAACTCCCTGTATTTAAACTTATCTAATTCAATCATTATATATGAATCAAATGAGAATTTCGATTAATGTGACTCCTTTGTATCCCATAAACTTTTTAATAGTATTTCCCATTGATACAGAAGCTTTTACTCTTGTAGACCTTACATTGAAGGATTCTGCTAGGGTTTTATAGTTTGGGCCAGGATATTTATTGTTAATAGAATCATTCAAAACAATAATTGTTAAATTAATTTTTTGCTCAACAGCAACAATCATTTCTTGCATGTTAAATTGAAAATTTTTACCCGATGAAATTGAAACTACTTTAGACTTAGGTCTGGAAAAGGTAGCACCTATAGCAGCAGGAAAACCGTATCCAGGTGTTCCATTACCACCAGAAATTAAGTTATTTCTATAATCAGAAATATTAAGAAATCTTTGCAGATTAACCTCTTCATAACTAAAATCTGAACAGAAAACAGTATCTTTAGGAAATAAATTAGAGATTTCAGAGAATATTTTTGCTTTTATATTTAATTTTATCTCTTTATTTAATTCACTTATATGATTATCATGAAATTTTTTAAATTCATCTTCTTTCCATAAAAAACTTAATTTTTGTTCATCATCTAACTTGTTAATAAATTCACAAGAGTCAGTATGGACATTAATATTTCCTTCTTTAGTAGAATCAAGATCTACTTTATCAATATTAACATTTATGATTTTCTTATTCTTCAAATTAACAATTTTTGGCAAGTCACATCCTACAGAAATAACCAAATCAGACTTTTTTAATATGTCTTTGGATATTTTTGAACAATTTTCATCAATTAAACCAAAATTATATTTTGAATCATGAAGAAGCCCCAAAGCCATTATTGAAGTGAGGCCTGGAACTTTATACTTATTCAAAATTTTTGTAATTTGCTTCTGTGATTTTTCTGAACATGCTCCTCTTCCAAAAATAAAAAGTGGTCTGTTAGATTTTTTAAAGGCAGCTAAAAAATTATCATATTCTTTTTTTTGTAAGTTCACACTATCTTCATAACTTTTAATCTTAATACTTTTTGGCATCTTAAAGCTACTTTCACCTATAAGAACATCTTTTGGCATATCAACTAAGACTGGCCCTTTCCTGCCAGTATTAGAAATATAAAGAGCTTCTGCAATTGCCTTTGGAAGATCAATAGTTTTTCTGACTAAAGTATTGTGCTTTGTACATGTCCTTGTAATACCAATGTGATCAGCTTCCTGGAAAGCATCACTACCTAAAAAGGGTGTAGGCACCTGGCCCGTAAAGACCAGAACAGGTATGGAATCCATATATGCAGTAGAAATTCCAGTTATTGTGTTTGTAGCAGCAGGGCCAGAAGTACAAAGGATGATTCCTGGTAATCCACTTGCTCTTGAAAAACCATCAGCCATATGTGTAGCCGCTTGCTCATGTCTTGTCAGAATATGCTTAATTTTTTTTGCATAAGATGGCATCACATCATATATTTTAAGAACATAACCCCCAGGGAGTCCAAAGATTGTTTTGATACCAAGTTTATACAAACTTTCAAAAAAAAGCTCTGCACCAAGAAATTTTTTCATTCGATTTATTATATATCAAATTTAGTTATTAACTATAAAAGAATATTCGTTAATTGGTTTAATTGGGGAATCTTGTTGAACTAGACTGGTTAAATTATATACATCTACCCTTGCTAAATCATCAGCAGAAATGATATTTTCTTTAAATCCCATATCTATTAAAACATCATCAATAAGTGAATCAGACAATAAAACACAATCATTAAGGGATATGGAATGCAATATGTTCTTACTTGCCCTTAAATTAAAATCAATAATTTGCATTGAACAAGAATCAATTTTTGCATAAGAATAAAAGCCATTCCTAATATTTATTGCAATCAGATATGCAGATTTTTGAATTTTTTTTCTATTTATATGAGCATAAAAGGAAGGTATTCCATAAACAGGAATATTTAGATTTCTTGATAAAACATTTACAAAAGTTATTCCAATCCTCAATGAAACTAAATTTCCTGGCCCTGTATTTACTCTAATTTCATCTAAATTTTTTAAACTTATACCTGTTTCGGATAAAGCTTCGTTAACCATTGGTATTAAAACCTCACAATGATTAGGTTTGTTTGAATCTAAAAATTTACTATGTAAGTTATTATTGCTATTTATACATATACTGGTTGATCTTGCAGAAGTATTTACGGACAGTGAGTTCATATAGTTATAGTTGAATTTTGGATTTTATCTCTTTCTCTAGTTTCTTTTTCATATCTGAATTTTCGTTTAAAAATTTTTGAGCGTTATCTCGACCTTGCCCTATTCTTTCTCCAGAGTAAGAAAACCATGCACCGGCTTTTTCGACAAAACCAAATTCAACACCTAAATCAATTAATTCTCCAAGCTTAGATATCCCTTTTCCAAAAATAATATCAACTTCAGCCTCTTTAAAAGGAGGAGCTACTTTATTCTTAACCACTTTTACTCTAACTCTATTACCAACAACACTATCTGGAGTTTTAATCGACGCTATTCTTCTAACATCCAACCTTACAGATGAATAAAATTTTAATGCATTTCCACCAGTTGTTGTTTCAGGACTCATATATGAAGGAACACCGATTTTCATTCTTAATTGATTTATAAAAATTACTGTGCACTTTGACCTAGATACAGTAGCTGTAATTTTTCTTAATGCTTGTGACATGAGCCTAGCTTGAAGCCCTACATGAGTGTCTCCCATCTCTCCATCAAGTTCTGACTTTGGAGTTAAGGCTGCTACTGAATCAACAACAACCATGTCAACTGCCGAACTTCTCACAAGCTGATCAACTATTTCTAGCGCTTGTTCTCCATAATCTGGCTGAGAAATTAATAATTCTTCATTTTTAATCCCGATACCTTTCGCATAAGAAGGATCAAATGCATGTTCAGCATCAACAAAAGCTGTGACGCCACCATTAGATTGGGTTTCTGCTATTGCATGTAGAGCCAGTGTTGTCTTGCCAGAAGCTTCAGGGCCATAGATTTCAATAATTCTTCCTCTAGGGAATCCACCAACACCAAGTGCACTATCAATGCATATTGATCCGGATGAAATAGATACAACATCTTTTACACTATCACCATCAAGTCTCATTATTGAGCCTTTACCAAATTGTTTTTCTATTGATGATATTGTTGATTCAATTGCTTTCAGCTTATCTTTAGAATCATCGTTATCTGAATTTTTCTTGGTATCTGGCAACTTATTACTCCTATTTTTCTAATATACAGGATTTAAGACATTGTTTCCATATAATTTATTTGATGTTTCTTCTTAGATAATCGAATACCTCAAGAGTTGTCCTAAGCTTCACAGTTTTTCTTGTTCCAGTGAAAAAATATTTCTTGGATTTAATTAATCCATCTATATAATATGCAGCAAAGACTGTACCAACTGGCTTTTCTTTAGAACCTCCACCAGGTCCTGCTATCCCAGAAATTGCAACACCAATGTCACTTCCAGATGTTTTAACTAAATTTATTACCATTGATCTTACGACTTGACGACTAACTGCACCATACTTAGACAATAAGTTTTTTGGAACATTTAAAATTTTTGATTTAGATTCATTACTATAGGTATTAACACCAGTTCCATAAACCCTCGATGAGCCAGGTATGTCAGTAAATGAATTAGAAATCATTCCTCCAGTACATGATTCGGCAAATGATATTTTTTTTCTTTTTTTTAGTAAAATTTGGAATACAGCTTCAGGAAGATTTGTATCATCATCTGAAAAAATATATTGATTTAATTTTTTATAAATCTTTTTTTTAATCCTTGTTGACTCAAGAGTGGCATCTTTTTTTGTTTTTCCAAAAGAATTTAATCTTAAGTGAATTTCAAAATTATTAGGTCTATATCCAATTTGAGTTTTATTTGATTTAATTGTTTTTATCTTATCAGCTACTTCTGATTCTGGTAATCCATAAATCTTTAGCATCTCAGAGTTCATAAAGTTCTTGGAGGATTGAATGATTTTTTCAATATCTTTAAATAGAGAAATTTCAACCATTGCTTTTAATTCTTTCGGAACGCCTGGATAGAAATAAAATGCTGCCTTATTTTTCTTTATTAAAAAACCATCTGCTGTTCCAAATGGGTTTGAAATAATTTTTGATCCCTCAGGGAAATAAGATTGTTTTTTATTAGTATTTGAATATTTTCTTTTTCTTCTTTTAAAAATTTCTTTAATCTTGTTTTCTATTTTTTTATTGTATTTCAGACTCATTCCAAAAAATTTTGAGGCTGCTTCACGAGTTAAATCATCTGAAGTTGGGCCCAAGCCACCGGTAAATATAATGATATTTGATCTTGATAATGCGAGATCAAGCGAATTAACAAGATTGTCCAAATCATCACCAATACATTGGTGAAAGTCAATTTTGAGGCCCCTTGCAAAAATATTCTCGCACAACCAATAAAAATTACTATCTTGAGTAATACCAGATAAAATCTCATCACCTGTGGTTATAATTTCTATAATTTTTTTCATAGACACTACTTATAATACCTTGAATATGAGTCCTTAATGCGTAAACTGTCTATAAAAACTTCTAAAGGATGTAAATATGGAAATTAAAAACTGGCTTAAAGATGAATGGGCTTTAATTTTGGGTTCGTCTAGTGGATTTGGAGCTGAGGTTTCAAAAAAATTATCTCAATATGGTGTTAACATAATTGGAATTCATTTAGACAGAAAGGGGACTATGCAAAATGTTGAGGAAATAATTAATACAATTGAAAAAAATGGTTCAAAAGCAAAATTTTATAATATAAATGCAGCTGATGAAACAAAAAGAAGAGAATGTCTTGATGAAGTAAGTGAATTTTTAAAAAATAATGAGAAGAAAATTAAAATACTTTTACATTCATTAGCTTTTGGATCACTAAAACCTTATGTATCAGAGGATAATTCTGCAAATGTTACTCAAAAAAATATGGAAATGACATTAGATGTAATGGCCAATTCACTAGTGTATTGGACCCAAGATGTATGTTCGAGAAAACTTTTTAGTAAAAATGCAAGAATATATGCAATGTCTAGTGCGGGAAGTAGAAAAATTTGGCCTACTTATGGTCCAGTTTCTGCTGCAAAATCAGCACTCGAATCACATATTAGACAATTAGCTGTTGAACTGGCACCACATGGAATTACCGCAAATTCATTATGTGCTGGTGTGACTTTAACTCCTGCGCTAGAAAAAATTCCTGGGAATAAAGAAATTGTTGATGGTGCATTAAAAGCTAATCCAAGTAATAGGTTAACTTTACCTGAGGATGTTTCTGGAAGTATTATAGCCTTGTCTCATCCCGGAGCTGATTGGATAACTGGAAATATAATAAGAATAGATGGTGGAGAAGAGCTCTCTTAAATGCAAAAAAATCTCATTCTATACAATTCCTTGTCTAATAAAAAAGAAGAATTTAAACCAATAAAAGATGGTAAGGTCGGAATCTACGTATGTGGACCAACAGTTTATTCAAGTAGTCATATGGGTCATGCTCGTTCTGCAATCGTATTTGATGTCATTGTCAGGTTTTTAAGAATTGTTGGATATGAGGTTACTTATGTAAAAAATTTCACTGATATAGATGACAAAATCATAAATAAAGCCAGTGAACTTGGAGTTGATTCAAAGGATATTTCTGAAAAATTTAAGCAAGAATATATTGAAGATATGAGAAATCTAGGATGTATAGATCCTGATTTCCAACCTTGTGTATCTGACAATATAGATGGAATAATAGATTTAATATCCAGAATTATTAGTAATGGGTTTGCCTATGAATCTAACGGAGATGTATATTTTCAAATTGATAAATTTAAAGATTACGGAAAATTATCAAATCAAAGTACTGATTCCATGCTAACTAATCATAGAATTGAATTTAATCCTAATAAGAATAATGATTTAGATTTTGCTCTATGGAAAAAAGCAAAAGATGATGAACCTGGGTGGGAAAGTCCTTGGGGAAAAGGTAGGCCTGGGTGGCATATAGAATGCTCGGTTATGAGCTGTAATCACTTAGGAAAAAATTTCGATATTCATGGCGGTGGAAGAGACTTAATATTTCCTCATCATGAAAATGAAATAGCTCAATCAGAAAGTATTAATGATGGTTGCTTTGCAAATTATTGGCTGCACAACGGCCTAATAAATATTAATCAAGAGAAAATGTCTAAGTCTATAGGTAATATCATTAACATTAGAGATGCATTAGATAAATGGAATTTTAATTTAATAAGAATTTTTTTTCTTTCTCATCATTATAGAACTCCAGTAGATTTATCAGAAGAAAAATTGTTAGAGGTAGAGAAAAGTGTTAGGAAAATAGTAAAAAAAATAAATACCCAGGGTAATAATTCTGGAGATAAGGGATTTAGAGATTTATGGAAAGAAGCCATGCTAGATGACTTTAATACTGCTAAAGCTTTTGGAATATTTTTTAAATATATCAATGAGGGTTTAATTAACCAATCAAATATAAAAGAGATTGAAGAATTTGAATTTGTTATGGGTATTAAAGGATGGCGCGAAATTTTTATAAATCAAAAAGAAAATATAAACGAAGAAATGATTTCTGAAATAGTTATAAAAAGAAATAATGCTAGGAAGGATAAAAACTGGAAATTGGCTGACGAATTAAGGAGCCAGGCTGAAAGTCTTGGATTCATACTAATTGATAATAAAGATTCAACTACTTGGGAACCTATAGACCAATAATTTCTTTGGCCTTCTCCATCACTGGAGCTTGAGTTTCTCCTCTACATCCAAACCAGCAAGTGGTGCATTCTGTTTTATTAAAAAATCCTGGTTTAAAATCGGTATAATGACAAACAGCAGGCATTTCAGAACATCTTTTTATAAATCCATCAGGTGTTACTGTAACAAAAGAATGCCCAGCATTACATTCAGGGCCATGTCCATTTTCAAAGAAAATTGGAATCTGCTTTAAATAATAATCGCTTGATACAATAGTATCTTTCCATTGCTTTTTGAGAGAAAGTAGTTCATTAATTACTTCTTTGACTCTTAATATTTCATCCTTAACAAAGTGACTATCATTATTTGATTTCATAACAGAGTAAGAACTAAATGATATATTGGCATTCCACTCTCTAGCTTGCTTAGCCATATTTACTATTTGATCTAAATTATCATCCATTATGATGGTATTTATGGATATTGTTTTGTGTAATTTTGATGAAATTTCAGGAATCAATTTTGATATATGATCCCATAACCCCTTAACTCCTCTATTTTCGGAATGTCTATCTCCAAGAAAATCGAGAGAAATTGCAATCTGATCAATTCCTGCTTCATACATTTTATTGGCTTTATCAATATTGAGCAGATCACCTTTTGTTATTATCCCTGTATAGGTAAAAAAAGAAGCAGATTTTATTTGTCTTATTATCTCAACTATATCTTTTCGCAACATTGGTTCACCACCGGTTACCATTACAACAAGTGGATCGATTTTCTTAATCAAATCTGTATAGTCATCTAATCTTTCCTCACTTCTAGTTTGCCAATAATCACAAAAATCACACCTAGCATTACACAATTTTGTAACTTCCAAATTAATAAGCTTAGGAGCATTAGATATTTTAGTTTTCAAAAATTTAGAAAGACCTAATGCTGAAAAGCTCAACGATTCAATGAAATTTTTATTTCTATCTAACATATCAATCTTCTAATATATTGAATATTACTATATTAAAAAAAATTTGCTAATAACTATAATTATTAAATTTTAATGCAATTTTAAGTTAAATATTTAAGTTTTCTATTGGAATGCATTTTTTGATGGTTTATGATTTGATTATGAATATTGCAAATTCTGTTGAGGCTAAATATATAGACTCTAGAATAAGTAGAAAATATAATATTAGCCCACTATTAAGAATGGAGATTGCTGGTTACAAATCCTCAGAAATAATTAAAAAAAATTTTAATTTAAAAAAAGTACTAGTAGTTATTGGTCTTGGAAATAATGGTGGCGATGCAGCTGTAGTTGCTCGATACCTTAAAGTAAGTAACATTGAAGTAAATATTTATCTAATAAAATCAAAAAGAAAAAGGTCTAAAGAATTAAATGAGAACATAAATATATTAAAAAAACTAAAATCTACTTTTATAGAAAAGATATCGACCAAATCAATTCAGGGGTATGACTTAATCTTAGATGGTATATTTGGGATTGGTTTAAATAGAGATATAAGAAAAGATTCTCATATATATAAAGTTATAAATATGATTAATAAATCTAAAAATAAAGTTTGTGCACTAGATATTCCGTCAGGTCTATCTGCAGATACAGGAACCGATTTTGGAATATCCATAAAATCTGATTTAACAATTACTTTTGATATTTTGAAGGTGGGTCTGATTAATGATCCTGGTTACAAGAAATCAAAAAAAATCCACTTAGTAAATTTAGGTACTCCAAATAAAGATTTGACAATAACAAAGAATTATTTTGTAAATGAAAAATTTTTTATAAATCAACTATTACCCAGAGATAAGTCATCAAATAAGGGTAGTCATGGTCATACTTTAATAATCGGTGGTTCTAAAAATATGCCAGGAGCAATTACAATTTCTGGTTTGTCAGCTTACAGGGCAGGATGTGGATTAGTTAGTATTTGTGTACCTAAATGTATTGGACATACTATAAGTAAAAGCGTACCAGAGGCAATAATAATTGAGATGCCTAACTCTGAAGATAAAAAAACATTTGATCAAAGAAATTTTATAAAAAACTTAGAATCAAAGCTTACAAAGAATCCTAGTTCAATTGTAATAGGACCAGGAATGGGTAATTATGTAAAATTTAGAAAACTAATATTTGATTTAATTAAAAATTTTGATTGTAAATTTATTCTTGATGCTGATGCATTAAATAGCCTGGGAGATGATATCTTTAAGTTAAAAAAATATAAGCGTAAGATAATTATCACTCCTCATCCCGGAGAAATGGCAAGAATATTAGGCCTAAAAACAAAAGACATTCAAATTGATAGAAATAATTGTGCAAGATCTTTTTCAAAGAAATCAAAACTAATTACGGTACTAAAAGGTTTTAGAACTGTTGTGTCAGACATTAATGATAATGTTTATATTAATAGCTCAGGGAACGAGGGAATGGCAACAGGAGGAATGGGTGATTCACTTTCAGGTATTATTGGGAGCTTGGCAGCTCAAGGATATTCAGAATTAAACTCTGCAATAATTGGTGTTTATATTCATGGTAAGGCTGGAGATATAATATTCAATAAAAGTCATAGCAGAGGGATTCTTGCTACAGATATAATAAAAAATATTCCAAAAAGCTTTGAAATTTCTAATAAAAACCATTTTGATGAAAGGTTAAGAATAACTATTGATGAATAAAATATTCGATTTAATAGAATTAAAAGAACTTGCTGAAGAAGTTAAAAAAATATCTAAGAAGAAAAATATAATTCTTCTCTTCGGTGATTTAGGTGCTGGTAAAACAACTTTTGTCAGAGAATATTGCCAAAGTATTAATATAGTCAATCAAGTTTCAAGCCCTAGCTTTCTAATACTCAATACATATTATTCAAAAAATAATTTTCAAGTAAATCATTTTGATTTATATAGAGTTAAAGATATATTTGAACTTGAGACTATAGGTTTCTATGAATGTTTAAATCAAAGCAATTCAATTAATTTTATAGAATGGCCTGAAAAATTTATTAGCGAGCTAAATAAATTTGAAGACAGGACTTTAAGTATTTATTTTAAATTTATAGAGGATAATATTAATCAAAGAGAGATAAAATTAGAAGTTTAAGATTATGAAAATTGTTGTTCAAAAATATGGTGGAACTAGTGTTTCCGATATAAAAAAAATAAAAAAAATTGCGCTAAATATAAAAAAATTAAAAAAAACAGGAGTTAGCATTGTTTTAGTTGTATCTGCAATGGCTGGAGAAACTGATAGGTTGATTAAATTAATCAACTCTGTCTCTGATGTGCCTAATGAGAGAGAATATGATCAGATAATATCTACAGGGGAAAAAATTTCATCCAGCTTGTTAGTTATGGCCCTTAATGAAATAAATGTTAATGCGATTTCATTAGATGCATCAAAAATTAATCTAATGACAAACAATATACATAGCAAAGCCTCAATAGTTTCTATTGGAACAAAAGAAATAAAAAAATATTTGAAAAAGAAATTTGTTGTGGTTGTTCCAGGATTTCAAGGTATTAATTCTAATAATGATATAACAACCCTTGGGCGAGGTGGTTCTGATTTATCAGCTGTGGCTATTGCCGGTATTTTAAAAGCAGATAGATGTGAACTACTAAAAGATGACGTAGATGGAATATACTCGGCGGATCCGCGACTTTATAATAAAGCAAAAAAAATTAATCATATTTCATATCAAGAAATGCTTGAAATGTCCAGCTTAGGCTCAAAAGTTCTTCAGTCTAAAGCTGTTGAAATGGCAAATCAGTTAAACATAAAAATATATGTTAAATCTACATTTAATAACAGTAGAAAGGGGACACTAGTAATGAAAGAAGATAAAATTCCAATAAAAGATAAAAAAGTAGTATCTGGCATTACTCATGATTTGAAGCAGGCTAAAATTTCTATAATTGGAATAAAGGATACTCCTGGTATAGCTAGCAAAATTTTTAAACCTATTAGTCAGTCAGGTATTATCGTAGACATGATAGTTCAAAACATAAGCACCGAAGGAGAAACAGATTTAACATTCACTGTTCCCAAGGAAGATTTAAATAAAACTTTTAAAATATTAAGGGAAAATAAATCAAAACTTTCTTACAAGAAATTAATAAAAGATGAAAAAATTGCTTTAATATCAATTGTAGGTGCCGGGATGAAAATCCATACAGGTATTGCAACCAGAATGTTTACCTCATTAGCAAAATCTAAAATAAATATCAGCATGATAAGTACATCGGAAATTAAAATCTCTTGTGTAATAAATCAAACATCCTGTAAGAAGGCAGTGTCATCATTACATAAGGAATTTGGTTTGGATTAATTATGAAAAACGTTGATGTATATGATGTAACCCTAAGAGATGGTACACAAGGTGAAGGTGTTTCATTCTCCGTAGAGGACAAAATTAGAGTGGCTCACAAGATTGATGAGCTTGGAGTTAAATATATTGAGGGTGGATGGCCTGGATCAAATGATAGAGATGAACAGTTTTTTAAAAAAATAAAAAAAGAAAAGATGGTAAATTCAAAGATAGCAGCTTTTGGTAGCACTAGAAGAGCAAATATCAAATGCGATGATGATTCAAATATACAATCACTTCTAAAAGCTGAAACAAAAGTAATAACTTTAGTTGGAAAGACTTGGGACTTTCATGTTGCTAAAGCTTTAAAAATAAATAATGAGGAAAATCTCGAGCTAATTAATGATTCAATAAGTTATCTAAAAGAAAGAACCGAAGAAGTTTTTTTTGATGCCGAACATTTTTTTGATGGATATAAATCTAACAAAGAATATTCAATATCTTGTATAGAATCTGCTATTAAAGCAGGAGTAAACGGAGTTATTCTTTGTGATACCAATGGTGGATCAACTCCATGGGAGATAGAATCTGCGGTTAAAGAAATAAATAATATGTTTTCAGAAACTACAATAGGAATTCATACTCATAATGATTCTGATTTAGGTGTAGCTAACGCGCTACAAGCTGTTTTAGCCGGAGCAACTCAAATTCAAGGAACTATAAATGGTTATGGAGAACGATGTGGAAATGCGAATCTATGTTCAATTATTGCTAATCTAAATTTAAAAATGAATATAAAGTGCATAGATGATTCAAATTTGGAGAAACTTTCAGATGTATCAACTTTCATAAATGAGTTAGCGAATCTACCGAGTAATAACAAGCTGCCTTTTGTTGGAAAAAGTGCTTTTGCTCATAAAGGAGGAATTCATGTAAGTGCTGTGATGAGGGATTCTTCAACTTATGAGCATGTAGAGCCAAACAAAGTTGGAAATAAAAGAAGGGTGCTAGTTTCTGATTTATCTGGGAGAAGTAATATATCCTATAAATTAGAAGAATTAGGAATAGAGAATATAGAAAATGAATCTTTGTCTTTAATTCTTAATGAACTTAAAACATTGGAAAATAATGGATATGAATTTGAAAACGTCGACGCTTCATTTGAGTTGCTTGCAAGAAAAATTGTTGGTAATTATAATCCCAAAATTAAGTTGATTGAAACTGAGATAAACTCAAGGCAAATAGTTCCATCAAAAGATTCTTTGGCCAGAATAAAAGTTGAAATCAACAATAAAATTTTTGAAAATGAGTCATCTGGTTCAGGGCCAGTTAATGCATTGGATAATGCTCTAAGAGAAACCTTAGTTAAAGAATATCCATCTCTAAAAGAGGTTGAATTAAAAGATTATAGAGTAAGAGTTGTTTCTGGAAGCAAAGGCACTGAATCTTTAGTAAGAGTAATAATTGAATCAACAGATAAGAAAACATCTTGGTCTACTATTGGTGTATCAAGAGATATTGTTGAGGCAAGCTGGAAGGCTCTAATAGATAGTTTCGAATACAAACTCATGAATTTACCTTCTTAGATCTTATATGTTTATCAAATGAATTCTTAAATTCCTCTTGAACTTTTTTACTAGCTCTTTCTATAGGCATAAGAACCATCTTATTGTAAATCTCAAATGATAAATCTTCTAGGGCTTTATCTTTATTATTTCTTGCTAATCTTAGACAAATAACTGATAAATAGAAAATTGACTTAAATAAAGATTTTTTAGCTTCATTAACATTATATTTTTCTAATAATGCATTTGCATCATTCATTGCAAATAAACTTTGAGTTGCAAATAAAGACAAAAGCTTATTTAGTTCCTTTGTATTTTTTGTCTCTATAACTTTTAGAATTGGTGCTTCAAGAACGCCAGATAGTTTATCATCTTTCTCAAATAATAATTCTGCCATCTCTTTTATTTTGCTAGCATCATCACTAGTCATAATGTCTTGAATTGCATCTTTAACATAATCTAATGCATAGGAGTCTCTTATTTCCTCCAAAGCTAAACCTTTTTTCTTAAGATCTTTAATCTCAATAATTTTTTTTATTGTCTCTAATGGATATGAAATTTCTGGTGGTAGCTTTGAAGACTCGGGTGCTTTAATTCTTGGAGGTGGTATTAAACCTAATTCTGAATACATACTTACGGTAGCTTTTGGATCAGAACCTAATGGTATTTTTTTTTGTTGTAATCTCACTATCAAATCATGTAATGATATTGTCTTCATCACTAATATTATTACCTTTTCAAAATTATTTTTCAAAAACTATAATTTTGCAGAAATATTATTTACAAAAATTTTATTTTCGGTTGTCTTACCATAAAAAGGAACATAAGAATTTAATTTGTAAGAATTACCCTGATAAATATATTGGATATTTAACCTTTCTTTAGTATTTGTAATGATTTTGAAATCATTGATATATATGGATCTTTGATAATGTTTTTTTAAATGATTAAAGAATTCCAATTTTTCTAATTTAATTTCTATTGATAGAGTTTGATATAGCTCTTTAGGGGAAAAAAGTTTATAAAAAATGAATTCTCTATTATTTTTATCCTCTAAACAAAAATTTGTAATAATAAGATTTTTATAAGTATAAAAAAATAAATGCATTTTATTTATTATCTATATACAATGCGATTCCTTTGAGAGTCAGTGACTTATCAACTATAAACTTTTTTGGTAAATATTTACTGAAAATCGAGGATAGTCCGCCCGTAAGAAATACATTAAAATTTTGGTTGTATTTTTTTTCAATATTATCAACTAATGACTCGATCATTAACGAATTACCTTTCGTAAACCCAACCGATAAACAGTCCTGGGTAGACTTTCCTAATAATTTATTACTAAGTAAAAATTTATGATTTCCAATCATTGAAGTCTTTGAAATAAGGGATGAGTAAGATGTTAAAGGTCCTGGAAGAATAATTCCACCAAGATATTCAAATTTTGAATTCAAGACATCAAAAGTTGTTGCCGTACCAATATCAATAACTATTGAGCTTTGTGCTTTGGCAACAGACCATGCTCCTAAACAATTAAAGAAACGATCAGAGCCGAATCTACTAATATTTTTGTAATTAATATTAAAGTCTTTAAATTTTTTATTCTTTATAACTTTTATTTTTATGTTTTTGAACTTTTTTTCAAAAAAAAACTTTATAGTATTCATTACCTCTTTGTTAACATAAGAAATATATATATTTTTAAATTCTTGCTTCAATTTTAAATATTCTTTTAAAATTTTTTCAAATTCATAAATAAATTTCTTATCTATATAATTCTCAATGGAATTGATTTTAGAAATCTTTGAATTATTATAAAGTGCCAGTTTTGTTGATGAATTACCAATTTCTATTATAAGATTCATATTAAATATTATATCATTATTGACAAAAGCTTATATTTTGTGAAAATTATATAGTTTTGGAGGTTCAGTTATGAACGAGCTTAAAAGAATTTGCTGGGATTGTCCTGGTGAACCAGTTGAAACTTGGGAAATTAAAAAAAATCAAAATAGAAGAGAAGGTTGTCTTTTTACAATAGCTTGTACTAAGTGTAATAAAGAGTCGCAAGTCTTTGGATGGATGATTGGTTGTGATTGCCAAACATGCAAGAATCAATCAGTTGGCGCAGCAAAATAAACTATAAATAAAATTTAGAGGAAAAAATGGATAACAGATCAATAAATCCTTTTGATATTAGGATGCTTAATTCTTATTTGAAAGATAATAAAATTACTAAAGAAGAATATGATTCATTTGTAAATTCTTTAGAAGATTTATCAGATAACATTGAAACTGTAGATGTTGAAATGGATGAAAATAAAAATGAAAATGAGGTTGAAGAGTGAGTTTTGAATATAAGATTGTTAAATTTGATGATTTAAAACCCGTTCAATCGCATGATTTAGATATTTATGAAGTTACTGACAAAAAAGATATGGATTCAGAGCTAACTGATAGATTAAATAAATTAGGAAAAGATGGATGGGAATTAGTTTTTGTTATGAATGACAGATTCTTTCTCAAGAAAAATATTTAATTAAAATGAGTCAGGCTGATGCAATTATTAAAAGTCTAAGAGATGGATGGATCAAGCTTAAAGATTCAAAAGAATCGCTTAGGGTTAAATACGAAAATATAAAACCTTCAGATGATAATAGTGAAGATGTCAGAGAAGAATATGAAGGTTCAAAAAATATCTACAATGCACATTTGCAAAACATAGCAACAAATATTAAAAATAATTTTTATTCTTTAGAAGATGTGGAAAGAATAGATTCTGAGCTTGCTAGCGAATTAGAAGAATTCTTGGAAGATTAAAAATCATATTCCTAAATAAGCTAAAATTAAACCTATTAAGATTACTATAAAAGAAATTGGCTTAGCTTTAATTAGTTCAATTAATTGCCTCATTTGATATATAATATTCTAAAAATAAGATAATGAATAATCTTACTAAATATTTAATAATTTTTGGGATTTTAATTCTAATACTAGGTCAAGGTGGTATTCTTGGAGCAGTATTTGGATTTATTATTTCAATTTTCAGAGTTCCTGCATTTATAGGATTATTGATAATAATATTAGCTTTAATTATTCATTATAATAAAGGAAAAAAATAACTTGCTTCCTCCAAGTACGCCTTTAGGCTGTCTCCTCAATATAATAATTATTATCTTATTTGTCCTATCCAATTAAATAAAATAAAATATTATAATGGGCATGAGTAAAAATGAGCTTAATGAAATCAAGTCAAGATATCTTCAGGAAGAACTATATATACTTTTTAGTAAAAATTTAAATAAATTAGATTGGAATGTAAATCAAGGTAAGAAGTTGATAAATTTTAATTACGATAAGTTCACATTCGAATATAGCTATAAAAACATAAATAAAAATAAAGAGCTCGATGAAAATAAAACCTTATATGAAAAAATATCTATTGTTGATAGTAATAAAAGTTATGAAAATTTATATCCCGCTTTATCAAATGTAGAGGAAATTATAAATAAAAGAATTAAATGGATTTTAGAAAGAATTTAAATTCTTTTAATTGCAAAACTAAGATTTTCGGTTTGATCTGCAGTTAGTAAAATAATTTGCCAATTATGTTCTACGCAAAACTGATGAACTGCTTCAATAACACCATATCTATAAGATTTTAGCCAATTTCCCATCATATAATCATGGCCTGCAATTATTCCATCAATTTTAATTTTTTTAGACCATGTAATTAGCTCAGCATATGTTGTTTGATATGAATGATCTGTATCAATATAAATCCAATCAAAAAAATTATCATCAAAGGAGTCTGCGGCGGATATAGAATCAGTTCTATAAATTTTTACCTGGCCTGAATCTATTTCCTTTTTAAATTTTTTATTAATTTCTTTAGCTTTTTTTTCACCATATCTATTTGAGCTCCATAGGTCTATTAAACAAAGTAGTTTTGCATTGGTTTTACTTAATATATCTTTACTAAAATCACCTCTATCAACACCAAGTTCTGCAACTATTGATTTTTTTGGTAGCTTATTGAGTAAATTTTCTCTATTTAAAATTAGCTTACAATTTTTAATATGCTTTTCTTTGAGCTTAAATTTAGGAATATTTTCTTCAACAGACCTTCTGCTTTTTAAAAATGATTTAAATTTATTAAATAACATATAATGTTGGTAAAATTACTTTATGGATTGGAATCGTGCAAGGGTTTATCTTTCAAGAAAAGATAAAGTAATTTCTAAAATAATAAAAAAATATGATGGCAAGTTAACATCTAGAAAAGATCCTTTTTATTCATTATGCAAATCAATTGTTGGACAACAGGTATCTGTGGCATCAGCAGATGCAGTTTGGACAAAATTAGAAGGTATTTGTATTAGTGTGACTCCAAAAAAAATTCTAGAATTGAATGATGATGATTTTAAATATTGCGGTTTCTCAAGGCAAAAGAAAACTTATATTACTGAACTTGCAAATAATTTTATAAATAAAAAATTTGATTTAAATAAGTTGAGAAGAATGAGCGATGAAGAAGCAATTGGCTATTTATCAGAAAATAAAGGAATTGGTAGATGGTCAGCTGAAATGTTTTTACTATTTAATCAGAATAGAGCAAATATATTTCCACTTCAGGACATAGGATTCCTAAAAGCAATTTCAAAAAATTATAAAATACAATATCCACCTAGTGATAAATATCTTATTTATCTTAAAAAAATTTGGCACCCTTATTGCAGCGTAGCTACTTGGTATATGTGGAGAACAGTTGATCCGGATATTGTACAATATTAATTTTGGAGTAAAATTATGTTTATGAAATATATTTTTTTAATAGCATTGTTATTTTCAGTTAGCTCGCATGCAGCAAAATATACTTTTGACGAGTGTGTTGAGCTAAGCAATGGAGTTAATGCAGATACACCTTTGGATCTTAACAATGGTTTTATACTTGATTATTCTACATGTATGGATTTTCCAGATGGTCCTAGATTGATTTACTTATATAGGGTGGGCAACTCAATAAGCAAAAACCAAATTGGTCCTCAATATGCAAATAATGTTAGAAGCAACTTATGCGCCAATAGCCAATTTGTTCAATTACTTAGTGGACTAAAAGATGTTCAGTATCAATATTATAATAATTCTACTGGCAAATATCTTACTTCATTTGAAGCAAATATTAATGACTGTAATTAAATTACATTTGCAGAAACATATAAATTTCAAATAAAAATATTCCTATAAGAATAATTATTGAAGTTTTACACATTAATATATATTAACTAAGAAGTAGTAAATCTTTATTTTTTTCTTCCTACATACCAAAAAGTTTTGTTAACTTTTTTAACAATATCACCTGTTGGAAACCAATCATCATATACACATATATCACCTTTTACATATAACTCATCATTAATAATTTTGGTATCTACATAAGACTTGTTGCCCATCAGACTATATTCACCAAAATCCTCGATTGGGTAATCAGATTTGGTGAATATTTGATTTATTGCAATTGGACCAACTTCGCTCATCCCCCAGTTAACTATAAAAATACAATCTTTTTCTAAGAATTTATTTATGAATATATTATCAACTCTATCGCTACCACAGGTAATGGTTTTTCCTTTTAGATCCAAATTTTTCCATGATTTTGTCATTGTTACCGCATTAGCCATACCAGGGGTAAGATGTGAGTGAGAAAATTTTTCAATAATTTTTACCCAACGAAAGGCATTAAAATCTTCAATAAGTATTTCCGCATTAATTTCATATGCCGGAAGAGTTTGAGCAAATAATCCTCCTGCATGATTTAACTTACAAACAGTGTATATTTTACTTCTTTTAGATATGCTTTGAACATCTCTGGCTATATTATTAGCAGCTTTAATTTTTTCAACAGGTTGATTGATTGCCTTGCAAGGACCAGTTGATCCGCTAGTATATATTGTCGTACCCTCATTTAATATCTTTGTTAAGTTCATCTTTTAATTTTTCCCAGTCTGGATGTTGCGGCAAATACTTATGTAAGGAGATTGCTTGATTAATAACTTTTTCTAAAAGTTTAAAATTAAAAACTGGAGGGAAGATTGCATGAATAATACTTGCGAGTCCCATTAAAAATTGATTAGAAGCTTCACGAAAACCTATGAACATATGAGTAAAATAAAGAATAAAAATATTTCTTTTTGGTCTATTATTCAAGGAATCTGCAACTCTTAAGTGATTTAGATCAAACCATCCCTTCATAGTTTGAATATAACTATCAGTAGAGAAATTAAAAGAATAATAAATTATTTTATAAATTTATTATAATTTCGCGTCTACTATAGCAGGTCCAGTTCCTGGAACTTCTTTATGTGCGCCATCACAATAAGGCATATTTGCTGATTTAAAACATCTACATAATGCAATTTTTTCACCTGGTTGTATGGTTATTTCAACAAAAGCTTTATCTTTTGCTTCTTCATTTTTTATTTCGGCCATTACTCTCTCCTAAGGTTATTATAACTAATTAGGAAAAAGTATTATTCCCACTCTATTGTACTTGGAGGCTTATTGGAGATATCAAAAACAACTTTATTTATACCTTTAACTGAATTAATAATTTCAGAGGAGATCAAATCTAAGACATCATATGGAATTCTAGACCAACTTGCCGTCATTCCATCGGTGCTGTTAACAGCTCTAATAGCAATAGTGTTTTCATAGGTTCTTTCATCTCCCATAACGCCTACAGTTTTAATCGGAATGAGAACACAAAATGCTTGCCAAATTAAATCATACAACTTCTTTTCTTTTAAAATATTTATATAAATGCTGTCTGCTTCTTGAAGTATTTTTACCCTTTCTTGATTGATTTCACCCAAAATTCTTATAGCCAGACCAGGTCCGGGAAAAGGGTGTCTGGAGATTAAATCTTTTTCTATTCCGAGACTTTTACCAAGCACTCTAACTTCATCCTTAAATAAATCCCTTAAGGGTTCAACCAATTTTAATTTCATTCTTTTTGGCAGACCACCTACATTATGATGAGACTTTATGACCGCAGATGGGCCACTTATACTTACACTCTCTATTACATCAGGATATAAAGTTCCTTGAACTAAAAATTCTGCCTTGGTTCTTTTAGCTTCTTTTTCAAAAAGCTCTATGAATGTCTTTCCTATTATTTTTCTTTTTTTCTCGGGGTTTGTAACGCCTTTTAATCTCGAAAGAAAAATTTTTGAAGCATTTATTACCTTAGGATTCACGCCTAGCTTCTTTAAATTTGGAAGAATAAGTTTGATTTCATCTTTTCTCATCAATCCTGTATCTACGATAAATGAATTTAGTTTAGTACCTATTGCATTTGCAACTAAAACTGATGATACGCTTGAATCAACTCCTCCTGATATTGCTGAAATTGCCCTACCACCTTTGACTAAATCCTGAATCTCTTTTGTTTTAGATTTTATCAAACGACTAGGTTTCCAATTATTTTTACAATTAGAAATAGAAAAGATAAAATTTGAAATAAATTTTTTACCGAAAGATGTGTGGACAACCTCAGGATGAAACTGAGTACCATATATTTTTTTAGCTTTATGTTTAAAGATTGCTACTGAACCAAATTCTGACCTTGCTAGGACATCAATAACTTTTCCTGGTTTATAAATTGTATCTCCATGAGACATCCAAGAAATGCTGTTATTTGGAATTTTATCTAATATTTTATCCTGTTTAATCTTTATTAACTTTACAGGTCCAAATTCTCTAATTTTAGATTTCTTAACCTGAGATTTAAAGATTTTTGATAAAAGTTGAGCTCCGTAGCAAATCCCAAGAATAGGAATATTTAAACTTAATATTTCTTTATCAAATTCTGGGTTTTTTTTATCATATATACTGGCTGGGCTACCGGATAATATTATACATTTTGGATTTTGTTCTATAATTTCATTAATAGAAATATCAAAGCGAACTATTTCACAATATACATTAAGCTCTCTAACATTTCGTGCAATTAATTTTGTAACTTGAGATCCAAAATCTAATATGAGAACTTTACTAAATTCCATTTTATTAATCTAAAGAGTAATTAGGCGCCTCTCTACTGATATCTACATCGTGTACATGGCTTTCTTTTAATCCTGCTCCAGTCAGCTTTAAAAATTTAGCTTTCTTTAAATCATTTAAGTTTTTTGAACCTGTATAGCCCATGCCAGCCTTAAGTCCTCCAACAAGTTGAAAAATAACTTTGCTTGTTGCACCTCTGTATGGAACACGCCCTTCGATTCCTTCAGGAACAAGTTTTGAATCTATAATATCCTCTTGATAATATCTATCTTTACTTCCTTCCTTCATAGCCTCTATCGAACCCATACCTCTATAAGTCTTATATGATCTACCTTGATAAAGAACTAAATCACCTGGTGATTCATCCGTACCTGCTAAGAGATTGCCAATCATTACACAATCTGCTCCAGCTGCAAGAGCTTTGGTTATATCTCCTGAAAATTTAATTCCACCATCAGCTATAACGGGGGTTTTAGATTTTTTAGCTTCTCCCACAACATCCATTATTGCTGTCATTTGAGGAACTCCTATTCCTGCAATTATTCTGGTTGTACAGATAGAACCAGGCCCAATTCCAACTTTGAGCGCATCAGCACCTGCAGATATTAAAGCCTTGGCTGCTTCAGCAGTAGCGATATTTCCAGCAACTATTTCAATCCCTTTATGACGTTTTTTAATTGTTTTTACAGCATCAATAACTTTCTTAGAATGTGCATGAGCTGTATCTATAAAAACTAAATCAAGTCCACTATCCACTAAACTATCGACTCTTTGAAAAGCATCGTTTCCTACACCAATTGCAGCGGCTGCAATCAATCTTCCCTGCCTATCTTTAGAAGAATAAGGATGTTGCTTACTTTTCTCGATATCTTTCATGGTAATCAAACCCTGCAATTTAAAATTTTTATCAACTACAGGAAGTTTTTCAATTTTAAATTTATTTAAAAGAACACGAGCATCATTAGACTTAATCCCCTCTTCAACTGTGACTAAATCTTTTTTAGGTGTCATAAGATTCTCAACTTTAAGATGAAGATTTTTTTCATATCTCAAATCTCTCATTGTTATTATACCAAGAAGAGTTCCGCCATTTTTAGTAACTGGAAGACCAGTGAAATTTTTTGTTATCATAATCTCTAAAGCTTGTTTTCCAGTTGCTTGAGGCGATATAGTGTGAGGCTCTATGATCATTCCACCCTCGTATTTCTTAACTTTCTCAACCTCGTCGGATTGGGCCTCTATTGAAAGATTTTTGTGAATAACACCAAGCCCACCCTCTTGCGCCATTGCAATTGCAGTTCGAGCTTCTGTAACCGTATCCATAGCTGCACTAACTATTGGAATATTTAATTTAATTTTCTTTGTGATTTTTGTCTCAACTTTTACTTCTGAGGGCATAATTGTTGAGTACGAAGGTATTAGTAAAACATCATCAAACGTTAAAGATTCTTTAATATCTTTTCTGCTAATTATTTTTTACTCCTTTTTGATTTGGTCATTACTTTTTTTCTCGTAGCTTTTTTTGCACTTGTGCTTTTCTTAGCTACATCTTTTTTCGTAGATTTTTTTGTAGTTAATGTTTTTTTAGAAGAAGCAGGCTTTTTAACCTTCTTAGTCTTGGCCTTTACAGTTTTTTTAGCAGATTTTTTATCCTTGTCCTTAGAATTTTTAGCTTTAACTTTAGTTTTCTTTTCAGGCTTATCCTCTTCTATGGGCAAAGGGTCTTCTTTAATAAATTCTTGAATACTGACTTCATTTACAAACTCTACAACTTTTTTTCTAAAGTCTGGGATTGCCCCAACTTCGAATTCAATCTCTTGAACCTTTGCATTAGTTGTTATTTTAATAGGAACCACGCCCGCAAAAGTAGAATCATCAATTTTTTCAAAACCGGTAGATTTTAAGATTTGCTTTTGGATTATAGGAAGAAAGATTTTTCCAAGCAGAGTTACTTCCTCTGGTAATAAACCGTCTTGTGTAACACTTATTTTAACTGTAGTCTCTCTCATTCTTTATACTAACCTAATCATTAAAATATATAAATAAATTTACTTGATTCTACTTAATAAGAGATAAAAACACAAATTTAATAGAAATTATTAAGTTTTAATTCCAAAAATTTATTTTTGTGCTATATTTTTCCTTTCTGTGAGGTTTAAATGGGATTAACTAAAAATCAAATTGGTAGATATAGTAGGCATCTCATCATGCCTGAAGTTGGGGTTAAAGGTCAAGAAAAACTTGCCGCATCTAAAGTATTGTGTATTGGTGCAGGCGGACTTGGTTCCCCACTTGCATTATATCTTGCATCGGCTGGTATAGGGACTCTAGGTATAGTTGATTTTGATGTTGTTGATTTAAGCAACTTGCAAAGACAAATATTGCATGCTGAGGATCGAGTTGGGGAGTTAAAAGTAGAATCCGCTAAAAAGAGGCTACTAGAGTTAAATTCTGATATAAATGTTAATACCTATAATTTGAGATTAACTGCTGAGAATGCTCTAGATTTATTTAAAGATTACGATGTAATAGTCGATGGAACTGACAATTTCGCTACAAGATATTTAGTAAATGATGCATGTGTTATTTTGGGTAAACCAAATGTTTATGGAAGTATTTTTCGTTTCGAAGGACAGGCGACAGTGTTTAATTACAAAGATGGTCCTCATTATCGTGACTTATACCCTGAACCACCTCCACCTGGAATGGTTCCTTCATGCGCAGAGGGTGGTGTTTTAGGAATTTTACCTGGAATTATTGGTGTTATTCAGGCAACTGAAACTGTAAAAATTTTATTAGATGTTGGCCAAACTTTAAGCGGCAGATTATTAATATATGACTCTTTAAAAATGTCATTTAGAGAAATTAAGTTAAGAAAAAATCCTGATACCCCCAAGGTAGAAAAGCTAATAAATTATGAAGAATTTTGTGGCATCAATAATACTGATGAGACTGAAAACGAATTAGAAATTTCAGTTGATGATTTAAAGAATATTCAAGAATCAAATAATAATATAAAACTTTTGGATGTAAGGGAGCCAGGAGAATATGAAATTTGTAGTCTAAAAAACTCAAAACTGATTCCCCTAGGTGATTTAACATCCAGAGTTCACGAGTTAGATACTGCTGATGATATAATTGTCTACTGTCATCATGGAATGAGAAGTCTCCAAGCAGCAAGGATTCTTAAAGGAATGGGTTATAAAAAAGTTAGGAACTTAGCGGGTGGTATTGATGCATGGGCAGTAAAGTTCGATGAAAAAATGCCTAGATATTAGTGATTTGGCTCAGGTCCAAATTTGTTTTCACCTTCATCTCCTTTCATAAATCCTGCATTTATAAATATATATACCCTTGCAACTAAAACTACTAAAACATATCCTTTTAAAATATTTTCTGGTATTAAACCAAATTGATATGGAACAGAAAGTACATATGGAATTATTGCAACAAGTCCATTTATAGACCTATCCTGTAATCTTTTAGAATCTAAAAAAACACCAAGAAAAGAAATTATAAGAACAAAGAATTGAACAAATCTTTCAATCTCTGGATCTCCCCAATCTAAGGCCTCTAAAACACTTCCTATAGGAATTAAGATCAAAATTCCCACAACAACTAAAAAAATTTGCGAAAACCACCAAGTTTTCCTCTTGATTCTTCCATCTAAAGTAAGAAATAAAAAACCTAAAAATCTTAAATCTAAAAACCTTTTAATATCCATAATTTATATAATACATTAATAAAATTGGGCGAAAAGGGACTTGAACCCTTACGAATCGAAATTCAATGGCTTTTGAGGCCATCGCGTCTACCAGTTCCGCCATTCGCCCCTTTATTATTTAATATTAAGTTTATACCAATATATAGCATTAATTACCAATGAATGAGATATCTTTTTTTTCAGAATTAAGTCTTCAAGTTCATCCAAAGGTATAATTTCAACTTTTGTATATTCGCTACCTGAGTTTTGCGGTTCAGAGAAAAGTTCAACATCCTGAGCCAGATATGTATGACAAGAATTATTCATAATTGCAGGATTAGGATGAACATACCCTAATTTCTTCCATTTTTTTGATTTATAACCAGTTTCTTCATAAAGTTCTCTTTTTGCAGATGATAAAACACTTTCACCAGGATCAATCATACCTCCAGGCAATTCCAAGGTAATAGATTCAGTTCCTGCTCTGTATTGTTTAACGAATATAACTTCATTATTTCTAGTTATGGGTAAGATATTTATCCAATCTGGAGAATTAAAAACATAAAAGTTAAATAATTTTTTGCTACTTTTGTAAGGAGACCTAATCTTGTATCGAAACAAATCAAAAATTTTAAGATTTTCTAATAATTTTTTTTCTTTAATAATCCATTTTTTCATTAAATGAATTTACCTGAATTAAACATAAATAATATTTTTAACCTTAGTTTAACAAAAATGTTAATATAAACATATTGGAGAGTTGGCCGAGTGGCCGAAGGCGCACGCTTGGAAAGCGTGTAGAGGTTCAACCCTCTCGTGGGTTCGAATCCCACACTCTCCGGAAATATTTCGTCGGCTTGTGAACTCCGCCAGGACAGAAATGTAGCAACGGTAACAAGCCGGCCTGGAAAACTTATGTCGTATATTGTTTTAGCAAGAAAGTATAGACCCAAAAGTTTTGATGAGGTTGTTGGACAAGAAGTGCCAATATCCATACTAGAGAGTTTTATTAAAAACAAGTCTATTCCTCATGCTTTAATTTTCTGCGGAGGTCGTGGAATTGGAAAAACCTCAATGGCAAGAATTTTTGCAAAAGCAATTAATTATGAAGAAATTTCTAATAATCCACAGATAGGAAGTGATATAGATGATGGTAAGTCTTTAGATGTAATTGAAATTGATGCGGCATCAAATAATGGTGTTGATCAAATTAGAGAGGTTATAGATATATCACAATATTCATCTTTAACTTGTAAATATAAGGTATTCATAATTGATGAAGTTCATATGTTATCAAAAGCAGCCTTCAATGCATTATTAAAAACACTTGAAGAACCTAATGAAAATACAATATTTATCTTGGCAACTACAGAAGTGGAAAAAATACCGATAACGATATCATCTAGGTGTCAGATGATTAATTTTTCAAATTTAAATGGAAATAAAATAGAAGATTTGATAAATAAAGTTTGCGAATTAGAAAAAATTATTATCGACGATGAGTCTGTGAGATTGCTGGCTAATGAAGCAAATGGTTCTGCTCGTGATTCACTTAGCTTACTTGAACTTCTATCAAATTCTTTAAATAAAAAAATATCATACGATAAATCAATTCTAAAGTTAGGGATCGCACCTAAGGAGGTAGTTCAATCTATTTCGGTTGAAATATTATCAGGAAATATTAAAGAAAGTCTTGAAATACTTGCACAAATCTGCGAAAAAGGATATGACATCAAAAAATTTATTTTGTCTATATTGTTCTTCTATCGAAGTCTTATTTATTCTAAACTTGAAATTAATAGCAACGACTCAACCATTGAGTTAATTGATAATGAGCTTAATTCAAAATTTGAAACTATTTCTATTCATGAAGTTGAAAATATTTTTGATAATTTAATAAATTCATATCAGGATATATCTAAAAGTACTAATTTAAGAATTTCAGCAGAAACAGCAATTATAAAGTTATGTTTAATTGGAGACTTTGTTAATTTCGATACCAAACTACCTGAAGAATCAAAAAAAAAAGTAAAAAATTCTGATATTAATTTCAAGAAAGATATAAAAAATTCAGTAAATGGTGAAATACATATTAAGAATGATATAGATCAAGATACCAAATTAATTTCTGAGAAGCCTTCGGAATTACTTAGCGATAAAGAAACAACCTTCAATTTAAAAGAAAATAAAGATAGACTATTTGAATCTCAATCTATGAAGAGCTTATTTGAAACTTTTGATTGTAGGATTCTAGAGATTGAGAAGGAGAATTAGGATGAAATTACCAGGAAACATGAATATGAAAACAATGATGAAGCAAGCAGAAAAAATGAAAAAACAAATGGAGCAAATTCAAGATGATGCAGGTAATGAAATTGTAGAATCTTCATCAGGAGGTGGAATGGTTAAGGTTCAAGCAAAAGCAAAGGGAGAAATACTATCAATTCATATTGAGGATGAAATTTTAAATTCTGGTGATAAGGATATGATTCAAGATTTAATACAAGCTGCTACTAATGAGGTATTAGATAAAGGTAGAGATAAAATTAAAGAAAAAATGGGTGAGGTTGCATCTTCGATGGGGATTCCTCCAGGTTTGTTATAAAAGTTTATGAAAGAAAAAATTTTGGGTAAAGAATTTGATAAATTAATTGAATCCTTATCTAAATTTCCTAGTATTGGCGAAAAGACTGCTTCAAGATTAGCACTTTTTCTAATGAAAAATCCACCAAATTTAACTTTAGAAATTGCAAAATCTATGGTTGAGGCAAGGAAAAAAGTGAAAATATGCAATAATTGTAATAGCTTTGTATTTGAAAAGAAATGTTTTTGCAATGACCCAGTCAGGGATTCAAAAATATTATGTGTAGTTGAAAATATTTTTGATATGATTTCCATTGAAGAAAGTGGCGAATACAAAGGACAATATTATGTATTACAAGGTCTTTTGTCTGTATCAAAAGGAATTAAACCAGAGGATCTAAAAATTGACAGGCTCTTAAAAAGAGTAAAAAAAGTAAAATTTAATGAAATAATATTTGCAACAGATCCAACAAATGATGGCGAGTTCACGGCTAGATTTTTAAATGAGCGAGTACAGAAATATTGTAATAAAACTTCAAGAATTGCTATCGGAATGCCCTTAGGGTCCGAAGTTGACTATATAGACAAGAACACATTAGCTAAATCACTTATAGATAGAAGAAAATTGTAAGTTATTCCTTTAAATCTTGACTTTAATGCTCTATTACTTAATATTTTCTAGGTACTTTTTAAGTAACCAAGGGGGAAAAATTGAAAATTTTAGTTATTGTTAGGCAAACACCTGACACAGAAGCAAAAATTCAAGCTAATTCTTCAGGAAATGGAATACAAACTGATGACATAAAATGGATTCTTAATCCATTTGATGAATTTGCTGTAGAAGAAGCTGTCCAAATTAAAGAAAAAACTGGGGCTGAAGTTGTAGTGCTAACGGTTGGCGCAGAAAGATCAGTTGATGCAATTAGAACATCTTTAGCTATGGGAGGCGATTCTGGAGTTCATATCAAAGATGACTCTTTTGCTGATATGGATTCTTTTGCACTTGGGAAAGTTATAGGCTCTAAGATAAAATCATTAGGAGATATCGATTTAATTTTAGCTGGTAAAAAATGGATAGATGAAGAATCAAGCCAGGTCCCAATACAAGTTGCTGAAGAACTTGATATACCTCAGGCAACCTTAGCTACTAAAGTTGAAGTAGATGAAGGAAGTAAGACTGTAAAGGTAACATCAGTAATTGAAGGCGGTGAAGAAATAAGAGAACTAAAACTACCTGCTGTTGTTACTGTTGAGCAAGGTATTAACGAGCCAAGATATGCATCATTGCCTGGAATTATGAAGGCAAAAAAGAAACCATGTGAAGAAGTTGGTGTTGATGGAATTAATTCTGATGAAATTGGTATAGCTGCAGATGCTTTGGGCTCTGCTGGATCAAGAGTTAAAACTGATAATATTGAAATACCAACTATATCTAGAAGCCTTAAAGTTCTCGAAGGTAATGATGTACAACAAGCATCTGCCGAACTTGCTAAGCTTTTAAGAGAAGAGGCAAAAATTATTTAGGAGAAAATTATGAGTGAAATTTGGGTATTAGTAGATAAAGCACAAGATACAGTAAGAAATGTAACTTATGAAGTTCTTAGTGCGGCATCAAAATTGAAAGAAAAAAATGGTGCAACAGTTTGCGCCGTTTATGTAGGCGATAACTCCGGAGCTATTGAAGCAGATTTGGGAAAATACGGAGCAGAAAAATTTTATAAAATAGAAAATCCAGCTTTAAAAGATTTTAATCCAAGTCTTTATGCAGCTGCTTTATCCGAGGTAATAAAAAAACATAATCCTGATATTGTATTGGGCGGAAATACATTGCAAAATCAAGATTTTTTACCTAGGGTTGCATCTAGAACAGCTGCTGGTTTATGCTTGGATGCAATAGATGTTGATATGAGTTCATCATCAACATTACAAGTAAAAAGATATAAATATTCTGGAAAATCTATAGCTACTATTAGTTTTCATGATGTAAAACCTATGATTGCTACTGTAAGATTAAATGCATTTAAACCTACTGAAGGTTCTGCGAGCGCTGAAGTTGTGTCTGAAAGTGTTGATTTACCTTCAGATGAAAATTATAAAGTAATTGAGACAAAAATTATTCCAAAAGAAAGACCAGAGCTAACAGAAGCTGATAAAATTGTTTCTGGTGGTAGAGGAATGGCAAACGGTGAAAATTTCAAAGTTGTTTATGATTTGGCCGATTCACTTGGTGCCGGAGCAGGAGCTTCAAGAGCTGCGGTTGATTCAGGTTGGGTACCTTATGAGATGCAAGTTGGTCAGACTGGTAAAGTTGTTTCACCAAATCTTTATGTTGCTGTCGGAATATCTGGGTCAGTTCAACATTATGCAGGAATGGGGTCGTCAAAGGTAATAGTTGCAATAAACAAAGACCCTGACGCACCAATATTCCAAAAATGTGATTATGGAATTTGCGGTGATCTATTCGACGTATTACCTGCTTTAACTGATGAAATTAAAAAACTAGGATAGACTTTTGACTTTTGATATCAGGTGAGATTTGCTCACCTGATATCAATTATTTTCAAATTAAAATTCATATCATTAAACATGTTTTTTAAAGCTGTTTTAAAATATTTAGAACCATCGGTAAGATAAATTTCTTTTTTACCGCTTTTGACTTTTTTGGTCTTAGCTAAATAGGTATCTATAGATTTTGCTAATTCAATTGAAGAATCAAACAAAGTTACGTTTGGGCCTAAAAATTTTTTGATTTTTACTTTTAAGATTGGATAATGCGTACAACCAAGTATCAAGCCATCAATTTTATTTTTTTTAAAGATATTAAGATTTTCCTCGATAATTTGGTCAATATATCCTTTAGATTTAATGCCCTCTTCAACTATAGGAACAAATATTGGACATTCTTTACTTATAATTTTTTTTATATTTTTTATCTTCTTCAATCTGTTACTATAAGATTTACTTTCAATGGTTGAGGGCGTTGCAATAATTCCGACATTATGAATGGCAGAATCTTTTACTGCTAAAACTCCTGAGTCTATGACATTGAAAATTGGTACATTAAATTTTTTACTCAAAGTACTTTCTGCATATGCTGAGGCTGTATTACAAGCAACAACAATTATTTTACAACCTTTATCAATTAAAAACTTTGTATTTTTTAGTGAATATTCAATAACTGTCTTTTTTGATTTTATACCGTATGGAAGCCTTGCTGTATCTCCAAGATAAACATAATCGTTATTTGGTAATCTTTTTATAAGTTGTTTAAATACTGTTAGACCACCTATTCCTGAATCAAAAATACCAATTTTCACTTCATTTCACCGATGAATTTATCAAGTTCTTTAATATTTTTAATTGCGATTAATTTAATTTTATCTGAAAATTTTTTTTCTAAATCCCCAGATTGATTTAGAGAAATATATGGTAAAAAACATTTTTTAAAGCCCATTCTTTCAAACTCTTTAATTCTTTTTTCAATTTTTGCTATAGTTTTAACTTCACCACCCAAACCAACTTCTCCAACAAAAACATGATCGGTCGGAATTGTTATGTCTTGGAAACTAGATAAAAGTGACGCAATAATAGCTAAGTCTACAGATGGATCTTTAACTTTGACTCCTTTTGAAACATTAACAAAAATATCTTTATCGTTAAACATAATTTTTGAAAACTTCTCTAGGATTGCTATTAGCATATTCACCCTATTTATTTCTAATCCATTTGAATAGCGCCTTCCGTAAGATTGACTTGGAGCTGAGACCAAAGATTGAATTTCAATCAATATGGACCTAGTTCCTTCAAATGTTGAGGAAATAGCAGTTCCTGGATAGGATTCAGAGTTACTTGAAATAAATATATTTGATGATTCATTTACTTCGACCAATCCAGTTTCAGTCATTTTAAAAACTCCAATTTCATTTGTTGCACCAAACCTATTCTTTGTAGTTCTCAGAATTCTCAGCTCATCAGATTCAATTTGATCGAAATATAAAACTGTATCGACTAAGTGTTCTAGGGTTTTAGGGCCCGCAATAGATCCATCTTTTGTAATATGACATATGAGCATTAATATAATTGAATTTTTTTTACAATATTCAGATAATTTTTGAGATGACGTTTTCAATTGTGAAATTGATCCTAATGACGAATCGGAATCATTTGAGGTTAGTGCATGAATCGAATCTATAATCATAATACTTGGTTTTAAATCTTCAATTTGAAGGAAAATCTGATCGATGCTTGTATCATTTAAAAAAAATAAGTCGTTATATTTAATATTTAATCTTTTTGCCCTGGAATTAATTTGAGATATTGATTCCTCTGCGGATACATATAAAACTGAATTTAAGTGAGATAGATTTGCAGCTAATTGTAAAGCTAAAGTTGATTTACCAATTCCTGGCTCACCACCTAATAATACTGAAGAGCCAGTCATAAATCCACCACCCAGAACACGATCCATTTCAATTATTGAGCAGGATATTTGATTGTTCTGGACTGAGCCTATATCAGATAATTTATTAGATACTAATAATTTAAGATTATTTTTTTTATTACTTATTTTTTCTTCAAAGCAGTTCCATTCGTTACATTTATGACATTTACCCATTTTAACAGGCGATGTTAGGCCACACTTAATGCACTCATAAATCATTATATTATTATAATTGAAAAACCTAAGTTCTTTATTTTTAAATTTATATGACAAAAAAAAAGATTTAGTTAATATAAAGTAGAGCTCCTTCAAGGTCGTTTTATTTACGGGGTGACGACATCTTGGTAAAGGAGCTTTTTTCTTGTAAACTTAGCCTATGAGTGATTTTCAAAACATAGAACCAGGAAGACAGCCTCTTGAGCCAATTTCTGCATATCACAAAGAATGTCCTCATTGTGGAGCTGCGTTATTCCCTTTTTCACAAAGTGAAAGTAATTATGACGATAAGGATGAAAAGCCAGATAAGATATGTCATTGCTGTGGCAAGAAATTTATTGTGCTTTTCGGGTGCTAAATATGCCATACATAAACGTTAAAGTAGCAGGAAATTTAACTGATGAACAAAGGAAAAAAATTTCTGAAGAAATAACTAAAACCATGGAAACAGTAGCAGGCAAACCACCTTCATCAACTTACGTTCAAATTGATGAGATACCACGAAATCAGTGGGCTGTTGGTGGTAAGCTGCTATCTGAAAAATAATTAACTATTCATATCGTAAGCCTTTTCTCCATGTTCTGAGAGATCAAGTCCGCTATTTTCTTCATCTGACGTGACCCTTATACCTACAAATTGAATACATACAATAACTATTAATACCGTTACTATTACTGTAAATATGCCTACAGATATTACTCCAAATAATTGCTCATACCATCCAGCATGGCCAAATACTGCGATTGATAATGTTCCCAATATTCCCCCAAAACCATGAACAGCAAATACATCAAGAGAGTCGTCTGTATTAAACTTATTCTTAATGATAGAACACATTTCCTGACATACTATTCCAGCAAATGAGCCGATTATAATAGCTTCTATTGGGGATACTGAACCAGAAGCTGGAGTTATAGTGGCAAGGCCAGCAATAGTTCCTGTCACTAAGCCTACTAATGATGAGCGTCCATATTTAATATATTCATAAGCAGCCCAAGATAGCGACGCCGACGCCGCAGATAAATGAGTAACAAGTAATGTTAGTCCAGCACTACCATTAGCTGCAAGTTGCGAGCCAGCATTAAAACCAAACCACCCAACCCATAACATTGATGCACCTAACATCACATATCCAGGATTATGAGGAGGCTTTGTTTTGTCATTCCTTGACCCAAGAAAAACTGCAACAACTAAAGCAGCAAGCCCTGCTGTTTCATGTACTACAAGCCCACCGGCTAAATCAACAGTACCAAGTTCAAAAAGGAATCCTCCTCCCCAAACCCAATAAGTAACAGGCGAGTAACACAAAATCATCCATAAAGCAGAGAATAAAAGAACAAATGAGAACTTAACTCTTTCGACATATGCTCCTATTATCAATGCTGGAGTAATAACGGCAAAAACCATCTGAAATCCTGCAAAAACATATTCTGGAATTGTTCCAATTAAACTATCAGAAGTAATCCCATTTAGAAATACTTTAGAAAAACCACCAAAATATGGGCTTGTATTTTCACCGAATGCTATAGAATAGCCCAATAAAACCCATAAAATTGACATTAAACATGCAACAGCAATACAATGCATAAAAACGGATAAAACATTTCTAGATCTAACTAAACCTCCATAAAAAAGAGCAAGACCTGGTAATGTCATAAAAAGCACTAGAGCTGTTGAAGTTAAAATCCAGGAGCTATCTCCCGAATCAAGACCGCTAGAAGCGATCGAATTTTGTCCTAACAGCGTTAAAACGCCGAAAAAAAGGAACAGGACCAAGTTCCTCAAACTAAATTTAAGCATATATTTTCTCCTTGATATAGCCTAATTATTTAAAAGGCAATAAGCATGCCACAAGGGGCATGCTTATTTGCCTACCAAGGAGATATAGGCTAGGTATTTATTAGAGAGGTATCAATTTATTTAAAATATGGATAAGACTCTATTCCAACCTCTACAGCGTCTGATCCTAATTCTTCTTCTTCAGCTGATGGTCTTAAACCTATTGTTGCTTTAAGTAAACCAAAGACTATCGCCGATAGTGCGAACACAAATCCGATAACTGATAAAGAACCAATCAACTGAGTTGTGAAAGATGTTGCATCATTAGAAATTGCAACTGCTACCGTGCCCCAAATACCAGCTAGTAAATGAACCGGTAACGCTCCAACGACATCATCAACTTGAATACTTTCAAAAAATTTAGTTCCAAAAACGGCTATGATTCCACCAATTCCACCAATCATCATTGACGTAGTTGCAGTTGGCGCCAAAGGCTCTGCTGTAATAGAAACTAATCCTGCTAAAGCTCCATTGAGTGCAAAAGTCACATCAACTTTTCCAAACATCACTTGAGAAATTATCATTGCTACAATTAATCCTGCACAGGCTGCTAAATTCGTATTAACGAATATATCTGAGACTGCGGCGGCATCATCAAGAGTACCAATTGCGAGCTGAGATCCTCCATTAAAACCAAACCATCCAAGCCATAGAATAAAAGTTCCTAAAGTTGCAAGAGGTATGCTAGATGCAGGTATTGGAATAGCTTTGCCATCTTTAAAGCGGCCAAGTCTTGGACCGATTATAATTGCTCCAGCAAGAGCGGCAGCTCCACCTGCGGCATGAACAAGAGTTGATCCAGCAAAGTCAGAAAATCCCATTGCTGATAACCAGCCTCCACCCCATTGCCAACCCATTTCGATTGGATAAATAATTCCAGCTAAAATTGCTGCAAAAACGAAAAAAGACCAAACTTTAATTCTTTCTGCAATAGTTCCAGAAACGATTGATACTGTTGTTGCACAGAAAACCATTTGGAAGAACCAGTCTGAATGTGATGCATAACCAGTGGATATGTCTTCACCTGGTGCAAACATAGTAAACGAACCCATGTAACCACCTTCAGCAATTCCATAAGCTAGATTGTAGCCAACTAAATAAAACATTATGCCAGAAATTGCATATAAACCTACGTTTTTAAGGCATATTGTTGATACGTTTTTTGATCTTACCATTCCGGCCTCTAACATAGCAAAGCCCGCAGCCATCCACATTACTAAGAAACCACAAATTAAAAATAACAAAGTATTAAAAATAAATGCTGTTTCATCAGGACTGTTTGAAGCTGACGCTGAGCCTGTTAAGAACAACGTTAGAAAACCTAATGATAGAAATACGAAAAAATTCTTAAATTTAAATTTACCCATATTTCCCTCCTTTAACTCTTTTTTTACTTTACTGTGGCAACCATCGTGCCAAATTTTAAATTTTTTATTTTTTCTTATTTCTTATGTCAAAATATCACTATGTATCGCTTACAGGAAATATTGAAAAATCCTGAAGATTCAAGAATTGCATTCTCTGAAGTTAGGAAAGGTAAATTGGTTGAGCTTACCTATTCTCAAATAAATAAATATTCTGATAATTTTGCACAAAAATTAAAATCTATGAATATAAAGATTGGATCTAAAATAGCAATTAAAGGCGAGAATTCCGTTGGGTGGATAATAGCTTTTTTTGGTATTTTAAAATCCGGACATATTTGTGTTCCAATTGATTATAGGGCAAATGAAAAAACAACATTGGATATTATAAATTTATCAGAATCATCATTACTAATAAGTAATGATGATTTAAGAAATAAACATAACACTTTATCATTTGAGAATATTATTGAAATTTGCAAGCAGCCTTCAAAAGAATTTGTTATTCCTAAAATAAAAGAAGAAATCGCAGTTATACTTTATACATCTGGGACAACAGGAAGTCCAAAAGGAGTTATGCTCTCACACAATAATCTGATCTCAAATTTAACTCAAATTTCTAACTTACTAAAAAAAGAAGGAAAATTGAAAAGTTTTTCAGTCTTACCCTTAAGCCATGTTTATGAACTTACTTGTAATGTTTTGGTTAATATTAATCTTGGTAATTCAATACATTTTTGCTCAGGCTTAGATTTGAGGACTATAAGCAAAGAACTTAATTTAATTGAACCAAATATTTTTCCTGTTGTACCTCTGTTGCTGGAAAAAATATATCAAGGAATCAATAAAAAGTTGAATAGTTCCAGTATTTTAAGTCTTCTACATAGAAAATTGCCAAAACTTTTTGGTTTTATATTTAAGAAGAAGCTGGGCCTTAAAAGACTAAGATTTTTCTTTTGCGGGGGTGCTGCATTAAGTCCAGAAATTGAGAATTTTTTTGATAATATTGGATTGAAAATAATTCAAGGGTATGGGCTCTCAGAGGCCTCACCCCTAGTTTCAGTAAATCCCCTGGAGAGGAAAAAAGTGGGCTCAGTTGGAAAAGTTATTGATGGATGTAATGTAAAAATTGATGATAGTGATCAATATGGAAATGGCACAATAAAAGTTAAAGGTCCAAATATATTTGAAGGATATTATAAAAATGAGGATGCAACATCTGAAACGCTTCAAGATGAATATCTAAATACTGGTGACATTGGCAGGTTTGATAGTGAAGGATATTTATATATAACAGGAAGAGAAAAATTTGTAATTATTAGCTCTAGTGGAGAGAATATTTATCCAGAAGAAATTGAAGAGATGATAAATATTGAAGTTGAAATTGAAGAATCAATTGTTTTTAGTGTAGATCAAAAGAAAATATTAACTTTAATTAAACTTAGTGATGAATTTAATAAAATATCTCATAAACGAATAATTGAAATAGTTGATGGAATTAATAATAGAACTGAAAAATTTAAAAGGATATCAGGAATTTATCTTACAGATATTAGTTTTGAAAAAACATCAACTCAAAAAATAAAAAGGGGGTTTTTAAATAATATTAATTTAGATAAATATGAAAAAATTAAGTAATTAAATATAATTTTCTATATTTCATTGGATATTCAATAAATGCTCTTTTGAACTTCTTTGGTGTCATGATCAACTCTGATTCAATTTGCTTATAAGGAATTTCAACAAAATTTTCTTTTTTTGCAAAAATTTTTGAATTCAATTTATACACTGATTTATCAACTTTCTTAATACTACAATCTAAACTATTCACAGAGTTGATATGTAGGAATGGACTATTCCCCCCCATAACTTTCTCTCTACAAATAATTAAAGATATTAAATCACAAATCTGCAATGAACTTAATTCAAATTTAAACTCCTCACTATCAATTATATTTTTTTTATCATCTATTATTCGTTCATCTATTAATCTTTCGCAGCTTTTAATAAAATTCTCTTTATCATTTTTATCACGTGATGAATTTTCACACAGATATCTAAAATGCTTATAAATTAAAAAAGATGAATAAGGGTTTATCGATGATGAGATACTTTTTAACCATAAATCATCTTGCAATTGAACATCAATATCTTGAAAAGTAAAAACTTTGTTATCATTTGAGATTTTTGGATGAAGATCAAACTCAATCCACCCTGAATCATGATTCCTGATTGAGTACTGTAAAGCCTCTAAATTTTTAGTATTTTTCTTTATTTCTTCTCGAAAAAAATTAAATATGTCGAGTGAAATTTTTGCATGATCATGCTGGCTCACTAAACAAATAAATTCATCATATTCTCGCGTAATCATAATTTAAAAAAATCTATTGAAAAATACCTCTAAACAAGATACCTTAAATCTGTGGCTAAAGTAGCAATTATTGTCGGAAGCGATTCAGATTTAGAAAAAGCATCAGATGCCTGTACTGTTCTAGAAGAGCTAGGTGTTGAATATGACCTCAGAGTAGCATCTGCTCACAGGACTCCTGAGTTGCTTGCTGAATATATGGGACAAATTGAAGAAAGAGGTGTTGAAGTTATTATTGCTGCAGCAGGTTGGGCTGCACATTTGCCTGGCGTTGTAGCATCATATACAACCCTTCCTGTAGTTGGAATTCCAATTGATTCATCTTGTCTAAACGGCCTAGACTCATTATTATCAATTGTTCAAATGCCTCCTGGTATTCCAGTGGCAACAATGTCAATTGGTAAAGGTGGTGCTAGAAATGCAGGTATATATGCTGCTTCAATTCTATCAATAAAATATCCTGAAGTCAGAGAATCCCTCAATACCTTCAGACAGAACTTAAAGAAAAAAGTTATGAAAGCAGCAGAAAAACATAACAAATAAGTTTTGATAATAAAAAAAAATGCTATAGATTTTGATAAAATATCTGACTTGATAAAAGAAGGATCAATTTTTTGTTACCCCACTGATACATTATATGGGCTTGGATGTAGGTATGACAATAAAACTTCTATAGAAAAAATAATTTCATTAAAAGGTAGGGAGAAAAATCATTTTTTCACCCTCCTATTTAAAGATAGCAAAATGTTAAATAATTTTTTTTCAATATCTGAACTAGAAAAAAATATTATCAATAAATTTCTTCCTGGAAAACTATCAATCTTACTTACCCCTAAGGATAAAAATATGTTTTATAATAATTTTATTGGTTTGGATGATAAAGTTAGTTGTAGAATATCATCAGATAGCTTTACAAAAGAAATTTATAATAAAATTGATTTTCCAATAGTTTCAACAAGTGCAAATATTTCAGGAAATGAAAATTTGTTCAATATTTCAGATATTATTAATACGTTTGAAAAATCTTTGGATTTTATAGTAGATTATGGAGATATAGGATATTCTCGGGGTTCAACTATTCTAAACGTTAATAAAGATAGCCTGAATTTAATTAGAGATGGGGATATTCAATTTGAAACAATTACAAAGGAGCTAGATTATGGCAATAATTAAGGCATTCAGGGGTCTAAGATATAATCAAAAAGAAATTAAAAAAATTTCTAATGTTATAGCGCCACCATATGATGTAATAAATTCTAAGCAACAAAAAGATTTGATGAATTCAAGTCAATATAATGTTGTACATATTGATTTTAATGATGGTAAAGGTGACGAAAAATATAATATATCAATGAATACATTAAATAATTGGATAGAAAATAATATTTTAGCTCAAGATGAAAAAAAATCTCTTTACCCTTATCTGCAAGAATTTACATATAAAGGAAAGAAATATAATAGACTAGGTTTAATTGGGCTGGTAAAGCTTCATGAATTCAAAGAAAAAATAATTTTGCCACATGAAGAGACCTTTAGTGGTCCTAAGGAAGATCGACTAAAATTATTGAGAGCGTGTAAAACAAATTTAAGTCCTATATTTGGCGTATATGATAATAATGATAAAAAGATTGATAATATAATTAATGATTTTATACAAAATAACCAACCTATAATTGAGGCAAAATCATCTGATGGAATATTGAACAAAATATGGCAAATTTCAGATACTGAAATTATTGATCTAATAGAATTAAATTTCAAAGATAAAGAAATTCTAATTGCTGATGGACATCATAGATATGAAACTTCTTTAAATTATATGAATGAGGTTAGGACAAAAGAATCAGAGTATGCAATGTTCTATCTTTCAGGAACAAACCAGGATGGTCTTTTAATTAATCCTACCCATAGGATTTTACAAAATGTTAGTAGAGTTGAAGAAATAACTAAAAGTATAAGAAGTAGCTTTATAGTTAATGAATATAATGGTGATATTATAGAAGATCAGTTGAAGCCAAATGAATTCTTTATAATATCAGAATCTGAAAAAGTTAAATTACATTGCCAAATAAAAGATAATGATGAGAAGAGATTTTATTCAATGAGTGTTTATGCTGTTCAAGATCTAATAATTGATAAATTTAAAAATAATTATGATAAATTGGATTTTTTTAAAAGCCTAGAGGATGCAAAATCATCTATAAATGATTATTCATTGGGAATCATATTGCCCAAGTTTATTCCCAACGATATAATGAAGGTTGTATTAAATGACGATAAAATGCCTCAAAAATCAACATACTTTTATCCAAAAGTAGCTACAGGAGTTCTGTTTAATAGATTATATTAATTTATAATTTAATATAATTATGAATCAAAATAATATTAGAAACTTTTGCATTATTGCACATATTGATCATGGAAAATCAACTTTAGCAGATAGAATACTTGAGATAACTCAAACAGTATCGAAAAGACAAATGCAAAATCAGTTCCTTGATAATCTAGATATTGAAAGAGAAAGAGGAATTACAATCAAAGCACAATCTGTGAGAATAAATTACACTTCAAAATCCGGTGAAGAATATGTATTTAATCTTATTGATACTCCGGGACATGTAGATTTTTCATACGAAGTATCTAGAAGTTTAATGGCTTGTGAAGGAGTGTTATTAGTAGTTGATGCCGCCCAAGGAGTAGAAGCACAAACTTTAGCGCATGCTTTTCTTGCAGCAGATATGGGATTAGAAATATTGCCCATAATAAATAAAATAGATTTGCCTTCTGCTGATCCAGATAGAGTTTGTGAAGAAATTGAAAATGCGGTTGGAATTGATTGTAGCGAGGCATTACATGTTAGTGCTAAAACCGGCCAAGGAATTGAAGATATATTTGATCAAATTATAGAAAAAATTCCTTCACCCCAAAAACCAGAAATTAATGAAGCTAGAGCGCTAATAATTGATAGTTGGTTTGATTCTTTTCTAGGTGTCGTACTTCTTCTCAGAGTCTTTGATGGCAAAATAGTTGATAACGATACAATCAAATTGATGTCTTCAGATAAAACTTATGAGATAAGAAATTTAGGGGTTTTTAGCCCAGAAGCAAAGAATGTCACTACATTATCATCTGGAGAAGTGGGTTTCTTAACAGCGTCTATAAAAAAAATTAGTGATGCCAAAGTTGGAGACACGGTAACAATCTCCAGTGCTGCTGCAAAAAAACCTTTAAAAGGTTTTAAAGATATTAAGCCAATGGTATTTTGTGGTTTATATCCTGTTGATTCTAATTTTTACGAAAATTTAAAAGAATCACTTGAAAAAATAAGTCTAAATGATTCTTCTATTGATTACGAACCAGAAAATTCTGCAGCTCTAGGTTTTGGCTTTAGATGCGGATTTTTAGGTTTGCTTCATATGGAAATAGTAAAAGAGAGGCTTGAAAGAGAGTTTAATTTATCTCTCATAATAACCTCTCCGACAGTTGTTTATGAAGTAAAAAAAACAAATTCTGAAATAGTTAGAGTTGATAACCCAAAATTATTGCCTGATAGAAGTCAAATTGATTCCATCAGTGAGCCATTTGTAAATATAAGCCTTTATACTCCAAAGAAATATTTAGGAGGGCTTTTAGATATTTGCGAAAAAAGAAGAGGTATTCAAAAAAATATAAATTTCATATCTGAAGACAGGGCTGTCTTAGAATATGAGCTTCCAATGTCAGAAATGATCTATGATTTTTATAATAAAGTTAAGTCAATAACTAAAGGTTATTGTTCAATGGATTACGAGCAGAGTGAATTAAAAGTAAGCAATCTTGTTAAACTTGATATATTAATCAATGGTGAAATAGTTGATGCATTATCTTTAATAACTCATAAAGATAATTCTTATTACAGAGGTAAAGAACTTGTTGAGAAACTAAAAGAGCTTATTCCCAGACAACAATTTGAAATTGCTATTCAAGCTGCAATAGGAGCCAAGATAATTTCAAGAGAGACTGTTAAAGCATTTAGAAAGGATGTTACAGCAAAACTTTATGGTGGAGATGTAACTAGAAAAAACAAGCTTCTTGATAAGCAAAAGAAAGGAAAGAAGCGAATGAAAAATGTAGGTAATGTGGAAATTCCTCAAGAAGCATTTATGGCAGTCTTGTCTGGAAAAGAGTAGTATTCGTACATTTTATAGATATACGGTTATATTTAGTAAATATACGAATTTTAAGATTATTTATTGAATATATTAATTCTGATGCTATCATCATATAATGCCAAGAAATAGAAAAGAATCATTCTACAGAATCCTAAATAAAAGGCTCCTTAAATTACAATCTTCATTCAGAAGTGTCAGAAGACTTGCTAATAAAAGTAATTATATTTTTAATCAAGATGATGTTGATAGAATAGTTAAAATAGTTGAAGGGGAACTTGGTCTGTTAAAAACAGTTTACTTTGAAGAACTAGATCCAAGTAAAAATTTAAATAATCTTAGAGATTCACATATTCCTTTTGAACCATTCATTACAATCGAAGGATTAGAGAAAAATAAAAAACTAGGAGATACCTAATTTTAGAATTTAGTCCTTTGGTGTCATCATTGCAGTGATAGCATGTGTTGCGGCACTAGTTGCGTCAGGATTAGTAATAACATTAATTAAGGACGGTAGGCCAGATTTAATTGATCTTTCAATTGCAGGAATTAAATCTTCAGGATTCTCGACGAGTTCACCATACCCACCCATTGACTTTACTATTTCGTGAAAATTTATAAAAGGCATCTCATGCCCCGCTGGTGTATTTTCTTTTCCATAATTTAACCAGTGTTGGTGTTTGGTCATCCCCCATGATTTATCGTTACAAACAATACATAAGAATGGAATGTTATGTCTAACTGCAGATTCAAACTCCATCAAGTTCATTCCAACTGCACCGTCGCCACTTATAAGGACAACTTGCCTTTCAGGAAAAGCTACTTTCGATCCAATTGCAAAAGGAACACCAACTCCCATACAACCAAGTGGGCCACCTTTTACATAATTACCTGCATTTTTAACTATATAAGATGAATCAGTCCATGCTTGAGTATCACCACCATCGATACATAGCATACAATTGCTTCCTAAAACATCTTCAACTGCTTTTACTACTCTTAATACATGCATTGGCTTCGAATCATCATTCTTAAGCCTGTCTATTTCCTCCCATTCTGAATCTTTCCATTTTCTAGCTGTATCCATCCAATTAGTATATTTTTTATCAATAGATTTTCCCGCATTTAATTTATTTAAAAATTTACTTATATCTGAAATTATAGGTACATTTACGATTCTGTTCCTACCAATCTCCTCAGGCTCAATATCAACTTGTACAACTTTTGAATCTGGATTAAAGGTTCTGCCCCAGCCTATATACAAACTTAGTCTTACTCCTAATAAGATTATTAAATCAGACTCAGAAGATACTTTTTTAAAAGCATTCATCGCGGATGGGCTTGCCTGGCCAAGGCAGTTATTGTGAGAATCAGAAATAATTCCTCTTCCAAAATTTAATGTATAAATAGGTATGTCTAAACTTTCAACTAAGTTTTCTAGTTCTGTGGTTGCGCCTGAGTACCATGAACCACTTCCAGCAATGATAAGAGGTCGCGAGGCCGAAGATAATAGTTCTAATACAAGGCTTATATCATCATTTGTTGCTTCAGGGTTTTTTGGGAACGTTAATTGAGGAATATCAAAATCATCAAAATCTGATTTTTCATAAAGAACCTCATGAGGTAATCCTAGATATACAGGCCCTGGTCTACCTGAAACTGCCATCTTATATGCATTAGCTGTATACTCCGGGATTCTTTTTGTGTCATAAATTGTCTTTGCCCATTTTGTAACAGGCTTAACCATTGATTCTTGATCAACTTCTTGAAGAGGGAGCCTATCATTTTCCTCTACGCCTGATTTTCCTGATAAAAAGATACATGGAGAATTAGACAAGAAAGCGCCGGACATACCTGTAATGACATTGGTTAGTCCTGGGCCAGCAGTAATAAGACAAACTCCTGGTTTTTTAGTTACCCTTCCATATGCGTCAGCCGCCATAGAAGCTCCTTGCTCATGGTGAGTGTCAATTAACCTTATACCCATCTCTCTGCATGCATTATATATAGGATTTATGTGTCCGCCTGCAAGAGTGAAAATGTCTGTAACTTCTAAATCTTTAAGAGTTTTGACAAGTGCAAAACCACCTTCAACCTTATTACTCATATCCTTTATCTCAAATAACAGTATAATATATTGTTATAAAAAAATAAGGGGTTTAAAATGTCTGAAGAAAAAGATACAAATCAACAACAGCCTAGTCCTGAGGAACAATTGGCTAATACTATCAGAATGCAGATTGCACAAGCTTTTAATACTGGATTGCAATCTCAACCAAAGACACCTGTTTATCATTTGTCTGAGGTTGTTCAAGAGCTTGAATCATTCTTCACTGAGGAATTTAAAAAGAATGCTGGTGAAAGTGTTCCTGATGAAGCGGTAAAAGCTAATGTTTTATTCTTAGTTCAACTTGCAACACTAGGTCATATTCTTCCTAGAGTCTGTCAGCCAGATAAAGATTTTCAAGTTAACTTGTTTAAATTAATAGAGGAAAGAGCTATGTCATTAATAAAAGCTTCTCAGCAACAGTCTCAAGAACAAGGTAAAATTATTCACGAAGAGAAGAAAATAATAGTGCCTTAGGAGTTCAACTTGAAGTGTTTTGTAACTGGGGCAACAGGTTACGTTGGTAATTTTTTAATTGAAAAACTTAAACAAAGCTATGACGTAACCATCCTTGTTAGAAACCAAAAAGATTACGAGACTTACCAAAATCGAGGATATAAATGTATTCTTGCCGATTTAAGAAATCCAGAAACAATTAAAGGTGCTTTTGATGGTATTGATTATGTTTTTCATTTAGGAAATATTGCATCTTGGTGGTTAAAAAGAGATCGAGATTATTTTGATGTTAATGTAACTGGCACTTATAATTTATTAAAAGAACTTGAAAATACTAAAGTAAAGAAAATTATTCATATTAGTAGTGTTGCTGCAATAAGACAGTCTCCTGGAAAAACTGCTGATGAAACCACTAATCATTGTGGTAGCTTTGAAAGCAAATATAGTAAATCAAAATATTTAACTGAATTAGAAGTAAACAAATTTACAAAAAAAGGACTACCAATTGTAGTTTTAAATCCTGGGGTAATAACAGGCCCAAAGGATTTAAAAACATTTGGGAAAACTGTAATTGGTATTGCGAATAAAAAGATTAAATCCAAATTTTGTCCTGAATCCTATATACCACTAGTTCATGTAGATGATGTTATAGATTTGACTATTAAAGCTATAGATAAACCAGCTGGTAGTAAATACGTAATTGTCGGTGAAAATATAAAGATAAAAGATGTTTTTGATTTAGTATGTGATATAAAAGGTCTTCCTAAAATTAATAAAATTACTCCAATCTGGAATCTTTACTTAATTTCATTTCTATCACATTTAATTTCTTTCTTTACAGGCTCGAGACCTAAACTTCCAATAGAAGGATTAAAAGCAATAATGCTTGGAGCTAAAGCAGATTCAAAGAAATCCTGTGATGATTTTAATTTCGAATATATCAAAGCAAGAGAAATTTTACAAAAGTGTATTAACTGGTATTCAAAAAATAATTATATCAATGATTAATGATACTTAGCCATATTTTTGATAATTATATATTTGACATAATAATCATATTTATTTAAATTTGCGTTTCTATGGAAAATGAAAAATTTTTAATAGTTGCCGAGAAACCAAGTGTCGCAAATCTAATTGCATCGGCATTATCGGTGAAAAAAGTAAAATCAAAAAATATTGATTATTTTGAAAATGGAAAATATCTTGTAACTTCTGCCCAAGGTCATTTAATAGAATATGAAAAACCTAAGAAGAAATGGAATCTGGACTCTCTACCTTTAAATGGTCCTGGAGATTTATTGCCAATATCTAGAACCAAACAAAGACTCGATTTAATTAAAAAATTAGCTAAGAGAGAGGATGTAATATCAATTGTTAATGCATGTGATGCTGCCAGAGAAGGTGAACTAATTTTTTACCAAATTATGAAATTTCTTAAAATAAATAAACCTTTTTATAGAGCGTGGTTACAATCTATGACGAAGGAAGAAATTCAAAAAGAATTTGATAATCTTAAAAGCTCAGATAACTACAGCGGTCTAGCCAATGCAGCACTAGCTCGTTCAATAGCCGATTGGAAAATAGGCATGAATGGTACAAGAGCGGTTACAGCATGGTCAACAAAAACATACAACCTGCCATTTAATAAACAGGTCATTGGAAGAGTTAAAACTCCTACTTTGGCTATAATAGTTTCAAGAGATTACGAGATTGAAAAATTTAATCCTGAGCCTTTTTATCAAATTAAAGCAAAATTTAAGATTCAATCTGGCGAATACGAAGGTACGTATGTTGATAGCAAATTTGATAATTCTAAATTAAGCAATGAAGAAAAGAGGACTAGAAAACAGGACCGAATATTTAATAAAAATGAAGCAGATGTAATATTAAATCATTGCCAAGGAAAGAATGCTATCGTCAAGGATTCTAGTAAGGTAAGAAAAGAATATTCAGATCCCCTATTCGACCTGACAACTTTGCAAAGAGAATCTAATAGTAGATTTGGTTTCACCGCCAGTACAACTCTAAAAATTGCGCAGTCATTATATCAACCCATTTCTGGAGAAGGATTCATAACATATCCTAGGACTGACTCTAGGAGGCTTCCTGATAATTATGATGTTGAAGTAAATAAACTTCTCAATTCAATTAATGATATGAGGTATTCAAAATTTGCAGAAAATATATTAGAGAAAAAACTAGTTAATAAGAATGATAAAAAAGTTTTTGATTCTACTAAAGTTAGTGATCATTTTGCAATTATTCCTACAAATAATTTTCCTGCGCCTGGAAAATTAAACGAACAGCAGCAAAAAATTTATGATTTAATAACAAAAAGATTTTTAGCAATTTTTTATCCACCTACTATAACAAATGAAACTACTCGAGATTCTATAATTGATAATTATATTTTTAGAACTAAGGGAAAAATCCTTGTTGATAAAGGATGGAAAGAGGTATTAGACAGCTCAACCAAGGAAACAATATTAGAAGAAGTTAAAGATGGCGAGAATGCCATGTGTGACAATATAAATATAAGTAGCCTAGAAACATCAGCTAAATCTAAATATACAGACTCGACATTACTTAGAGCTATGGAAACAGCAGGTAGTGATATTGAAGATGAGGAGTTGGTTCTTCTTATGAAAAATAAAGGACTTGGAACTCCTGCAACACGAGCACAAACCATTGAAGATTTAATCAGAGAAAACTATATAATGAGAACTGAAGATGATAATAACAGAAAGTGTCTTATTTCAACAATCCGAGGTAAAAAGTTGATTGAAGACTTGAGTGTTCTTGAAATAGACAAACTAACCTCACCTGACCTAACAGGTGAATGGGAGCTTAAACTTAGAGAAATGGAAAAAAATGATTATTCTTATGAGACATTTATAGATGAGATTGAAAAGTTTAGAGATGAAATTATAAATAGAGCAAGAAATACTCAGGTTGATACTGATGAATTTATCAAACCTCTTGGAATAGATTGTCCAATAACTGGTCTTCCTATAATGGAAACATTTAATAGGTATACAACAGATAAGCCTGATGAGTCATTCAATATAAGTAAAGTAATTTCTGGAAGACCTATATCAAGCAATGAAGTTATTAATTTAGTTAAATCATATAATGGCTCTGAAGGAAGAATTAAAAAACTAACCGGTTTTGTGAATAGAAGATTTGGATCTTTTTATGATGCAGATTTAGTTTTCACTAATACTGGAAAATGCGAGCTTGATTGGGGACAAAATGATAAAAAAGATTTTGATCTTAAAAGTTTAGATAGCCTTGGTTTTTTTGAATTTGTAAATTCTGATGTATATCATGATGATAAATTTTACTATTTTGGCAAAAAGGGTGAAAATAGAATATCAAAATTTATACTCTCTCCTTATTTGAATTCAGAAGATGAAAATGAACAAAAAAAAGAGTCTTTGCCTGTCGATGAAGCCATAAAATTATTTAATGGAGAAAAAACTTCATTACTTCAATTTAAATCAAAAAAGAAAAATGCAAGGCGCCCATATTTTAAAGCCCATGTTTACATAGATTCAAAATTTAGGCCTAAATTTGAGATTGAAAAGATTGGTTTAAAAGCTAAAGGCAAAGAAACATCTTCGGACCAAACTGAATAAAATGCTATAATTTAATATGTTTGAAAAAATAACTGAAAAAATCAGTTCCTCATTTAAAAAATTAAGGGGAAATTCTGTTATTAGTGAATCAAATATAGAGGATTCATTAAAAGAAATTAGACTAAGCTTATTAGAGGCTGATGTTAATTATAAAGTTGTTAAAGAGCTAATTGATAATATTAAAGAAAAGTCTATTGGCGCGGAAGTTTTAAATAGTATATCTCCAGCTGAACAATTTATAAAAATATTTAATGATGAATTAACACAACTTTTAGGTAATGAAGCAAATGATTTAAACATTAAGGTCAAACCTCCGGCTGTTATTTTAATTATTGGACTTCAAGGATCAGGTAAAACAACAACCTCAGCCAAACTAGCAAAATACTTAAAGGATAAGATGAAAAGAAATCCTACTCTTGTGTCAGTAGATATCTATAGGCCTGCGGCTATTAAACAATTAGAAGTTTTATCAAATCAGGGAAAAATAAATTTTATACCTCATGAAGATAATCAAGAAGTTACTTCTATTTGTAAAAATGCAAAAGAGCTCGCATATAATTCAGGATCAGACACGCTAATAATTGATACAGCCGGAAGATTACAAATTGATGATGATATGCTAGTAGAGCTAAAGGATATAAAAAAGTCAATTGAGGTCAATGAAACACTTTTAGTAGTAGATTCGATGATAGGTCAAGAGGCATTGAATGTTGCTGATACTTTTAATAAAGAAATTGGAATTGATGGACTAATAATGACTAAGCTAGATGGTGATGCTAGAGGCGGAGCTGCCTTATCAGCAAAGTATATAACAAATAAGTCAATAAAATTTTATGGATCTGGTGAAGGTCTTGATATGATTGAGGTTTTTCATCCAGAAAGAATGGCATCAAGAATTTTAGGTATGGGTGATGTTGTAAGTTTAGTTGAAAAAGCATCTGAGTCAGTATCAGAAGATGATGCCAAAAAATTAACAAAAAAATTAAAAAATAATGATTTTACTTTAAATGATTTTAAAACTGCAATAAGTTCAATGAATAAAATTGGATCTTTAAAAAGTACGATTTCAATGATACCAGGAATGGGGAAGCTTTCACAAGATGAGGGCGCCATGCAAAAAGCTAATGATGAACTTAAAAAAACTGTAGCAATTATAAATTCAATGACGCCAAATGAGAGAGAAGACCATACAATATTAGATGGTAGCAGAAGAAGAAGAATAGCATCTGGTAGTGGAACAGCAGTTCAAGATATAAATATATTAATAAAGAAATTTTTACAAATGAAGAAAATGAGTAAAAATATGGACAAGTTTAAAAAAAAATCTAAAAATATGTTGAATTTTTCTTAATTTTAATCATTATTAAGTGACGGGGGATTTATGGTAAAGATTAGATTAGCTAGATTGGGTAGAAAGAAGAGACCATTTTATAGAGTTGTTGCAATCAATTCTCGTTCTGCAAGAGATGGAAAATTCTTAGATATTCTTGGAACATATGATCCTCTTCAAGAGCCAAGTGTTATCAAGTTAGATAATGAAAAAATTAAGGAATGGATTGATAAAGGTGCTCAATTAAGTAACAGAGTTTTAAAGTTATATGACCCTGAAAAGTATGGCGAATTAGTCAGTACCAAACCTAAAAGAAAGCCCAAGAAGCAAGTTGAAGAAGCTGCTCCTGCACCTGCTAATGAAGCTGCTCCTGCACCCGCTGAAGAAGCTGCACCCGCTGAAGAAGCTGCACCTGCTGAAGAGGCTGCACCTGCTGAAGAGGCTGCTCCTGCTGAAGAAGCTGCACCTGCTGAAAATGATAAGA
>CAJWZJ010000003.1 GCA_913050245.1 uncultured bacterium | reverse complement strand
GGTTTTTTAATGATAAAATCTTTGAGTTTAATTTCATTAAGGTTAGATACTTCAGAACCGTTAGTTTCACTGTTACTATCAAATAAAAAAGAATTAATTTTATTTTCACTAAAACCAAGTGATGCTAAAACTACTGCTATGCAAACAAATAATTTCTTATTCATATATTTATATTATAAAAAATAACTACCATTTTCAAGTAATAATTTTATCATATCACAACTTGTTTACATAAGATAAATTATGATGCTAATAATTATTACACTTTCTCAAAGTATCAAGCTCAATTATATAAATTTGCTATATATTTAAGATCTATGCTAGGCTATAAAAGTGAGATTTTCATTTATTTTATATTCTTTTTTTATCATGACAGCTATAACTTTGGCTAATCCTTCTTTAGATCAAGAAGCGCAAATGGTATATGATGAATATAACGCTGTAAAGTCTAAATATGATTCTATTGTAAATAATACTGATACCTGGCTATATGCTAAAGCTAGTGAAACGGCAACTAATGAATATTCTAGTTTTGCAAAAGATTCTAAATATGATTTTTTTACCAACTCTGAGGGTTCTATATCATTTTCTGAGGATTCAGACGGCGATACATTAATTGATTTTAATTTTTTAACTGTTGTACCTCTATATCAATCAGAAGATTTAGTTGATACTTTTTTTGCTCAATTGTCTGCAGGAATGGTAGAACAATTTGGTGATAGAAGGCTCGCTACGAATATTGGTGCTGGTTATAGGAATTATAGTTCCCAAGATAATTTAATTTTAGGAGTAAATGCTTTTTATGATCATGAATTTTCGAGCAATCATTATAGAGTAGGTCTTGGGTTTGAGTTAAAAAAAGATCTTTTAGATTTAACTTTTAATTATTATGAAGCATTAAGCTCCGAAAAAACAATAAAAATTGATAATCAAAATGGTACAGAAAAAGCACTAGATGGTTTTGACGTAGAGGCTACCCACCCACTCCCTTATTTACCATGGACAAGAGCATTATTATCATTTTATAAATATGAAGGTCATCAAGGTGAGGATCCACATGGTTTCAGATATGGTGCCGAACTAGCACTTCATGATAATATCGACGTTGAAGCTGGATATAATGATGACAGGCAGTCTGACGGAATTGACCAAAACTATTGGTTTGCAAAGCTTACTTTTAAAATGCAGCCAAATAAAGGTCCGACTCTATTTGGAACTTACTCTGAGCCAATTTCTGATAGAGCTTTTGGCAAACGCGATGTTAAAGATACACTTCTTAAAAAAGTAAGAAGAAATAATAAAATCATGGTTGAAAGATCACAAAATGGAGCATTTAAAGTTTCTGGGAATTAATTATGAAGGTCTTAATTTACATTTTTACAGCTTTTTTTATTGCGCAACCAGCTATAGCTGAGTTTGTATGTACCTCTACAACCACAGCAGCTGAAATTTTTGCTGACAGTGATAAAACATGTACAACAGATGCTGAAGTAATGAGGGTAACTTTGAAGTCAGGTGAATTTTATAATGCAAACACTGATAACAAATTTGGAAGTGATTCTGCATCTACATGGGTCTTAAAGTCAGGAGATATGTCAGGAGATATTGGTGGGGCAAGTACTATTAATTATTTGCCCAATTTAAAAAAGAGCCAAAATAAACCTGGAACTTACACACACTTTAGAGGTTACTTGTCAAATGTAATCACTGTTAAGGGTGGTATTACGACTGCAGGCTCACCTACTCTATCTTGTGTTACGGCGGGAGCTACTTCGAATGTTTTTGCTATGGCTGACACTAGTTGTGGCGATGGTACTTGCATAACTGATGTAAATGATAAAGCTGAAGTCGAGATTACTTTAAATGATCTGGATCCTGGTGGAAGTGACAATTACTTATATTCTGTTAATGAAGGTGGTTTAAATTATGATGTTGAATTAATGCAATCAGATGGATCAACTAGAGCAACATCTTCGGGCAATGTTGACCATTTAAGAGCTATTATTACTTTGCCTTCAGCAATTACAATAACAAAGAATACTATTGTAGATGTGCAAATGTACTTTAAAGGAACCAACGCTTTAGCTGTTACATGGAATGGTTCTGCAGCCTCTGGGGGATGTGCATATATTGCAAATGTTGCCCCAGTATTTAGTGTTACCGTTACAGTTACTGAACCTTAAATCCATGGATTAATTAAGTTATCAAATTTAATTGTTGGATATAAAATCCAAAATTTTTTCTTTTATTTTGTCTCTAATAATTGATATCTTTTCTAATTTCTCTTCATCAGAGCCTTTCAAAATTGAAGGGTCTTCAATATTCCAATATATTTTTTTTGTTTCATACGGGATATATGGACAATTTTGGCCTTGTGATTCACTACAAACAAAAATGAAGTAATCATATATTCGATCATTTTTTAAGATAGATTCAACAGATTTTGTTTCATTTTTTGAAATATCAATACCAATATTTTTCATCGACTCAATTACAAGAGGATTGAGAATACCAGGCTCAATACCCGCACTATTTGCTGAAAATTTAGTTGAAATAGAATTTAAAAAGGCTTCTGCCATTTGACTTCGTGCAGAATTATGAATACATACAAACAAGATAGATTTTTTATTTTTTAGCATTCTTATTATTCTATATCAAAGAAATAATACCATTATTTGCTGATTTAATCATAAACTTCAATTCGCCTGATCCCTCAATAATTACTTTTGGATTATCAAAAATGATTTGAGCAACCGAACAGGTTTCTAAGTCAGGTATCCCATAATTGCCTGTTAAATATGAAAGTAAATCACTTAAACCAGGATTATGTCCAATAATTGTAATCATATAAGAACTACTCTCTTTAACTAATAAGTTATATAAAGTTTTCATGTTTGCTAAATAAATATTTTCATCATATATGATTTTACTATTCTCATTTAATGAAAATCTAAGACTCTCTAATGTTTGAGATGTTCTCTTTGATGAAGAGCATAATATTTTATGTTTTTTAAAAGAATATCTATATAAAAAACTATCGAGATTTTTACAATTATTATGTCCAACTTGATCCAGCTCTCTATCAAAATCATTTTTTAAGAAGTCAGATTCTGAATTACCATGTCTAATTAGGTTTAAAAATTTCATGAGATAATTTATATTAACATTAGGAAGTAATTATCAAATTAATTAAAAGCTTGATGACAATTTTATAGGGGGATAATTTTGCAAATTGTTTACAAATTAAACAAGTTGATAAAATGGTATCTTGTAATAATCTTTTTATTTTTATTTTATAAAATAACTATAGCTAATTATATTTTATACGGAATCATTGTATCAGCACTTTTATTTTTTCTATTTCCTATATCGTTTATATTTAGCCCAATTTTATTTGTTTTATTTGAAAATTACTCAAAAATTTTTGAATTACAAATTATTTATTTTTATTTACCGTTAATATTTAAGTTATTATTTTTAAAAAAATGAAATTCATATTTCTATTATCGTTAATATTTATATTTACTAGTACAAGCTATAGCTTGGCAAATGATGTATCACAAAAAAATTATAAAGATTTTATTTTTGATAATTCAATGAAACCTGCAATAGCTATGAATCTAAATAAAATAAAAAAAGCTGCACAAAGTATATGTGGTGAAGATGTCTATTATAATAAAGTTAGCTGTAAGTTTGAACTTATGAATCAGGAAATAATTATATTAAGAGCTGATGACAATAAAAAATTTATATATAATATAAAAAATAATACTCTAAGAGATTATTAATTTTGTAAAATTCTAATTTTATCTATAACTTTATTAATGTATTCATCCTTTTCTTCTGAATAATTTCCTAAACCTTTTGCTAATACTTTTGGGTCAGCTTTACCCCATAGCTTTATTTCTAATTCTCTGATTTTTCTAAAACTCTCATATTGATCTGAATTATTCAAATTTGATATGTAGTCTTTTACTGATTCACACGCGCTTGAGTAAACAATAAGACCAAAATCCGCATTTGGTCTTTTAAGTGGCTTAATTTGCTTTTTAGATGGATCCCAAGTCCTCATTCCAAAATAGTTATTACCCTCTTTTGCAAATCTAGAGTTGCCCCAATTTGATTCTAAAATAGCCTGAGCTAGCACGAGTTCAGATGGTACATATTCAAAAGGAGTAAAGTTTTTTTGAATTTTATCAGAACAATTAATGATCAAAGATTTAAAATCATCCTTAGAAATAGAAAGTACTTGAAAGCAAAGAAGCAAATAAATTAAAAAAAACAATTTCATAATATGATGAATTATATAATTTCTAATATAAAATAAATTCTATGGAATTGAAAACACTTTTATTTTCTACGCAAGGATTTATATCTAGGAAATTATTTTGGATTACAATATTGTCGCTCCATTTTATTTATAGAATTATAGATTATATCGGTGATAATATTTTTAATTCCTATGAGCCAACTTCGATAAGCTTTATTATGTTTTTTATATCCCAGATGATTCCAAGATTTTTTGGAATTTTTATTTTATTATGTTCCTATTTTATAGCTAAAAAAAGGAATAATGAGATAGGAACTTATGATTGGATACCCCTATTCTATGTTATCTCTTTATTTTTTCCTACATATGTAGATGCTTTATCAAAAAATCCAAACCTAGTACTATTTATAGGAATTATACCAATAGGTATCACTTTTTATTTAGGCCTTGCTTCACCAAAAGGACGTAATTAAGTTAATATTTAAATATGAGCATAGAGACTTGCAACTTACAATATCTTAGATCTAAGACAATACTTGTAACAGGTGCATCTAAAGGTATTGGCAAAGCCCTAGCTGAAAAACTTTTAGATCTCGGAAACATAGTTATAGGGACATCACGTACATTGGATGATTTGAAAAAAATTTCGGAGAGATTTCCAAGAAATTTTTATCCATATTCACTTGAACTCAGTGAAACAGATCAAATAGATAAGTTGATTGATTTTATGGATGAAACTTTTGAAAAAGTAGACGTACTATATAACAATGCTGGGATATTAGGTGATATTACAAATCTTGAAGACTATAATTTCGAAGTTTGGAAAAAAGTATTAGATATTAATTTAAATAATCAATTCTATTTAACTCAAAAAATCTTAAAATCTTTAAGAAAATCAAATAAAGGATCAATTGTAAATGTTAGTTCATCTGTAGGTAGATTCCCAAGAGAAACATGGGGAGCATATTCTGTATCTAAGGCTGGCATGGAGGCAATGACTGATATTTTGTCCCAAGAGTTAAAAAATCTTAATATTATTGTCAATTCAATTAATCCAGGGGGTACAGCAACGAAAATGAGAAAAGAAGCATATCCAGATGAAGATCAATCTCAATTACCAACTCCCTCAGATATTTTGCCTATTTTCTTATATCTTGCTTCTGATGATGCTCAAGAGACAGGAATGAAGTATAATGCTAGAGAATATATTGGATCACTATAGGAGTTAGAAATGCCGATTTACGAATTTGAGTGTACCAAATGTGATGAAATTGTAGAAATACTTTTAGGTATTAATGAGAAAGCACCAAAGAAATGTGATTGCGGTGGAAAATTAACTAAACTTATATCACTTTCTTCATTTCAACTAAAAGGAGATGGTTGGTATTCAACTGATTATTCTAAAAAGCAAACTACTACAGCAATGCCTGAACCCGCAGGACAAGGTCAAGATGCTACCAAGCAATCAATTGAGAAGAAGGACAATAAAGCAATTGCGGATTCAATAAGTAAAGATGTCAAAAAAGCTAAGAAAGGTTAAACCTATAAATTTGTAAATTTATTCAAAACTTTATTTTCATTCATTTTGTCATTTAAGTTTATAGTTGCGAAAGTATTTACAGGATCCTTTAGATCAAACCAACTCTTGCAACCTTTTGCTTTGTCTATTTCATATTCAGCTTTTTTAGGAATTTTTAATTTTTCAATATCTAGGAAATAAGCGACTAAATCATTCGTCTTCCTAAAATTAAATCTATCAATCAGATATTCTTTATCCCAGGGATGATATTCATCAATTTCATCGAAAAAAGATATTTTATTTATCACAAATGATTCTTTTATTTTACATACATACTCGAGATCAAATGAACCAGTGTATTTTGTTTCGAAACCTTTTAATAGATAAGAATATTTATCTTTTAGAGTCTCTTTTGACTCATGTTCATAAGTTTTAAATATACCGAAATAATTATCTTTGAGTTTGAAATCTTTTTCATGTATACCCCCCTTACGGAAAATAAGTCCATATTTTTTTAATTCAAAAAATTCAAAAGCAGATGACCACTCTTTTAATATGAAATCTATAATCATGATTATATAAACAATTAAAATACATTAAACGATCAACTTTAAAATAGGTTTAAAGCTTTCGTATTTAATCATTATACATTAGAATTTAGTATGGATTTAAAAATCAAAGGAAAATTTGCTTTAGTATGTGCATCTTCTAAAGGACTTGGATTTTCGGTTGCAGAATCATTATTAGAAGAAGGTTGTAATGTGTTAATTACCTCAAGAAATGATCAAAACTTAGAGGATGCAAAAGTTAAACTATTATCCAAGAAATATTCAGGAGCTGTAGAAAGTTTTAAATGTGATTTATCAAAAAAAGATGATGTAATTAAATTATTTAAAAAAGCATCCTCCCTAAGTGACAATATTGATATTCTGGTTAATAACTGTGGTGGCCCTACCCCTGGTAATTTTGATGAAATAGATATGAATGATCTTGAAATTGCATTAAATAATAATCTTAAAAATACAATTTTTCTTACTAAAATGATAATCCCTATAATGAAAGAAAATAACTGGGGAAGAATTGTAAATATTACATCTTCATCTGCAAAACAGCCAATAGATAATCTTATATTATCAAATATAACAAGATCTGGAATCATATCATTTGCAAAAACTATATCGAATGAATACGCAAGATTTAATATAATGATCAATAATATAATGCCCGGAAGAATAATCACTGATAGAATAAGAGAAATTGCTAATAACAAGAACGGAGATTTAGAAGAGATTTTAGATTCAATGGGTCGAGATTTACCTATTATGAGATTGGGAAAACCTGAAGAATTTGGACCTATTGTTGCTTTTTTGTGTTCAGAAAAAGCTAGCTATATAACTGGAAACTCAATTCAAGTTGATGGTGGTCTTATCAAGTCTTTATTTTAGAATTAGTTAATGTAGATTTAAAAAATGAGTTTTAAAGAAATATTAAAAAATGTAGATGATCAAGTATTAAAGGGATTAATTCTTAAAGTCAAAAATGAGTCAATGAAAAAAGATATAAAATTTGATGAAATTAGAAAAAATTTTTTAGAATTGCTTGAATATGACAAAGAAATCTTTATTAGAGTCATAAATTTAGTTCTAAATAAAAAATATAAATAATATGAAGATATATAATAATATTCTCGATACTATTTCAAATACCCCAATGATAAAAATTGATAATCTTTATTCTGGACAAGAAGTTGAAATTTTTGCAAAATTTGAAAGTTTAAATCCTGGAGGAAGTATCAAAGATAGAATTTGCCTAAACATGATAAATTCGGCTGAAAATCTAGGGATTATTGATCCTAAAATTACAACCATAATTGAACCAACAAGTGGAAATACTGGAATCGGTTTAGCTTTAGTTTGTGCGGCAAAAAAATACAAACTAATCTTAACCATGCCAGAGGATATGAGTGAAGAAAGAAGAATGATGCTTTCTGCTTATGGAGCAGAGGTTGTATTGACGCCAAAAGATAAGCAAATGCAAGGATCTATTGAAAAGGCACAGGAATTACTTAATAAAATTGATAATTCTTTTTCTCCCAGGCAGTTTGATAACGAAAATAATCCTGAAATCCATAAAAAAACAACTGCTATGGAGATTTTGAATCAGATGGATAATGATATTGATGTTTTTATAGCTGGAGTTGGTACTGGTGGAACTATATCGGGTGTAGGATCAATATTAAAGAACAAAATACCAAAAGCTAAGATAATTGCTGTTGAGCCAGAAGAATGTCCTACAATTACTGAGGGGATATCAAAACCACATAAAATTCAAGGAATTGGGGCTGGCTTTATCCCAAAAACACTAGACAAAGAGTCATTTGACGAAGTTTTTAAAGTAAAGGGTGATGATGCAGTAAAAACCACTAAATTACTATCTCAAAAACATGGCATATTTGTTGGAATATCCGCCGGGGCTAATATTTATGCAGCAATACAAATCTCAAAAAAAATCTTGCCAGGAAGCAAAATCGTTACTATCTTATGTGATACAGGAGAAAGGTACTTAAGCACAGGTATCTTTAGTTAGTATTTTAGGTATATTTCTAGTATGAATAGCAGTTTTTTAAAAAATCTATTTGTTTGGTTTATTATTTTTGCTTCTTTGATGGGAGCCTATCAAATATTATCTGAAAAAAAGGTAAGTCAATCTGATATCCAATATAGTGAATTTGTCAGAAGAGTTAATACAGGAGAAGTGATAGAAGTTGAAATCAAAGGTAATCAGATTTCTGGCCAGTATATTGGAGTAAGCGGAAATACAACTAATTTTAAGACTTATGGCCCAGTGGGTGATGATTTATTAAAACTCATGACTGACAAAAAAGTAAATTTTAATTTTATTTCGACTGAAGATAGCGGTTTTTTCTCTTTTCTTATAAATTGGGCACCAATGATAATACTTATCCTTCTCATGGTCTTTTTCATAAGACAGATGCAAGCCGGTGGTAGAGGTGCTATGAGCTTTGGAAAAAGTAGAGCTAAAATGATATCTAAAGAGGATAACAAAAAAACTTTTGATGATGTTGCAGGTGTTGATGAAGCTAAGGATGAAGTAAAAGAAATAGTTGATTTCCTTAGAAATCCAAAAAAATTTACAAATCTCGGCGGAAGAATACCTAAAGGTATACTTCTCGTTGGATCTCCTGGTACAGGTAAAACTTTGCTTGCCAAAGCTATTGCTGGAGAGGCTGGAGTTCCATTTTTTATTATAAGTGGAAGTGATTTTGTCGAAATGTTTGTTGGCGTAGGAGCCTCACGTGTGAGAGACTTGTTTGCTCAGGCAAAAAAGAATTCGCCTTGTATTGTTTTTGTTGATGAATTGGATGCTGTTGGAAGACATCGTGGTGCTGGTCTTGGTGGTGGTCATGATGAAAGAGAGCAAACTTTAAACCAATTACTTGTCGAAATGGATGGCTTTGAAGCTGCTGAAGGAATAATTGTTATGGCGGCGACTAATAGACCAGATGTATTAGATCCAGCTCTTCTAAGGCCTGGCAGATTTGATAGACAAGTGGTAGTTCCAAAACCAGATGTAAAAGGAAGAGAAGATATTTTAAAGGTTCATACAAAAAATGTTCCTTTAGATGAAAATGTAGACTTACAAATTGTTGCAAGATCTACTCCTGGATTTTCTGGAGCTGATTTAGAAAATCTTGTGAATGAGTCTGCAATTAGAGCTGCAAGAGAATCTCATAAAAAAATTAATATGAATGATATCGAATTTGCAAAAGATAAAGTTGTAATGGGAAGCGAAAGAAAAAGTCTTGTAATAAGTGAACATGAAAGAAAAGTCACAGCTTATCATGAAGCAGGTCATGCATTAGTAGCAAAATTAACTCCTGGCACTGATCCTGTTCACAAAGTAACTATTATTCCAAGAGGTATGGCCCTAGGTCTTACTATGCAACTTCCTATTGAGGATAAATACATGCTGTCTAGAGATTATTTGCTAAAATCAATCAATATACTCTTGGCAGGTAGAGCAGCAGAAGAGATAATTTTTAATGAAAGAACTACAGGTGCGGGGAACGATTTAGAAAGAGCAACCGAAATTGCAAGAAAAATGGTCACCGAATGGGGTATGTCAGAAAAGGTTGGTCCAATAAGATTAGCAAAGAAAGAAGGTGCAGTTTTTCTTGGTAAAGAAATGTCTTCAAATGCTGATCATAGCGAGGCTACAAGTATTGAAATTGATAATGAAGTTAGAGATATAATTGTTAATGCCAATTCAGAGGCTGTTAATCTTTTAAAAACTAATGAAAAACATTTACATGAACTAGCGAACTTACTTTTAGAGAAAGAAACTGTTGATTCAAAAGAGTTAGACTCTCTTCTAGGTATTGAAAATACTAAAACAATAAAAGATGAAACCCCTACCCCAGAAGGCAAAAAAGAAGATAATGATAAATCTTCCTGGCAAGGTATTAATCCTGAAACAACTACTGCTTTTTCAGATATAAAAGATTAGAATTAATTGTATGATTCTTAAATTAAGAAACTATAGATTCTCAAAAAAGAATTTTCCTTTAGTTGTTGGCATATTAAATCTCACTCCTGATTCTTTTTCAGATGGCGGGTTGTACAATAACGAAAAAAAAGCTATGACCAAGGTTGCAAGATATATTGATGAAGGTGTAGATATTATAGATATTGGTGCTGAATCTTCGAGGCCAAATTCTAAAAGAATTTCTTTTGTAGAAGAAAAAAAACGACTTTTTCCAATACTAAGTAAAATAAGAAAAGAATTTAACATTCCAATTTCATTAGATACGGTTAAAAGTCAAATTGCAGAGATTGGCCTAAAAGAAGGTGTTGATATTATAAATGACATAAGTGGATTAACTTATGATGAAAGAATGGCAAGTATTATTGGAGAAAATAAAGGAGCTATTATTATTAATCATACTAGTGGTATGCCAGAAGTAATGCAGAGTAAAACAGCTTATAAAAATATTTTTAAAGAAATAAAAAATTTCTTTAATTCTAAAATCAGATTATGTTTTGAAAACAATATATCAAAAAATTCTATAGTTCTTGATCCTGGTATTGGTTTTGGCAAACTAACTAATCAAAATATCAAATTAGTTAAAAATATTTCAAAATTTCATGATATAGGCTTTCCTATAATGTATGGGGTATCAAATAAAAAATTCTTAGGTGATATTTTAAAAATCGAAGATCCTCAATTAAGGTCTAATGCATCAGTGATTACCGCATTATTTTTAACTATGCAAAATGTAAGCATGCTAAGAGTTCACAATGTAAAAGACACAGTTGAAATGATAAAACTATGGAGAACTTTTAAATAATGTTTGGAACAGATGGAATAAGAGGTATCCCAAATAAAGGTTTTTTAACATCTGATAAACTAAAAAGGATAGGTTTTTCTATTAGCAAATTAATTAAGGACCACGATCCTGACATTAAAAGTATTTTTATAGCTAAAGATACTAGAAAATCATGTAGTTTCATTTTAGAAAATCTTAAAGTTGGACTTAATACAGGGGATATTGGTATTATAGACCTCGATGTATTACCAACATCAGCCGTATCACAGTTTGTATTAGAATATCCAAAAAAATTTGGCCTTATGATAACGGCTTCACATAATTCACATGAATATAATGGTATTAAAATTTTTAATAATTTTGGTGAAAAAATAAGTGATAATGATCAAAAAAAGATAAATTCATACTTTATTAATGCTAAAAAATCAAAATATAAACAAAAGAAAGAATTAAATATAATTTATAAAAATGCAGCATATGAATATGAAAGTATGATTTTGGATAAATTTGAAAATAAATTTAAATCAAATCTTAAAATAGGTATTGATTTAGCTAATGGTGCATCGTTTAAGGTGACTAAAAATATCTTATCTAAGATGGGCTTTAATTGTATTTATGTTTCCGCAAATCCTAGTGGCAGTAATATAAATTTTAGATGCGGAGTAGAAAATACTTCCAAAATTAAAAAACTTATTACTAAAAATAATTTAGATTTGGGTATTGCAATTGATGGAGATGCTGACAGGGTTGTATTTGTTGATTCAAAAGCTCATGAGATTGAAGGAGATAAAATTATAGAATTTTTTTCAAAAAAAATATTAAAAAAAGGCAATACCCTTGTTACTACAATAATGACTAATAATATTGTTGAAAAGAATATGTTGAAAAATAAAGTAAATGTTCTAAAGACTGATGTCGGGGATAGAAATGTTTACTTTAAAATGAAAGAAATAAATTCAAATTTTGGTGGTGAAAATTCTGGACATTATATTTTTAGAGATTATTTGAAAACTTCTGACGCAAATTTTACAATACTAAATTTTATTAAATATTTAAAAGATAAGAAGGATATTGATAAATTTTCAAATCAAAATCTATATCCAAGTGTATTAAAAAGTTTTGATATTAAAAAAAAGGTCCCAATTAAGAATATAGATTTTATTACAAACTTTAAGAAACGATTTTATAATGAAAATAAAGATTATTATTTAAATATAAGATATTCTGGTACAGAAAATAAAATAAGGATACTCATACAGGGGAAATCAAATGATATAATTGAAAAAGAAATTGATTTATTTGGTAAACTTTTAATAAAAAATGAAATATGAAAAAATTAAATGTTAATATAGATCATGTCGCTACACTGAGGCAGGCAAGACTTGGAACTTATCCAGATCCAATTGAAATAGCACAATTAGTAGAAAAAACAAAAGCATCTGGAGTTGTTATGCATTTACGTGAAGACAGAAGGCATATACAAGATTACGACTTAAAAAATTATAAAAAAATAATTAAAATCCCACTTAATTTAGAAATAGCTCCGACAAATGAAATGATTTCTATAGCAAATAGAATAGAACCGAAAATGGTAACTCTAGTTCCAGAAAAAAGAAAAGAACTTACAACAGAAGGTGGACTAGATATAGTTTCTAATTTTAAGAAATTACAAAAACTGATAAGTATTCTAAATAAAAAAATTAAAGTTATGCTATTTATAGATCCAAAAATTAAAATAATTGATAGTTGCTATCAATTAGGTGTTCATGGAATTGAAATAAATACAGGTAAATATTGTGAGGCAAAAAAGAAATCAATTGCTAAAGAAATAGAGAATATTAAAAAAGGATCAAGATATGCCGAAGAATTAGGCTTATATGTTGCGGCAGGCCATGGATTAAATACTAACAATATTGGTAATATTGCAAAAATAAAATATATAAAAGAGTATAATATAGGTCATAGTATTATTTCAGATTCGATATCATTAGGAATAGTCAAATCCACAAATAGAATTTACAATATAATTAATAAAAAATGATTTTAGGTACGGGAATAGACATTGTTGAACTTGATAGATTTGAAAAGGTTTATCTCAAATATGGTAATAGATTATTAGATAAAATCTTTACCCCTAATGAGATTCCCAAATATAAAAATAAAAATAAATTTATATCAACATTAGCTGGGAAATTTGCGGCTAAAGAGGCAGCTTCTAAAGCATTTGGAACAGGACTAGGTAAATTTTTAAACTTTCGTGACATATCTATCCTAAATACTAGGAATGGTAGGCCTTATATAAAAATAAAAACCAAAAATGAAAAAAGGCTTCATGTTTCTATATCACATTCAAATAGAGATGCTATAGCTGTTGTTATTTTAGAGGATTAATATTGGAAAAAAATATTTTTGAGAAAATAATTTCTAAAGAACTGCCAGCCGATATTGTTTATGAAGATGATATTTCGATTGCATTTAAAGATATTAATCCACAAGCACCAATTCATATTTTAATAATCCCAAAGAAAAGAATTGAAATGCCCGAACAAATAACAAATGATGACGAAGTAGTGGTAGGACATTTATTTTATGTTGCAAAACTAATTGCTGAAAAACTAAATATTAAAAATGGGTATAGACTTGTGATGAATAATGGTGAGAGTGCTGGACAAAGCGTATTTCACATCCATCTCCATTTTTTAAGCGGGAGAAAGCTTAGTTGGCCACCCGGATAATAAATAGTGGCATTAAGCATCTAGAAGCTTTAGGGAATTCCAAATTTCCATCTTTAAAAAATATAAAGATTGTACTTCGACGTCTGGGCAATCCTCATTTAAAGAAGCTGGGTATTACAGTATTGATTGGTGGAACAAATGGCAAAGGTTCGGTTGCTAAATCATTATCGACTATTCTTTCATCATCAGGATATAATGTAGGACTTTACACTTCTCCGCATATTTTCAAAATTAACGAGAGAATACAAATAAATAATAAAAATATTAATAATAATGATTTAAATAAAGCTCTGGATTTAATAATTAAAAATCAAAATAAAGATGATATAGCATTAAGTTATTTTGAAATGATAACGACTGCAGCTATTGTCTACTTCTCTAAGATGAAGAATGATATCAATATATTTGAAGTAGGACTTGGTGGTAGATTTGATGCGACAAATGTGATTGATGCCAAGATAGGCATAATAACTAATATATCAAAAGATCATACAGAGTATCTTGGTAATAAAATATCTGAAATAGCTAGCGAAAAAGCAGGAATTATTAAAAAAGATACAATTCTGATAACTTCAGCAAAAAATAAAGGTTTAAAAGTAATTAAAAATTGGTCATACAAAAAAACAGAAAAAGCTTTCATTCATGGTATTGATTTTAAATGTATAAAAATTGATGAAATTTTTAAATATAAATCAGAAGATAACATTTATTTTAAAACCAATTTGAAAGGTAGCCATCAAGCTGTAAATTTATCTTTATCAATTAAGGCATGCGAAGTCCTTAATGAATACTTCAACTTTGAAATTGATAAAAATAAAATAATAAAATCATTGAAAAATCTTAAATGGCCGGCAAGATTCCAAATAATTTCAAGATCTCCGGATAAGATATTAGATGTAGCTCATAATGTTTCCGCGATAAAAAATCTTGTAAAAAATATCAAAAATATGTATCCAAATAAAAAATTTAATGTAATGATTAGTATGCTCAAAGATAAAAAGGCTGAATCATGTTTGAGAATATTACTTCCGCATTCAAAGAAAATCTATTTTTTCGATATTTCACATGAAAGGTCCATTGAATCACAATTTATTATTGATAAATTAAATTCAAAAAAAATTGTTAAAGGTAGTGAAAATGATATTGAAAAATTATTAAATAAAAATGAAAATCTTTTAATTACAGGATCAATTTATTTCGTTGGTGAAAGATTTAAGAAATATAAAAAAATAATTAAAATTTAAATTTTACCCATTTCTTTTAAGTAGTTATCAACTAAATCTTTGTGCTTCACACCCCATTTTTCAATCTCATCTAGTATTGGTATAAGAGTTTTACCTTTATCTGACAGATAGTATTCAACCTTAGGTGGAACAACTTGATAGTCTTTTCTAACAACTAATTCTGCTTTTACTAGTTCTTTCAATTGCTGAGAAAGCATTTTAACTGTAATGTCTCCCATTGCTCTTTTTATTTCTTTAAACCTATATGTTCTTTTAGATAACTTTGTAAGGATACAAATTTTCCACTTTCCTGAAATAACTTCAGTGCTCCTCTCTAAAGGACAGTCGGTAGTTAGCTTTCTCACTTGAATATCTTAACACATGATTTCTTTTTTGCATATATATAACTAAAAGTCATTATGCTAAAACCTGTCATTAATTTATAATAAAAATAAAGGAGTTTTTTATGTCTAAAGTAGCAATTGTAATATTAGCAGATACAGCTGGACCAGGTGACTTTGGAAGAGCTGTAAATGGACTTATGACCGCAAAAGAATTTAAAGATGCTGGTGATGAAGTACAAATTATTTTTGATGGTGCTGGTACTAAATGGATTAGCAAGTTAACAGAGGAAGGAGGCAAATATAATGATCTTTTTGATTCTGTGAAAGATAAAGTTTCTGGTGTTTGTGGATACTGTGCAGGTGCATTTGGTGTAACTGATGATGCTGTATCATGCAACATCAGTCAATTAAATGAATATAATGGCCATCCTAGTTTTAAAAAATTAGTCGATGAAGGTTTTACTATAATTACTTTTTAAAGTTTTTCTTTCTGTAGTCATCACCTTTAAGTTCTATCATCTGGCACATTTCAAAAATTCTGGACAAGTTTCTTTCTCCAATTTTATAATCAAGTATCATATCCTCTTTAGTTTGTTTATATGTTTTGCTTCCCAGAAAAGATAGATTTGAACTGAAAATTGTATGGAGATTAGCGTTGTATCTTGTAGCAATTATAGTATCTAATATACTAGTTTCCCATTCGCTCATTCTGGTTGATCCAAGATCATCAATAACTAGCACTTTGTAATTGCTAAAATTATCAATATAATCTTTTTCAGAATCATTCTTTATATATAGATCTTTAATATCTGCAATTAAATCTCGGAATTGTTTAAATAAACATTTAACTCCTAAACTTAAAGTAAGCTGAGATATTATAGATACTGAAAGATGTGTTTTTCCTAGCCCAGGCGAGCCAATAAAGAATGGTGGTGTCAGGCTTGGATATTCTTTTATATATTTTACGCTATATTCTAATGCATCTTGAATTGACCTTTCTCTAATCTCCCAAGAGCCATTATCAAGAGTAGTATTTCGGCATTTGGAAAATCTGGCTGGTATATTTGCGCTGTTATATAGACTTATAGAAGTTTTAATAGGACAAATACTAACAGAGTCGTCATGATAAATAAAACCAGAATTATTATCACAATTAGGACAGACAAATCCATCCTTAAATTTGACCCTAGATAAATCATTACTAGAAAAAAAATCTATACCTGAAAAAATACTATTTGAAGCACTCATAAGATATCAAGAGTCAATTATTTTGACCATTTCCTTTACGGTATTTTTATAATCTTTAGTTTTAAATATTCCAGTACCTGAAACAAAAATGTTTGCTCCAACATCTGACAATAAAGATATGTTATTAAGTTTAATACCGCCATCGACTTGAATTGGAATATCTAAATTATTTTTTATAAGAAAATTCTTTAGCTTTTCCACTTTCTTTATACATTTACTTATTATCATTTGACCAGCAAATCCAGGTTCAACAGTCATTATTAAAGCCAAATCTATATATGATATATTATCTAAAATACGGTTTACCGATGTTTTGGGGTTAATAGCCAAACCAAAATTTATATTTTTATTTTGTACAATTTTAGATAATTTTTTAATATTTGTAACTGTTTCGGCATGCGCTGTTATATTCTTAATTTTTTTTGTATCAATCAGCTTTAAAAAATTAGGAATTATGTAATCAGGATTATTAACCATAAAATGAATATCTATTGGAATATTTGTTTTTTTAATTAAAGAATGGAGTTCGCAAGATCCAATAGTAATATTTGGAACAAAGTGACCATCCATAATATCATAATGAATCCATTTAACCTCGGTTTTCTCTAATTTTTCAATTTCTTTATTTAAAGACCAAAAATCAGCAGCAATAATTGATGCAGCAACGAAATTTTTCATAATTCATGATTATACACGTACTACTAAAGCTTATGAAAGTTTATTTACGGTAATTTTATGTGTATTATAAATTCTCAATGAAAAATGATGAATTTATTTTCACTTCAGAATCTGTTACAGAAGGTCACCCTGATAAAGTTGCTGATCAGATTTCAGATGCAATACTTGATGAAATAATTATACAAGACAGTAATTCTCGCGTGGCCTGTGAAACACTAGTTACAACAGACAGGGTTGTTATATCTGCTGAGATTAGTACTAAAGCTAATATAAATTATGAAGAGGTTATAAGAAAGACAATAATAGACATAGGATATATAGACCCTGGTCTAGGCTTTGATGGAAATACATGTGATATAGAGCTTTATATTGATAAACAATCAAATGATATTTCTATTGGTGTTGATCAAAAAACTACAGATATTATTGGAGCTGGTGACCAAGGAATAATGTTTGGTTATGCTACAAACGAAAATGAAAATCTAATGCCTTACCCTATTCTTTTGTCACATAAACTTACAAAGTCTTTGGCAGATAATAGAAAAAACGGTAACTTAAAATTTTTAAGACCAGATGGTAAATCGCAGGTTTCAATAAAATACAAAAATAAAAAGGCTGAATATATTGATACGGTTCTTATATCAACACAGCATGCTGAAGAAATTAATGAATCAGATCTTAAAGAAAGTATTATTGAAGAAATAATTAAAAAAGAAATACCCTCGCATTTAATTAATGAAAAAACAAAATTTATTATTAATCCAACCGGAAGGTTCGTAATTGGAGGACCACATGGCGATACAGGACTGACAGGTAGAAAAATTATTGTTGATACTTATGGTGGCTGGGCAAAACACGGTGGTGGAGCTTTTTCGGGAAAAGATCCTTCAAAAGTTGATAGAAGCGCTTGCTACATGGCAAGATATATAGCAAAAAATATAGTAGCTGCTGGCCTACTAGATGAATGCGAAATTCAGCTCGCTTATGCAATTGGTAAACCAGATCCTGTTTCATATTATATTAATACTTATGGAAATAATACAAATAAGAAGTTGAACGATTTATTAGAAAATATTAATCAGATATTCAATTGTACTCCTAAAGGTATTATTGAGTCGCTTAACTTGCTGACCCCTATTTATAAAAAAACTGCAAGTTATGGTCATTTTGGAAGGAATGAGAAAGATTTTAAATGGGAAAATACAAATAAAGTAGAGTCAATTAAAAATTTATAGTTATTATAGTAATGTTAGGAGTTAATTATGGCAGATGTTAAAGATTTAAAACTAAGTAAGCAAGGTAGAGATAGAGTTGAATGGGCTTATCAAGATATGCCAGTTTTGCAGGAAATAAATAAATCAATGTCCAAAAGAAAACCTCTAAAAGGTATGAACATATCAGCGTGTCTTCACGTTACAACTGAAACAGCAAATTTACTAATAACACTAAAGAATGCGGGTGCAAAAGTATCATGTTGTGCATCTAACCCATTAAGTACGCAAGATGATGTTGCAGCTCATTTAACAAAAGATTATGGAATTGACACATATGCAATAAAAGGAATAAATAACAAAGGATATTATAAACATATAATAGATTCTCTTAAAATTGGTCCAAATTTAACCATGGATGATGGATGCGACTTGGTTACTGTTGTTCACAAATCTCATAAGAAATATCTGAAAAATATTATAGGTGGTACTGAAGAAACTACTACGGGTGTTATAAGACTAAAGAGTATGTCAAATAATAATGTACTGAAATATCCAATTATTGCTGTTAACAATGCCTTTACAAAGCATTTATTTGATAATAGATATGGTACGGGACAAAGTGTTATGGACAGTATTATGAGGGCAACTAACAGGCTTGTTTCTGGGAAAAATTTTGTTGTATGTGGATATGGATGGTGTGGCAAAGGACTAGCAATGAGAGCTAATGGTTTGGGAGCCAATGTTATTGTAACAGAGATAGACCCAACAAAAGCCTTAGAAGCTAAAATGGACGGCTTCCGAGTTATGTCGGGCAATGAGGCATTTATGATTGCAGATTTCATTTGTTCTGTTACTGGTAATTTAAATGTCATAGATAAACACCATTTCAAGAATATGAAAGATGGTGTGATAGTCTCAAATGCAGGACATTTTAATGTTGAAATTAACATAGATGCTCTAAAAAAAATGTCTGATAAAAAGAAAAAAATAAGAGATGATATTGAAGAATATACTATTGGTAAAAAAAGAGTCTATCTATTATCAGATGGAAGATTAGTTAATCTCTCCGCGGCTGAAGGTCACCCTTCAAGTGTTATGGATATGAGTTTCGCAAATCAAGCATTATGCTCCGAGTATATGGTTAAAAACTATAAAAATTTACAAAATGATGTTTATGATGTTCCTATAGATCTTGACAATAGAGTTGCCCAGATTAAATTGAAATCAATGGGAGTTGAGATTGACAAGCTCACTAAAGAGCAAGACGCTTACCTGAATTCTTGGGAAAGTGGTACATAAGAAACTCATGCAAGAAATTGTCAGCAATTTCATTAAGCATAAAAAAATTACAGGCACAAGCCTAACAACTAATACAGTTGATTCTTATAATAGAGATTTAATAATATTTCTTTCTTTTCTAAATCAAACAAACATTACTAAATTTGATCAAATTGAACGTAAGGATATTAATAATTTTTTGAAATCAGATATTTTTAATAAATTTATAAAAATTTGGAAGAATAAGCATGGTGATGAAGTTAAAAAAATCACTGGTATTAGGTCAGATTCATCAAAAAAAAGGTTCCTATATACATTATCAAGTTTTTTTAATTATTTAATTTATAAAAAATTAATAAAAAAGAATCCTCTACCTTCACATAAATCATCTAATAATTCTGAACCACAATCACTAACGCTTGAAGAAATAAAAATTATTTTTGATTACATTAACTCCAAAAACTTTTCTATGGATTTCAAATATCCTCTTCGTGAAAGCTCTATTGTAAATACACTGTATTACTGTGGTCTAAGAGTGTCAGAGTTAATAAATATTAAAATGTCAGATATTAAATTTAATAATTCTAACCCCTATATTCTCATTCAGGGCAAAGGAGGTAAGTTTAGAGAGCAACCTCATCCTTCATATAAGATCTTGTTAGACTACATTGAAAATGAAAGAAAAATTATATTAGGTAGTAGTAAGTCAGATTATTTATTTATTAGCAACTATAGGAGAAACAATGTAAAAAATAAAATAAAAAATATTACTAGACAATTTATTGATAAAAGAATAAAAGAAATATGTATAAAATCCTTTGAATTTAGTTTCAGAGATAAAACTAAAAGAGGTTTAGATTTAATTGTTAAAAACAGAGATAATAGGAAATATAAAATGATTAGCCCACATATGTTTAGACATTCTATAGCAACACATTTAGTTGAAGAAGGTATAGATTTAATCAATATTAAAGAACATTTAGGTCATTCATCAATATCAGTTACTAGTAGATATCTTGGAAATTTTACTGAAAAGAAAGATATTTTAAGAAAGTATGGCCCTTTAACCGGTGGAAATAGTAATGATTGACCCAATTTACTTTATTATTATACCCATAGTATTATTTTCACTTACTATTCATGAATTTAGCCATGCGCTAGCTGCATCAAGACTTGGTGATGATACTGCAAAAAGACTTGGGAGATTAACACTGAATCCATTAAAGCATCTTGATCTATTAGGGACCTTAGCAATTTTAATCATTAAATTTGGTTGGGCAAAGCCTGTTCCTGTAAATGTTCAAAATTTAAAAAAAGGAAGAAAAAGCTTATATATAGTAGCCTTCGCAGGCCCATTATCTAATTTTATAATTGCTATCGCATTTTCTATACTTTTTTACGCGTTTGGTTTTCAAAATTCTGTTTCTAATGAGATTTTTTTTGGTTTTGATTATTTAAATGTGGCTAAATTCATTTCATGGATGATATATCTAAATATAATGCTAGGTGTTTTTAATCTTTTACCGATGCCACCGTTAGATGGTGGAAACATTATTTATAGTCTACTGCCTGATAAGGTAGCAAATAAATTTTATGGTCTTATGAGTAAGCCGCTTTATAGTATATTATCCGTGGTATTACTAATATTTGTTATCAGGTCATTTCCGCTAATTTTACTATATCCTATTTTTTTTATTTTGAATTTACTAGCTCCAGATGCTATTTTGTATTTAAATGGATAATTCACAAGTTAGTTCAAATAGCCCTTATGATCTTAAACTTGATATTTTCGAAGGACCGCTTGACCTTCTTCTAACACTAATAAAAGATAAAAATTTAGATATTTATGATATATCCTTAGCTGAAGTTACAGAACAATATTTAGAATATGTTGAACTATTAAAAGAATTTAATTTTGAAAATATAGCTGACTATTTAGTAATTGCTGCTGAACTTGCAAGAATAAAATCTCGCTCACTTTTACCAAAAGAGGAAGTAGAGGATATTTTAGAAAGCGAAGATGAAATTGATTTAGTTGAAATGCTTAAAGAATATAAAAAATATAGAAAATTATCTGAAAATCTAAACTCTAGGAATCTTTTGGGTAGGGATATTTTTAAAAGATATCAAAGCTCAGAGTTTGATGGACCAACAGTATGGGAAACTGAAAAGACTAACATCTGGAAATTAATAACCGCAGTTAAAACCGTTCTTAACTACCAAAATTATAAAGAAACACCAGATATTAGTTTAATTGAAGATTCAGTAAATTTTGATGATAGGAAAGAAGAGCTAATAAAAAATTTTTATAATAAAAAAGAAATTAAATTTGAGGAAATATTTGATAAGAATAGTACTAAAGAAAAGGTGATTGTATCATTCTTAATTATATTAGAACTTGTAAAGGATAGCCTAATAGATTACAAAGAGAGTGAGAATGATAAAATTACTTTCTTCCTTAAGGAGTTAAAATAGTGGATTTAAAAGAGAAAATCGAAGTATTAATATTTATCAGTGAAAGCCCTATCAGTTCCAATGATATCGCAAGTTTTTTTAAAATTAATGAGAAGGAAGCAAATAGTGTTTTAGAAATCTTAATCAAAGAAATTGATGAAATGGGTAGGCCATTTCTTATAGAGAAAGTTGCAGGCGGTTTTCAATTTAGAACACGTGAAGACTATAGAGAACTAATTAGAGAATATATAAATAAAAAACCCTATAAATTATCCAGAGCTTCATTGGAAGTTGTAGGTATCATTGCTAAGAAACAGCCTATTACAAAATTAGAAATAGATAAAATACGTGGAGTTGATTCAACTGGAGTGATTAATGTTTTAATAGAAAGGGATATTGTTAAAATATCAGGTGAAAAGAATGCTCCGGGAAAACCATATTTATATAAAACTACAGAGTTTTTTTTGGAAGTATTTGGTCTAAACAGCTTAGATGACATACCAAATATTGAAGAATTTAGTGATTATGATGATTCTATTGCTTGAGCCTTGCAAATTTATAAAGATTTTCTTGTAAATCAAACATTATCTTTTCATTTATTTTGTTATCATGATCATAATCTATAAGATGTAATATTCCATGAATTGCAACTATTGATATTTCTTTTATCAAGGAATTATTGTTTTTTTTTATATTTTTTTTGCAATAATTAACAGATATAAAGATTTCACCGATAATATTATTTATATCGTTTTCATAATTAAAGCTTAATACATCAGTGGATTTTTTGATTTTTGCGAATTCATGATTAATCTTAGTCATTTGATAATCAGATATGAAAGTTATATAAATAGTTTTCGAAGATAATTTTAATTTTTTTAAACTTTTTTCAATTATTTTTTTAAAAGTTGATTTATTAAAACTTCTAGTATAGTTATTAGAATCACTTATTATAAGAGGCATAAAACAGAATGATACCATTAATATCAATAGTGGGAAGACCAAATGTAGGCAAATCAACCCTTTTTAATCAATTAAGCGGATTACGTCACTCTATAATTTATAAAGAACCTGGAAGTACTCGTGATTTATTATCTAATAATTTTAGTATAGAGGATAAAGAATATAGGTTGGTTGACTCAGGTGGCTATGATAATGAAAAAGAACATTACCCTACTTTAATTAGAAAAAAAATTTTAGAAATAATTAAAAGATCTGATTTAATAATCTTCTTGCTTGATGGAAAGTCAGGACTACAAAAAGAAGATTCTGAAATATTGTCAATTATAAGAAAATCCAAAAAAAATTATATAACTGTTATAAATAAAATAGATTTTAAAAACTTCGATGATAATTTATCAGATTTCTACAAATTAGGTGAGGAAAATTTTATAAATATTTCTGCAGAACATAATAGAAATATTAGCAAATTAAGAGAATACATATATAAAAACTTTGGTGTTGTAAATAATAAATTAGAAAGTAATTATTTATATAAAATTGCTATTGTTGGTAAACCGAATGTTGGAAAATCTACTTTAATTAATAATATAGCTAGAGAAGAGATATCAATTGTTAGTGAAAAGGCTGGTACTACAAGGGATACAGTTAATCTGGAAATAATAAGAAATAATAAAAAATATTTTTTTGTTGATACAGCTGGGTTAAGGAGAAAATCTAAGATAAGTGAAAAAGTTGAATACTATTCAACTTCACGAGCAATTGATGCCATTGAAAGATCGGATATTGTAATTTTCATGATTGATTCACAGATTGGACCATCTAAGCAAGATTCAAAAATTCTAAATCTTATTAAAAAAAATAATAAAGCTATTATTGTTGCAGTTAATAAATCTGATCTGATACCTAGAGAACTAAATAATTCTGAAAAATTAAGAGATATTATTTTTAAATATTTTCCTCAGATTAATTATGCAAAGATAGTCGTTATCTCTGCAATAAAAGGTAAAAATATTAATAAAATTTTTAAATCTATTGATGAGATATGTCTTAAGTTAGAATATAAAATTAATATTAATAATCTTAATAAATTCTTAAATAATATAGTAGAGAAATTTTCCGTTCCTGTAAATCGTGGAAAAAGATTTAAAATATATTATGCAACTCAAACTAAAAATAATCCTCCAGAAATAATACTCTTTTGTAATTTTGCGAAAAATATACCTAACACATTTAGAAAATTTATCGAGAGATCTATTAGAAACGAATACAAGCTTGAGGGAATTAGCCTCAAGTTAGGATTTAGAACTTCTAGAAAAGAATGAGTCAATTTGTTCTATTATTTTATTAGCAATTAGTCGTGAATCATATTCATTGACTGCTTTTTTTCTTGAATTAAAACCCATATTAAGCCTAAGATTTTTATCTTCTATTAATTTGACAATACTTTGAACAGGTGATTCATCAATTTTTAAGGAATACCCATTTATTCCATTATCTATTGCTTCACCTATACCTCCAATATTAAAACCAATTATAGGCTTATTTAATGACATTGATTCAATAACAACTCTAGGAAATGGATCTGGGTACCTTGATGGGATAAAAAAGATATCAAAATCAGCAATGTATGAACCTACATCTGGCTTATAGCCTGTAAATATGAATTTTGAGGATAGATTACTTTCTTTAACAATTTCTTTTAATTTAAGCATTAAACTTTGTTTGAAATAAAAAGGAGTGTCCCCAACAATCACAAAAATACAATCTTTTTTAAACTTATGAGATATTTCTTTACATACCTCAATAAAATATTCAAACCCTTTTCTTGGCACAACTCTTCCGACTGTGCCAAGTATTATTTTATTGGGTTCTATTTGAAATTCTTCTCTTAATTTTTTATCAATATTAGAAACAGAAAATTCAGAGGTATCAATTCCATTATTAATAACTATATTTTTATCCTTCTTTAAAAATTGTTCACTCGTAGCCTCTGATACACATATGATTCTCCTTACAAAATTAAAATTACTACATTTATTTATAAGCCACTTGAAAAAAAAATTAGACTGAATATTCCTAACATGCCAGAATGTATCAATTTTATATATTGAACTTATTATAGCTCCAAAAATCTTAGCTTGTGTTCCATTGCAATATATGAGATCAATACTATATTCCTTTAAAATATTTCTTATTGTAAAAGCTAGTATAATTAACCTAAATAAATTAATTATTATATCTAAAGGTAATAATGATAATTTTTTACCTAAGAAAGAAAAATTTTGTTTTTTTAAATTTTCAGGGAAATTCTCTGAAACAATTTCATTTACTTTCAAATTGTGTTTATTAATATTCTCAGAAAATGAATTTTTAGAAGGAATTAAAACATTTACGGAATAATTATCATAATCAAAATGTTTTAGAAGATAAAACAAACTCCTACCAGGACCCCCGTCCCTTACAGAATGATTGATAAAAAGAATATTCTTTTTCACTTTAACAAAATAACACAGAAAATAGCCTTTTTAACTAACTTGACAATTACTTTTATTGTAAGACAATAACATTTATTAATTTTTATCATGAAAAAGTCAAAATATATATGGTACAACGGTAAATTTGTTTTATGGGATAAGGCAACTACGCATGTCTTAAGTCATGGGTTGCATTATGGTTCTGGAATTTTTGAAGGAATAAGAGCTTATTCTAATAAAAAAGATACCTACATATTTAGACTTGAGGATCATTACTTACGTTTTTTCAATTCTGCTAAGGTGGCCTTAATAAAAATTCCATACTCACAGAAAACTTTAGAGAATGCCACCATAAGTTTGATAAAGAAAAATAAACTCAAGGACTGTTATATAAGACCTCTCGCATTTATTGGTGACGGATCAATTGGAATTAATCCGGCAAATAATAAAATCAACGTTATTATAGCCGCTTTCAAATGGGGTACTTACCTAGGCGACGAAGGTGTACAAAAAGGTATAAGAGCTAAAATATCTTCATTCGCAAGAATGGGTGTTAATTCATTTATGACTAAGTCTAAAATTTCAGGAAATTATATCAATTCTGTTTTTGCTAAAAGAGAAGCCTTAAATGCTGGATATGATGAGGCACTAATGCTGGATTCAGATGGCTATGTATCGGAGGGAACAGGTGAAAATATATTTATAGTTAGAAATAATAAAATTAAAACAACTCCTATAACGACGGTATTAGAGGGGCTAACTAGAGATTGTGTCATTAATATTGCCAAACAAAACAATATTCATGTAGTAGAGCAAAAATTTACCAGAGATGAACTCTATATAGCTGATGAAGTTTTTTTAACTGGTACTGCTGCGGAAATTACTCCTGTTCGTGAAATTGATGATAGAAAGATTGGTAATGGTCTACCAGGAAAGATAACAAAACTAATTCAAAAAAGTTATAAAGAATTAGTAAAAGGTATAAGTGAACCTAAAAGTAAATATTTAAAGAAAATCTAAACTTTTAAATAATCAATCAAAGTCATTACACCGAAACCTGTAGCACCAGGAGCAACCCAATTTCTTTTGGACTCAGTATAAGCAGGCCCAGCAATATCAATATGAGACCAAGGTATAGATTTATCCACGAAATGTTGTAAAAACATAGCAGCTGTTATTGCACCTCCATAACGTGTGGTTGCGGAATTTCTTATATCTGCAATTATACTATCTATTGATGGTCTTAGTTCTTCATCAAGAGGTAGCTCCCATATCTTTTCACCAGCGGATATGGAAGACTGAATAATTTTATCTACTTGCTTTTTAGAATTAGAAAAAATTCCAGCAGTATAAGATCCAAGTGCAACCATGCATGCACCGGTCAATGTTGCCAAATCTATCATCTCATCTACTTTGAGTCTATTTGCATATTCAATTGCATCAGAAAGTATTACCCTCCCCTCTGCATCCGTATTAATTACCTCAATTGATTTTCCACTTAGGCCAACAACAACATCATCTGGCCTATAAGCATCGGGTCCTGGCATATTTTCAGCTGCAGGTATTAATCCATGAACTTCAATATTTTTAGGTTGAATTAATGATAAAGCTTCAAAAACCCCCATAACACATCCTGCACCAGCCATATCCATTTTCATGGTTAACATGAAATCTGCAGGCTTTAAAGATAAGCCTCCGCTATCATAGGTCATACCTTTACCTATTAATGCAATTTTTTTAAGCTTTTTTCCTTTAGACCTGGATTTATAAACTAAATGAATAAATCTTGGCATGTTAGAACTACCTTTACCAACATTCCAAATACCACTCATACCTCTTTTTTTTATTTCTTTTTCATCAAATATATCACACGTGGTATTTTTTCTTTTTGATAAATTTTTTGCATAACTTGCCAATTTAATAGGTGTTAAAATCTCTGGTTGTTCATTAACTAGAAGTCTTGTAAAATTGACCCCGTTTATAACATTCTGACTTTTTGTTAAAATTTTCTTAAAATTAGTTCTATTAATAGATTTTAAAACTATTGAAACGTTTATATCGGTCAAATTAGATTTTTTTGTTTTATATTTATCAAAGTAATAATGCCCATAAAATAGACCCATTAAAAATTTTTCTAATTCTTTAGCTTTAAAAAAAGTTGGTAAAACTATTTCTAAAGATTTAATATTTTTTTTAGAATTTACTATTGAATATGTAATAAAAGAACCTATTTTGAAAATCTTTTCTGGACTCAAATCCTTTTTATCTCCAATACCAATTAAACTTAAATAATCGTTTGAGGTATTAAAAGCTAAAGATTCTTGAAAATTACCTTCAAATTTATCTCTTTCAATTAAGTCAGATAATAATTTCTTAATAGTTCCATAGGTATTTACAGTTTTTTTAATTTCAGATTTTAATAAAACATGAAATCTGCTATCAAAATTAGATATATTATTATTATTAGTTATATATAAAGCCATAATGAATTATAACTAAAATTATTGATAAAAATGCTAAAAAAAATAAAAATTATATTATTAGTTCTTTTTTTCTTCACAGGGTGTGCAGAAAATGATAAAAATTTTAAACAGTTTAATATTGAAGATCTCAATATTACTAAATTGAAAGAATCGAATTTTAATAAAGATCTTAGTGAATTTTATATTATAAATTTTTGGGCTTCTTGGTGCGAGCCATGCAAAAAAGAAGTTGAGTTATTGAATTCACTTAATAAAAATGTAAAAAATTTAAAAATCGTTGGTATATCAATTATGGATACATTTTCTGATGCAAATAATTTTTTAAACACACAAAAGGTTAATTATGAAAACTATTTTGATGAAAATTTGATAAGCCTAGATTACTTTATATCTATAAATAGTATCCCTGTAACATTTCTCATGGATAAAAGTAATAATATTATTTTTAGAATAAATGGTGAATTAACCCCGGATGACTATACTAGAATTATCAGGGCTATAAAATAAATGTTTGATCTTACATCAATTTATATATCTTTTATTGCGGGTTTGATTTCATTTTTTTCTCCTTGCATCTTTCCTTTATTCCCAATCTACTTAACAACTTTGGGCTTAAGTAATGATATTTCTAACAAGCCTAATAAAATTATAATTTTTAGAACATTGATATTCATAATATCTTTTTCTTTAATATTTTTATTATTAGCTTTAACATCGACTTCTGTTGGAATTTTTCTTAATGTTAACAAAAAAATATTAATTAAAGTTTCTGGAGTACTTATTATTCTTTTTGGTTTAATAAATATTGGGTCATTTAAAAACTTTTTTCTTAATAAAACTTATATGATTAACCTTAATTTTAAGAATAAAACATTGAGCCCTTTATTTTTGGGTTTGTGTTTTGGCTTTGCATGGACTCCTTGTATCGGGCCAGTTTTGGGTTCTATCCTCGCATATTCTGCTGCTGGAAAAGATATTAATTATTCTTTAATCATGTTAGGTTTTTATTCAATCGGATTAGGTATTCCTTTTTTAATAGGCTCCTTGGGGTATAAAAAACTAATTAGTAAAATTAATTATAGTTCAAAAATTTACTATTTTTTTAGTAATTTTATGGGTATTTTGCTAATAATATTTGGAATAATAGTATTTAATAATAAAATATATATTCTAAACTTATATTTTCAAAAATTTATAAATTACATAAATAATTTTTTTAATTAATATTGTTCTAAAAATGTATTATTTAATGTAAAATCTATTATTCAATTTGAATTAGGAGTATACAATGAGCGAAGATTCAACAAACAAAGATGTAGTTAATAGAAGACAAGAAGCCTTGGATTATCATTCTCAAAACCCAAGTGGTAAGATTGAAATCAAAGTAACTAAAGCAGCTGAAACTCAAGACGAGTTATCGCTAGCTTATTCACCATGGGTTGCAGAACCCTGTAAAGAAATTCATGAAGATGTTCAAAATGTTTACAAATATACAAACAAAGGAAATCTTGTTGCTGTTGTTTCAAATGGGACAGCCGTCTTAGGTCTTGGTGATCTTGGTCCTGAAGCAAGTAAGCCAGTTATGGAAGGTAAGGCCGTCTTATTCAAAAGGTTCGCCCAAGTAGACGCATTTGATATTGAGATTAAAACAACAGATGTTGATGAAATAATTAGAACTGTTGAGTTACTAGAACCAACATTTGGTGGAATAAACCTAGAAGATATTAAGGCTCCTGAATGTTTTAGAATAGAAGATGAACTCAAAGAAAAAATGAATATACCAGTTTTTCATGATGATCAACATGGTACAGCAATTATATCGGCAGCAGGTTTGGTAAATGCTTGTGAATTAATTGGAAAAAAAATGGCGGATATTAAAATTAATATTAATGGAGCTGGAGCTTCAGCGATATCGTGTGCCAGGCTTTTTATAACTCTTGGTGCTAATCCTAATAATATTTTGATGTGTGATAGTCGTGGAGTCATATATAAAGGTCGTGAAAATCTTAATAAGCAGAAAGAGGAGTTTGCTGTTGAAACAGAATGTAGAACTCTTGAAGATACTTTTAAGGGTTCAGATGTTTTCATTGGTTTGTCTATAGGAAACGTTGTATCAAAAGAAATGGTACTAGATATGAATGATAATCCAATAATATTTGCCATGGCAAATCCCGATCCAGAAATTTCTCCTAAAGACGCCTTTGATGCAAGACAAGATATAATTATGGCTACTGGTAGAACTGATTATCCTAATCAGGTTAATAATGTTCTAGGTTTCCCTTTTATATTTAGAGGTGCATTAGATGTAGCAGCAACTGAGATAAATGAAGAAATGAAAGTCGCAGCCTCCTTATCATTAGCTAAACTAGCAAAATTGGGTGCTTCTGAAGATATTGCCAAGAGGCATAATAGAAAAGAACTTGTTTTTGGTAAAGATTATATAGTTCCTTCGCCTTTTGATCCCAGAGTTTTAGTATGGGAATCATATGCTGTTGCTAAAGCTGCTATTGAAACGGGTGTTGCTAGACTTAAAATCGATTTAGATGAGTATAAATCTAGATTAGAAAAAATGGCAGGAGTTGGACCTCAAAATTTTGATGAATAGAAAAAAAATTTTTTTCTTACTTTTGTTTTTTTTCGTTCATATTAATTCATATTCATCAAAATTAACAGATGAGTCCTCCTCTTTTATAAATAGTCTTAAGGGTGATGTTAAAGAAGCATATCTCTATGCTGTTAAAAATCCTGATATACTAGAAAATTTTTCATGTTATTGTGGATGCGAGAAAATTGGTCATACAAGTAATAATTCTTGTTTTATAGATGTTAATAAAGCTAATACAATAACATTAACAAACCATAGTGTTTCATGTCCAATTTGTATCGATGTTGCATTGACTGTTAAATATTTAACTAATGATGGTTTTGAATTGTCTGAAATAAGACAGATTCTTGATAATGCATATAAGGATTATCCTACTACCAATACAAAATTACAAAATCAAAAGAGCTGCTGTAATGAAAAAAACTAGTATCTTGCTGACCTTTTTTCTTCTATTCTCATGTACAGATTCTAAATTAGTTAATAATAATTTCATATTAATTAACAAAGAAATAAAAAATAATTTTATTATAAAATCTTTTTTAGATAATCAAGATAATATAGATATTTCAAAATTAAAAGGAATAAAAATAATTAATTTTTGGGCTTCTTGGTGTAATCCCTGCATTGATGAAGTTAACCATTTAAATGATTTTGCTTATTTGGATAAAGAAAATTTTGATAAAATAATAGCAATTAATATATTCGACAATCTTGATGACGCTAAAGAGTTTATAAATATTTACTCCGCAAAATTTAATAACTATTATGATGAAACTAAAACAATTCCTATTGAATTTGGTGTATCTGGAGTGCCAGAGACCTTTTTTATGAAAGATAATAAAATAATTTATAAATTTATTGGTAAAATTGATCTTAATTTATTAAATGAAGGTTTAGCAAAAACAAATGATTTTTCTGAATAGTTTGATTAGAATTTTTCTCTTTTTTTTTCTTCTATCTGGATCTTTATTGATTGCTCAAGAGCATAGTGCTTATGAAATTTCTAATGAATTAATGTGTCCTGTATGTCAAGGTCAAACAGTAGCTGAATCTAATTCTGGTCTGGCTATATCTATGAGAGAAGTTGTAAAAAAGCAGCTTGATGAAGGTAAAAATAAAGAAGAAATTTTAAATTATTTTGTAAATATATATGGTGATACTATTTTAGCCAAACCTCCTATAAGTGGTTTTAGCTTAATTCTATATACCACACCCTTACTATTTCTATGCATATCAGTTATTTTCTGGCTTAGAAAGGTAAGAAAATAATGTCGTTAAATTTAATAGATATTGAATCATTCAGAACAAGAATAGAAAGAAAGTCTACCAATTCAAAGGGTGAATTTATTGCCTATTGGATGACAAATGCCCAGAGAGTTGATTGTAATTATACTCTAGAGAGAGCCTTAAAATTTGCGCATAAAGAGAGATTACCTTTAAAAATTTTTTTCATTTATAATCCTGGTCACTATAAAACATTAGAAAGACATCATTGTTTTATGCTTCATGGCTTATTAGAAGTTAATGATTTGCTCAAAAAATATAACCATTCTTTTCATTTTTTTTCTTATAAGGATAATTTGCTGAAAGAAATATTGGATAGATGTAATCATTTATTTATAGATTTGCCTTATACTGAAAGGGCAAGAGCACATTTAAAAAAAGAATTGATAGGCTTAGATATGAATATTTATTCAGTCGATAATCTTTATTTACCCTTAACTTTAATATCAAAAAAGCAAGAATTTTCAGCTGCTACTTTACGCAAGAAATATTATAAAATTTTAGATAATACCCTTATCGGGCAAGATTTTTCCGTATTGGAATATATAAGCAAAGTTGATTCATTTATAAAAAATACTGATTCTCGTAATCAAATTTGTTCTGAGATAGATAAATTAAATATTGATAATTTAATAGATAAAAACTATTTAATTCGTTCAGGGCCCATTACTGCACAAAATGTCATAGATGACTTTTTAGATAATAGCTTAGATAATTATCAAGAAAATTCTAATAATCCAGAATTTATTAAAAACTCAACAATAAGCAGATATCTACACTATGGTCATATTTCTTCTGCAAAAATTATTACGAAATTAATTGAAAATAATTTGAAAATTGATCATCCATTCATAGAGCAGTTATTAATTAGAAGAGAGCTTGCTTATAATTTTACATACTATAATAAAAACTATAATAATTCTGAATCCTTGCCAAATTGGGCGATAAAAACTCTTAATGAACATAATTATGATAAAAGGGAGTATTTGTATACTTTAAAGGATTTTGAATTTGCCAAAACTCATGATGTATATTGGAACTCAGCCCAACACCAACTTTTAACTTCTGGATATATACATGGGTATATGAGAATGTATTGGGGTAAAAAAATACTAGAATGGACATCTAATTATAAAGAAGCTATTAAAATAGCTCTTTATCTAAATAACAAATATCAACTTGACGGTAGAAATCCCAATAGCTATGTAGGTATTTTATGGTGTTTTGGATTACATGATCGAGCTTGGAAAGAGCGAAAAGTTTTTGGAAAAATTAGATATATGAACGAAAATGGATTAAGAAGAAAATTTGATATAAATAGGTATGTAGAAAAAGTTAGTAAAAACAATTTATTTTAGAAGAAAATCTGCAAATTTTTCACTATATTTAAAATTAACCATGTTTTCGTCCTCAAATGATATAAATAAAGGAAACTTTTGAGTTAATTTTGAAGTATTACTTAATTTATCAATATCTATAAGATTTAATGTATTCGCTAAAATATTATTGTTTGAATTTGAATCAGTAGCAACAATTATTACTAAATCGTCTCTTAAAGCAAGCTCATTCTGCTTCATATTAATATTATAAGTTCTAATCTTGTCATCAATTAAATATATTGAATAAGAATTGATCAATGAAAAATCAATTTTTTTATATAAATAATCAGGAATTTTTATGAATTCAGAATTTTCAAGCTCATAATTAAATTTGGTTACAACAGATCCAAAAACTATTGCAAAAGCCCCTACCCCTTGTTCTAACAAATAATTCCTAATATTATCTACTGTAATTCCCTCAATAATAGAATCAAAACTAATTCTTGTACATTCTTGTGATTTAGAAAAAACATTGTTGATTTTTATTTTGATATTTTTCATAGATGTACATCTAGCATGAACTCCAGATTTAAGATAATAATTGAGCTTTTTAAGCTTAGTACTTTTTGAAAGTAAAGTGAAAGATGTAGGATTAAATCTTCCTTTGGTTATCTTATTAAAATCTCCCATAACTTTGTAGGCATCAACAAAAATATCTGGCGCAGATACATCGGAATTTTTTTCTAAGTCATTAAATCTTGAAACAAATGAGTCAGAATCGTAAGGATCAAGTGTCTCTGTAATTTTATCCAATTTTCGCTTGATGGATGCTTTTTGATCACTTGATAATGGTTCATTGGTATGAATAACAAGTTTTTTATCTATTAAATTATAGACTTTCGTGATACCATATGTGTCTAAGTATGGAAATACGAGAAAAATTAATATAAATACAAAGCGCATTGAATGATAAATTCTAACTTATACAAAAATACATTCAAAAAATCTTTTGAAATTGTACCGCCTAAGTACAATATAAAAGATAACTATCTTAGCAAAATAATAAAATATCAACATAATTTTGATTTATTAGATATAACCTGCTCTCCATTGGCAAAGCTTAGGATATCTCCTGTAGCTTTAGCGCATAAGCTTATACTAAAAGGAATTGATAAAAGAAAACTTATTATAAATTTTTCAACACGAGACAAAAACTCACTAGCTTTACAAAGCGAAATTCTGGGTGTCATTTCTATGGGAATAAATAAACTTCTAGTTGTAAAAGGAGATAAGATTAATGTTGGAGACTCTAAAAGGGCTCAAGAGGTATATGAAGTTAATACTGATTCATTAATTCAAATAATTAAAAATTTTAGTAATGGTCATGACTATAACAACAATCCTATTACTATTGATAAAAATTATGAAATTTTTTCAGCACTTAATCTCAATAAATCATTAAATGAATTAAAAAAGACTATACAAAGAAGATTAAAAAAAGGATCAAGAATTTTCATAACACAGCCTGTATATTCAGAATATGACTTTGATTTAGTAGCTAAAATTTCAAAAAATAAAAACTATAAAATTTTATGTGGTGTTCTACCAATATCAAATATTTTTGCACTAAATAATATAATAAAAAAACTTGGTGGAATTAATGTAAATTCAAAACATATAAGAGAACTTAAAAGAATGAACAACAAACGTATGTCTTCGAGTTCTGAAGAATATTTAAAAAAATTAATATCTGAATATAAAAATGATTTAGATGGAATCCACGTAATGACATACGGGAACATAGCGAAAGCAAGCAAAATAGTTAAGGATTTATAGAATGCCTCAGACAAAGGATACTTTCGACTCCATTGCTAATGTATATGATCGTATAAATAACATTATAAGCTTAGGAAAACATAAAAAATGGAAATCTAATTTTATTAATATTGCAAAGTTTGAAGGAAAGGTTTTAGATCTTGCAACTGGAACAGGTGATATCATATCACTTATTAAAGACAAATATCCGAATACTGATTGCACAGGCATAGATCCTTCAATTGATATGCTTAGAATTGCAAGAAAAAAGTATAAAGAAATAAAATTTATTGAGTCATATGCTGAAAATCTTAAATATGAAGATAATTATTTTGATTTTGTAACTATATCGTTCGGTATAAGAAATACAGTTTCAATTAATGATTCCCTTGTTGAAATTCGCAGAGTTTTAAAAAAAAATCAGCTATTGTTAATAATGGAATTCTCAAAAAATAATAATATTCTTCTAAAAATCATAACTAATCTATATCTTTTTTTTGTAATACCATTTGTTGGACTTTTATTTGGTAAGTTTAGAGAGTATTTATATTTGTCGAAATCAATTAATAATTTTTATAGTCCCAGAGAGTTCGTAAAAATTCTAGAAAAAAATTCATTTGAAGTAGAAAAATATGAATCATTCAATTTTGGACTTGTAACAATTTATAAAGCTAAAAAACTTTAAATGTTTCTAAGATTTCGTTTTGATAATATTCTAATTTTTCATGACTTATATAATAATGTGGTGCTGTAAGTATAGGTAAATCCAATATTTTTTTATATACTTCAATTTTTTCAGATACTTCCTCAGCAGATCCAACAACTGCAAATTTCTCAACCATTTCGTTACTAACATTATCTAACATACCTTGAACATCTTGTTTAAAATATGCTTCTCTAATCTTCTTAATGTTTTCTTCGAATCCAAGTTGAATAAATGGTTTTGCATAGGCTTTAACAATTGAATAAAAAGCAATAGTTCCTTTACAATCATTTATTGCTTGGAACTTATCTTTATTGATGGCACACAAGATAATAGAAGAAATAGAAGTATGCTTATCGGATCTAATAGGCAAGATATTATTTTTTAAATAGTCCAATGAGCAAACAACATGTCCTAGATAACCGTCAGATTCTTCAAGGGCAACTCGAGACATTTTAGGACCAATTCCGGCTACTATTGTTGGTATTTCGCTCCTAAGAGGCTTAAAAGGCCTTTTAAAAGCTTTTATTTCAATATTATAGAAATTATCCTCATATTCAATATCTTGGCCCTTATATAGACCATTTTGGATTATTTTTAATATTTTCAGCAAAGAGCTCATTCTTTCAGAAGGATTAGCAAAATCGTTATTACAATGCCACTTTCTATTAGTATTTATTGCGCCTGATCCTAATCCAAGAATTAGCCTTCCATTTGATATCTGATCAATATCCATAGCGGAAATCATAGTCATTAGAGGACTCCTTACAAATGCTAAAGTCACTGCTGAACCAATTTTTATTTCTTTAGTTAATCCAGCAATATAGGTGAGTTGTTCAAATGAGGATCTATAAAGTTCTGTAGTCCAGGCAGAATGAAAATTATATTCATCTGCTTTTTTTACTATGTACTCTATATTTTTTAATGAGTTGGGATCTAAAATGATACCTAGATTATTCGACATAATCCTTACTATGATTCTTCTGGCTGATCTTTTTCGAGATCGCTTGCTTCATCTTCAACAGGCTTAAAAGGTACATCTAGGCCAACCAATTCTATAGCCGACAAAGGAGCTGCATCACCTCTCCTGTATGAAAGTTTTATAACTCTTGTATAGCCTCCAGGCCTATCTACATAGCTTGGCGCTATATGTTCAAACAAATATTTTAGCACTTCTCGATTTTTAATTTTTGCATCAACTATTCTTCTTGAATGAACAGAATCTTTTTTTGCAGTAGTTATAATTTTTTCAGAAAATCTTTTTAATTCTTTTGCTCTAGCATCTGTTGTAATAATTCTTCCGTGACGGAAAAGTTCTGTTGCTAAGTTTTTTAACATTGAAAGCCTATGTTGAGTCTTTAGACCCAACTTTCCTTTTCTAACTCTATGTCTCATCTACAAATTCCTGTTCTGAATTATCTGAAGAATCATCCTCTTTAATCTTTCTTTGTTCATAATACAAATCCTTGTTAATATCTTCACCCAATCTTAGATTAAATGAAGCTATTACATCTCTAACCTCATTTAGAGATCTTTTACCAAAATTTTCTAAATTCAACAAGTCTTCTTCGTTGAGTTGAATTAAATCACCCAAGTATTTAATACTAGCTTTTTCAAGACAATTTAAAGATCTGGCTGAGAAATCTAATTCTTCAATTTTCGTAAATAAAATGTCCTCTGAACCAATTATTTCATCATTTTCTTCCTCAACTATTGGTATTGAGTCAACTTCTTCTTCATCAAAGTTAACAAATACTGTCATCTGGTCTTTTAAAATTTTAGCAGCGAATGCTACGGAATCTTCAGGAAGTACTGTTCCATTTGTCCAGACTTCTAGCGTAAGCCTTTCATAATCTGTCCTTCTGCCAACCCTAGCCGCAGTAACGTTATAATTAACTTTGACAACAGGTGAAAAAATCGCATCAAGCAATATATCGCCAATTGAGTGACTATTATCATCTCTTGACTCAGTTGTTACATATCCTCTACCCATCTCAACTGTCATCTCTATGTCAATCTTGGCACCTTCAGACAAAGTAGCAATAAATTGATGTTCATTTACTATTTCTATATTTTGATTAACTTCAATATCTTTTGCAGTAACTTCTCCTTCACCTTCATAACTAAGCCTAATAACTTGAGGTTCATAAGTAGACATTTTTAAATTCAATTTTTTTAAATTCAGAATTATTTCTGTAACATCTTCTTTAATACCAGTTATGGTGGAGAATTCATGCTGAACGCCGTCTATTTTAACTTTAGTAATAGCTGGTCCTTGTATTGAAGATAACAAAATTCTTCTTAAAGAATTACCAATAGTCAGTCCATAACCTTTTTCAAGAGGCTGACATATGAATTTACCATATGTTTCAGATTTATTTTTTTGATCTATTTGTATTGATTTTGGTTTGTGCAAACCAATCCAATTTCTTTGAAATTCCATTTAATCTCCTATAGTTTAGAATAAAACTCGATAATCAATTGTTCATCAAGAGGCAATGTAAAATCATCTCTATTTGGTAATCTTTTTACAATTCCGCTTAATTTTTCTGAATCAAAATCTAGCCATTCAGGTACACCTCTCCTAGCTACTGACTCGACCGATTCTTTAATTCTTTTCTTATCTCTACTTTTCTCTCTTATTTCTACAACATCATTTACTGAAACAAGAAAAGAGGGTATATCTACTTTTTTATTGTTAACTAATATATGTCCATGATTTACATATTGGCGGGCTTCATTTCTTGAACTTAAAAACCCAAGCCTATAAACTACATTATCAAGTCTTCTTTCAAGGTTTGAAATCAAATTATCACCAGTGACTCCAGGTTGTTTATTTGATTTAACAAAATTGATTCTAAATTGCTTTTCAGTTAATCCAAAAATTCTTTTTAGCTTTTGTTTTTCACGAAGCCTAATAGCATATTCTGAAGATTTTTGATTAAACTTTGATTGACTTTGCCCAGGCAGTATATTTAGCCTTCTTGCAGCTTTATCTGAATATGACCTATCACCTTTTAAAAAAAGTTCTTGCCCTTCCCTTCGTGATAGCTTGGTTGTTGGTCCTGTATATCTAGCCAAAAATAAATACCTCTTTACTTAAACTCTTCTCTTAGCAGGTGGCCTGCATCCATTATGAGGAAGTGGTGTAACGTCCTTAATTAAATTAATCTTAATGCCTGCTGACTGAATAGATCTAATTGCAGTTTCTCGTCCGGGACCTGGTCCCTTTACATAAACAGCAATAGTTTTCATTCCAAATTCTGCTGCTTTTTTAGCGGCATCTTCTGCGGCCAATTGAGCAGCGAATGGAGTTCCTTTTCTAGTTCCTTTAAAGCCTTCTTTCCCACCTGCAGCCCAAGATAATACATTGCCATCATCATCAGTTATAGTGACAATTGTATTATTAAAAGTTGCTTGTATGTGTGCTTTACCGCTTTCAACAAACTTTTTTGATTTTTTGTTTTTTTTATTTTTTTTCAAATTAGAAAAACTCCTATTTTAATCCCGCTTGTTTCTTCTTAGCAATTGCAAGCCCTTTCTTCCCTCGTCTGGTTCTAGCATTTGACTTGGTTCTCTGTCCTCTACAGGGCAATTTTTTTCTATGTCTAATACCTCGATAAGAAACTATTTCTTGTAATCTTTTTATATTATTTTGAACTTCTACTCTTAATTCGCCTTCTACAAGATAATCATTTTCAATAAGTTGCCTTATTCTTGCAACATCATCATCTGTCAATTGAGATGTTTTAATTGAAGAGTCAATATTTGCTTTCTCAAGAATATCTTGAGAAATTTTTTTTCCAATACCATAAATATAAGTTAAGGATATCAAAACTCTTTTATTCTCAGGTATGTCTACTCCAGCAATTCTAGGCATAAAAACTCCGTTAAAGCGTTATATTATATACGATAATGTCATTTCAATCTATATGTTATTCTTCCTTTTGTCAAATCATAAGGGGATACTTCAACTTTTACCTTATCTCCAGGAAGAATTCTGATAAAATGCGTCCTCATTTTGCCTGAAACATATGCCAATATTTGATGTCCATTTTCAAGCTCTACTTTAAACATTGCATTTGGCAATGCCTCTAAAATCGACCCTTCAAGTTCTACTCTTTCTTCTTTTGCCATAATTTAATTTGTTAGGATTTTTGGTCCGTCCTTGGTAATAGCCACAGTATGCTCAAAATGTGCAGATAAGCTTCCATCTTTAGTTTTGACGGTCCACTTATCATCACTTAACTCAACTTCATAATCACCGGTATTTACCATTGGCTCAATCGCTAAAACCATTCCCTCCTTTAATTTAATTGAAGATGATCTATCTTTTTTACTTAATATAAAATTTGGGACATGAGGCTCCTCGTGTAAATTTCTGCCTATTCCATGTCCGACGTAAGTCCTTACTACAGAGAATCCATATGATTCTATATAATCCTGAATAGCTTTAGAAATATCATAAATCTTATTTCCAACCACCGCTTTGTCTATTCCTTTTTCTAATGAACTTTTGGTAACATGAAGAAGTTTAGTCACTTCCTCATCTACATTGCCAACGGCAAAAGTAAAAGCAGAATCAGCATAAAATGTTCCATCAAAGACTCCAAAGTCTATTCCAATAATATCTCCATTTTTTAACACTTTATTTTTTGAGGGTAATCCATGAACTACTTCGTCATTAATAGAGGCGCATATTGATGATGGAAAATTCTGATAACCTTTGAATGCTGGGACAAAACCTTTCGAAACAGTGTATTCTTCAGCTAACTTATCAAGTTCCCAAGTTGATATTCCAGGTTCAATGTTTTTGATAATCAATTCTCTTACTTCAGCAATGATTTTACCGCATTCACTCATTTTACTTATTTCTGATTTATTTTTAATTTTTACAGACATTTTTATAAGGATTTCTCTATTTCTGAACTAACCTCTTCTATAGAGCTGTCTCCTTTTATCTCAACTAATTGATTTTTACTATGATAATAGTCTTTGATAGGTAATGTTTGGTTCTTATATACTTCCAGCCTATTCTTGATTGTCTCCTCATTATCATCACTTCTTCCTCGTGCCAAAAGTCTCTCTATTAGTGTTTTATCATCTACTTCTAAAGAAATAACTTTATCAATTGACTTATTACTAGAATCAAGCATTTGATCTAATGCTTCTGCTTGCGATATAGTTCTTGGAAAACCATCAAACAGAAAACCCTCAACATTGACAGTTGACTCTATTTTATTTTTTATCATTCCGATTATTAATTCATCAGTCACTAATTCGCCTGAATCCATAAATTTTTTGGCTTGCACACCTAGCTCAGTATTATTTGAAACTTCCTCCCTAAGAATGTCACCAGTAGATAAATGTAATAAATTAAATTTCTCCTTTAAATAATCTGCTTGAGTACCCTTACCTGCTCCTGGAGGGCCAAATAAAATTAGAATCATAAAATCACCTCATATTGAACCTTTTTGGTTCTTTTTTCCTTTTTTTATTTCCATAATTATCATAATTATCAGATATTAAAAAAGACTGAATTTGTTGAATAAAATCTAAAGTTACACCTATAACAATTAGTAGTGATGTACCACCAAAGAAGAATGGCAAGCTGAAAGGTTTAGCATTAAGAATTGCTGGAATTGTACAAACTAGAGCTAGGTACAATGCTCCTATCACAGTAAGCTTTGCCATAACACCTTTAATATAGTCTGTTGTGTTTCCACCAGGTCTAATACCTGGAATAAAAGCACCATTTTTTTTAAGATTTTCAGATAGTTCTGATGGATTTATAACCATACCTGTATAAAAGAAAGTAAAAAATATAACCAATAATGCAAAAACACCATTATAAATAAAACCATTGTTTAAAAAAGAAGCCGAAAGTTGGTTAAGTGTAGGACTATCGACATAATTAAAAATTGTTAAAGGTAAAAGCAATATTGATGAAGCAAATATTGGAGGAATAACTCCGGCTGGATTAATTTTAAGTGGTAAATGTGAGGATTGAGCCATTGAAACTTTCCTTCCTTGAGTCTTTTGCGGATATTGAACTGGTATTTTTCTGAAAGATCTTTCAACAAAAACTACAGAATATAAAATTCCAAGCATAATTATTATGTATAAAATTATTGTCAATATATTTAAATCACCAGTAGAAACAAAATTAAATAATTTACCTATAGCTGATGGTGCACCTGTAATAATAGATGCAGCAATTATCAAAGATAAACCATTACCAATTCCAAAATTAGTTATTTGTTCTCCTAACCACATAACAAAGAAGGTTCCTGCAGTTAAAGTAAAAACGGTTAACAAATAGAAACTTAATCCAGGATCAAAAACAATATCTACACCAGTTCCTAAACCTGTTTGTAATGCAGTAACTAAAAGAGAGGCCTGAAAAAAGCATATTACTATAGTTAAATATCTTGAATATTGGGCAATTCTTTTTTTTCCTGAACTCTCTTTATTTAATTCTTCTAATTTAGGTACTGTCTTTACAACTAATGACATAACAATTGAAGAAGTAATATATGGCATAACACCTAATGCGAATATAGATGCTCGTTCAAATGCTCCTCCTGAAAATAAATTAATTATATCAAAAAAAGATTTACCCTGATTTGAAAAAATTTTTAAAATCTCGGCTGAGTCAACTCCAGGTATTGGAACAAATACTCCTAATCTATAAACAACTAAAATAAAAAGTGTGAATAAAATTCTTTTATTTAGCTCTGGTAGCTTTGGAAGTGAATCGACTGAACTCATACTTTAATAATAGAACCGCCAGCTGATTTAATTTTGCTTTCTGCAGTTTTGGAAAAAGCATCTGCTTTAATAGAAATTTTCTTGGAAATATCACCCTGGCCTAATATTTTAAGTGGGTTCTTTCCGTTAATCTTCCCAATCTTTATTAAAAAATCTTTATTTATTTCATCATTAGTATCAATTTTATCTAATTGACCTACATTAATTACGTCGAATTCTATCCTATTATAATTTTTAAACCCTCTTTTAGGAGTCCTTAAAACAAAGCTTGATTGTCCACCTTCGAATAAAATAGGAACTCCACCACCAGATCTTGAATTTTGACCTTTATGTCCTCTCCCAGCTGTTTTACCTTTAGAGCCAGGTCCTCTTCCAACTCGAGTTTTGCCAGTTATTGTAGTTTTTTTAAGTTCATTAAGCATTAGCTTCACCTTCTGCTTTATTTTTATAATATTGTTTAGGGAGATCTAATTCATTTGATTCTTTTCCACGACTTTGAGCTGTATCAGCAGGTTCACTTAAGGATCTTAAACATTCCATTGTGGCATTTACTACATTGATAGGATTTCTAGATCCCAATGATTTAGTAAGAACATCTTTTATTCCCGCTAATTCTAATACAGATCTAACTGCTGCACCAGCTATAACTCCAGTACCTGAACCCGCAGGTCTTATCATTACTTGAGAAGATAAGGACTTAGCATAAACCTCATGTGTAATAGTCCTTCCATTCATACCAACTTCAATTAGATTCTTCTTGGCTTTTTCAATTGCTTTCCTTATCGCATCAGGAACTTCATTAGATTTACCAAGGCCAGAGCCTACTTTTCCCTTCATGTTTCCAATAACGACTAAAGCAGTAAAATGGAAATTCTTTCCGCCTTTAGTAACTTTCGCAACTCTTCTGATATGGATAATTTTTTCAATAAATTCTTTATCTTGATTTGAACTCAATATATTTCTCCTAAAAACTAATTCCTCTTTCTCTTAGACTATCAGCAAATTGTTTAAGTCTGCCATGATATTTATAACCACTCTTATCAAAAATAACTTTATTTATGCCAATTTTAATTACTTTTTCTGCTAAAATTTCAGCTAATTTCTCTGATGATTCTTTCCTTGCTATTTTAGCTGAAGCTAATGTAATACCTTTTGTATCATCGACTATACTTACATAATAATTTTTTAGAGACCTGAATACATATAATCTAGGTATTTCTGCTGTACCAAAAATATTTTTTCTATTTCTAAAATGTCTTTTAATTCTTAATTTATTTTTCTCTATCTGGTTAATCATAATTATTCACCCTTTCCACCTGCTGATTTACCTGCTTTGAGCTTAACATATTCTCCTTGATATCTAACACCTTTACCTTTATATCTTTCAGGTTTTCTAAGCTTTCTTATTCTTGCAGCAATCTCACCAACTACCTCTTTGTTAATTCCTTTAATTTTTAAAAGTGTTCCTTTATTTTCAGTTTCAGCCTCAATTCCATCAGGCAATGAAAAATTAATTGGATTTGAATATCCTAAATTTAAAACTAGTTCAGTTTTAGATTTAATATCACACTTATATCCTGTACCCTTAATTTCAAGAGCTTTTTCAAATCCATTTGTGACTCCAATAACCATATTATTGATTAATGATCTTGTTAACCCATGAAGTGCTTTGACTTTATTAACCTCTGAGGATCTTTTGACAAGAATTTTTTCATCACTAATGTCTAGCTGAACTTCAGTTGGGATTGATCTGTTGAGTTCTCCTTTTGGACCTTTAACGGTCAATACTCCTTCATTGAAGGTCAGTTTAATTTCTTTATTTAATAAAATTTCTTTATTTCCAATTCTAGACATATTTTATTAGAGAATACTACAGAGAATCTCTCCTCCTACACCAATTTCTCTGGCCTTATTTCCAGTCATAACACCTTTAGATGTCGATATTATTGAAGTACCAAGTCCGCCAGAGATCCTTGGTATCTCATTTTTATTAACATAAACTCTCAATCCAGGCTTGCTTATTCTTTTTATTTTCTTTATTACGGAAATTTTTCTTGAATCATATTTTAAATCGATTTTTATATTATCAAAATTACTAATTTTAATAATTTCAAAAGAGTTGATAAAACCTTCTGATTGTAAAATTTTAGCAATTTCTACTTTAAATTTTGAAGATGGAATTAACACATGCTTGTGCTTTCTGGAAACAGCATTTCTAATTCTTGTTAACATATCTGAAATTGGATCTACTATCATATTTTCCTCTCTACCAACTAGCCTTTTTTACGCCAGGTATTAATCCTTCACTTGCTAGCTTTCTAAATGCATTTCTACTCATACCATATTTTCTAATAAACCCTCTAGGTCTACCAGTAATTGGGCATCTATTATATTCCCTAACTTTAAATTTTTGTTTTTTATTTGCTTTAACAATCATTGATTTTTTTGCCATATATATACCACCTATTTTTTCTTAAAAGGAAAACCTAACTTCTCCATTAAAATTAATGCGCCATCGTCGTTTTGTGCAGTTGTTACAATAGTTATATTAAGACCCTTACTTCTTGATGTCTTTGTAGGATCAATTTCAGGAAATATTAAATGATCTTGAATACCTAAATTATAATTTCCTCTTTTATCGAATGCTTTTCTTGATATGCCTCTAAAATCTCTTACTCTAGGTAATGCAAGATGAAGTAATTTCATTAGAAATTCATACATTTTATTGCCTCTTAACGTAACCCTTGCACCAATAGAGGAACCTTCTCTTAGCTTGAATCCAGCCTCAGATTTCTTTGCTTTAGTGGCAACAGCTTTTTGATTAGCAATTCTTGATAATTCATTCACAGCTTCTTCTATCAATTTTCCATCTTTACCAGCATCAGACATTTTACCTAGTCCCATATTTAATGAAACTTTAACTATTTTAGGTGCTTGCATCTTATTAGATAAATTTATTGAATTTAATAAATCTTGCACTGAATTGTCATACACTGTCTTGATATTATCCATTTCCTACTACCTTTACATTAGATATGTGAATCGGCTTTTCTTTATTCACAATACCACCTGATTGATTTTGTTGATTAGGTTTTTGATGCCTTTTTGCAACATTAATATTTTCTATAATTACTTTATTATCTTTAGGAAAAACAGTTAAAACTTTCCCAACCTGTCCTTTATATTTACCAGCAATAATCTTAACCTCTTCGCCTTTTTTTGGTCTGGATGTCTTTGCCATCTTATAGAACCTCCGGAGCTAATGAAACAATTTTCATGAAACCTTTATTTCTAAGCTCTCTGGCTACAGGACCAAATATTCTTGTGCCAACTGGCTGCTTTTCTTTATTAATCAGTACAGCAGCATTATCATCGAATCTTATATAAGAACCGTCAGGTCTTCTCAATTCTTTTTTAGTTCTTACTATTACGGCTTGGAAAATCTTACCTTTTTCAACTTTTGAATTTGGAATAGCTGCTCTAATTGAAACTGTTACAATATCACCAATTCTGGCATACCTTCTAAAAGATCCGCCTTTAAGATTTATTACATTAAGCTGTTTTGCTCCAGAATTGTCAGCTGAAACTAACTGAGTTTCTGTTTGAATCATAAGACTTCTCCTTTGCTAACAATTTCTACGAGTTTCCATCTCTTACTTTTACTTATAGGCTTTGTCTCAATTGCTCTTATTTGATCTCCAACCTTAGCCTCATTCTTTTCATCATGCACATGAAACTTCTTCTTCATAACCACAATTTTATTATAAATTCTATTTTTCGAGGAAGTCTCTGTCTGAACCATTATGGTCTTATCAGAAGAATTTTTGATTACTGTACCTTTTACTTCTCTCATTCTGCCTCTAGACATTAGTTATCCTCCCTTTTTCTTATATTTAATTCTGTCATGCATCTAGCAATATCTTTCCTAATTTTTATAAAGGAGTTAGTATCAAAATCACCTTGATTTAATTTTGCAATTTTATTCTTAAAGATCGAATCCTTTAATTCTTTTATTTTATTTTCAATCTCTTCTGTATCTAACTTTTTTATTTCTTGCATATCCATTATATCAATAATCCTCGTGTCCTAACTACTATTCTAGTTCTCACTGGGAGTTTAGCAGATGCTAATCTTAGAGCCTCACGTGCTAGTTCTTCATCAACTCCAGCAATTTCATACAACATAGTTCCTTTCTTAATAGGAGCAACATATCTATCTATATCACCTTTACCCTTACCCATTCGTACTTCTGCAGGTTTTTTTGAAACAGGCTTGTGAGGAAAAATCCTTATCCAAAGTTTTGCACCCCTTTTTACTTTTCTTGTGATAGCAATCCTCGCTGCTTCGATCTGTCTACCAGTGATTCTGGAAAAATCTAAAGATTGAAGACCATATTCTCCAAAAGAAACTTTATTACCTTTAGTTGCAACGCCTCTAACTCTTCCTTTATGGATTTTTCTATGTTTACTTTTTTTAGGCTGCAGCATTATCTACTCCCTTATTTTTTTCCTTTCTTTTAATAACTTCACCTTTAAATATCCAAACTTTGATGCCAATTATTCCATAAGTAGTTAAAGCTTCTGCAAAACCATAATCTATATCGGCTCTAAGAGTACTTAATGGGACACGACCTTCACGATACCATTCACTTCGTGCAATTTCTGCACCACCCAACCTTCCTGAGACCATTACCTTTATACCTATTGCTCCAAGACGTAAAGCAGAAGACATACTTCTTTTCATAGCTCTTCTATAGGCAACTCTTCTTTCAAGTTGTAATGCTATGTTTTCAGCTACTAATTGTGAGTCTATTTCCGGTCTCTTGACCTCTCGTATATCAATAAATATTTCTTTACCTACCATTTTATTTAAATCTTTTCTCAGATTCTCAATGTCTACACCCTTTCTTCCTATCAAAAGACCAGGCTTTGAACAATAAACCACTAGTCTGATTTTTTCATCGGAAGATCTCTCTATCTCTAGTTTGGATATACCAGATTGAAAGAATTTTTTCTTTACATAATTTCTTACTTTTAAATCTTCATGAAGAAATTCTTTATACTTTATCTTATTAGCTACAAACCAATTAGAATTCCAGTTTCTAGTTATGCCAATTCTAAGCGATATAGGATTTACTTTTTGACCCATTAGATAGCATCCTCCTTAAGAATTATAGTTATATGACTAGTTCTTTTATATCTCTTTGTTGCTCTTCCCATAGCCCTTGCTTTGTATCTTTTAAATATTGGACCCTCAGTGCTATAAGCCTCAGACACAGAAATCTTAGCAGTATCTGTATATCCCTTTTCATAAGCATTAGAAACTGCTGATTTTAATGTTTTAGAAACTTCATCTTTAGCTCCCTTGTTTACATTCTTTAATAACATGAAGGCGTAATCGACATTTTTTCCTCTAATAATATCTAAAACAGTATTAACCTTTCTAGGCGTTCTTCTAACATACTTATTGATAGCTTTAGAAATCATTATCTGCCCACCTTAGATTTTTTATCGCCACCAGCGTGTGATACAAATGTTCTGGTTGGAGAAAATTCTCCAAGTTTATGCCCAAGCATATATTCTGTTATGTAAACAGGTACAAATTTCTTTCCATTATAAACTGCAAAAGTTAATCCAATCATGTCAGGAACAATCATAGATCTTCTTGACCAGGTTTTAATTATCTTTTGACTATCCTCTGCTTTTGCCTTCAAAACTTTTTTCATAAGTTTTTCATCGACGAAAGGTCCTTTTTTAATTGATCTACCCATATATTAATTACCTCTTATCCATCCCATATCCAATTCTTCTTCTTTTTACAATAAGTTTGTCTGATTTAGGATTATTTCTTGTTTTCTTACCAATTGTTATCCAACCCCATTTTGAAACAGGATGTGGATTGCCTCGCGCTGCTTTACCTTCACCACCACCATGAGGATGATCTACGGGATTCATAGCTACACCTCTTACAATAGGCCTTCTTCCTAAGTATCTTTTACGGCCAGCCTTACCAATTACAATCTGATTATGCTTTTCGTTTCCAAGTTTTCCTATAGTTGCTCTACAATCAGAAAGTAGTTTTCTTGTTTCACCAGATGCTAATTTAATTTGAGTTAAATTATTTTCTGTTCCAAGAACTGTTGCATATGCTCCTGCTGATCTTGCTATTTTTCCTCCACCCTTTGGTGACATTTCAATATTATGTACGAGTGTCCCTTCAGGTATGTTTTTCAATAACAACGAATTACCATTTACTATTTCAGTTTTTTCAGATGATATTATTTTTGAACCCACTTTCAAATTTAAAGGAGCTAATATATATCTTTTTTCACCATCGGAATAATTGATTAAGGCTATTCGTGATGACCTGTTTGGGTCATATTCAATCGTTTTAACGGTACCTTGTATATCAAATTTATCTCTTTTGAAATCGATAATCCTGTATAATTTTTTTGCTCCACCACCCCTACTTTTAGAAGTAATACGTCCATTATTATTTCTACCTTTCTTTTTATGAACAGATTTAACTAATGGCTTGTAAGGAACATTAGTAGTGATTTCATCGAAATCAGCTGATGTCATAAAGCGTCTTCCAGGACTAGTAGGTTTATATTTTTGAATTGGCATATTAGACTCCTTGGATAAACTCTATTGACCCCTCTTTTAAAGTTATAAAGGCTTTTTTCTGCTTAGACCTTTTACCTACCGCTTTCCCGCCTTTTTTTACTATTTTTCCAGGCTTTGTTGAAGTCCTGATATCTTTAACTTTTACGTTAAAAAACTTTTGAATAGCATCACGAATTTCATTTTTAGTAGATGATGATGCGACTTCAAAAACATAACATTGTGACTGATTAAGTGATGCTGATTTTTCTGTCATTAATGGTTTTATCAAAATATCAGAAATATACTTTTTCATTTATTTAACCCTCGACAAAATTTTATCTATAGAATCTTTATGGATTAAAATAGAATTAAAATTTAATATATCGTAAACGTTTAAACCATCAGGATGAATAACTTTAACGTTGGATAAGTTACGTGATGATAGCTCAAGATTAATATTCTCTCCATGATTTACAATTAAAATCTTCTTTCCAAGATCCATATTTTTAAGTTTTGAAGAAAGATTTTTTGTTTTATTGTCCTCTAATTCGAATGAGTCAACCAAATAAATACTTTTTTGATTTATTTTATAAAGTAAAGCATTTTGCAAAGCTAATTTTTTAATTTTTTTTGGAATTGTAAAGGACCAATCCTTAGGGCTTGGGCCAAAAATTACACCTCCGCCTCTCCATATCGGTGATGTTCTTGTTCCAGCTCTAGCATTACCAGTCCCTTTTTGTTTAAATGGTTTCTTGCCACTACCTTGAACAAGAGCTCTATTTTTGGTAGCAGCGGTTCCGGCTCTTTTTTTAGCCAATTGCCATTTTACAACTTGACTTATCGCAAATTTATTGATTTCAACATTATCGTTGATATCAATTGAATGTTTTCCAATATTTTTATTATCTAAATTAATTATTTGTAAGTCCATTACCTTTCCTTGTGTGGTTTACATATACCAATGATCCATTTGAACCAGGTATTGAACCTTTAATAAATATTAAATTCTTTTCAAGATCTACTTTTAAAACTTCTAATCCTTGAATTGTTGATTTCTTGCCACCATATCTACCAGCCATCTTTTGCCCTTTCCATACTCTGCCAGGATATGCACATGCTCCTATCGAACCACCAGATCTTTGATTCTGAGGTGTACCATGAGTATGTCGTAATCCTGCAAAATTATGTCTTTTAATTACACCTGCGAAACCTTTACCTTTTGAGTTAGATGTGACATCTGTTTTATCACCTTCTTTAAAAATATCAGCCTTAATCTCCGTACCAGGTTGTATTTCAACATCCTCCAAGAGGTCAAATTCTTTAATATATTTTACTGGCTTAACTTTTAACTTAGAAAAATAAGAAAGTTTTGGTTTATTTAATGATGTAGGTTTTATATCTAAATAACCTACTTTTAATGAGGTTTTTTTACTTTTTAAACTTTTTTCTAGAGCATAGCAAGGACCTAGTTGAACAAGGGTTGTAGGTATAACTCTTCCATCATCCATAATTGAATGAGTCATTCCTAATTTTGTTCCCATTAAACCACTTAATCTTATAGATTTTTCTATATTTTTAGAATCAACTTCATCATTTTGATCATTATCAATAGAATCTTGGGATTCAGTTTGAACTAATTCTTCGGTTTCAACATTTTCTTCTGACATTTACACACCTTGCAGTTTAATCTCTACTTCTACACCAGAAGCCAAATCAAGCTTCATCAACGAATCAATAGTTTGTTGAGTAGGTTCAAGAATATCTACAAGACGTTTGTGGGTCCTCATTTCGAAATGTTCTCTAGAGTCCTTATAAACATGAGGCGCTCTTAAAACACATGTTCTTGAAATGTCCGTTGGTAACGGAATTGGACCTGCAACCTTAGCCCCGGTTCTTTTAACCGTATCAACAATATCAAAAGTCGATTTATCTAAAAGCTTATGATCAAAAGATTTAAGCTTTATTCTTACTTTTGGTGCGGTTTCCATATTTTATTACTCGGTTATCTTACTGATAACACCTGCTCCAACTGTTCTACCCCCTTCACGGATAGAAAATTTTAATCCATCTGCCATAGCAACAGGGCAGATAAGTTCTACATTCATTTTTGTATTATCTCCAGGCATTACCATCTCTACATTTTCACCAAGCTCAATTGAGCCAGTTACATCTGTAGTTCTAAAATAGAATTGAGGTCTGTAACCTTTGAAGAAAGGAGTGTGTCTGCCACCTTCTTCCTTCTTCAAAACATATACTTCAGCTTCAAATTTTTGGTGTGGCTTGATTGAACCGGGAGCACATAAAACTTGCCCTCTCTCAACTTGATCTTTTTCAATACCTCTTAATAAAACACCTACATTATCACCAGCTTCTGCATAGTCTAGAAGTTTTCTAAACATTTCTATACCTGTAGCAGTAGTTTCTTGAGTATCTTTAATTCCTACAACTTCTATCTTATCCCCTACATTCAGTTTACCTTGCTCAACTCTACCGGTAACAACTGTACCTCTTCCTGAAATTGAAAAAACATCTTCAATTGCAAGAGAAAAGGGTTTATCGACATCTCTTGTAGGCTGTGGTATCCATTCATCAACTTTTGACATTAATTCTAATATTGCCTTTTCGCCTGTTTCGGGATCGCTATTTTCAACAGCTGCTAAAGCAGAACCTGATACAATTGGAGTATCATCTCCTTCAAATCCATACTCATTTAAAAGTTCTCTAACCTCTAACTCAACAAGTTCAACAAGTTCTTTATCTCCACCAAGCTGATCAACTTTATTTAAGAATATTACAAGTCTAGGAACACCAACTTGTCTTGCAAGAAGAATGTGTTCCCTTGTTTGAGGCATCGGACCATCAGTAGCACTAACAACTAAAATAGCTCCATCCATTTGAGCTGCACCAGTTATCATGTTTTTAACATAGTCAGCGTGTCCAGGGCAATCAACATGAGCATAATGACGAGTATCTGTTTCATATTCAACGTGAGCAGTGTTGATAGTGATACCTCTTTCTTTTTCTTCAGGAGCGTTATCAATATCTTCATAAGACATAGATTCTCCACCACCAGCTTTAGATAAAGTCATAGTAATAGCCGCGGTTAGAGTTGTTTTACCATGGTCAACATGACCTATGGTTCCAATATTACAGTGAGGCTTATTTCTCTCAAATTTTTCTTTAGACATTTAGATGTCCCTCCTAAAAAACAAAAATTATGCTTCTTTTAATTTCAACTGTTCGTATATATTTGCTGGTACATCAGCATAAGTTGAAAACTCCATTGTAAATGTTGCACGTCCTTCTGTCAAGGACCTAACATCTGTGGCATATCCGAACATCTCAGATAATGGAACTTCACACTGAACACCCTGTAATTCACCTCTAAGTTCAGTACCTTGGACTTTACCCCTTCTTGAGCTTAAATCACCAATCACAGTCCCCATAAAATCTTCAGGGCATACACATTCAACCTTCATCATTGGCTCAAGAACAACCGCGCCAGCTTTTTTAACTGCATCTTTAAAAGCAAGTGATCCTGCAATTTTAAAAGCCATTTCTGAAGAATCAACATCATGGAAAGATCCATCATAGAGTGTTACTTTTACATCAACAACTTCATATCCTGCTACTACTCCACTATTCATTGCTTCTTGAATACCTTTTTCAACAGCAGGTATAAACTCTCTAGGAATAGCACCACCTTTAATTTCATTAACAAATTCAAAACCTCCACCAGTATCAAGAGGTTCAATTCTAATTTTTACGTGACCGTACTGACCTTTACCACCAGTTTGCTTGATATATTTTTGCTCAGCCTCACTTGATCCTCTTATGGTTTCTCGATAAGCAACCTGTGGAGCGCCAACTTTAGCCTCAACGTTGAATTCTCTTTTTAATCTATCGACAATAATTTCTAAATGTAATTCTCCCATACCAGAAATAATTGTCTGATTAGTTTCATGGTCAACTTTAACTTTAAATGAAGGATCTTCGATTGATAATTTATTTAGCGCCATACCAAGCTTCTCTTGATCCGCTTTTGTTTCAGGTTCAATTGCTACAGAAATAACAGGGTCAGGGAAATTTAAGCTTTCTAAAATAACTGGGTTTCCCTTATCACAAAGAGTTTCACCTGTATATGTATCTTTTAATCCAACAGCAGCGGCAATGTCTCCCGCACCAACTGAAGATATTTCTTCTCTTTTATCAGCATGCATTTTTAATAATCTTCCTATTCTTTCAGATGAATTCTTCAAAGGATTAAAAACTGATGTGCCAGAATTCAGAACACCAGAATAAACTCTAATATAAGTTATTGTTCCTACAAAAGGATCAGTCATAATTTTGAAAGCTAAAGCAGAAAGAGGTTCCTTATCATCAGCTTTCCTTTCCATAACCTCAGTTTCATCATCAGGAGATACACCTTGAATTGCAGGAATGTCTAGAGGTGATGGCAAATATCTCACAACTGCATCAAGAAGTAATTGAACACCTTTGTTTTTAAAAGCCGAGCCACAAAGTACGGGGACAATATTTAAATCAATAGTTTGGGTTCGTATCGCATTAATTATTCTTTCTCTAGCAATCTCTTTACCTTCTAAATAATCCTCCATTATTGATTCGTCGTTATCTGATAGTAATTCCAGCATATTATCTCTTGCTAAAGAAGCTTCTTCTTTTATTTCTTCAGGAATATCGATTAACTCGAATTTAGCTCCAAGTGACTCGCCATCCCAAACAGCTAATTTCATCTCTATTAGATCAACAATTCCATCGAACAGATCATTTTTAAAATAAGGAATATGCAATCTTACTGGATTAGAACCAAGCCTATCTTTAATTTGATCTACAGTTCTTTGGAAATTAGCGCCCGTCCTATCCATTTTGTTAACAAAGCACATTCTAGGAACTTTATATCTATCTGCTTGTCTCCATACAGTTTCTGACTGTGGTTCTACACCACCTACGCTATCAAAAACCACACATGCACCATCAAGAACTTTTAAAGATCTTTCAACTTCGATGGTAAAGTCAACGTGGCCAGGTGTATCAATTATATTAATATCATGATCATCCCAACTACAAGCAGTTGTCGCAGATGTAATTGTTATTCCCCTTTCACGTTCCTGCTCCATCCAATCCATTGTTGCAGCACCATCATGTACTTCACCAATTTTATAGCTTTTACCAGTATAGAAAAGAATTCTCTCTGTAGTTGTTGTCTTACCAGCATCAATATGTGCAACAATCCCAATGTTTCTAGCTTTGCTTAAATCTTTCATATTTTTAGAACCTACCATCTATAGTGCGAAAAAGCTCTGTTTGCTTCTGCCATTTTAATTGTGTCTTCTTTCTTTTTGAAAGCTCCACCTTTACTTTCTTTTGCATCCATAAATTCTGCAGCTAATTTTGATGACATGGTTTTACCAGACCTTTTTCTAGCTGCTGACAATATCCATCTAATAGCCAATGATTGTTTTCTAGCTGGATTCACTTCAACTGGTACCTGATATGTAGCACCTCCAACTCTTCTTGATCTCACTTCAACAGGTGGCTGAATATTTTTCATAGCCTCTTCAAAAACCTCAACAGGGTCGGATTTTGCTTTGTCTTCAATAATCTTAAAAGAATCATAAATAACTGTTTCAGCTACACTTTTTTTACCATCGAGCATGATTGCATTTATGAATTTTGCTACGATTCTATTGTTATATTTTGTATCAGCACTTATTTCAGCTTTTTTGATGGGTCCTTTTCTTGCCATAATTAACTAGCCTTTGGTCTCTTGGTGCCATACTTAGATCTAGATTGTTTTCGCCCATCAACACCAGCAGTATCGAGAGAACCACGAACTATGTGATATCTTACGCCTGGAAGATCCTTTACTCTGCCGCCCCTAATTAAGACAACTGAATGTTCTTGTAATTTATGGCCTTCACCTGGTATGTAGCCTGTTACCTCAAATCCATTTGTTAATCTGATTCTTGCAACCTTTCTTAAGGCTGAGTTTGGCTTTTTAGGAGTAGTTGTATAAACACGTGTACAAACTCCACGCTTTTGAGGGTTTTTTTCCATCGCTCTTGATTTACTCTTTTTCTTTTCAATCGAGCGTGGATTTTTAATTAATTGACTTATTGTTGGCATAAATACCTCGTTTTTTAATCCTTGAAATATGCCACACTTTTAATCTATGTCAAGCAATTTAGCTATTTTTTAAAAGCCCTTTCTTACCGATATCGCTTCTGTAATGAAAATTAGTTGTATCAATCTTTTCTACACATCTATAAGCTAATTCAATAGCGCTTTGAAGAGAATCTCCAAGCGCTGTAACATTTAAAACTCTGCCACCAGAAATTAACACTTTACCATCCTCCAATTTAGTCCCAGCATGAAAAATAAATTCACTATCAGAAAGGTTAATATTATTTAAATCTTTTATTTCACCACCTGTTATAGGTGTTTTAGGATAACCTTTAGATGCTAAAACTATAGAAACAGAAGTTTTTGGTTTCCATTTGAGTTTATAATCATTTATTTTACCTATTGCTGTCATGTAGAATAAGTCAAAAATATCAGAGTCAATTCTATACAATAATGGTTGAGTTTCAGGATCCCCAAACCTACAATTAAACTCTACAACACTTGGTCTTTTATCTTTGATCATTAAACCAACATATAAGATTCCTGTATATTCAAGTCCTTCTCTTTTAAAGCCTTCGAATACCGGAGTAATAATTTCGTTTATTATATTTTTTCTCGTTTCTTCATCAATGATTGGTGCGGGGGAATATGCCCCCATTCCTCCAGTGTTAGGACCCATATCATCATTTAATAGTCTTTTGTGATCCTGTGATGAATCAAGCGATAGTATATTTTCTCCATCAGAAAATACAAAAAAGGAAGCCTCTTCACCCTCTAAAAAACTCTCAATAACAACTTTTTCTCCAGAGCTAGAAAAAACTTTATCTAACATAACATCTTTTAAAAATTCAAATGCTTCTTCTCTATTAAAACAAACTCTGACTCCTTTTCCTGATGCTAATCCGTCAGCTTTAATAACTATTGGTAAATCTGAATCTTTTAAAAAACTTTCAGCTTCATTATAAGATGTAAATGAATTAAAAGAAGCTGTTGGAATATTATTCCTTTTCATAAAGAGTTTTGAAAACTCCTTACTTGCTTCAAGTTGTGATGCATGTTTGGTTGGACCAAAAACTAGAAGGTTATTATTTCTAAATTCATCTACTATCCCTAGAGATAATGGTTGTTCGGGTCCCACAATTGTAAAATCAATATTATTTCTTTTTACGAATACTATAAGGTTCTCTATATCCGTTGATCCAATATCTACATTCTCTGCAATCTCTCCTATACCTGCATTACCTGGAGCACAAAATATTTTTGATACTTTTTTACTTAGCGAGAGACCCCAACAAATTGCATGCTCTCTACCTCCTGATCCAATTACTAAAACTTTCAAAACCTACTCCTTTATTTTAAGTATAATTTCTTTTTCATATTCTGGAAAATAATTACTTATCATCTTCAATTCGAAAGATGATAAAATTGATGTGTTAGATTCTCTTTGTAATAAAAATTGAAAACTTAATTTTATCAATTCTTCTTTTGAAATTTTTCCTTTTGTTAAGTGGTTATGTAAATCATCTTTTAATATAACCCTATGGATTGAATTATTTTTACTATTAATTTTAACAATAAATAAATTATGATCTTCTTTTTTAATTGTTATATCCATTCTAAATTTCCTTCTTTGGTCTAAAATATAAATCAATTAATAGCATATGAGGTACAGTTAAGGCGGCTAATCCGATAAAAACAATTTTATAAATTAGCTCTGTTTGATTCACTTGCCCGCTAAAATAATTAAACACTAAATAACCTAATATCCAGCTTGCAAATGTGAATAATATGAAAAGATTGACTATTTTTGTTGAAGACATTTGGGATTTAAGTGCTGGTATGATTCTCATAAAATGATTCAATGAATGAATAAAACAAAAATAAATTGATAAAGAGAGTAATGGTGGTAAAAAAATAACTAATAAGCATATTATAAAAATCCTTAAAATTTGAAATGTAGAAAGATTGCTAATATTAATCACAAACCATGGGATCAAGAATATTAATAAAAATGTCCCATATTCAATAAAAGACCACACAACACCAGTATCATTAGCTAAAAACTTAAAAATATTATCTGTACTCTCATAGTTGAATAAACTTATTCCAAATATTACTATCCCACCATTTATATAAGCTAATAAATATTTTGAATAACCTTTAGACCATTCAAAGTCACCAAGACCAAAATGGAAGATGCTTATTAATAGAAAGAGAATTAAGCTTATCTCGGGAAATAATATCCATAATAAAGTAACAATAATAGCTACAAGCACATAAAGAATTAGAAAAATAATTTTATTAATTTTTTTCTTTATTTCTAAGCATAGGCTTACAGCACCATCCAATGCGCCATGAGGAAGACCAATTAGAATAATCATTAATAATGATATTGTATTAATTTTATCTATCATTTAAAAAAGCACCTTAAGAAGGAATTCATAAATATTTTAAACGGCAAATTGAAAATCATTCTTAGTAATGATTTATATTTAATCTTACTAGACATAAAAAAAGCCATTTCATCACCATTAAAAGATTTTCCAAATGCATCAAATATTTCTGAAGCTCTCGCAGGATTTGTTTTTAGAACATCAAGAAATATTTTATCTAAAAAATTTATTAAACTAGAGTGTATTTCTGTATTGGATGGCTTTTTATTCTTAGATAAATCTAAATATATTTTATTAACTTGTTGCTGAATAAAATAAAACGTGTAGCCAGAAGATTGCCTATTTGCCAAACCCCTAATCCCTATATTTATACTATTGTTTGTATTTTCATTATTTATAAAAGATAGTGGTATTGCCCCTTTTTCTTCACTAATTAATTTAAAATTATCCAATCCATAATTATTCTTTAAATATTTTTTCATTGAATCAAAATAAAAACTATCAGCTTTAATATCAAATGAATAGACTGTTGGTTCAACAAGTGCGATCTTTTTTGAAAATGGTAGCAAGTATATAAATTGAATTCCTTTGGATTGGTCACATCTAAAATCCATTAATATTGCAGTACTTTCATCAAAGCATTCCTTATCTGATTCTATAACGAAACCCTTAAAATGCTGCACATATGTTCTTTCATTTATTCTTAATGAACGGGAATCAAAAATAAGATCCGAGCTAATTTTCTTACCGTTATCATCTTTTAAGACTCCACCTTCTTCAAATACATCATTATTATAAAAATTTATATTTGATTTATTAAATTCATCTTTGCAATGATTAATCCATTTGTCTCTAGAGATTAAGCAATAAGGATGATCGATAGATTCAAAAATGCTTTCACATCGATTGGTTATGATTTTCCACTTATGCCATTTTCCGCTTAATAATTCCGTTGGAAAATCAAAATCATTAAATTTCCAAAAACCCCAAAAATTATTTTTATTAATATTAGAGCCTAAATAAAAATCAATTTTAACTTTATTTATTTTTGATATTTGTTTGACTAATGAATAACCTGCACAACCACCGCCCAAGACTGATATATTTTTTTTGGTAATCATTTTATATTAGTAATTATATTCTAATTAATTCATTAAAGAATGTTTTTAAAGTAATAAAAAGTTTTCTATACATAGGTATAAAATATCTTTTACTAGACCAATGACATTTATTTCTTTTAATATCATTACCAATCTCTCTGTAGATATTAGCAGCAACGGAGATGCATATTCTGGATCTTAAAGGCATATAGGAATATCCTTTTTTAGCTTTTTCATAATAGTCATCAGCAATATTAAGAATTGACTCAATAGATTTTTTTATTTCTTTATAACTTTCACATTTTTTATCATTAAAAATTTCTCTTATCTCTTCTGGTTTAATTTCATTACATGAACTCGAAGGTAAATATCTTCTGTTGTTACATGCGTCTTCATAAACATCTCTTGATATGTTAGTTAATTGCATTGCAATACCAAGATCGGCAGCATATTTATAAGCATCTTTATTAGAAACTTCCAATATTGGGCACATCATTATGCCTACTGTGCCAGCTACTCTATAGCAATATTCGATTAGCTCACTATTATTTTTAACTTCTAAATGATCTTGCTGATCATAAATTAGTCCATCAAGAAAATTAAGAAAATTTTCTTTCTTTTCTTGGGAACTTTTTATAGATTTGAAGAAATTTTCATGGGCTTCAAATCTTACATTTAAATTTTGGTTTTCTTTTCGTATGTATGCTAATAGTTCTTCAAAGATTTCTTTTTCATTATCACTATTATCTGCTACATCATCAAGCTCCCTTAAGACACAATATAATTCTGATATTTCATTTATTTTATTTTTATTTAATAGGTTTGAAGCCCAATAAAAACTCTTACTATTTTTCTTTAAACATTTAATTTTACTATTAAGCTGCATTTTTTCTTTTTAAAATATTTTCAACTACCTTAGCTGAAGATAAAACTCCTGGAATACCTGCACCAGGATGTGATCCTGCGGCAGAAAAATATATATTTTTAATGTTCGAATCTTGATTGTGATATCTAAACCAAGCCGATTGATAAAACTTTGGTGCTATTGAGAAACCTGCTCCAAACATTGATTTGTAATCATTCTTGAAATTTTCTGGTGTCATATAAGAAATATCATCAATGTTATCTTTAAGATCTGGCATTATGGTCTTTTCAAGTTCAGTAATAATATTGTCTTTAAGCTTTTCACCCTCAGAGCTCCAATTTATATTAGATTTTAAATTAGGAACAGGACACAGAACATAAAAGCTATCACAGTCAACGGGTGCAAATGAATTGTCGGTTGCTGTAGGTCTATGAATATATAGAGAGAAATCTTTGGTTAAAATCTTTTTTTCAAAAATATCATTCAAAAGATTTTTAAATCTTTTGGTCAGCCAAATTGTATGATGTGCAATATCATTATATCTCTTTTTAGTACCAATAAAGAGGACAAAAAGTCCCATTGAATAGCTGAGAAGATTATCAGGGACAATAGGATTCAATAATTTTATATTTTTTGGTTGTAAAAGGTTTTTATAGAAGAAGGGTGGATCTCCATTAAACACTAAATTATCGAAACAATACTGTGTTCCGTTAGAAGTTGTAGCTCTGAAAGCGATTTGATTTTTATGCTCAACGCTCACGATATCTTGATTAAGAATAATATTAATACCATTTCTAATCATTAAATCCTTAAGCTCTTTTACAAGCTTTCCTGTTCCGCCCATACAAAAAAATACACCCCACTTTCTCTCTAAAAAATGAATCAAAGAATAAATAGATGTGGTAGTAAAAGGATTGCCACCCACTAGCAAAGGATGAATAGAAAAGGCTGATTGAATATTTGGATTTTTAATATGTTTTGAGACCATGTCTGAGACACTTCTATAACTTTTTAATTTTAACAAGTGAGGAATTTGTTTAATCATTGACCAAAAAGATAAAAAAGGTTTATCAGAAAGATCAGTAAATCCGACATTAAATATTTTCTCTGATTCTTCTAACAATTCATCGTATGCATTTGCATCATCTTTGGAAAACCTTGAAATTTCTTTTTTTGTTTTCTCTACAGATGAAGAATAATCAAAGGTTGTTGAATCATGAAAATAAAATCTGTACCAAGGCTCCAAAGGTCTGAATTCAATATAATCGTCAATATTTTCATTGAAAAGTTCAAATAACTCTTTGAATAAAAAGGGTGCAGTTATAACAGTTGGACCTGTATCATATTTGTAACCATTACTTTCAATAACCTGTGCTCTTCCACCAAGCTCAGGAAGTCTGTCTATTAAAGTGACATCATGGCCTAATGCCTTGCACCTGATTGCAGCAGCTATTCCACCGAAACCGCCTCCAATAACTAATGTTTTAATATCACTCATAAGAATATAGAAAATAAATGGGCTTATTTTTAATATAAGCCCATAAATTTTTAAGCATCAGCTTGAGTTGTAGCAGCAGCCCAAATTGCTAAACAAAAACCAATTTTATTTATAAAATCTGCAACGTTGTAAACTATATTAAGAGTAGCATCGTCAGTACCACCTGCTAGATATCCAAGGAAATAACCTAATGGATAAATTGCCCAACCGATAGTAACAATCCATTTCATTGTATTGAAAGCAGATTGAACTGCAGGTGCAGCCTTTGATGCACTTGCGCTAGCTTCTCCAGAGAAAATTTCATACAAAATATAAGCCCAACCAGCCATTCCAACAACAAAACCAATTGTTGTATCGATAAAGCCAGCTTCTCCAAGATATCCTGCTACAACCATTACAACAGTACCAATTAAAAGTCTCCAAAAGACACCTAATGAAACTGCGGTAACAGCAGCAAGAATGAGATAAAACTCAATCATTTGCATTGGAACAGTTACAATCCAATCAACATATCTAAAGACAGTTGGTGAACTACCTGTAGCTGCCCATACTTCTCTCATGTAGAAATAGTGAACACCTGCAACCAAACAAATAAGACCACCTACAACTAAAGATGTTCTAAACTTGCCTTGAACTCTTAAAGACTCAAGGAAGAAGAAAGCTGTAGCGGCTACCATCGCGACTGAAATAATCCAGAAAGATATTCCAACTGGATCATCCGGGGCTAAATTAGTTCCAGCGAATGATACTAGTGGCATGCAAGCTATAATTGCGGAAAGTAATAAGTAATTTACATATTTTGACATGTAAAAACCTCCCTTAAACTAATTTAAAAGGAATCTAACTACAAAAATAAATTTAACAACTAAATTATTTAATTTTTTCGGAAAAAGATAAAAAATAAACATATTTATCAGAAAAAACAGCTTAATTTGTTTTATATTTGTTATGTATGTGAAAATCTAATTACTTTGGAGGATATTTTGAATTTAAAGAATATTGCAATAGTAATGAATATTTTATTATTAGTAATGTGTGTAGGATTTTTTATTAGTCATGGTTTACCTAAAAGTTGGATATTATGGACTTCATCAACAGTTTGGTTTTTAGCACCTATAGCAAATCTTTTCTATATTTATAAAAAATAATATTACATTTATTCAACGGTTACAACCTTTGCAAGATTTCTAGGCTGATCTATGGGCAACTTTTTAAATTTTGCTAAATGATATGAGAATAGTTGTAAAATAATTAAATATAATATTGGAGCCATATCATTCTGAAAATCTGGAACTGCTATAAAATCAATCTTTGATAAAATTTTTCGATCGAGCTTTTTCACCACTGTGTCTGGTGCAATAAGAAAAACATTATTGGTTCTAGAAATGATTTCATTTAAACTTGAGATCTCACTATGTATTGTCTCTTTTTTATTTGATACTAAAAAAATAACAGGGAATTTCTTATCAAATAATGCAATCGGTCCATGTTTGATTTCTGATGATGGAGCTCCTTCTGCATGAATATATGATATTTCTTTTATTTTTAAAGCTGCTTCACACGCTATTGGGAAATTATAATTTCTTCCTAGTACAAACAAGTTTCTAAATTTTGAATATTTTTTTGAAAGTTTTATGATTTCTTTTTCATGAGAAAATAATTTATTTAGAATATTTGTAGATGGTAATAACAAGTCATTATTCTTTTTATCTTTAGATAGAATTTTGGATATTATATTTAAGACCATTATTTGAGAGGAGAAAGTTTTAGTCGCAGCAACACCTCTTTCTAAACCTACATTCAGATTAATATTATATCTTGATTCTCTTATCAGTCTTGAATCGTCATTATTAACTAATGATAATGAGTTTGAAAAAAATTCTTTTTTAGATTCAATTAGTGAGCAGATATCTGCAGTTTCACCACTTTGAGAAATAAAAATAAATAATTTATTTTTGTTATTTAAAAAAAAATTAAATTCAGAAGGACGATAAACAGATGTAGGAATATTTGAGTTTTTTTCTAGAAAAGCTTTCGCTAATAATCCCGCATTATATGAAGATCCACACCCAATGATATTAATTTCATTAGGTTTTTTAATTTTACTAACTACTTTATAAATTTTTTCAAAGTTTTTAAGGTAGTTTGGAATTATTTTTCTTTGTTCTTTTATTTCTGAATATGTATGAGAACTTGAAGTAACTTTGGCTTTTTTAAATTTTGTATTAGGAATTTTTGTTAAAACTATTTTCTTTTTCTTATCGTTGTAAAGTATTGCATTTTTTTTTGTAATTTGAATTATATCGTTATTATTTAAATAATAATATCCCTTTAAAGATACTAACATTGCATTTACATCAGAAGAAAAAACCTTTTCTCCATTTTTTTTAAGGCCAAAGTAAAGTGGAGTATTATTTTTATAAGCTACTAACTCATCATTGCCTTTATCTATATTTGAACACACAAATGCATTTGACCCTTTAATTAATTTAGAGGTTTTCTTTATTGCATCAACAAGGGTATTAGATTTATAAAAAATTTGAATTAATCGAAGAATCATTTCTGTATCAGTCTCTGATTTAAATTGAACATTTTTGAAAATTTTATTTTTTTTTAAATCATCATAATTCTCAACCACACCATTATGAACAAGTGATAAATTATCAATTATATGAGGATGACAATTTTTTATGTTTGGTTTTCCATGGGTAGCCCATCGAGTATGGCCAATCATTAAACTTGATGATTCTCCTTTTGATATTTTTAATTTTAAATCATCAATTTTTGAGAGTGTTTTATAAGATTTATATTTTTTATTTTTATCAAGAATTGTAACTCCAGCTGAATCATATCCTCTGTATTCAAGTTCACTTAAAGAGTTTAAAAAGTCGATAGATGAAATATCTTCTTTTGATAATGATGTATATATTCCACACATTTATTTTTTTACCTTTGGTTTCCTTTTCCAATTAGGTATCATCTTTTCTTTTATCCTTGTAATGCCTAAAGTATTTTTGGGTAAATTGCGTGAAATAACACTACCGGCACCCGTTGTAGCACCTTTTTCTATTTTTATTGGCGCAACCAACATAGTGTCGCTACCAATGAAGACTCTGTCTTCAATTACTGTCTTATGTTTATCAAAACCATCATAATTACAAGTAATAGTTCCAGCACCGATATTTACATTAGATCCCATTTCGGTATCTCCTATATATGACAAATGTGGAATCTTTGAGTTATCTGAAATAATACTTTTTTTTAATTCAACGAAATTACCAATCTTAATATTATTTGCCAGTTCAGTTTGGGGTCTGATATTTGAAAATGGACCTAACTGACAATTTTTTCCAACTTTTGAGTCAGAAATAGACACAAAAGGCTTTATCAAAGTTTTGCTGCCTATTACAGAATTATTTATATAGCAATTTCCAACTATATTAACTCCCTCTTCTATAACCGAATTTCCATCTATATAGACATTAGGACCTATTGATATATTTGAACTCAATTTAACATTGGTAGATATTCTCAAACTATTTGGATCATGAATATTAATATTTTTTTTTAAACAATTTTCAAGGAAATAATTATTATCAATTTGATTTGCCTTTATAAGATCTTCGAAACTATTTATATTAAAAAAAGCATTTTCATCTTTTTCTATAATTGATGTTATCTTTTTATTATTTTTAGAAAAAATTTCAACAAGATCAGTCAAATAATATTCATTATTTGTATTCTTTTTAATTTTTTTTATAAAATTTTTCAAAAGTTCAGATTTGCAAATATAAAGCCCAGAATTTACTTCATTTATTTTTCTCTGGTCAGGCGTACAATTTTTTTCTTCTACTATCTTTGTAATATTTTTATAAGAATCTTTAACAATTCTTCCATACCCAAAAGGATTTGAAAGTTTTGATATTGTAATAAGAAAATCTGAGGAATTTGATTTGAAACTTTTTAATGCCTTTTTGAGAGTTTTAGGAGTAACAAAAGGAGTGTCTCCATTCATTATCAATACCTGTGAATTTTTATTTAATTTTATTAGCGCTGGTTTTATTGCATCCCCGGTACCTAGTTGTTTTTTCTGGTCAACAATCTCAATATTCTGATAATCTAATTGCTTAACTTTGTTTATTACTAATTTTTTTTTGTATCCTACTACGACAATTATCCTCTTTGGATTTAATTTTTGTATGTTAGTTAAAGTTCTTTCGACAATTGAGGTACCATTAATAGCTAAAGTGACTTTCGGAAGATTCAGACCCATTCTGGAGCTTTTTCCTGCACATAGCAATATAACGTTAAGATTATTTAGCATTTAACTAAAAAGGAACATCATCGGTGCTTGGAGATCCAACCTCAAAATCATCCAAAAAACTATCGTCGCCCATCGAATTTTCAGAGGAGCTACTTTTTGAATCAACAAATTGGAAATTATTAACTAAAACCTCAGTAATGAATCTTTTTTCTCCATTTTGATCCTCATAACTTCTTGATTCTAGGGATCCTTCTATGTAGATTTGATTTCCTTTCTTAAAATATTGATTTATAACTTCTGCTGTTTTCCTCCATGCAACACATCGATGCCAAGAAGTTTTATCTACTTTTTCGCCACTTTTATTTTTATAGCTAACAGAAGTTGCAACACTAAAGTTAGAAACCGGTGTTTGATCTTGAGTATATTTCAATTCTGGGTCAGCACCTAGTCTACCGAGAATAATTACTTTATTAACACTGCCCATTTTTGTATTCTATCACCATAATATTCAAAGTAAAAGAATAAAAATATTATTTAATATTATTTAAAAAATAATATAGAATTTTTCCTGTCATTCCCCATATTTTATAGCCATTATATTCAAAAACATAGTCATTATATTTCTTATTATATTTGAATGTTTCTCTTGCACTGTTTTGAGACATTTCCTTAAGGATTTTTAAAGGTATCCATACAGTATCTTCAACTTCATATGGATTTAATTTTAATTCTACTTCTATATTATTTAAATGAAAAACATGTGGAGAAACCAAAAACTTATTGGCTGAAGGGTTTACTGGCCTATAGTCATCAAAGCATCCTAGGAACTCTGCATCTTTATTAAGATCTATACCTACTTCTTCTTGGGTTTCTCTGATTGCGGTATCAAGAAAATCTTTGTCATATTCCTCTTTAACCCCACCAGGAAAAGCCATATGTCCGGAGAAATGGTCATTTTCTCTACTTGCTCTTTTAATAAAGAACATTTCATCTTCACCATGATTATTTTCAGAAATAATAATTGCAATTGCAGAAAAAAGAGTTCCATGGTCAGAATTAATTCTTTTGGGATTAGGATTATCTTTAAAAAAACCCTTAGCTAAATTTATAAATTTCATTTGAAATAAGTTCTATTCAGATGATTTTTTTACAGCAACAACTTTATCCTCTGCAATTTCTCTCAATGCAGAAACTACAGGTTTGTTTTTGTCCTTTGAAAGTGAAGGAGCACCTGAATGAATAGATTTTGCTCTTTTCATTGCAGCTACTGAAAGCTCAAATCGGTTAGTTACTTTTTCTAAACAATCTTCAATTGTGACTCTAGCCATATAAATTTCCTTATCGTTATAATGTAGTATATTGATTAAATATGAATTCAATTATAAACGAAATAAAATATAATGAAAAGAACTTAGTCCCTACTATTGTTCAAAATTATTCAACTGGAGATATTCTTATGTTTGCCTTTTCTAATCAAGAATCTCTGGAAAAGACTATATTTACTAATTATGCTCATTTTTGGAGTAGAAGCCGAAAAAAATTATGGAAAAAAGGTGAGGAATCAGGGAATGTATTGAAAATTAAAAACATATATATAGATTGTGATAAAGATTGCATATTGTTTACCACAATTCCTGACGGTCCTACATGCCATACTAAGAAAATATCTTGTTTTCATACAGATATTGATGAAAAAGTTTCACAAAAACCTTTAATTAAAACCGGTGTGATTGAACAAGTATTTTCATTAATTGAAGAAAGAAAAGGTAATACTAAGGAAATTAACTCATACACTTCATCTTTATTTAAAGAAGGTCTTGATAAGATATTGAGTAAAATTAAAGAAGAATGTGATGAATCAATTGAAGCATCAAAGTTCAAGAATAAAGAAAATATAATTTATGAATTTACCGATTTGCTATATCACATGATGGTAGCTCTTTCCTTTCATGATATTAATATTCAAGATATTTTCCAAGAATTAGAAAAAAGAATTGGAAAAAAGAAAAAAGACTATACCTTAGATGAATAATGAAAATAAAAAAAAGGCTTGGGAAGCTATTACGAAAGCAGGTGATTTTTTAAAAGATAAATTACCGGATTCGCCCTATCATCCTAAAGGAAGAAATCCTTATGCACATATTCTGGTTTTGATTAAAAAAAAATTTGGTTGTAGTTATAAAGACATAGATGATGAAAATTATGAAATCTTAATAAAGTTTATTGAGTTTCTAAAAAAAAATTACAGTTAGAGAATTTTTTTCCTAGATTTATCTTGGTATTGGTGCTTATACCTGTTATCAGCCTTAATGTTATGTGGTCTATCCTTCTCTTCGATATATTCACCAAGATTAACTTTTCCTCTAATTTCTTTTGGTAAATCTTTCATACCTGGCGGTTTAGGAGGATCGGTTGACAAATCACTTGTATATGAAAATGATGATATTACTCTTTCAATTTTTCCTTTTTCACAGCAATTACATTCAACTTTTTTCTCATCCTCTTTATCTAAAATAAGTTCTGAAAATCTAAAATTATCTACAGAGAACAAAACCATTTTTTTTCCATCTTCAATATATAAATCTATATCTATTAAATTTTCTGAAAATTTACCAGCACTAGCAATCTCTTCTTCTTTGATGAGATCAGCTAAGACTATAGCTTTTATATGAGAATGTTTTTTTAAAACTGATTTGATTGTTTTTAGATTCGGAGTTTTTTCAATTACTTTAAGTGAATCTAAAATCTGATTCCTACATGTAATACATTCAAATTCATATAATGGCATTTTTTTACCTACTCTGAACCATAAGATCCATCATGTTGTGAATTTCCAAAATATTGATTTAGATGATCTTGTCCGACCCAATTTGAAGCTTGTTCTTCATCTTTCATAATCTTATAATCTTTATGCCATTGCAAAGGATCTCCAGGCTTTGGTGCTCTATCATTTGCACCACCCCTTTTTTCAAAAATAGCTTTAAATGGAGAAAAGACTCTTTCTATTTCTTTACAACTTTTATCACATGGACATTTAACATCTTCAACTTTATCGCCCTCGAAAAAAAGTTCACTGAATTTAAAATCAACAATTTCCAGATATAAAAATTTTTTTTCGTCCAATTTATATCTAAACCTTCTTATACCTTTATTACCTTCTTTGCCAACTGAAAAGATTGTTTTTTCATTTTTAGGGTTAAGCAATTCAATATATTTAAAGTTTTTATTTTTTTTCGCTAGCTTCTCGGCATATTTTTTCGTAAGATTTTTTACAAGCTTATCTATTTCCTTATTATAGGCTCTCATACAAGTTCTACATTCAAATTCATATACTGGCATAATAAATCCTTTTAAAAAATTATAATATAGCCTAATATAACCAATATGGAAAGTTTTGTTAAATTTAATGTATTAAACAATATAGCTACCATTTCAATTGATAATCCTGAAAAAAAGAATGCAATAACTCCTGCTATGATTGAAGAAATTATCAATTATTTATCAACAATTGAAGATAATCCAGATATAAGGTGCGTACTGCTTAAAAGCAATAATAATAAAATATTTTCATCTGGTTATGATATCAGCTCAATTAAAGAAGACTATAATGACAAGAACCATCCGCTTATAAGAATTACAGATTGTTTCAAAAATTCGAAAAAAATAATTATTACAGCTATTAATGGCCATGTATTTGGTGGTGCATTAGAAATAGCAATTAGTTCTGATTTTAGGTTCTTCTCAAAGAGTGCTATCTTTTGTGTTCCTCCTGCCAAGTTAGGAATTCCTTATAGCTATGATGGTTTAAAAAACTTCATCAATTGTGTTGGGATATCTAATACTAAAATGATTTTTCTTACTGCCGATAAATTTGGTTCAGATGAGGCGTTGGAAATGGGCATAGCTAATTTTGTTTGTGATAAAGATTCAATTATTGATGAAGCTATTGAGTTTTGTTTGAAAATTTCGCAGAATGCACCCCTTTCATTGGCTACTATAAAGAAGTCTATTAATGCCTTTCAATCATCACAATCACTAGATGAAAAAAATCAAGAATTAATAAAAAAATTAATCATTGAAATACAAAATAGCCAGGATTTCGTTGAAGGTCGAAAAGCATTTAATGAAAAACGTGCGCCAAGCTTTAAAGGTAAATAGTTTATATGCTTGAATAATTAAAGGCTTTATCTTTTGTTTTGAGCCATTGATTATCAATCTTAACTCTAAGGTCTAAATACACTTTACAATTTAAAAAATCTTGAATATCTTTCCTGCTTTCTAACCCAATTTTCTTAATCATTGAACCTTTTTTTCCGAGAATAATTTGTTTGTGCTGAGAACTTTCAACAACTATATAAGATTGGATTACAATTATCTTCTTCTTATCAATCATTTCTTCAATTACAACAGCAGTTCTATAAGGAACTTCTTTAAATAAATTAATATAAATTTTTTCTCTAATAATTTCAGAAATATAAAACTTTTCAGCTTGATCAGTATAAATTCCATCTGGCATTAATTTTTGACTATGTGGAAGATATTCCATAAATTCTTTGATCAATAGATCAATTCCTTGATTTTCAAGCGCACTTATTGGAACAAAGCTTTTTACGAAACTATATTCATTACTTAATTTATTTATTAAATTTAATATTTTACTTTTTTTTATTAAATCAATTTTGTTAATTGCAATAATCGAATTTTTACCTTCAATTTTTCTAAACAGCTCATCATCCTCAGGTAAAATTTTCTTTGTTGCATCTATAAGTAGGAGTATAATATCTCCTTCACCTATTGCCTGCATTGACGACTGAATCATTATTCTATTTAGAAATTTTTTGGATTTCTGAAATCCTGGTGTATCAAGAAATAGTATTTGCGTATTATCTCTGTTATATACACCAAGAATTTTATTCCTAGTAGTATTTGGCTTATCACTAACCGCTGAGATTCGTCTATCAGTGATTAGATTTATTAGAGTTGACTTACCTGTATTAGGTTTACCTATAATTGAAACAGTACCTGACTTGAATTCTTGCATAATTAATAGATTACACTCTTTTCTTGTAGTGTTTAATAAATAAAGTTAAGATTTATTTCCAACCATGAAGACAAGTGCAAGAACAACCTATTGTGCAAAAATAGATGAAAGTAGTATAGATCAGCGTGTCACATTAACAGGCTGGGCCTCTACTATTAGAGATCATGGCGGTATAATTTTTATAGATTTAAGAGATAGATCTGGAATTATTCAAATTGTATCAGATCCAATTGATTGTAATAATGCGCATATGATAATGGAATCAATTAGAAATGAATATGTTGTTAGAGTTGAAGGGGTTGTTAGAGAAAGATCAGAGGAGAGTGTAAACAATAAAATCCCTACAGGAAAAATTGAAATTCTTGCTGAAAATGTAGAAATCCTAAATTCTTGTGTGCCAATTCCATTCCAAATTGAAGATGAGATTGATACTGATGAAAATATTAGACTTAAATATCGATATCTAGATTTAAGAAGGCCAAATATAAATAATAATTTTGTAATAAAAAGTAAAGTGATGCAGATTACAAGGGATTATTTCAACGATAAAGAATTTATTGAAATTGAAACACCTTATTTAACCAAATCAACTCCTGAAGGTGCAAGAGATTACTTGGTTCCTAGTCGGGTTTATCAAAACCATTTCTTTGCACTACCACAATCTCCACAAATTCTTAAACAGGTACTTATGACTTCAGGATTTGATAGATATTTCCAGATAGTAAGATGTTTTAGAGATGAGGATCTAAGAGCCGATCGACAACCTGAATTTACCCAGATAGATTTTGAGATGTCATTTGTTAATGAAGAAGATATTATAGATTTTACCGAAAATCTACTTAAAACAATATTTAATAAAATATTAAATATAAAATTTGATAATCAATTTGAAAGAATCACATATGAGGAGTCAATGGAAAGGTTTGGAAATGACAGGCCAGATATGAGATTTGGATTAGAATTAAAAAACATAACTAACATTTTCTCAAATACTGAATTCAAAGTTTTTAAACAAGTTATTGAAGATAAAGGTGTAATCAAATGTATCAAAGTTGAAAATTCTAGCTTATCTAGAAAAGATATAGATGAGCTAACTATCTTTGCTCAAGAAAATGGAGCAAAAGGTCTTGCATGGATAAAAGTTAATGAAGATGGTTTACAGTCTCCAATAATTAAATTCTTTTCAGATGAAGAGCTAGAAAGTTTAAAAAATCAAATAAATTTGAGTGTTGGGGATATAATGTTCTTTGGAGCTGGCACTGAGAATGAGGTTAACAAATATCTATCTGCTGTAAGATTAAAACTTGGTAGAGATCTTGGTATGGTAGACTCCAAAGATTTCAAATTCGTATGGATTACAGATTTTCCATTATTTATAAAAGAAGGAGATAATCTGAATTCTGTTCATCATCCATTCACTTTACCTAAAAGTGAAAATGGTAAGGACTTAATAAATTCCAAATCTTGTGCTTATGACATAGTTCTTAATGGAATTGAGCTTGGTGGAGGTAGTTTAAGGATACACAAAAGAGAATTACAAGAAGAAATATTAAGTCTACTTAATATTTCTAATAAAGAATCAAAAGATAATTTTGGATTTCTCTTGGATGCACTTGAAAGTGGTACACCACCACATGGTGGCTTAGCACTTGGTCTAGACAGAATGCTTATGTTTTTAACTAATTCTGATTCCATTAGAGATGTTATAGCTTTTCCAAAAACGCAAAAATCATCATGCTTATTAACTGAAGCACCATCTAAAGTATTTTCGAAAAAACAATTAGAGGAATTAGGAATAGAACTTATTGAAAGTGAGGATGAATAATTCGGCCGTAAGCTTTGTCTTTTTTTATATCTGTTATAAGTACCTTAGCAATTTCACCAGCGGAATATGAGGACGATTCAACTAAAACTTCAATATAATTATTGGTTCTGACTTTATTATTTTTTTCTTGAATACCATCAAGCTCCTTTCCGATGAAGTTGTTTGCGAATTTTATTTTAAGGTCTAGACTTATTTTTCTTAAAATTTTAGATCTATTTTGCTTTTCACTTTCACTTACTTTATTTTTACTAATTGATGCTTTCGTCCCCTTTCTATCAGAATATGGAAAAACATGTAAATAATTTAATTCAGAACTTTTTATATAATTTAGCGTCTCATTAAAATTTTCAGAAGATTCTTCAGGAAATCCAACAATTACATCAGTTCCGATACATGATTCAGGAATATTTAATCTTATAAATCTTATTAATTTGTCAAAATCTTCAATTTTATATCTTCTTCTCATATTTTTTAAAACTTGATTCGTTGCGCTCTGTAAGGAGATGTGGAAGGATGGACATATCTTTTTTGACGACCCAATAAAACCTATGAGATCAAAACCTGTATCAGCAGGATCTATAGAACTTATTCTTACATTAGGAATATCTGTTTCTTTTTCAATAAACCTTAATAAATCAATCAAGCTTGAGGATATATCTTTTCCATAACTAGAAAGGTGAATACCGGTTAGAACAATTTCATTAAAACCCTTCTCATGTAGAGAATTGATTCTATTGATAACATTTCTTGGCGTCATACTCCTAGACTTGCCTCTTGCATATGGAATAATGCAAAATGAACACCTAAAATTACAACCATCTTGAACTTTTAGAAAAGCTCTTGATCTATCTTCTTTCAAATCATCATAATTATCATCAAAATCTTTTATATCAAAAATATTCGATATAATTTCTTTATTATATTTATCGGGCTCCTTAATAACTTTTGGTATCAAATATTTATTTGCATTGTCAACTATGAGGTCAATTTCATCAATAACTCTAAGTTTTTCTGGAGATGTCTGAGCCAAACAGCCAGTTACCAAAGTTTTAATCTTTGGATTTATTCTTTTTATCCTTCTTAAATCCTTAAAAAATTGATTGTCAGTATTATCTGTTACTGTACATGTATTAATGATACAAATATCACTACTTGATATATCATCTATGACACTAAAGTTATTAGGTAGATTAGATATTATTTTATCTGTATCAAACTGATTAACCTTACATCCATAGGTTATGAAACTTACTGATTTATTTTGCTTTATCAATCCAACCTCCCCCTATGACTTTATCGCCTAGATAAAAGACTATAGCTTGACCAGGAGTAAGAGCTCTTTGGGGGGTTTTAAAAATAACCTGAACTCTATTATCATCAACAAATTTTATACTTACAGGAGTTTCGGGGCTTCTATATCTAACTTTTGCTTTTATATTCAGGTTGTAAATTTTGTTCTTATCAATTGACCAATTCAAATTAGTAGCAATTAACCTATCAGAATATAGATCCTCTTCCTCACCAACTATCACACTAGAATCTTTAAAATCAATTGATACAACATATTTAGCTCCAAGAGAATCAATACCTAACTTCCTTCTTTGGCCTATAGTAAAATTATGAATTCCTTTATGGGTTCCTAAAATATCACCATTTATACTTTTTATATTTCCAATCTTTGGTTTATTTATATTTGTATTATCTTCAATAAATTTCCTATAATCCTTTGCAATAAAACATACATCCTGACTCTCTTTTTTTGAAGCTACAGTTAATTCAAAACCCTCAGATATTTCCCTTACCTTTGATTTGGTAAATTCACCCAAAGGAAACAAGAGTTTTGATAATTCTTTTTTACCGAGTGTAAAAAGAAAATATGACTGGTCTTTAAATTTGTCTACCCCTTTTTCTAAAAAATAATTGCCATCATTTTCTTTAGATATTTTTGCATAGTGCCCTGTAGCAAGATAATCTGCTCCCAGCTCAAGAGATTTTTTTAAGAGAAAATCAAATTTCATATATTCGTTGCACATAATGCATGGATTTGGTGTTTGACCATTGTAATATTTATCAATAAAATCTGTTACAACATATTTTTGAAAATCTTCTTTATAGTTTACAACATGGTGTTCAATTCCTATCTGATTAGCTGCCTGTCTTGCATCAAACACATCATTAAGAGAGCAACAGCCTGTCTCGCCATCAGCATAATCCCATAACTGCATCGTTATGCCTGATACATCATGTCCTTGCTCCATAAGCAATGCTGCTGTTGTTGAGCTATCTACACCACCGCTCATCGCAACTATAATTTTTTTTCTCATCGCATTTACTTTACCAGATTGATTATATTTTTTGAAAGATGATTATATATACTTATTTATGTATTATTAAATTATCCCTATGAAAAATCTTTCTTTCGCATTAGATAATGGACTAACAATTAAAGAATATAAATTAATAGTCTCTAGAATCAAAAGAGAGCCGAATATAAATGAAATTGGTGTTATAGCAGCTATGTGGTCCGAACATTGTTCTTATAAGAGTTCTAGATACTATTTAAAAAAACTTCCAACTAAAGCTAAACATGTTATTCAAGGGCCTGGAGAAAATGCTGGAATTATTGATATTGGAAATAATCAATGTGCTGTATTTAAAATAGAAAGCCATAATCATCCATCCTATATAGAGCCTTATCAAGGTGCCGCAACAGGAGTTGGAGGGATATTGAGAGATGTTTTTACTATGGGAGCTAGACCTGTGGCCTTAATGAATTCTCTCAGATTTGGAAATCCGAAGAATAAAAAGACTAAAAATCTAGTTAACGGAGTTGTTGCGGGTATTGCAGGCTATGGAAACTGTATGGGTATTCCTACAGTAGGTGGCGAGGTATATTTTGATGATTCATATAATGGAAATCCTCTTGTTAATGCTTTTGCTTTAGGAATAACATCCAAAAGTAAAATTTTTAAAGGTAGAGCTGATGGCCCAGGTAATCCAGTATTTTATTTAGGTGCAAAAACGGGAAAGGATGGAGTCAAAGGTGCTATAATGGCGTCGGATGTATTTGAAGATGATAAAAATCTTGAAAAACCAACTGTTCAAATTGGAGACCCATTTAAAGAGAAACTGTTATTAGAGGCATGTTTAGAATTATTTAAGGAAAAAGGAATTATTGGTATTCAAGATATGGGTGCTGCTGGCTTAACTTCCTCTGCTTCAGAGATGGCATCAAGGTCTGGTAATGGAATTTTACTCGATTTAGATCAAGTTCCTAAGAGAGATTCAAGTATAAATGCCTATGAAATGCTTTTATCCGAATCTCAAGAGAGAATGCTATTAGTATTGAAAAATAAATCTTCAAATAAAATTAATAAGATCTTTAAAAAATGGGGATTAGATTCAAAAAAAATTGGAGAAGTAATTAAAGAAAAAAGATTTTTGATTAAGTATAAGAAGCAAATAGTTGTTGATCTACCTGTATCACTATTAACTGACGACTGTCCCATGTACAAAAGGCCTGTTAAAAAACCAAGGGTTAAAAAGATTAAAAAAATTGATTTCAAAAAAATTAAAACTAATGAAGTTGAATTAAAAAATTTGGTGAGAAAGGTTATTTCAGATCCAAATATATGTTCGAGAAGTTGGATATTTGAACAATATGATCACATGGTTGGAACAGATACTATTGTAAAACCTGGATCGGATTCATCGGTTATTAGAATTAAAGGGACCAAAAAGGCTTTATCGTTAACGACCAACTGTAACTCAAATTATTGCTATAATAATCCATCAAGGGGCGCTACAATAGCAGTTACAGAATCTACAAGAAATATAATAGCTTCTGGTGGTAAGCCTTTGGCAATTACAAATTGTTTAAATTTTGGAAATCCTGAGAATAAAAAAATTATGTGGCAATTTGCAAAATCTATTGAGGGTATGTCGAAAGCGTCTCTAATGTTCAACACTCCTGTAGTAAGTGGCAATGTAAGCTTATATAACGAAAATTCTAAAGATTCTATAAAGCCTACGCCAGTAATAAGCATGGTGGGATTAATAGACAATATTAAATATTGTAGGGATCAGTTTTTTAAAAATGAGGGTGATGATGTAATTTTGATTGGTAAAATTAAAAATGACTTTGGATCTACAATAATATCAAACTACTATAAATCTTTTAACAATATTAATAATTGTCCTCAAATAAACCTTAAATCGCATAAGAAAATAAATGATTTTATATATAAATTAAATAGAAGTATAAATATTAAATCAATCCATGATATTTCCGAAGGTGGGCTTATTGTTACTTTGTTCGAAAGTTGTTTCAATCCAGATAACTTGTACGGTGTTAATATTGATCTTAAGTCACTTAATTTCAATACAAAACTTCAAATCTTTGCGGAATCACAGGGATGTTATGTATTGAGCTGTGATAATAAAGACAGCGATAAAATAATCAATAAGGCTTTGGAGCAAAAAATATATTCAAAAAAAATAGGTAAGGTTACAAAGGATAATTTTTATATAAAAGATTATTTTAATGTTAGTATTGATAATATTTATAAATTATGGAGTAATTCATTTCCTAAATGATTAAACAAGATAAACTCGTCGAAGAATGTGGTGTATTTGGAATATTTGATGCTAATGAAGCAGCTGTTTTAACAACCTTAGGACTTCATGCACTTCAACACAGAGGTAAAGAAGGTGCAGGAATTGTTACATTTGATGGAAAAAATTTTAATGGTGTAAGAGCTCAAGGATTAGTCGGAAGCACCTTTAATAAAAAAGAAGTAATTGATCAACTACCAGGTAAAAATGCTGTAGGACATGTTAGATATTCCACACAAGGGGAATCTATAGATAAGAATATCCAGCCATTATTTGCGGATTTAGCTGCTGGTGGTTTTGCCTGTGCACATAATGGTAATCTTATAAATGCAGTTGAAATTAGAGATGAGTTAATAAGCAAAGGCGCCATTTTCCAAACTACATCAGACACTGAAACTATTCTTCAGCTAGTCGCATTATCGAGAAAGAAATTCATCAAAGATAAACTTATTGACGCTCTCAAAAGAGTCAAAGGCGCATATTCTTTGGTAATTTTGACCAATAAAAAACTTATTGGGGTTCGGGATCCATACGGTATTAGGCCGCTTGTTCTTGGTATCAAAGATGGTTCGTATGTCCTTGCTTCAGAAACCTGTGCGTTAAATATAATTGGAGCTGAGTATATTAGGGATATAAAACATGGAGAAATAGTGATCATAACAAAAGATGGTATTCAAAGTCTAAGGCCATTCCAAAAAAGGAAAGAGCGACCATGTATTTTTGAAAGAATATATTTTTCAAGGCCTGATAGTATAATTGGTGGAAGAACTGTATATACATATAGAAAAAAGCTTGGAGAACAACTGGCAATAGAAAATAAGATAAAGGCTGATGTAGTAGTTCCTGTGCTTGATTCAGGGGTTTCTGCTGCATTAGGTTATGCCCAAAAATCTAAAATACCCTTTGAACTAGGGCTAATTAGAAGTCATTATGTTGGTAGAACTTTTATTGAACCAACACAGAATATTAGACAATTTGGCGTAAAGCTAAAACACAGCGTTAATAGTTCATGTATTACTAATAAAAAAGTTATATTAATTGATGATTCAATTGTTAGAGGTACAACTTCAAAAAAAATAGTAAAAGAAATTTTCGATGCTGGAGCAAAAGAAGTACATCTTGGTATCGGTTGCCCCCCTATTACACACCCTGATTTCTATGGTATAGATACTCCTGATTATTCTGAGCTTATTGCATCACAAAACAATTTAAAAGAAATGGCTAAAATTATTGGTGTTACTTCTCTGTTCTTTCTAAGTCTTGAAGGCACATATAAAGCTATGGGTTACAAAAAAAGAAATGAAAAATCACCTCAGTTTACAGATCATTGCTTTACAGGAGATTACCCTATTAAATAAGCTGTCTTAAAATAGATTCTATATTTTCTTTAATTAATTTAGATTCTTTAAGGATTCTGTTTTCCCTATCTATAACGTCTCTTGGGGCTGAATCTAGAAATTTTTTATTTTTTAATTTACTTTCTACTCTATTTAAATCTTTATTAATTGAATCTAGATCCTTGAGTAATTTACCTTTTTGCATTTGAATATCCATTTTTTCATCTCTTACAAAGGAGATCCTGAAGAATTTTGATACTGTAGTAATAATATTCTTTTCGTTTCCAGTCTCTTCAATAAGGGATTCTACGTTAGCAAGTTTAGAAACTATATTAAAATTTTTATTTAGAAATTCATAGTGAATGTTTGATTTATCAATATATACTTTTATTTTCTCAGTTGGTGGAATTGATAAGTTCTTTCTTAAAGATCTTACTTTTACTATAAAATCTTGAATAATAACGAAATTATCTGATTCAGGATTTTGAAAATTATATTTATTTTTATCTGGGATCTTCATGTGCAAATTATTTGGATTCATATTATTCAGTAAATCTAATGATATAAAGGGGCAAAAAGGATATAAAATTAAACAGAAATCATTAAAAATATTTAATAAAATTTCTTTAGTACTGTCATTAGATTCTTCGGATAAAGAAATTTTTGATATTTCTATGAACCAGTCACAAAAATCATCCCAGAAAAATTTATATATTTCAGAGGAAGATTTCTCAATTTCACAATTTTCTATAAAATAAGTATAGTTTTCTAAAAGTTTAGAAAATTTATTTATTATCCAAAAATCATAGAAAGAATTAGGATTTAACTTTGCTACTATCCTAAAACCTTCTGAATTAGCTTTAACGTATTTATAAGCATTCCATATCTTATTCATAAAATTTTTATATGGATCTAGTGAGTTCTTTGCAATTTTGATATCACTATGAGGGGACAAATTAGACATTAGAAAAAAACGTAAGGAATCAGTCCCATAGTCTTTAATAAGATCAAGAGGATCAATGACGTTTCCTTTTGTTTTACTCATTTTATCGCCTTTCTGATCTCTTATAAGGTTATGAATGTAGACTGTTTTAAAAGGAACTTGGTTAGTAAGCTTTAATGACATCATAATCATTCTAGCTACCCAAAAGAATATAATATCAAATCCCGTTACTAGAATAGTAGTAGGAAAATAATTATTTAATTTTGAACTATTCTTAGGCCATCCAAGTGTTGAAAAAGGCCATAGAGCTGACGAGAACCAAGTATCAAGTACATCGTTTTCCTGTTGAAATTCTTTTGGAGTTTTATTAAATTGTTTTTTATAAACTTCTAGTGCTTCAGCCTCAGTTTGTGCGGCTACAGACTTATTTTCAGAACATGTCCATACTGGTATTTTATGACCCCACAATATTTGCCTTGATATACACCATGGCTTAATTTTATTCATCCATTCAAAAAAAGTATTTTCCCAAAATTTAGGAGTAAAATTTATTTCTCCACTTTTTACAGCTCCAATAGATTTTTCTGCCATATCTTTTACGTCTAAAAACCATTGATCTTTTAATAAGGGCTCAATAATTGCTGAAGATCTATCTCCCTTAGGGATTGCATTTAGGACTTCTTCTTCGCCGATATAAATACCCTCTTCTTTCATAAATTCTAAAATCTTTTCCCTTGCTTCTAAAACATTAAGTCCTACAAAGTCTTTGTGGACACTTTCATTTAATGTTCCATCCTCATTTAGGATGTTTATCATCGGTAAATTGTTTCTTTTGGCTACATCGAAATCATTAAAATCATGGCCTGGAGTAATTTTTACTGCTCCAGATCCTTTATCTTTATCAGCGTAAGCATCTGATATTATTGGAATTTCTTTATTATTGAAAATATTTTTAACTTTTTTCCCTATAAATCTTTGGTACCTTTCATCCTCTGGATTTACTGCAACAGCTGTATCTCCAAATGCAGTCTCAGGCCTAGTTGTTGAAACAATAATATATTCATCTGAGTCAACAATATAATATTTAAAAGAATATAGTAATCCTTTTTTTTCTTCTGAAACAACTTCTAAATCAGAAATAGCTGTTTGTAATACAGGATCCCAATTTACTAAGGTTTTTTCTTTATAAATCAAACCTTCATTGAAGAGTTGAATAAATGCTTGGTTCACAGCATAAGACATATCCTTATCTAAAGTAAATTTTTTATCTTCCCAGTCACAGCTTAGGCCAAGCGATTTAAGCTGGGTAATTATCTGATCACCATTCTCATTTTTCCACTTCCATATCTCATCAATTAGATTATCAGTAGATAATGATTTTGGATCTTTGCCTTTATTAATTAAAGACTTCTCAACTAAAAGTTGTGTAGCGATTCCTGCATGATCTGTTCCAGGAGTCCATTTAACATTATCTCCTTTTAAAATATGGAATTTTACTAAAACATCTTGAATAGTTGAATTTAGAGCATGACCTAAATGTAAATTTCCAGTTACATTTGGAGGCGGAATAGCTAAAGAGAAAGTGTTTCTAGTGTTATTATAATCATTACTTAATGAAAGCTTATCAATCCATTTTATTTCTATGTCTTTATGATTATAAGGATTATTGATCTTTGTGGCTTTCATCAAATATTTTCTGTTAAATTGGTCTCTGGAACTTCAATTTCAGGAGCATTTATTTCAACATCAGTATCAGAATAAAGTGGAAGCCCAGTTCCTGCAGGTATTAGCCTTCCCATAATAACATTCTCTTTAAGTCCAGATAAGTCATCAATTTTACCTTCACAAGAAGCATCAGTTAAAACTTTTGTTGTTTCTTGGAAAGATGCAGCTGATAACCAACTCTTTGTACTTAAAGAAGCTCTTGTTATACCAAGCAATAGTGGCTCTGCTTTGGCTGGCTGACCACCCTCAGAAGCAACTTGCTTATTAGTTTTGATAAACTCACTCTTCTCAACAGCCTCACCTATCAATAATGTGGTATCACCACTGTCAGTGATTTTGACTCTTTTGAGCATTTGTCTGGTTATAATTTCTATGTGCTTATCATTTATTCTAACGCCTTGCAATCTATAAACATCTTGAATTTCATCTACAATATATTTTGAAAGTTCTTTTTCACCTTTGATTTTAAGTATGTCATGTGGATCAGGGGCACCATCTACAATCTGATCACCAGCAGTAATGTTTTCACCTTCTCTAACTAAAATATGTTTTGATTTAGGAACGAGATACTCTTTAGGATCACCAACTGATGGTGTTACAATTATACGTTTTTTTGACTTGATATCTTTACCAAACGAAACAACACCTTCAATTTCAGAAACTATAGCAGGATCCTTAGGAGGTCTAGCTTCAAATAATTCAGCTACTCTTGGAAGTCCACCAGTTATGTCTTTAGTCTGAGCTTTTGTTTGAGGAAGAGAAGCAATAAAATCACCAGGTTCAACTTTTTCACCATTATCTTTCCTAATTTCAGCACCTCTAGGCATTGGATACTCAAACCTGTCACCAGACTTAGTAACAAGTATGAGTGCGGGATTTAGCTTTTGATCTTTAAATTGAACAACCTCTTTATTAGATAGTCCAGTATAAGGATCTACTGTTTCTTTAAAAGTAATATTCGCCTCAAGATCTTTATATTCAACAAAACCAGCTTCCTCAGCAACAAATGGGAAAATAGTAGGATCCCATTCAGCAATAACAGATCCTTTTTTGATTTCTTTATCTTCATCAACATATATTTTTGCACCAATAGTCAGAGGGTATCTTTCTAGCTCTAAAGATGTCTTAGAATCTTCTACAACAATTTCTGCGGTTTTGCTAGTACAAATATTTGAGTCTCCGGATTTTACAAAATTTAAATCAATGTATTTTATTCTTCCATCATTTTTAGCTTCATGTCTTGACTGTTCAACTTTAGCAACTCCACCTATATGGAATGTTCTCATTGTTAACTGTGTACCAGGCTCACCAATTGATTGAGCGGCAATAATACCAACTGCTTCACCAATATTAACTAATTCTCCACTAGCAAGATTCCTTCCATAACAGAGCGCGCACACACCAGACTCACATTCGCAAGTTAGAACAGAACGAATTTTAATTCTAGGTGATCCAGGAATGCTGTCAATTTTTTTAGCAGCTTGTTCATCAACTTCTTGGTTTCTAGCTAATATTTTTTCACCACTTAAAGGATCGATAATATCCTCTGCAACAATTCTTCCTAAGGCTCTTGAACCAACACTTGAAACAACCTCTCCACCCTCGACAAGCTGTGTGAGCTCAACTCCTTCCTTAGTTCCACAGTCATATTCTGTAACCATTACGTCTTGAGCAACATCAACCAAACGCCTAGTTAAATACCCTGCATTTGCAGTTTTCAAAGCTGTATCAGCAAGTCCCTTCCTAGCTCCATGAGTTGATATGAAATATTGAAGAACACTAAGACCCTCTCTGAAATTGGAGGTAATTGGAGTTTCTATTATTTCACCGGAAGGTTTTGCCATTAAGCCTCTCATTCCAGCTAACTGTCTTACTTGTGATTGACTTCCCCTAGCTCCTGATTCAACCATCATGAAGATTGGATTACTGCTAGGAACATTATCAACCTTATCATCTTTCTGTTCATCTGGAGAAGCAATTCTGTCCATCAAATTATTGGCAATTTCATCCCCGGTTCTAGCCCAAACATCAATAACTTTATTGTATCTTTCTCCTTCAGTGATAAGACCTTGTAAATATTGATCTTTAATATTTCCTACTTCACTCTCAGCTTTTTGAATTAATACATTTTTCTCATCAGGAATTATCATATCAGCAATTGAGACTGATATTCCTGATGTTGTTGAGTGTTGAAAGCCCAAGGTCCTTAATCTGTCAGCAAGAAGAACAGTACTTTTACCGCCTGATATTCTAAATGTAGTATCTATGAGTTCCTCTATTGCTTTTTTTGTCATCAACTTATTGACTAACTCAAAAGGAACTTCATCAGGCATGACCTCAAAGATTAAAGATCTTCCAACCGTTGTATCTTGAACTATTCCGTTAATATTGATTTTTATTTTTGCATGAATATGTATATTGCCTAAATCAAAAGCAGATCTTAACTCTTCAATTGAAGAGAAAGATTTTCCTTCACCTTTTACTCCAGGAACTTCTCTGCTTATGTAATATATCCCTAAAACAATATCTTGAGATGGTAAAATAATAGGCTTACCATGGGCAGGGGATAGAATATTATTTGTAGACATAATCAAAGTTCTACATTCTGTTTGTGCTTCTACAGATAAGGGAACATGAACTGCCATTTGATCCCCATCAAAATCTGCATTAAAAGCAGGACAAACTAAAGGATGAAGCTGAATAGCCTTATCTTCAACTAGTACAGGCTCGAAAGCTTGAACACTTAACCTATGAAGTGTAGGAGCTCTATTTAACATCACAGGATGCTCTTTAATAACATCATCTAATGCATCCCAAACAATAGGAGCTTGCTGTTCAACTAAATTTTTAGCAATTTTAATTGTTGCCGCATGACCCCATAATTCTAGTTTTTGATAAATAAATGGTCTGAAAAGTTCTAAGGCCATTTTTTTTGGTAATCCACATTGATGTAGTTTTAATTGTGGGCCAACAACAATTACAGATCTACCCGAATAATCTACTCTTTTACCTAGGAGATTTTGTCTAAATCTACCTTGCTTACCTTTAATAATATCACTTAAGCTTTTTAATGGCCTATGGTTATGTCCTAAAACTGGTCTACCACGTCTTCCATTCTCGAAAAGGGCATCAACTGATTCCTGAAGCATTCTTTTTTCATTTCTTATGATTATATCTGGGGCACCAAGTTCCATTAATTTTTTCAATCTATTGTTTCTATTTATAACTCTTCGATAAAGATCATTTAAATCTGAAGTAGCGAATCTACCACCATCCAATGGAACTAGTGGTCTTAAATCTGGAGGTAATACAGGTAATCTTTTAAGTATCATCCATTCTGGCTTATTTCCAGAATTTCTAAAAGCTTCAACTATTCTTAATCTTTTTGAAAGCTTGACCTTTTTGAGTGGCGAACTAGTAGATCTTAAATCTTGCTTTAGTTCAACTGATAAGCTTTCTAAATCTATTTCTTGTAACATAGTTCTGATTGTTTCAGCACCCATACCTACCAATAGAAAGAAATTATCATCAATTAGTTTTCTATAAGCATCTTCAGATATAACTTGTCCAATTTTTAAACCAGTATCTCCCGGATCTGTAATAACATAAGATTCAAAATATAAAACTTTCTCTAAATCTTTGAGTGTCATATCTAATAAAGAACCAATTCTACTTGGGACACTTTTTAAAAACCATATATGTGCTACAGGTGAGCATAGTTCAATATGACCCATTCTAAATCTTCTGACTTTGCTGGAAATAACTTCAACACCACATTTCTCACAAGTATGATTTCTATGCTTAAGTCTTTTATATTTACCGCAAAGACATTCAAAATCTTTAACAGGACCAAAAATCTTGGCACAAAATAAACCATATTTTTCAGGTTTAAAGGTTCTATAATTAATAGTTTCTGGCTTTTTGATTTCACCATATGACCATTCTTTAATCTCCTCAGGAGAAGCAATACTGATTTTAATAGATTTAAAATCAGAAGGATTTTTAGGTTTATCAAAAAGTACTCCCATGTCTAGCATGAAGAAACCTCCAAAAGTTTAATTTTCAACTTCTACTTCCTCACTTTTATCCATCATTTCAATATTAAGACCCAATGATTTTAATTCATTGGTTAGAACATTGAAAGATTCAGGAATTCCAGGTTCAAACTTTAATTTATTTTTAACTATAGAGTCAAATAATCTAGTTCTACCAATTACATCATCAGATTTAACAGTTAGAAACTCTTGCAAAGTATTTGCTGCTCCATAAGCTTCTAAGGCCCAGACTTCCATTTCTCCTAGTCTTTGTCCACCAAAATGGGACTTTCCTCCAAGCGGCTGCTGGGTAACTAAAGAGTATGGACCAATTGCTCTTGCATGAATTTTTTCTTCAACCAAATGATGGAGCTTAATCATATACATTATTCCAACGGTTACTCGCTGATCAAATGCTTCACCGGTCTGTCCATTAAAAAGTGTTAGTTTTCCATCTTCAGGAAAATGATTTTCGGCTAATAAAGCTCTTATATCAGACTCTTTAACACCTTCAAATATTGGTGTCTCAACAGGAACACCATCAGACAATCTTTTTGCCAAATCCAGAAAATCTTCTTCCTTTAGTTTTTTTATCTCATTAATGTAATCAAGATCATTCTTATAGAAATTACCTATAATTTCTCTAAGTTTTTCCGTACTAGGAAATTTATTTTTTAGCTCTAAGTCAATTTGACTGCCTAAGGCTTTAGCAGCTAATCCTAGATGAGTCTCTAGAATCTGTCCTACATTCATTCGTGAAGGAACACCTAAAGGATTAAGCACCATATCAACTGGTGTACCATCTGGAAGATAAGGCATATCTTCAACTGGTAGAACCCTTGAAACAACACCCTTATTTCCATGCCTTCCAGCCATTTTATCACCAACTTGATGTTTTCTTTTAACAGCAACATAAACTTTAATTACTTTTAAAACACCAGGTTGTAAATCATCTGGTTGTGACAATTTCTCTATTTCAGTATTTATTCTATCCGAGACGCTTTCAATTTTTTCATTACATATTTTTAAGATTGATTCTATTTCATTTAAATTTGAATCACGCTGATCAAACTCGATGCTAATAATTTTCTCATAAGGAACCAGCATAAAAGCCTCTTCAGTAATCTCTTTGGTCTTCTTTAAAACAATCTTACGACTTGATCTTACGTCATTGTTTGAAACTTTTCCTACAAAAATATTTTTAAGTTTTGATCTTGCCTCATTAATAATATAATCTTGCTCTTTCTGTAATTCTAGTTTTAACTCTAAAACTTCTGGTGATCCAGATCTTGATTGATCTTGTTTATCGCCTAATCTAGAAACTAATGTTTTAACATCGAGGACAATTCCATTAACACCCGGAGGAACTCTTAATGAGGTATCTTTAACATCACCAGCTTTATCACCAAAGATAGCTCTAAGAAGTCTCTCTTCAGGAGATAACTGAGTTTCTCCTTTAGGTGAAATTTTTCCAACCAAGATATCGTTAGGTTTAACTTCTGCGCCAATTTGAATTACTCCGTCTTTGTCTAAATAAGTTAAATTATCTTCATTAACGTTTGGAATATCTCTGGTTATTTCTTCTTTACCAAGCTTTGTCTCTCTTGAAATACATTCAAATTCTTCAATGTGAAGGGAGGTAAAAGTATCTTCTTTTGAAAGTCTTTCGCTGATTAAAATTGCATCTTCAAAGTTATAGCCTCCCCATGCCATGAAAGCTATTAAAACATTTTTACCTAATGCAAGTTCTCCATATTCGGTAGATGGTCCATCGGCTATAATATCACCTTTTAGGACTTTTTGGCCTTTTTTAACAATTGGTTTTTGATTCCAACATGTATTTTGATTTGAACGTTGAAATTTAATTAAATCATATATATCCGACATTTCATCAGATGAAGTATCGTCTTTTTTAATAACTATTTTAGAAGAATCAACATAATCAACAACTCCATTATTCTTTGCAATAATGTTAACACCAGAATCTCTAGAAATATTTTTTTCAAAACCAGTTCCAACAAGTGGTGCGGAAGACTTAAGAAGTGGAACAGCTTGCCTTTGCATATTTGATCCCATCAAAGCCCTATTTGCATCATCGTGTTCTAAGAAAGGTATTAGTGATGATGATACAGAAACAAGTTGGGCAGGTGAAACATCCATCAACTGGACATTTTCTTTAGATACCACTTCAAATTCCCCAGCATTTCTTGCATCTACAGTATCATTAACAAATATATTATTATCATCGATCTCAGCATTTGCTTGTGCAATAATATAATCTTCTTCTTCCAAGGCATTTAGATATTTAATTTTATTTGTAACCTTAGAATCATTGACTTCTCTATAAGGGGTTAATATGAAACCATGCTCATTTATTTTTGAATATGTACTCAAACTTGAAATTAAACCAATATTTGGTCCCTCTGGTGTTTCTATTGGGCATATCCTTCCATAGTGTGAGGAATGGACATCTCTAACTTCAAAACCGGCCCTTTCCCTGGTCAAACCTCCTGGGCCAAGAGCACTCAATCGTCTTTTATGAGTAATTTCTGATAAAGGATTAGTTTGATCCATGAATTGAGATAATTGTCCAGTTGCAAAAAATTCTTTAACAACAGAAGTAACACTTTTAGGAATAACAATGTCTGATGGAAACATTTCATCAACCACGTTATACATTAATTTTTCTTTAATGCTTTTTGATAATCTTTCTAAACCAACAAAAAATCTATCCTCTATTAATTCGCCAACGGTTCTTACTCTTCTATTTCCTAAATGATCAATATCATCAACCTCACCTCTACCTGATTTAAGAAGCAATAAATATTTAAATGATTCTAAAATATCACGAGGGTCGAGACATAATTTTGAATTCGCAACACCATGATTCAATTTGTAATTAATTTTCATCCTGCCAACTTTTGAGAGTCTATAAGTATCTTCACTAAAAAACATATTCTCAAAAAAAGTCGTTGCTACCTTAGGAGTTGGTGGATCAGTTGGTCTAAACTTTTTATAAATTTCTGATACAGCTTGATCTTTAGTCAAAACTTTAGTTTTTGATATCATTTCATTGATTGTTAAGACTAGAGAGCTAGAAAAGAAATTGTTATCAACAAAATAAATTTCAAAATTATTATAGTTATTATCTTTGATATATTCTACAGTTTCTTCGGTAATTTCTTCAGTAATTCTTGAATCAATTGGATCATCTTTGTCATATGTTCCATCTATTCTTTTTACTAAATATGAACCTATAAGTTCATCCTCTGGAACTTCAAGCGATGTCATACCTAATTCTTGAATCTTCTCAATTATTCTTGTATTAAATCTTCTATTTTCTCGGATAATAATATTACCTTTTGAATCTTTAATATCATATGTGGCTCTCTGATATGGAAGCAAATCAAAATTTATATCTTTGGTAAAACCCTTGCCATTGTAAGTGATTTTCTCTAGTTGATAAAAACTTTTTAAAATAGAATCAATCTCTTCACCAAGGGCAAGCATCAAAAGAGTTGAATGAAATTTCTTCTTTCTATCTATTCTTACAAATAAAATATCTTTAGAATCGAATTCAAAATCTAGCCATCTTCCATCTTGTGGAACTATTCTTGCGGTAAAACTAGTTTTTCCAGTTGAAGATAAATCTTTGGAACTTCTTTGAGCATCAAAAAAAACACCAGGTGATCTGTGAAGCTGATTAACAATTACTCGCTCAGTTCCATTGATAATAAATGCACCATTAGGAGTCATAATAGGAATTTCTCCAAAAAATACCTCTTGCTGCTTTATATCTTTAACACGTTTAGTTTCTAATATAGGATTCTCATTTTCATCTAAATCGTATTCCCAAGTACAGAGGTCAAACTTTACATAAATAGCTGATTGATAGTTATAGCCTTTTAATTTACACTCAGAAATGCTGTATTTAGGGTCTTCAACCCTATATGAAACATAACTCAGGGATGCTCTACCCTGATAATCTTCAATAGGAAAAGATGCTCTAAAGACTTTTTCTAAGCCTATGTTTTCTCTTTTTTCGGGCTCAATATCAGATTGAACAAGTAAATTAAATGATTCTTTCTGAACACTGAGAAGATCTGGAATCTCAGTTACCGATTTAATATTATCTCTAAAACTTTTTCTACGTTTAGTTAAAAGAACGTTTTCTTTTTGCAAAAATTCACCTCTTGGACTTATAAATGATTAAAAAGAACTATGCTACTTCGACTTTTGCGCCGACTTCTTCTAATTTCTTTTTAATTTCGTCTGCTTCTTCTTTCTTCACACCTTGTTTAAGGGGCTTAGGTGCAGACTCAACAAGCTCTTTAGCTTCTTTAAGTCCAAGTGCTGTGACTTCTCTAACAATTTTAATAACTTTTATTTTTTCACCGCCGGCATCACTTAATGTAATGTCAAACTCTGTTTTTTCTTCACCGCCTGCTTCCGCTGGTGCGGCGCCTCCAGCTGGTGCAGCCGCAACTGCAACAGGTGCAGCAGCTTGAACACCGAATTTTTCTTCAATGTCCTTAACTAACTCAGAAATCTCTAATAAATTTGCATTTTCTAGATAACTGATAACGTCTTCTCTTGATACTTCAGGCATTTTATCCTCCGAATATTGAACTCGTATTATATATGGTTATTTTTTATCTTTCAAGTTATTTAAAACATTTACCAAACTTGAAGGTATAGACTTAGCAGCATAAAGAAACTTAATTATTGGCTGATTTAATACCGAAAGAAATTGACCAATTAAAACTTCTCTTGATGGTAGCTTAGAGATTGACTCTAGTTGCTGAATAGTGATTATATTTCCATCAATATATCCAAATTTAATATCAAATACTGGACTTTCTTTCTTAATATCCATGAATGATTTAGCGGCTTCAACATAATTATCATTTAATAGAGCAACGGCTGTTTCACCTTTTAGTTGAGCAAAATGTTCCTCAAAATCAGTATCTTTGGTAGCTTTTTGCAATAAAGAATTTTTAACCACCGATATTTTAGTATCTAACTTATTAAAAGCCTTTCTTAAGCTCTCAAACTCTGAAACTTTAGCACCTGAATAGTTAATCAAGAGAAAAGAAGGTGTAGATGTAAAAGCGCCAGAATAATTTTGAACTATAACTTCCTTTTGTTCTTTTCTTAACATTATGCGGTTACTCCATTTTTAATTTCATCTTTAAGAGATGAGACATCTATTTTAATTCCTGGCCCCATTGTGGAAGATATAGAAAGTTTTTTCATAAAAATTCCTTTGGAAGACGAAGGCTTTGATGAGATCAATGAATCCATTAAAAAATAAATATTATCAAGAATTTTATTTATCTCAAATGATTTTTTTGCCGCAGGGAAATTAGCTAATGCTAATTTATCATTTTTAATCTCAATTCTTCCTTGCTTTGACTCTTTTACAGCTTTTTCTATATCTTTTGTAACAGTTCCCATCTTTGGGCTTGGCATTATGCCTTTGGGTCCAAGGACTTTACCCAATTTACCAACCTTGGGCATAAGTTCGGGTATAGCTATAACTACATCGAAATCAACCCAATTTTCGTTCATAATTTTTTCAATAATTTCTTCACCACCAACAAAATCCGCGCCTGCGTTAGTTGCTTTAGAAATGAAATCACCATTACAGATAGCTACAACTTTTACAGTTTTACCTAATGAATGTGGAGGGACAACTGCATATTTTATTTGCTCATCTGACTTTTTAGGATCTATTCCAAGTTGTACAGAAACATCAATAGTTTCATCAAACTTTGAGGAATCTATTTTCTTTAAAATCTCAACGGCATCCTTGATGCTATAAAGTTTATTTTTATCAACCATATCATTAATTGACTCTCTTTTTTGCTGATATTTTCCCATTAGTTATCAACCTCTACTCCCATACTTTTTGCAGTTCCTTCAACAATTTTCATTGCTGCGGAAACATCATTTGCATTTAAATCTACCATCTTTGTTTTCGCAATATCCTCAATCTGAGATTTTGATATTTTACCCACTTTAACAATTGGTGTAGTGCTAGAACCTTTTTTTACATTAGCAGCTTTTTTAATTAAATAAGAGACAGGCGGAGTTTTAACTTGAAAACTAAAGGATCTATCTTCATAAACTGTGACAACAACTGGTAAAGTACCTTCTTGATTTTGTGTTTCAGCATTAAAAGCCTTACAAAATTCCATAATATTTACACCTTTTTGCCCTAAAGCTGGACCTATAGGAGGTGCTGGAGAAGCCTTCCCTGCTTCACATAATAATTTCAAACTGCCAGCGATTTTTTTCACTAAATTTTCTCCACTTGATTAAAATCTAAATCAATTGGTGTTGCTCTACCAAAGATTTCAACTATAACTTGTATTTTACCTTTTTCAACTTTTACTTCTTCAACTATTCCTGTAAAGCTCTCAAATGGTCCCTCAATTACTTTTACAGACTCTCCTTTTTCAAACATTATTTTAGGAGTAGGTTTTAGAGTACCCTCTTCTATTTTATTTCTCATTTTATCAATTTCCGATTGTTCAACTGTTGGAACTGAATCTGGATCTAATTTACCATCCTTAATTTTACCTCCAACAAACCCAATTACTTTTGGAATATTCCTTAAGAAGTGCCATGACTCATCATTCAAATCAGTTTTAACTAATAGGTAGCCAGGAAAAAATTTCTTTTCTGTGGTTTTCTTTTTTCCACCTTTCAACTGCTCTTCAATTGTTTCAGTTGGAACCAAGACATCTGCTATCATTCCGTCACACTTATCTAATTTCATTTGTTCATATATATATCTTCTTACTGTATCTTCAAAGCTTGTACTAACATGAACCACATACCATTTTTCTGACATTATTAAAAACCACCTAAAAATAATTCTGTTATCTTAGAGAATAATAGATCAATTAGAAGTAAGATTACACCCAATATAATTGTTACAACAACAACACCAGCTGTAGACTTAATATTCTCAGATTTGTCTATCCAAGAAATCTTTCCTAATTCACTTTTAATATCATTAAAAAACTTAATCAACATATTAAAAAATCTCCTAACAGGGGTGGAGAGTCTCGAACTCCCGACCTACGGTTTTGGAGACCGTCGCTCTACCAACTGAGCTACACCCCTATTTAGTCTCCTTATGAATTAAATGCTTATTGCATAATTTGCAATATTTTTTAATTTCTAATTTATCACGCTGAACTTTCTTATTTTTTCTGATATGATATCTATTCTTTCCATCACATCCTTGACATTCAAGCGCTACAACAACTATATTATCTCCCATAACTATAAATTTACCTCTCAACTTTATAAGTAACAACAAAAGTTACTAAAAATCTAATCCCAGCCCAAGAGCGGGATTGAACCGCCGACCTCATCCTTACCAAGGATGTGCTCTACCACTGAGCTACCTGGGCATTAAGCGGGAAACGGGACTCGAACCCGCGACCCTCTGCTTGGAAGGCAGATGCTCTAAGCCAACTGAGCTACTCCCGCGTTAATTTTGGGGATAGATGGATTCGAACCACCGTAGGCTTGCGCCGTCAGATTTACAGTCTGATGCATTTGTCCACTCTGCCATATCCCCCATTTTTAGCTGGCGAAGGGAATTGAACCCCCGACCGGCTGATTACAAATCAGCTGCTCTACCTCTGAGCTACGCCAGCAAAAATATAAAGCCGTATATTAACATACGACATGTAGATTCTCAATCTTGTAAGAATAATATTATTTTAAGACTGTAGCTGTTATACCAACTTCAACTATAAGCTTATCTTCTTTGTAGGCTTTTCCTGATATTTTAAAGATATTTAGTTTTGATTTTATTAACTCTGCTCTAATGTCTAATTCTTCATTTGGTAATGTCGGGGATTTAAATTTAGCAGAGTCAACAGCAATTAATGCTGGATCTTTGCCTAGCAAATCTTTTTCAAAGGACTTATATATTAATAAACCACCAAGCTGTGCTAGAGATTCAATTATGATTACACCAGGTACAACCGGCCTGTTTGGAAAATGACCTTTAAAGAAAAAAGAGTCATCATTGAATTTAATAGAGCCAGATATATCTTTACCAGGATTTAGAGTTAGAACTTTATCAACAAAAAGAAAAGGTTCTCTATGAGGTAAATATTTTTTTATTTCTTCTAAACCAAACTCCATGACTTAGTTATTCATTTGCTCTAAAACTTTATCAGTTATATCTAGTGAAGGGCTTAAATACATTAATCCGGGTGCCTGCGTAGATAAAACTATATCAAATCCTAATTGTTCAGAAACTACCTTTACAGAACTCATCGCATTTCTCATTATGTCTCTTTGGAACTTAGAATCTTGAATTTTAATTTCAGATTCAAAGTCTTCTCTTTTTCGTCTAAGCTCTGTTATTTTGTATGCTAAATCTTCTCCTTTTTCATCTCTTGCCTTTTCATCAAGAACAAGTTTTTGTTCATCATACTTATCCCTCATGGATCTTACTTGATCTTCCAACTTTGATAATATTTTCTGTTTTTTTTCTATATTTGATTTAGCAGACTTTAAATACTTTTTACCAATATTAGATTCTACTACTAATCTTTGAAAGTTAACCACTGCAACTTTTAATGATTTCTCAGATTTAACTTCTTCTGATAAAGCTAAGTCTGAAGTAAATATTCCAAAACTTATAAGTAATACAAAAATTTTTAATAATAATTTCATTAAATACCTCCGGGATTATTTATTATACTAGAATACAGAGCCAAAAGAAAACTGAACCTCATATTTACTTTCATCAGATCTCCTTTTGCCAACTGGGAAACCAAAATCTAATTTAAGAGGGCCAACAGGTGATAGCCATCTAAATCCAAATCCAATATCTTTCTTCATATCCCATGGGTTAGTATCTATTGTTTCTGTCTCCTCATAGGCTTGACCAACATCAAAAAACAATATTCCTTTAAGTCCTGTTTCCATGGCAAGTGGATATAAGTATTCTAATGCAGAATAAACATATTTATTTCCACCTATTCTTACAAATTTACCGTTGGAAAGAGTTCTTCTTGGTGAGACCCTGGCAAATTTGTATCCTCTTAAGTTTTCAGGACCACCAAGATAATACCTTTCTGAAACAATCAGCCTATCTCCGGCATTTCTAAAATCTATAAAAGCGCCTTCAGCTGAAAAAGCCAGTGTGTGGTTTTCTTTAATACTATAATACTTTCCAAAAGACCCTGTATACTCAGTAAAATGCAGGTTTGCACCTAAATAGCTATTAGATTCTTGAATGTATACGCTAGAACTAATACCTCTTGATGGATCCATAAAATTATCTCTAGTATCATAAGTTAAGCCTAAGGTTATTGCACTTATTTTATCCTTACTTTCTTGTAATACCTCAGTGGCAGCTGATGCTAAATCATCGACTTTAATACTTTCATATCTATATTTAACTCGAGCAAAAGTCCATGTATTTAACTCTTTACCAAACTGAACTATTCCACCCCACCTTTCTCTATCATAATCTATATACTGATATTCTCTTTTAAATAATTGTAAACCAAATTGATAGGTAGTATCTAAAAAGTATGGATCAAAATAATCAATTAAAAAGTTTTGACTGACTGTACCAACAGTTATTGATGCTCCCAAAGATTTTCCATAACCCCATAAATTATTTTCCTGAATCTGAATCCCTAATAAAAGAGCTTCAACTGAACTGTAACCACCTTGAATACTGAAATAACCAGTAGGCTTTTCATCAACTGTAACCTCTAAATCTAAATAATTAGGTTTGTCCTCTGATGGAACTTCTTTTATATCGACAGATTCAAAAAAATTTCTTCTGTTAATAAAAGTTCTAGACCTTTTTATTTTTGTTCCAGAATAATCTTCTTGTTCTTTGATCTGTATTTCTCTTCTTATAACCTTATCTCTTGTTCTAGTATTTCCGAATATGCTAATTTTATTAACTTTATATTTTTCTCCTTTTTCGATATTGTATTTAATAGAGACTGACAAAAGATCATCATCCTGGTTAAATATAGGATCAATGTTTGCAAAGGCATAAGATTTATCACCATATACAATAGTAAGATTTTCTATATCTTCATTCATTTTCTCTAAACTAAAATACTCTTCATCATCTAGTATCGTATAATCTGCCAAATCTAAATCTTCAAAAAGATCGCCACTAAAAGTTATGCTACCAACTTTATATCTTTGACCTTCTTCGACATCAAAAACTACTAGATATCCATCTTTTTGCTCAACATATTCTATTCTTGGTTTTGAAACCTTTACATTTATGTATCCATTATTTAAGAAAAAAGCTCTTACCTTACTTCTATCAGCATCAATTATATCTTCAGATAATCTACCTCGACCTGTTATGGGTGAAAAAACCCATTTTGTTTTCGTTTCAAGATTTTTAAGAATTTTTTTAACGTTCTCATTATTTGTCCCTTTTATCACAATTCCTTTTACGTACCCTCTTTTGCCCTCTTTTATTTTCATCGAATACTGAATTGCACCTTGACCAATAGGTGTTATTTTCTCACTTATAGAAACTTTATTGAATCCTTTTAATAAATAAAATTGCTCTGTAATCGCCTTAGCTACATCTAAAGTATCTCTTGCTGTTAGCTTTCCTTTTTCAATTGGTAGAACTTCAAGGATTTCCTTCTCAGTAATTTTATCATTTCCAGAAATTCTAATATCAGCTAATACTGGGTTTTCTTCGAATCTAAAAATTAATAAAACTTTTTCATTAATTAATTTTGTTACAATATCAATTTTATAAAAATAACTAGTTTTATAAAGCTCTTTTATATCTTTTTTAATTATCTCATCATCATATATTGTTCCAATTTGTGAACCTATGATATCGGAAATTCTATCATCTTTTACTACTTTGTTTCCAAAGAATTCAATCTTATATATTTCTTTCCCGGCAACTAATTCATTTGAATTTATTTTTGAATATAAGCAAGGTGTTGAAATTAGATAAATAATGCTAAATATAACAAATAGTTTTAATTTCATTTTTTCAGCTCATAAATCCTCTTTGATGCATTAGATACAATATCATCATGGGTTGCGACTATTATAGTAGTTTTAAGAACATCATTCAAATATATAAGATAATTTACTAGCTGATGGGTATTATTGGAATCTAAATTAGCAGTAGGCTCATCAGCAATGAGTAGTTTTGGCTTTAATATTACAGCTCTGGCTAATAGTGATCTTTGCTTTTCACCAGATGATAGACTAGAAGGATATTTATATAAAATTTTTTTTAAATTTAATCTATCAATTAACATATCAAAATATTCCTGGCTATCATTTACTTTATGAATTAACAATGGCAATTTGATATTTTCTTTAATATTTAATGAAGAAATTAGCTGGCTGTTACTAGACATAACGCCCAAGTCTTTTCTAAGAGAATTTATTAGAGACTTATCTTTTAGTTTACTAAAAGTATTACCAAATATTTCTATCTCGCCTGTAGTGGCTTCTTTTAAGAATGATATCAAATCAATAAAAGTAGATTTCCCGGATCCTGATGGTCCTAATATTGAAATGAATTCACCTTCTTTAATTTCTAAATCTTTATAAATAATTTCTTCAGTATCATGGTATTTTTTTGATATTTTCTTAATTTTTAACATCAGCCAACTCTCACAATTAAATCATCAATATTTTTTCTTAAATAAAAAGTCGTTGGTAAAAAAGTTGCTAAAATTATTAAAATGAATGAGAAAACTGAAATCATATTAAAATAGTATGTCGAAAAAATTATAGGAAATCCGTCTATTCCATAAAAACTTAAATTTACTCCAAGTGTATCAATTAAATTTTTGTTATCTAAAATTTTAGTACTAGCATAGGCTATTAATGAACCTACCAGATAACCTATTAAAGAAATAAAAAAATTAGTGAGTACAAAAACAATTAAAATATCTTTTTTCTTAGCTCCTAATATCAATAAGGTTGCAATCTCTTCTTTTCTTTGAAAAATCATGGTATTGGTATTTGAATAAATTGTTGTGCAAGAAATAAGAATCAAAAAAGATAGGAATACACCTAAAGAAATTCTCTCTAATTTCATAATATTAAATAAATTTGAATTAATTGTTTGCCAATCAATAATTTGACCTTTTAAATTATTATTTTTGGTAATTATTTCACTCATTGTTTCTTTTGATTTAAATGGATCAAAAAGTTTTACCTCGATTAAGCTTTTAGAAAGAATTAGTTTTTCAGCTTTATCAAAATCTAAGAATATTGTCGGTACATTTTGCTCTATCTCTAATTCACCCAAAACCTTGATTTGGATTTTCTTTATTTTTTTTAAGGTATTAGGTGCGGGGACAAAAATTTCAAAAGTTTCATTATTATCGATACCAGTAGTGTATGAAAAATCTTTTGATATATAAGCAAAATTATATGATGTATTTTCTTGTTTTTTAAATTTTATTCGGTCTCCCGCTAATCCTTTAATTTTAATAATCTCAAATCCAGATTTGTTGATATATGCTCCATATCCCTCAATACTTTCTTGAAAAGAATCAATATTTGATATTCCATTTAAATCTTTTTTTAATTTATTTGTAATCATAATATGTGGAAAATTAGAAAGTATCTTATTTTGAACTTTTACTTCAAATCCTTTCATTACAAACATAACTACCATTAAAGAAAAAATAGATATTCCTATGGAAATAATTGAAATTAATATTGGCAATCTTAGTGATTTATTAGAAAATATTGATGAAAAGTACTTTTTGGTTAAAAAACTTATAAATATCATTCGTCTCTCATATGAGGGAATAAAATAACATCTCGTATTGATGGAGAATCTGTTAAAAGCATTACTAGCCTGTCTATGCCTAAGCCTGCTCCTGCTGTAGGTGGAAGTCCATATGATAGTGCCTCAACATAATCCAAGTCCATATCATTAGCTTCCTCATCACCTTTCTCTTTAAGGTCGGTCTGTTTTTGGAATCTTTCCTTTTGATCTTCTGAATCATTTAATTCTGAAAAAGCGTTAGCAATTTCTTTACCATTAATATAAAGTTCAAATCTATCGGCAACCTGAAAATTAGTGTCACTTCTTCTAGCCAGAGGTGATATGTCTATAGGGAAATCAAAAACAAATACAGGATTATATTCATTTTTAAAATAATTTTCTTCAAAAATTTCTGATATGATTTTACCTTCAATACCGTAGTGCTCAATGCCTTTTTCCTTTGCGACCTCTAATAATTTTCCCTTATTGTTCAAAACATCAAAACCTAAAAAATTTGAGGTCCAATCTATCATGCTTACTCTTTGCCAAGGTAAGGACAAATTTATTTTTTTTCCTTGAAAGCTTATATTTTCCTCTAGATTTAATTCTAATGCGCATCTTAATATTAAGGTTTCAATTAAGTCCATCATATCTTCATAATCTGCATATGCTTGGTATATTTCAATCATTGTAAATTCAGGATTATGCTGAGTTGATATGCCTTCATTTCTAAAATTACGTCCAATTTCAAAGACTCTATCAAAGCCACCAACAATTAATCTCTTCAAATATAGCTCCGGTGCTATCCTTAGCTTTAAATCCATATCTAATGTATTATGAAAAGTTTTAAAAGGTCGAGCCGCAGCTCCGCCAGCCATTCTATGCAAAATTGGGGTTTCGACTTCAATGTAATTTTTATCATTTAAAAACTTTCTAATAATACTAAGAATTTTTGATCTTGATTCAAAGACAGTTCGTACATCAGGATTTGAGATTAAGTCTAAGTATCTTTGCCTATATCTTGTCTCAACATTTGTCAGTCCATGCCATTTTTCAGGTAAAGGGCTTAATGACTTAGTTAATAGTTCAATCTTAGATACTTCTAAAGTTAATTGTTTAGTTTTAGTGAAAAAACATACTCCTTCACAATATATAAAGTCCCCTATGTCAATAAATTTTTTGAAAAAATCCATCGAATCGGCGCCAATTGATTCTTTCGATATGAAAATCTGAAATCGATTATTATCTTGAACTATCTGTATAAAAGCCGACTTCCCAAAACTACGAACAGCAACAATCCTTCCAGCGATAGTATAACTTTTGCCATCTTTTTCGAAATCATCAGGATTTATATCATTATATTTTTCTATCAAATTTTGTATTGTTGATGTTGGTTTGAGATTATTTCGAAAAGGATTTATACCATCTTCTCTTAGTTTTTTTATTTTTTCTTTTCTGACTTTTATATATTCATTTTCATTATCCATTATCTAACTCTCTTCATAAATTAGTTTTAATTTCTTAACTAAAAAATAAAAACATATTGTGACTATTATACTACAGGATAAAAACATAACTCTAAATGAAAAAATTTCTGCAATATATCCGTATATTGATGAAAAAATCATACCTCCAAATGTAAATGAAAGACTACATAAAGAAAAAGCTTTCGTTTTATTTTCTTCATTTGAAAAAGATAACACGAGAGAATATAGAGAAGGGTATACAAGTGCATGAGATAGACCAAATAATGCACCGGAAAGCATAGTCAAAATAAAGGTATCTGAATAAGATAATATTCCAATTGATATTCCAAAGCCAATTAAACCTGGGTGACAAGTTTTAAGTCTTCCAATTTTATCAGGTATCCAACCAAAAAATATTCTCATTATAAGGGCTGTTGATGTATAAGAAATAAAAAATAAAGTTATAGGGTCAATAAGATTTTCTCTGGCATATATTGCATTAAAATTTAGACATGTAACGAATGCTCCTCCAACTAAGAACATGATTATAAATATTAGAAATATTTTTTTATTCTTTAGCGTATTTATAAAACCTATTATAGATTCTTTCTTACTCTGACTCGCAATTGATTTATTGCTATCCAAGAAAAAAATTATAAATGCGGATAACAATGATGCTAAAGAAGTTGAAAGAAAAAAAGCAGAGTAGCCATAATAATTAACTATATAAGTTGAAACTGTGGGAGCTAAAGCATGATTGACTATAGCAAAAACTCCAAAAAACCCTAATGCTTGAGCTTGGTGTTTAACATGAATAGATTCAGATACATATGTTCCAGCACTAACAAAAAAGAAAGAAAAGGAACAGCCCTGGATAAATCGTAGAAAAATATATGAATAATAAAGCGAATCAAAATGAATAAATAGATAATTTGCTATACATAGTCCTAAAGATCCTGAAAGAAGTAATATTTTTTTATTGTAAGAATCCCCTAGCATTCCTGATATTGGAGTAAAGAATATTGTGCTAGCGCCAGCCACTGACATTATTAAGCCTACATCATGCTCTCCCCCACCCAGCTCCATAATCTGAACAGGGAGGATTAAATAAGAATGATAAGCATAGAAAAAAAAGAAAGATGCAAGCGTAATCATTCCTAAATTTTTGTTAATTTTCAAAAGAATTATTTCCTATTCTCAAAAATAACATTGCCATCGACAATAGTCTTATCTACCATACCTATCAAAGTCTTATTAATAAAAGGAGTATTAATACTTTTTGACCAGATGAAATCACTAGTTAATTTATATTTCTTCTTTTCATCGAAGATTACAATATCAGCTATGGATCCTTTTTTTAAAGTACCACGATTAATTTTTGATATTTTAGCAGGTATGCAAGACAACATATTAATCATCTGCTGTAAGTTTAGATATTTTTCTCTAACAAGATTTAGTGATAATGGGAGAGCGGTTTCCAGGCCTATGATTCCAAATGGTGATTTTAAAAATCCAAGTGATTTTTCTTTTTTGGAGTGTGGTGCATGATCGGTGGCAATAATATCAATCGTTCCGTCTTTAATACCATTTCTTATAGCTACCATATCATCATATGATCTTAAAGGAGGATTCATTTTAAAGTCTGGATTTTTAATATCAATATCTTCATCACATAAGTTGAAATGATGTGGAGTAGCTTCACATGTGATATTTAGTCCTCTTTTTTTGGCATTTCTTATAATTTCAATTGAACCCCGAGTTGAAACATGGCAGATATGTAAATGAGCATGTGTATATTCAGCTATAAATATATCTCTCAGGATTCCAAGCTCCTCTGATGAATTCGGTATACCTGGTAAATTAAATTTTTTTGAAAATTTACTTTCATTCATTACGCCATCTTTAGATAGGGAACATTCCTCGCAATGCGAAATAACAGGTACACCTAATTTTTTTGAAATAGTCATAGCCTCATAAAGTAATTTAGAATTTGTTACTGGAAAGCCGTCATCAGATATCGCAATACAACCAGCATTAATATTTTGCTCAATATTTGCCAATTCTTTACCTAATTGTTTTTTTGTTATCGCTCCAATAGGATAAATATTAACTTTGGAATCTTTATCGGCGGTATTTAAGATATATTTTGTAATCTTGGAGTTATCATTGGGAGGATAAGTATTTGGCATACATGCAATGGATGTAAAACCACCAGCTGCCGCTGCTAGAGATCCTGTTTTGATTGTCTCTTTATGTTTAAGACCTGGGTCTCGTAGGTGAACATGTAAATCAATAAATCCAGGGGAAACGATCTTACCTTTTGCATCAATTATCTTAAAAGTTTTATTATTATATTTTGCTTTTTTTGAATTTGAAAAAAAATTAACAATTTTATTGTTATTTAATTCAATGTTAATTTTTTTATTTAATTTCTGAGACGGGTCCAAAACCCTTCCATTTACAATAAGCGTTCTCATTATAATAAAACCTTTTGGAGGAGAATTTGTCTGCACCATACACCGAATTTGATTTGGTCAAAATATTTAGCTCTTTTATCTTGGTCAAAACTTTTAGGTATTTCGGTTACTCTTGGGAATGGATGCATTACTATTGAATCTTTGGGTAGCATATTTAATTGATCTAATGTCAATTCATAATCATGCCTACTTCCTCTCTCTTTTTGCACGCGAGTTACATATAAAACGTCTGTTGAACTCAGAACATCATTAATATCGGTCGTTTGATAGAAATTTGAAGGTAATTTATCGTCAAACTTAAGCTCTTCAGGACTGACAAAATTAAATTTATTGTTATCAAATCTATTTAAAAGTTTCACTAAGCTTTTTACAGTTCTACCATTTTTTAAATCACCTACCATTGTGATTCTGAGACCACTAATAGAATTATTAAAACAATTATAAATCGTAAATCCATCAAGAATTGTTTGAGTTGGATGCTCGCCGTTGCCATCACCGGCATTTATTACAGGAACACTACTAACTTCGGCAGCCTGTTTTGCAGCACCTTTTTGATCATGCCTTAAAACAATAGCATCACACATACAACTTATAGTTTGAATTGTATCTTCAAGTGACTCTCCTTTAGAGACAGATGAAAATTTAACATTGTTAATTGGTATTACACTTCCACCAGATAAACTCATAGCACTATAAAAAGAAGATGAAGTTCGTGTAGAAGGCTCATAGAAAAGATTAGTAATTATTTTATTTTTTAATTTCTCATTTTGCTTACCTTTGTTTTTAATTGCCTCATCCCAAATATCTAGTAAAAACTCTTGAGACAAATCATCTACAGATAAAATATGAAAAATCATTCTATTGATTTAAATAACCTCTCTGTTCTTATTATATCTTTAAAAGATTTAAATTCACTATTCCATGAGAAATGTATAATTGAGGGTACTCCAATAATATTCTCTCTTGGTACAAAACCCCAAAACCTACTATCTAAACTATTATCTCTATTGTCTCCCAAAACAAAATATTTATTTAAAGGAACTTTAGTTTTAAGATATTCACTATTTCGTTCATCATAGTCTTTTATATAAATTGTATTTATTATTTTATTACCAAATTTGTTATAGATAACCTCAAATTCATTAGGTCCATCTGAAAAAAATTTATCTGATCCTTTAGAAATTTTCTCTCCATTAACCAATACTGTTTTACCAATTATTTCTATAGTATCACCAGGTAAACCTACGACTCTCTTTATATAATAAATTGATAATAAACCTACAAAGCCTCCATTTGGGCACGAAATCGAATTCTTATCTCCAGGCCAATGAAAAATAATTACATCTCCTCGTTCAATTTCGCTAAGTGGATCGACTATATATTTATCAGAGCAAGGAATCATGGTTCCATAATTAATTCTATTGGCTAGTAGATGATCGCCAACTAGTAAGTTAGGAAGCATTGATTTGGAAGGTATTCTAAATGGCTGATAAAAAGCATATCTAATAACCAAAGCTAAAAGTAAAGCGATTATAATAGATTTTATAGCTTTTAATATGTTGTTTATTTCAAAATTTTTGTTCAAAACCTATGCATATTATATTTTGTTACAAAAGAATTACAAATTAAGCTCTATCTGTTCTAAATTCATATTTTTTAATCTTTCCACTTCGTTAACATCACCAAGAGATGATAATGATTCGACTATATCATTCAAATGATCTGCATCTCTTACTAATAATTCTAAATAAATAGAAGATTTTAATGATGATATTTGTTTAGCATTAATTTTTATAATATTTGAATCATGTTTTGCAATAATATTGGATACCTCAGACAATATGCCTGGCTTATCATAACATGAAACTTTGAGTTTTGTAGATGATTTTGAGGCAAATGATTTATCCCACTTGGCCTCTATTTTTCGAGCAGGATCAATCTCTAGTATTTGATTGCAAGATATTCTATGTATCGAGATACCCTTTCCAATAGTTATATATCCAATTATTTCATCTCCATATATAGGAGAGCAGCATTTTGCAAATCTGACCATCACATTATCATTTCCTCCAACCACTATAGCATTGGAAGAATCTATTACACGAGTTGATCTATGAACTTTGGATTTACTTTTGACGTCGATTCCAAAGTAACTTAAAATTTCTACAATACTCAATTGCGAAAGCGAAAACTTTATATACAAATTGTCTAATGATTCTATATTTTTTAAATTTATAAAATCTTTAAGTTTATTAATATTTTCTTTTTTCTCTATATTAATTCCATATGATAAAAGTTTTTGAAATAGAATATTTTTGCCGATTTTAATTGAGTCAGATACAAGTGAATTTTTAACCGCGGAGCGAATTTTTGTTTTAGCTTTTGATGTTACGACATGTTTCAACCAGTCTCTTTTTGGATACTGTTCAGATTTTGTTATTATTTCAACCATATCGCCACTTTTAAGCTTATAGCTAATTGGTACGATAGCATCATTAACTCGGCCACCAAAACAAGAATTTCCAATATCACTATGTATAGAATAAGCAAAGTCAATAACTGAGGAACCTATTGGTAGCTCTTTTAAATCTCCTTCGGGAGTAAAGGTATAAACAAAATTTGTAATTAATTCATCTTTTACTGCATCAATAAATTCTTTGGGATCATTGAGAGTTTGAGTATCAAAAATTTTCAAAATGCTATCTGGAACATGTACTAAAGAATCTTTATTTTTATGGTTGGAAAGCTTATATTTCCAGTGAGCTGCTACACCAAATTGTGCTATCTCATGCATTTCATTTGTTCTGATCTGAACCTCAACTTTATCGCCAAAGGGTCCAATAACATTTGTATGTAAAGATTGGTAACCATTACTCTTTGGTAACGCAATATAATCTTTAAATCTTCCAGGAATTGGCTTCCAAGTTGAGTGAACAGCTCCTAATGCTGCATAACAATCTGATTCTTTTTCAGTAATTACCCTAAAAGCCTTTATATCAAAAACATTATTAAAATCTAAATCTTTTGAAAGCATTTTTTTATATATTCCATAAAAGTTTTTAAATCTACTCTGGATTGAAGCCTCAATATTATATTTATTGAGCTGTTCATTGAGTAATCCTTGAATTTCTGATGAATAAATTTCCCAATCACTTTTTTTATTTGAAAAAGCATATTCAATTTCGGCAAATTCATGAGGTTTTAGGATTTTAAAAGATATATCCTCTAATTCAGTTCTGATCCAGTATATACCTAATCTATCAGCAAGAGGAGCATACAAATCCATGGTTTCACGTGCAAAATTTACTTTTTTGTGCTCCGGCAAATGACTTATTGTACGGGCATTATGAAGCCTATCAGCCAACTTAACGATTATAACTCTGATATCTTTACCAGTAGCTAGTATTAGTTTCCTAAAATTCTCAGCCTGTCTCTCAAATTTTGAACTTATTTTTATTTGTCCAATTTTAGTTACACCATTGACTAAATTAAATACATCTTTTCCAAATAGGCTCTTAATATCCTTATCTGTAGCCAGTGTATCTTCAATCGTATCATGAAGCAGTCCAGTAATTATCGACTCCTTGTCTAGCTTGATGTCTGCTAAAATTGATGTTACCTCCATAGGATGAATCATATAAGGTTCACCTGAATATCTTTTTTGTCCTGCATGGACTTTTGCAGAATAAGCATAGGCTTTTTTAACTTCCTCAATATCCTTACTTGTCATATAAGGAGTTATTTTTTCAACGATATCATCTAGCCTAATCATAAACCTGAAATAATCCTCTTAGCTTCATTAAATGCTTCACTTAGATCATCATTTATTATTAAGTGATCAAAATAAGTAGATTTTTTTAATTCATTTTTAGCTTCAGCTACTCTTTTTTCTATTTGATCATCAGTTAAATCATTTCTTGCGACTAATCTTTCATGTAAAACTTCAATCGAAGGAGTTTTTATAAAAATAGAACAGCAATCAAAATGATTAGTATTCATTATTGAATATGCTCCCTTAACATCAATGTCTAATAAAATACTGTGACCAAACTTAACCGAATCACTTATGGGTTCAATTGGAGTACCATATAATTCATTATGTACATTTTCATATTCCAAAAATTTGTTTTCTTCTATCATTAAATTAAATTCATCTTGGGTTATAAATTTATAATGTTCGCCCTCAATTTCCCCTTGCCTCATTTTTCTAGTAGTGCACGATATTGAAAAATCTAGATTTTTAAAATATTCAAGCAAAAGTTTTGTTATAGAGGATTTACCAGAACCTGAGGGTCCTGCAACAATAATCAAAAAACCACCTTTTACAATCATAATAATATTCTAAAAGAAAAGAATGAATAGATAAAATCAAAAATCAAAAATCAAAAAATTAATTATGCTGGTAGCTTAAAAGCTGACTCAGGAACTCCCCCTATCCTCTTATCAAGAAGATCAAGTATAAGGCTATCGACACCCAAAGGTAATGCAACATGATATTTAGTATGAGGAAATTTTTTAGCAGCATTATTGGCTAAACTTGGAATATCCTCTTTCCAGTGTTTGCCTCTAGAGAGAAAAAAAGGACAGATAATTATATTTTGTGCTCCTCTTTCAACACATCTTTCATATGCTGTCTCAATTGAAGGTTCAGCAAGCTCCATATGTGCGGGTTCAACAATTTTGTACTGATGAGAATATTTATCAGCAAATAATTTTGCGACTCTCTCAAGCATTGCATTACTTTCATCTCTTTTAGAACCATGATCAACTATTACTATTCCTGTCTTCATATAGTGATTATAACTAAAAAGTTAAAAAATGCCGAAGGCGGGACTCGAACCCGCACACCCGAAGGCACCACCCCCTCA
>CAJWZJ010000002.1 GCA_913050245.1 uncultured bacterium | reverse complement strand
TTCTTAGTTACTTTTTTCTTAGCTGCAGGCTTTCTTTTAGTAACTTTTTTCTTAGTTACTTTTTTCTTAGCTGCAGGCTTTCTTTTAGTAACTTTTTTCTTAGCCGCTGGCTTTTTCTTAACTACTTTTTTCTTAGTAGCTTTTTTAGCTGTCGGCTTTTTCTTAGTAACTTTTTTCTTAGCTGCAGGCTTTCTTTTAGCTACTGTCTTCTTTTTAGTAGTTTTTTTAGCTGCCGGCTTTCTTTTAGCTACAGTTTTTTTAGTTGTAGCTTTTTTTGCTGCTGGCTTTCTTTTTGTTGTTTTTTTTGCTGCGGGCTTTTTTTTCTTTGCTACTGCCATATCAGAACAAACCTCCCTTTAGATTAAAAAATAGTAAATCACTATTTTTTTCTACTGTAATTTTTTTTGATTTGTAAGTCAAGGCTTTTCTTTTAATAAAATATAAAATTAATTTTAATCAGTCTTCGCTAAATCAGAATTTAAAAACCATTCCTCTACAATTTTTTTATGTAACTCTAAAATAAAATTACTATTTATGAATTCAAGGAGTTCTTCTGTGAATGATCTTATCATTATTAATTTAGCATCTTCTAAATTAATTCCTCTAGCTCTTAAATAATAAAGAGCTTCTTTATCAATTTGTCCAGTAGTTGCACCGTGAGTACACTTTACATCGTCCGCATATATTTCAAGTTGTGGCTTAGTGTCTACTTGTGCTTTATCAGATAGTAATAAATTTCTATTTGTTTGCTTTGCATCTGTTTTTTGTGCTTCATTATGAACAAGAATTCTCCCATGAAATACTCCCTTTGAAGAATCTTTTAATAATCCCTTATAAAGCTGCCTGCTACCACAATTAGGCTCTACATGTTCAACAAACATATAATTATCCATATGCTGATTTTCTTTAGATAAATAAAGGCCCAAAATATTTGAATTAGAACCTTGACCATTTAGAACAGGATGAACATTATTTCTATATATTTTTCCACCAATTAGAATTGAATCGGTTGTAAAATTTGAATCATTTGTTTGGCTAATCTTAAGGTTAGAAAAAATGTAGGAATGGTAGCTGCTCTCATCTATTGATAAGTGTTCAACATTCGTAGAATCGCCAAGGAAGAAGGATGTAGTTTTATTAGAAAAAAAATTAATATCTCTATCCGAAAATGTATATTCAACAACTTGTCCACTTGAAAGAGTATTAAAATTTATAAGATTTCTATATGATGAAAAACTAGTTGATGAATCAAAATAATTAATTAGCACAATTGGCTTATCAATAACTGCTTTTTCATTTACATCAATGAAAACTCCATCATTTATAAATGCAGAATTAAGTTCGAATGTAAAATCTCTATTTTTAACGCTATGATTATCAACAAATCTATTAAATGTATTCAGATCCGCTTCATTGAGGAACGAGCTCAAACTTTTAATAACAACATTATCAATATTATCATTTTCAACCAGCTTTCCATTGTAGAGATATATAAAATGCGCATCTAGATCTGAAATAGAATTAGATATTAAGTTCTTATTAAATTCTTTTTTAGTTGGAGGAATAGAATATTGATTTTTGTAAAATTCATTTAAATTAGTAAATCTCCAGTCTTCATCTTTTGTAGTGGGCAAACCAAGATTATTAAAGTTTTCAAAGGATTTTATTCTAAAGTCATTGACTATATCATTTGATGGATTTTCTCCGCAAAACTTTTCGAATTGATTTTTTATATTATTTAAAAATTCACTCAATTAACTCTCCAGCCAGGAATATCCCTTGGATTCAAGCTCTAAAGCAAGGCTTTTATCTCCAGACTTAACAATCTTTCCGCCAACTAGAACATGAACGAAGTCGGGAACTATATAATTTAATAGCCTTTGATAGTGTGTTATTACAAGAAAAGATTTATCAGGACTACGATGAGAATTTACACCATTTGCAACAATTTGTAGTGCATCAATATCTAAACCCGAATCAGTTTCATCTAATATAGACATACATGGATCCAATATGGACATCTGTAATATTTCATTCCTTTTCTTTTCTCCACCCGAAAACCCCTCATTTAGAGATCTATTTAAAAGTGATTCATCCATTTTTAGATTCTTGATTTTTTCCTTGGCTATTTTAACAAACTCAACTGGTTTTAAGGGATTTTCACCTTTAGATTTCCTTATTGAATTAAGAGCTTCTCTTAAAAAATAACTATTTGTAACACCAGGGATCTCGATAGGGTATTGAAAAGCTAAAAAAATTCCTTCTTGAGCCCTTTCTTCTGGTGCCATTTCTAATATACTTTCTCCATTAAAAAGAATATCTCCATCAGTGATATCGTAATCTTCTTTCCCTGCAAGAATTGATGCCAAAGTACTTTTTCCAGATCCGTTAGGTCCCATTATTGAATGGACCTCACCCTCATTAATTTTAAGACTTAATCCTTTTAAAATTTCTTTATCTTCAATTTTTGCATGAAGATCAACTATTTCTAACATTTATAATTCCCCTTATATCGTATTTTCTCTAACCAACACTACCTTCTAGACTTACACTAAGAAGCCTTTCGGCCTCAACTGCAAATTCAAAGGGCAATTCTTTAAAAACTTCTTTACAAAAACCATTTACAATTAATGACAACGCATCTTCTTCGTTCATCCCTCTTTGTTGACAATAAAAAATTTGATCCTCTCCCACTTTTGAAGTTGTGGCCTCATGCTCCAGCTGGGCTGTTGGATTTTTAATTTCAATATATGGGAAAGTATGAGCACCACATTTATCCCCAATTAGTATTGAATCACATTGAGTATAGTTCCTAGCGTTCACTGCATTTTCATTAACTTTTACAAGTCCTCTGTAAGTATTCTGACCTTGTCCTGCAGAAATACCCTTCGAAACTATCGTGCTCTTGGTATTTTTTCCTAAATGTATCATTTTGGTTCCTGTATCAGCTTGCTGCCAATTATTTGTTAAAGCAACAGAGTAGAATTCACCAACAGAATTATCACCAGTTAAAATGCAGCTTGGATATTTCCATGTGATAGAAGATCCTGTTTCAACTTGTGTCCAGGATATACGTGAATTCTTTCCAACACAATTCCCTCTTTTAGTAACAAAATTATAAATTCCACCTTTTCCATTTTTATCACCAGGATACCAATTTTGAATAGTTGAATACTTAATAGTTGCATCATCATGAGCAAGTAGCTCCACACAAGCAGCGTGAAGTTGGCTTTCGCTTCTTTTAGGAGCTGTACAACCTTCAAGATAGCTAACATAACTTCCTTCATCAGCTATTATAAGGGTTCTTTCAAATTGTCCAGTATTTTCTGCATTTATTCTAAAATATGTAGAGAGCTCCATTGGGCATCTTACACCTTTAGGAACATAAACAAAAGATCCATCAGTAAAAACTGCTGCGTTCAATGCTGCAAAATAATTATCACCTGCTGGAATCACTTTGCCTAAATATTTTTTCACTATATCTTCATGCTCTTTAACAGCTTCGGAAAATGAGCAAAAAATTATTCCTAACTCTGCTAGCTTATCTTTGAACGTAGTGACAAGCGATACACTGTCAAAGACAGCATCCACAGCAACACCCTCTAACATTTTCTGCTCCTCTAAAGGAATACCTAACTTATCATAGGTTTCTAATATCTCTGGATCTATTTCATCCAGTGACTTGGGACTTTCTTTAGGTGATGCAAAATAACTCATTTTATTATAGTCAATCTTATCAATATTTAACTTTGCCCAGTCAGGATCTTTCATTTTTAGCCATTTTTTATAGGCATTTAATCTGAAATCCAATAGCCATTTGGGTTCTTCCTTTTTAGCAGATATTTGCTTTATCACTTCCTCATTCAAACCCTGCGGAAAAATTTCTTGATCAACATCGGTTACAAAACCATACTTATATTCTTCTTTTTCAAGCATTTCTTTTGTTGCTTGATCATTATCAATCTTAAGTTCCTCTCTCATAAACCCCTCTATTATTAATTATTAAATTTTTTCGAAGCTAAATCGTTAACACTTATTTTACTTAAAAAGTCTAAAGTGTTAAGTTGCAAGTGATCCCATATTGATCTTTGATTGCACGTTTTAAAAAGTTCACAAACTTGATCTCCATCCATACAATCAACTAATTGCAGATCGCCCTCAATAGCTTCATATACTTCTCTAAGAGATATAGATTTTGGATCTCTCTTAAAAAAATATCCACCATCCGGTCCAGATGATGATGATAAAATACCTCTTTGAACAAGCTTTCTCATGATTTTTGCGAGATAACTATGAGGTATATGTTGTTTTTCAGAAACAAGCTTAATTGTAATATTTTCATCCTTTGATGAGGCCATATAACTTAAAGATCTAACTGCATAATCTAATGTTTTACTAACTTGCATGAAAACTCCTCTATCTCTAATATAACATAAAAAATTAAATATTAGTGGATGTTAGCATTGCTTGACATGCATATGCAATGCAGTAATATATATGCTTAATTTCTTTATTGTGAGATATTTATGTCAGAAAAAAAATGGTTTATTATTGACGCAAAAGATAAAGTGGTAGGTAGACTTGCTACTAAAATTGCGACAATTTTAATTGGAAAAAATAAAGCTGATTTCACTCCAGGTAATGATAATGGAGATTTTGTTGTAGTTATAAATTCTGATTCAGTAATATTTACTGGAAAAAAACTTGATCATAAATTCTATTATAGAAATACCGGTTATCCAGGTGGCTTAAGAAGTAAAAAGGCACGAGATTTAATGAATGATGATTCACCTGAGGTAATTAAGAAAGCTGTGAAAGGTATGTTGCCAAAGAATAAATGGCAAGATAAGTTAATTTCAAGATTAAGAGTTTATGGATCTGACATACATCCACATAAAGCTCAAAAATTAGAAAGTTTAGAGGTATAAAAATTGTCTGATAAATATTATGCAACTGGAAGAAGAAAAAATGCTATCGCTAAAGTGTGGTTAAGTAAAGGGACTGGTGAAATAAGTGTTAATAAGAAGGACATCAAAACATACTTTCCTAGGGATTTTTGGGTAAAACATGCAATAGAAGCTTTATCAATAACTGATATGGATAAAGATTTTGATATAAATGTCTCAGTTCTTGGAGGTGGTCTAACAGGGCAAAGTGGTGCTGTTAGGCTTGGAATCTCAAGAGCTCTAGTTTTATATAATGAATCTTTGAGAAGTAAATTAAAACCTTTAGGCTTGCTTTCAAGAGACTCTAGAATGGTCGAAAGTAAAAAATATGGAAAAAAGAAAGCAAGAAGAGGTCCTCAATTCTCTAAAAGATAGTTCTCTAATGAAAAAAAAATTTAAAGTCAAAAAGGCAACAGGAAAACTAGGAGTACTTATTCCTGGAATTTCCGGTGCTGTGAGCACTACATTTATTGCTGGAATATTAGCAAAGAAGAAAAATATTGGAGAACTTTATGGATCTTTATCTGAAATGGGAACCATAAGGCTAGGAAAAAGAACAAACAAAAACTCCCCATTGATAAAAGATATAATTTCATTAGCAAATATTCGAGATATTGAATTTTTTGGTTGGGATGTATATGGTGATAATTGTTACCAATCATGTTTAAAAGCTGGAGTCCTCAATAATAATCAGATTGAAATAATAAAAGATGAATTAAGTCAAATTTCACCAAAAAAAGCTGTTTTCAATAAAAAGTTTGCAACTAACTTAAAAGGCAAGAATATAAAGAAAGAGAAAAATTATTTTAAATTGGCTGAAGAGCTAATCGATGAAATAAAAACTTTTAAAAAAGAAAAAAAGATTTCTAGACTGGTGATGGTTTGGTGTGGAAGTACGGAAATATTTTTAAAACAATCAAATGTACATAAGTCTATCTCTTCATTTGAAAAGGGATTAAAAAATAATAGCAAAGATATATCACCTAGTATGATTTATGCATATGCTGCAATAAAATGTGGTGCGGCATACGCAAATGGTGCACCTAACCTATCTGCTGATATTCCAGCATTAATAGAATTAAGTAAAAAAAATAAAGTGCCGATATGCGGTAAGGATTTCAAGACAGGTCAAACACTAATGAAAACAATTCTAGCACCTGGAATAAAAAATAGATTGCTAGGTCTTAATGGGTGGTTTTCTACAAATATTCTTGGAAACAGAGATGGCGAGGTTTTAGATAATCCTAAAAACTTTAAAACAAAAGAAGAAAGTAAACTCAGCGTTCTAGATCATATATTTCAACCTGACATATATCCAGAACTTTATGGTGACTTTTATCATAAAGTTAGAATCAATTATTATCCTCCTAGAGGTGATGAAAAAGAAGCTTGGGATAATATTGATATTTTTGGTTGGCTAGGATATCCAATGCAGATAAAGGTTAATTTTTTATGTAGAGATAGCATTTTAGCTGCACCAATTGTTTTGGACTTAGTAATATTTATGGATTTAGCTCAGAGAGCTGGAATGCATGGAATTCAGGAATGGATGTCATTTTATTTTAAAAGCCCTATGCATGGAGATGGGCTATACCCTGAGCATGATTTATTTATACAGTCGATGAAATTAAAAAATACTTTGAGAATTCTTGCGGGCGAAAAGACAATTGATCATTCCGGTCTAGACTATTATTACGAATAATTATTTTTTTTTGCCACTTTCTAAGGCAACTGTAACATTATCAGCATCAACGCTAATTAGTCCATCGCCTACTTCAAAAACTACTTCTTCACCACTATCGTTTAAAACTTGCATTTCTCCATTAACTATATCGGATGCGAAAATTGTATGCCCTGGCAAGACACCAAATTGACCTAATGAATTGAGAGCAGTAATTCTTTTAGCCGAACTTGAATACAATACGCCTTGAGGGGTATAAATATTGAGATTAAACAAATCTGGCATTATCCTAATTTTGCTCCTTTCTCTTTAGCTTCATCAATACTCCCAACAAGATAAAAAGCTTGCTCTGGCAAATGATCAAGTTCACCACTTAGAATTTCATCAAAAGACTTTACTGTATCTTGAATTGCAACATACTTACCATCTAAACCTGTAAACTGTGCCGCAACAAAGAACGGCTGCGAGAGGAATCTCTGGATTTTTCTAGCTCTAGATACATCGATCTTATCTTGTTCTGATAACTCATCCATACCCAGTATTGCAATAATTTCTTGAAGTTGTTTATAGCGCTGAAGAATCCTTTGAACTTCTCTAGCAACTCTATAATGCTCATCTCCTACAATTCTTGGATCTAACATTCTAGATGTTGAATCAAGTGGATCAACAGCTGGATATATCCCTAACTCAGCTAATTGCCTAGACAAAACTATAGTTCCATCTAAGTGAGCAAATGTAGTTGCAGGTGCTGGGTCTGTTAAGTCATCAGCAGGCACATAAATAGCTTGCACAGAAGTAATAGAACCCTTAACGGTTGATGTAATTCTTTCTTGTAAAGCACCAAGATCAGTTGCAAGAGTTGGTTGATATCCAACAGCAGAAGGTATTCTTCCTAAAAGAGCAGAAACCTCTGATCCAGCTTGAGTGAACCTGAAAATATTATCAACAAAAAGAAGAACATCTTGGCCTTCTTTATCTCTAAAATATTCGGCTTGCGTAAGTCCAGTTAGTGCAACTCTCGCTCTAGCACCTGGCGGTTCATTCATTTGTCCAAAGACAAGGCCTGTATTATTTAAAACACCAGATTCTTTCATCTCCATGTAAAGATCATTGCCTTCTCTAGTTCTTTCACCTACTCCAGCAAAAAAAGAATATCCTCCATATTCTTTTGCAACATTATTAATTAATTCCATCAATAAAACTGTTTTACCAACACCAGCTCCACCAAAGAGACCAATTTTACCTCCTTTAAGGAAGGGCGCTAATAAATCAATAACTTTAATTCCTGTTTCGAAGACCTCTGTTTTAGTACTTTGATCTTGAAAAGTTGGAGCAGGTTTATGAATAGGATTTAGCTCATTTGATTGTATATCTCCTTTGCCATCAATAGGTTCACCAACAACATTCATCATTCTTCCTAAAGCTGCTTTTCCGACTGGCACACTTATTGGATTGCCTGTATCTAAAACCTTTGCACCTCTTTTGATTCCATCAGTAGTATCCATTGCTATACATCTAACCCTTTTACTTCCTATTTGTTGGGCAACCTCAATTACCAAATTCCACTCTTTTTCATCAATTAAGTTATTGGAAACACGGAGCGCTGTGTTTATTGGCGGTAATTCACCACCAAATTCAACATCTACAACCGGTCCCATAACCTGTATAACATTTCCAAAATTCTCGGTACTCATAACTATCTCCTTATTTTACTGCCTCAGCGCCATTAACAATATCCATTAATTCTTTTGTAATAGACGCTTGTCTAGTTTTATTAAATAATTTTGTTGTCTCTTTGATAATATCATCAGCATTTCTAGTTGCATTATCCATAGCTGCAGTTCTAGCAGCGTGCTCACTTGTAATAGCATCTAGAAGAATGCTAGAAAAAATTAAATTAAAAAATTGAGGAAAAATAATATCTACAAAAGATTCCACATCAGGTTCTATCAAAACATCAGAGACTGAATCATTATCATCATCTTCTAGATCAAATGGAAGAACTCTGACTATGCTTGGATCTTGTGATATTGCGCTTATAAACTTGTTGTATCCTATATAAACATTATCAACTTCTTGATTAAGAAACTTTTCTAATATTATTGGGGATATTTCTTTTGAAACCTCTAAAAAATCTTTCTCAGTAAAAGAAATATCTCTATCTATAAAATTATCATCCTTAAAGTAATCTTTTCCTTTTTTACCAATAAAAAGCTTTGCGCCAAATTCTTTTTCATCTCTTTCAATATTTCTAAATAGATTAGAATTATAAGATCCACATAGTCCTCTATCAGAAGAAATAAGGATTAGCAAATCATTTTTAGATTCTCTAGGCTTTAAATATTTTTCACCATTCTTAGTCGACATCTTCGACACTGTCTTAATTATCTTACTATATGCATCGAAATAGGGTCGGAATGAACTAATCATCACTTGTGTTTTTGCATATTTGACAGTTGCAATCATCTTCATGGCTTGCATTATTCTCTTAGTGCTTTTAACGCTAGAAATTTTATTTCTTATTTCCTTGAGGCTTGGCATTTAACTTGAATAAACTCCTTTAAATTTCTCAAGTGAAGACTTAAGATTTTCTATAATCTCATCAGAATAATCAGTTTGAAGAGAAGTCATAAGATCTTTATGGTTTGCATCAAAATATTCATATAATTTATCTTCAAATACTGTGATATTGTCAGGTTCAACGTCATCAGCAAATCCATTAGTTACAGCAAATGCCAATAAGACTTGTTTCTCAACCGGCAATGGAACATATTGCCCTTGCTTTAAAGCTTCTACCAATCTAGAGCCTCTCTCGAGTTGAGCCTTGGTAGCCTCGTCAAGATCAGATGCAAATTGTGAAAATGCTTCTACTTCTCTATATTGTGCAAGATCTAACCTTAAAGTTCCTGCTACTTTTTTCATGCTCTTTACTTGAGCAGATCCGCCTACCCTTGATACCGACAAACCAACATTAATTGCAGGCCTAACTCCAGAATAAAATAAATCGGTTTCTAAATAAATTTGACCATCAGTTATAGAAATAACATTGGTTGGAATATATGCAGAAACATCTCCTGCCTGAGTCTCAATAATAGGCAATGCGGTCAAAGACCCACCACCTAATTCATCACTCATCTTAGCAGCTCTTTCTAATAAACGTGAATGTAGATAAAAAACATCTCCTGGATATGCTTCCCTACCTGGTGGTCTTCTAAGCAGCAATGAAAGCTGTCTATATGCGTATGCGTGTTTTGTTAAATCATCATAAATAACTAAGGCATGTTTTCCATTATCTCTAAAATATTCACCAATAGCACATCCTGTAAATGGTGCTAGAAATTGATAGGGCGCGGGATCACTAGCGTTTGCAGCAACAACTGTTGTATACTCATAGGCACCATTCTCCTTGAGTTTTTCTACAACCTGGGCAACAGTAGATTGCTTCTGTCCTATTGCTACATAAATACAATACACACCCTTTCCTTTTTGATTAATTATTGTGTCGACAGCAATCGCAGTTTTTCCAGTTTGCCTATCACCCAATATAAGCTCTCTCTGCCCTCTTCCAATAGGAATCATTGAATCAATAGCTTTGATTCCAGTCTGCAAAGGCTCATTTACAGATTTTCTAGCAATAACACCGGGAGCTTTTATTTCCACAGCCTTAAAATCAGAAGATTCTATTTCGCCCTTACCATCAACTGGGGACCCTAATCCATCAACTACTCTTCCTAGCATAGAATCTCCGACACCAATTTGGGCAATTTTTCCAGTTCTCTTAACCTTATCCCCCTCAAGAACAAGACTATCCTCACCAAAAACAGCAACACCAACACTATCCTCTTCAAGATTCAGAACTAATCCTAAAATGCCATTGTCAAATGAAACCAACTCCCCGGCCATAGCCTGATCTAGGCCATAAACTTTGGCTATACCATCGCCTACTGAGGTTACGGTACCGACCTCATCAGATTTAAAATTTAAATCCATTCCTTTAATTTTACTTTTAAGCTGCTCGCTAACCGTTTGTATATTACCTTCTGACATTTTAAAACTCCTATCTTTTAATTATTAAATATTATTAAATTTTTCTAATTTTCCTCTTATTGAACCATCATATAGTTTATCTTCTACCTGTAAAATAATTCCACCAATAATAGAAACATCCAAGTTATAATTTATTTCTAAATTTTGTCCCCAAATATTAACGAGCTCATCATTAATTATCTTTTTCTTTTCATCATTTAGAGAAGCAACATAAACATCTATTTTAACTCTTTCGAGTATTATCCTTAACTTCTTTAAGAAAAATTCATAAGAAGATATTAGATCACTTAAAATATTAAAATCTATAATAGTTTTAAAGAAATTAATACTCGGCCTTGATTCTCCAATTATATCTCTGATAATAGTTAATTTTGATTCTGAGTCATGAATATCATTAGTAAGAAAAACTCTAACTTCTTTATTAGCAGATGTAACCTCAGAAAATTTGACTAAAGAATTATATATCTCGTTTAGGTCATCTCTGGAAGAATCAGATGATGTGATCGCCTGGAGAAAATCATTAATTGTAGCTGATGACATCTTTTTTAACCTCATTTAAATATTTTCTAATAATTTCAGAATCTTTATTTTCATCATGACTATTCTTTAAATCAAATTGGACAAGTTCAACGGCTTTATTTAAAATTTCATCCTCAATTTGATTATTAATTTTGGCTGATTCTAAATTTATAATTTCTTCAGTATCTTTTTCTATCAACTTGACCATGGAGTTCGCATTATCAATAATTTCAGAGACCTTATTTTCAGATACTTTATTGGATGTGCTTCTTAAGTTAGAGACTTCTGAATCAATTTGATTGAATTTGGTTGAATTTTCATCATAAATTTTTTGAGCTGATTCAATAGTATCTTTGGCCGAATTAATAGATTTTTCTATTTTTTCACTCCTAGAATTAAAGAAGTTTGAAACGGGCTTTTTTAAAAAATAATATAAAATTCCACAAAATACACCCAAATTTAATAAATGTTGAGATGCAAATTTAAGCTGTCCAAATAAATTAATTTCCTCAGCCATTAGTTAATCCTTTCCCTGATAATTGAAGATACTTCTTTAATCTTTTGAGATATATCATCATTACCGCTTTTAACTTCATCTATTGATAAAGCTTTGATTTTATTTAGGGTTTGAGCAGAAGAAAGGTCTTTTTTTGACTCTTCTATTTTTAACAATGATTTATTTTTTGCTTCTTTAATCAGATCTTCAGCAGATAATTTTGCATTATTAATCTTATCTGTTGATGTTTTATCAATTTCTGACTTAAATTCATTTATCTTCTTCTCGTATTCATCCTCTAGTTCTTTTGCTTGCTCATACATTGAATCCGCTCTTTCTAATCTGACCGAACTTTCAACATCTCTGTCTTCTTTCAACTCTAAAAGGGGCTGGAAAAGAAACTTATTTAATAGCAACAAGACAGATATATATATTATTAATTCAAAGAAAAAAGTTTTGTCGACGCTTAAAACATTTGATGAATCAGCAGCGTTTAGAAAGTTTGAGAATATCAGAAAAAATATAAAAAAATTAATTTTCATTATCAATCTCTAAAAAATTTATACAAAAGTGGCGGCGCTATAAATGTTGTCAGCATTACCATTATAGTTACCGCAGAATATTCACTCTTTGATAAAACCCCCGACAGTAAACCCATTGAAGCAAAAATTAATCCAACCTCACCTCTTGGGATCATTCCGATACCAATTACAAGCTTGTTAACATTTAAATTATAAGCTCCCAAGCCACTTACCAGTTTTCCAATTATCGCGACAATAAATAAAACTACGGCTAAAATTATAACAGCAATATTTTCCTTAATAAAGGGGTTAAACGAACTAACATCAACTGCAGAGCCCACCATAATAAAAAATATGGGAATAAAGACATCGGCAACAGGCTTTAGGCGATCTTCAATTAAATCTTTTTGATGGGTTTTTGCTAAAAGAAGTCCTGCTGCAAATGCGCCAATAATCGGTGCCAGACCTGCAAGTTTTGCAAGATATGCGAATATAAAGGTATAAGCTAGCGCACCCAGGAGCAGACTTCCTCTTGCTTTAAGACCATGAACAAAGATAAACAGTCTCTTTGTAAAAAGGTTTCCAATTATTATGGCAAGTATTAAGAAACCAAACGCTTTTGCAGATATTAAAATAATTGATGAAATGCTAATGGAAAAATCTGATCCTGTACCGCCAGTTGATGCTATAATTCCACTTACTACTGCCAAAATAATTAAGCCTAGTACATCGTCGATTACAGCAGCTCCCAAGATGATTTTTGATTCAGTTTGATTCAATTTCTTTAATTCTGACAATACTCTTGCCGTAATACCGACACTAGTTGCAGTTAACGTGGCCGCTACAGTTAAAGCTAACAAAAATAGACTTCCCTCTGATGAAAATTTAATAAAATTTAAGTCTGCTAGGACATAAATTGTATAATATCCAAGGAAGAAAGGTGCAATTACGCCAATTGCCGCTACAATTAAAGAAGGCAGACCTACTTTAATTAAATCATTTAAGTCGGTTTCCAAACCAATCTCGAACAACAAAATAGCAACTCCAACTTCAGCAAGAAGGTGGAAAAAATGATAACCAACTTCGCCATAAAGTGGTATTAATCCAACTATTCCTAACAAAACTCCTGCAATTAGTTCTCCTAAAACCTCGGGCTGCTTATATTTTACAAATAACGAGCTGACAATTTTACCCACAATAAAAATGCTCGCCAAAGCAATGAAAAAGCTTCCTAATGTATAAGTACTTGAATCCTCTATCGACATATTAAAAAGTCCCTTAAGTCGACTAAATTTTCTCATGAAAAAAAGGCCTAGTCAAACATGGTAAAATATAATTTTATTTGTGATAATAATTATTATCTAGTTATGATTTTTGATATAAAGGTTTATATGTAAATGCCTAAAAGAAAGCTCTTAGATTCTATTAATGAACTTTGGAATAACCAATATACCTACTTTATTTTAATCGGATTTATTGTTGGTATTTGTACAGGATTTTCAAATGTAATTTTTCACTTTTTTTATAGTAAAATTACAGACCTCTTCCTCAATCCATTAGCTGAAAAAAATATGGTAATTTTTGGAACTCTTATAGGTGGATTAATTCTCTTTTTCATGACTTATGTCACAAAAAAAAATGATATTTTAGGTTACAAGTTTCATAACTTCATTCATACGGTTTCTCAGGGTAGTGGAATTATATCAATAAAAGAAACATTATTAAAAGCTGGCTCACAAATTGTATCGCTCGGCTTTGGTGGATCTGTTGGACAAGAAGGACCGATGGCTCAGCTAGGTGGTTCAATTGGAAGTGTTATTGGTCAAAAAATAAGAATAAAAAAATCTGACTTAAAAATCTTCATTGCTTGCGGTATAGCGGGAGCAATAGCGGCTACATTTAATGCTCCAATTACCGGAGTTTTATTTGTTGAAGAGGTTACACTTCTGAGAAATATTAAAATTAGAAGCTTCTTGCCCGTTGTAATATCAGCTGCAACTGCTACAGTTGTTGCAGGATTTTATAGTGCTGAAAGCAACATCTTTTATACTATTGATTTTCTATTATTAAGTTATAACGAATTGCTTATATATGCTTTAATGGGCTTAGTTATAGGACTAATATCATCATTGTTTACTAAAATGCACTTTATAATTGAAGACAAGTTTGAAAATTTTTTTCCTGAACAGAAAGTTAGGCCTATTGTAGGTGGGATCCTCCTAGGATTAATAGCATTTATTCCATTTGGTATTGGATTAGAAATTCTAGGTAATGGATATACGGCTATACAAAAAGCCTTATCTTCTGAATATACGCTATGGATAGCTATTGGAATTTTAATTTTAAAACCTATTGCAACTAGCATTACTCTAAGTAGCGGATGGCCAGGTGGTATTTTTGCTCCATCAATTTTTCTAGGTGCTGTTTGCGGCTTTCTTTTTGGTTATGGTGTAGAAAACTTATTCTTTATTGATCTTATTTATCCTGGAGAGCTATCTACCTCTTATTCGATTGTTGGAATGGGTACATTTCTTGCTGCAATGACTCAAGCTCCACTTACTTCAATTTTCTTTACTTTCGAACTCACACAAACATATCAAGCTGTTTTGCCGGTAATGATAAGCTCAGTTATTGGTACTTCAATATATAGATTAATAATTGGTAGATCATTTGAATCATGTTATTTGAAAAAAGAAAACATTGAAATAGTACAAAATGAAGAATCAAATATATTAAGCAATATAAAAGTTAGCGATATAATGAGAAAAGATGTTGTGACCATTCCTGAAAAAATGACATTAGGTAAATTTATTGAATTCTTACCAACTACACAATTAACGACTTTTCCATTAATAGACGAAAGTGATAATCTTTCTGGAATAATAAGTGTTCAAGATTATAGAGGATGGGTTTTAGAAGAAGAGTTAAAAGACGTAATAATAATGAAAGATTTGGCCTCAACCCAAGTAAACACTGTAACTCCTGAAGAATCAATGTTAGAAGTATTAAAGCATTGGGACAAAGGGGATATGCTACCCGTTGTTTCTAAAACTGGTTCGCTCAAAATTGTAGGAATTCTGGCTAGAAGAGACGCTTTGATTGCTTATAATAAAGCTTTAAATGATGATGTATCCTAACTTTTATTTTTCAAAATGTGCTTAATCTCCAATCCTGTTGCAATAGCACCTATTTTTGAAATTAATCCTAATGACGGTTCTAGTACGTCTATTTTATCGAAATACATTCCTCGAGTATTTAAGTTTTCAGACTCACTTTTATTATCGTTAACCCTGTAGAAAGCACCGGAAACTTTATTATCAATAAGATAATATACAGGTTCTTTATTACCATATATGGTGGGCACCGATTCCTGAACTATTAAATCCTTCAAAATGATTCCTCCCTTAGAAATTTTCATTTTTTTTCTGCCACCACTGTTAAGGTCAATAAAATCTTTGTCAGAACCAATACTCATAACTGACATTCCATATGTGCCAGAATTATTTTTTATAAAAACTTTTGAGTTCAAATTATCTTTATTTAGTAAAGCTAATTGTTTATTAGCAATTTGAGCAACCCTAGCCCTATCTTGAATGTTATCAATATCAACTTTTTCAACTAGCTCTGTTCTTAAGCTAAAGATATCAGAATCTATATTCAATAGTGAACACACTTCATCTACTAATTCGTTATAAAAAAGAAAATGTATATTTTTCTTTCTTGTATGCCAACCAACTTCTATTGGTGGGACTATGACTTGAGAAATATTTGATAGAATAGTTGGAAAAAAATTTGAAAAATCATTGTTGATCAAAATCAAATCAGGAATAAAATCTTTAATCATCACCTTACTCTTATCTCTTCTGATAGTTGATGCATTAACTTTTACACCTGAGGAAGAATCGAAATCTAATGTAAATTCAGAATCATCTTCAACAATAAGACCAACTCTAGATTGAACCCCAGAATTATCTAAGATTTTTTGCAAGGCTAGTACGTTGTCCCAGTAGAATGGGTTCCTAGTATGTAGTTCGGGAATAATTAATACTTTATCTATTTTTGATTCATTTTTATTAAAAAATTCTGCAACATTTTCTGAAGCTATATTAATAAAATCTTCAGATAAATTATTAAATCCTGCTGGAAATATATTTGTATCAACAGCCGCAATTTTTTTTTCTGAAACTCTTATATCTGTAGAAGTATAAAATGGAGGCTCAGCCAATCTATTTTTATCCTCTAACCAATCTTGTAAAAGTAGATTGTTATTAGAAATTAAAGAATTTATATCATTAATAATATTCATTTTTTTATGAAGAAACTATCTTGAAAAGTATTCGATAGCATCAATTATTTTGACTAAATCTGCACCTTTGACTATATATCCATTAATTACAAAAGAAGGTGTTGAATTCAATCCTAATTTCTTTGCTTCTTTAATACTTTTTTCTACTCTGCTTAGATACTTGTCTTTCTGGTATTCATCATAACAAATTGCAAAATCATCCTCTGAATTTTTTTCAATAATAATTCTTAAGTTATCAATGAATTTATCAGAAGTTATTATCGATTGATTTTTAAAAATAATATCATGAACTTTCCAAAATGATTCATTTCCATAGTTAATATTTATACATGATGAAAAACTTGCTGCCTTTTTAGCCCAATCATGAAAACTTAATGGCATATGCTTATAATAGATAGCTATTTTATTAATATATTCCTCTCTTTTAAGAACAGGTAATATTTCTTCTGCAGCATACTTACATGCAGGACATTGAAAATCAGAATATTCTACTATTACAATTTTTGAGTCTTTATTGCCTCTATAAGGAGTAGAATCTAAATCGATTTCATTAAGCTTTTTTTCATTCATACTAGGACCTGAAACATCAATAATTTCAGGATTAAAAATAAAATAATTTCCATCATTAGATATTAAAAAATATAATACTTGAGGACCATCAGTTGATTTGATAACAAATGCTCCTTCTTGAAAACCTTGAATTTTAGATTTTTTATAATTTGTTAGATCAACTATATTTTCTTCAAAAAATTGTGGGAAATTTTTTTCAAATTTTTCTAATACTTCTTCTCTTGAAATATCGGAAGTATTATTAACTTTATTATTTATAAAATCACATGATAAAAAAATTAAAGAAGCTATTAAGAAGAAAAAAATTTTCTTCATTTATTCAAGACCCTTTTAAGTATAAACTGAGCATTTTTCTTTAATGAATCAAATAGAAAAGCTTTATCTATTTCATTGGAACTTAGTAAATTTGATACCTCGCTATCACTCTTTAACAGGTCTTTAAAATTTTTACCTGAATCCCAAGCTTGATGAGCTAGTCGTTGAACAATCTTATATGAATCCTCTCTGGTCAGACCTTTTTCTATTAATTTGATTAATACGTTTTGAGAAAAAATAATTCCATTTGTAATATAAATATTTTTCAACATATTTTTAGGATATACATTCAATCCCTTAAGCATATTATCCGCTCTTCTAATCATAAAATGAATTGCTATACAATTGTCAGGTCCAACTATTCTTTCAACAGAAGAATGGCTTATATCTCGCTCATGCCACAAAGGAATATTCTCAAAAATTGCTGATAAATTTGATCTTACATATCTTGCAATACCAGAAAGGTTTTCGGACAATATAGGATTTCTTTTATGAGGCATTGCGGAAGAACCTTTTTGACCTTTCGTAAATGGTTCTTCAACTTCTAACACTTCGGTTCTTTGTAAATGTCTTATTTGAATTGATATTCTTTCTATACAGGATGCTATGAAAGTTAATGAAACAAAAAAGTCAGCATAGTAATCTCTGTTTATTATCTGACTAGAAATCGGTGCGGGCTTTAACTTTAATATTTTACAAGCTCTGCTTTCAATTTTAGGGCTTATATTAGAATATGTACCTACAGCTCCAGAAAGCTTACCTATGGAACATTTTTTGATCGAAGCTTCAAGTCTATCTTTAGCTCTATTTGCTTCATCCAGCCAATTGGAGACTACAAGCCCAAAAGTTGTAACTTCGGCATGAATTCCATGTGATCTCCCCATCATAGGAGTTTTAATATATTTTTTTGATAATTTTTTTAATGTTATTAAGAATTTAGAAAATTCATTTAGAATTAAATCTCCTGATTCTTTGATCTGGAGAGAAAAAGCTGTATCTAGCACATCGGAGGATGTTAAGCCAAGATGTATATATCTTGAATCTTTACCTATATATTCTGCAAGATTAGTTGTAAAGGCAATTACATCATGCTTTACAATTTTCTCAATTTTTTCAATTTTTTTAACATTGAAATTTGCATTTTTCTTTATTTTATTTAAAGATTTTTTTGGAACTACTCCTTCTAGAGACCAAGCTTCACATACAGCAATTTCAACATCCATCCATTTCTGATATTTATTTTTATCGGACCAAATTTCGACCATTTCGGGAGTAGAGTATCTTTTTATCATTTGATAAATCAATTATATTCAAAATTTTCAAGTTAATAAAGAGTTAAGATAAAGGATTATTAAAGTTATTGCCTAATTGCTTGTTAATAATTGTTGAATTCTTTATAATTTTCATATGAGTCCGTTAAGAATTATCTTTTCAATTATTAGTTCAATAGCTGGTTTTTATATTACTCTTACAAATTTGAAATCTGCAGGAAATCTAATACTGCCTTATTCGGTTGGTATAGGTTTATTTTGTGGCTTAATAACTTTCTTTTTTGTTTATTACTCTGAAAAATTATTTAGTGATTTAAGCGCAAAAGCTCTTGTAGGTGCAACAATTGGAACTGGTGCTTCGCTTTTATTTTTTCTAACATTTGCATATTTTTCAGAAATTATAGGGCTAAGCATTAAGTATCCACCATACACATATCCAATAGTTTTTCTTTCAATTCTATGTCTTGGTATTGCAGTCGGTTTAAAAAAAGGTTCAAATCCTGAACCAATTGATTCTAGTAACGATGAATTCTTTCTAGCAAAAATTCTTGATACCAGTGCAATAATAGATGGTAGGATATCTGATGTTTCTGAGGTTGGCTTTTTAGAGGGAACTATTATTCTTCCACAGTTTGTAATAAGAGAGCTTCAATGGATAGCTGATTCTAATGATAATTTAAAAAAAGTTAGAGGAAGGAGGGGCATGGAAACACTAAAAAAAATGCAAGAACAAAAAAATTTAAAAGTTAAGATCGTAGATAGAGATTTTACGAATATTAAAGAAGTTGATTTGAAACTTGTACGTTTAGCTAAAGAGCTTAAAGGTCAACTAGTAACTAATGATTTTAACCTAACAAAAGTTGCCAATCTGCAAGGAGTTAAAGTTTTAAATGTTAATCAATTAGCAAATTCTCTAAGGCCAGTAATTTTGCCAGGGGAGCATATGAATATTAAAGTCATCAAAGAAGGAAAAGATGAGAATCAAGGTGTAGGTTATTTGGACGATGGAACAATGGTTGTAATAGATAACGGTAAAAAACATATTAATAAGGTAGTTAATTTAATAATTACCAGTGTTATTCAAACACCAACAGGGAGGATGATATTCTCTAAAGTTGCGGATCTAAGGGATAAAGATAATTCAATATCTGGCATTAAATAATGCTTAAAAATAAATCAACATTTATCTTAGCTTCAGGTGGAAAGGGGACTAGGTTTAAAGGCTCAAAAAAACCAAAACAATATCTTGAAGTTAAATCAATTCCAATATTTATTTATTCATTACTTGGAATAGAGAAATTAAACTTTATTGATGAAATAATTATTACTAAAAATAAAGATATTAATGAAAAGTTGATATCCGATAAGTTAAAAAAATTTGGTATTTTAAAAAATATTAAAATAATTAATGGTGGTAAAACAAGGTTTGAAAGTGTTAAGAAAGCATTTTATAAATCAAAAAGCAATAATGCTTTTACGATTATTCATGATGCAGTAAGGCCTAACTTTAATTTTAATGATCTTTCTAAGATGATTAGACTAATTAAAAGATTTGATGGAATAATTCCTGTAGAGAAAATTGATAGCACTATAAAAAGAATAGATAAACTTAATATAAATAATACAGTACCTCGAGAAAATTTATTTTTATCTCAAACTCCACAAATCTTCAAAACACAATCATTACTTGATTGTTATGAAAACAATAGAAATATGAATTATACAGATGAGTCTCAAATGTTGGAGGAGAATGGTTATAAAATTAGATCGTATTTATATGATAAATTTAATCTTAAAATAACAACTAGAAATGATTTAGAAAATTTTAGGAGCTTAATTAAATAAAATGTTTAGAATTGGCATTGGATACGATATTCATAAGAAATCTATTAATCGACCTTTATATCTTGGTGGTCTTAAAATTTCTGAGAAAAATGGACTGTTAGGGCACTCAGATGCAGACATAATAATACATACAATTTGTGACTCAATCCTAGGTGCTTTATCAAAGGGAGACATTGGTGAACATTTTAGTGATAAAGATATAAAAAATAAAAATAAAAGAAGTGAATATTTTTTAAAAAAAATAATGAAAATAATGAAAAAAGATTCATTTGAAATTATTAATCTAGATTCCACTTTAATATGTGAAAAGCCAAGGCTATCAAGATACAAAAATAAAATAAGGAAAAATATTGCAAAAATTCTTGGTATTAAGGTTGATGCTGTATCAGTAAAAGCAACGAGCTCTGAGAGCTTGGGTATTATTGGTGAAGATAGGGCAATGGCATGTAAAACAATAATATTATTAAAGAAAAATGAAAAAAATTAAATTTTTAGATTATAAAAATAATTTCCTAGGGATTAAAAATCCAAGTAATAAAAAATCAAAAGTTTATATAGTTCCTTATGGGTTAGAGAAAACTACTTCATACGGAAAAGGAACTTCGAAAGGACCAGCTGAAATATTAAAAGCCTCTCACCAAATTGAGCTATTTGATGATGAATTAAAACTAGAGCCATGTAATTTTTTTTACCCGCTAACACTAGATATAGATAAAATTCCTAGTTCACATATTAAAGCACTCAAGAATCTTGAAAATATTGTCAATAGTATTGTTAAGCTAGATAAGCTTCCAATCATACTTGGGGGTGAACATAGTATTACTTCTTTCTGTATCAAGCCAATTTTAGACAGATATAAGAAATTAACAGTTGTTCAATTTGATGCTCATGCAGATTTAAGAAACACTTATCAAAATGAAAAAAACTCCCACGCATGCGCTATGAGAAGATGCTTAGATAATAGAAATCTAGATATTATATCTATCGGAACAAGGAGTATATCTAAAGACGAATTTGAATTTTTTAGAGGAAATGAAGATAGAATTAAAATTTATTGGGCAAGAAATAATGAAAATTGGAATTTAAAAAAACTCCAAAATTCTATTAAGGACAAGAATATATATATTTCTTTTGATTTAGATGCTTTTGATAGCAGCATAATGCCTGCTACTGGTACACCAGAACCTGGTGGCTTAAGCTGGTATCAAGCTCTAAACATATTAAAAATAATTTGTAAAAATTCTAATATTGTTGGAGCTGATATTAATGAATTATCCCCAATAAAAAAGATTGACTCTTATAACTTCACAGCTGCTAAATTAATTTATAAAATTATTTCGTATTCTATTTTAAAAAATTATTTATAGGGACTTATTATATGAGTGAGGTATATTTATTAAAAATAATTAAAAATATTGGAGGCTTTTAATGGCACATTCTTTACCCGAATTAAATTATGATTATAATTCGTTAGAACCAAACATTGATGCAAAAACTATGGAAATACATCACACTAAGCATCATCAAACTTATATAACAAATCTTAATAATGCTCTTGAGCAATATCCTGAATTTTTTGATAAGAGTTTAGAGGATCTTTTAATTAATCTAGATGATATTCCTGAATCCATAAGAGGTGCAGTAAGAAATCATGGAGGCGGACATCATAACCACTCACTATTTTGGAAAATTATAGGTCCAAATTGTGGTGGTGAACCAAGTTCAAGTTTACTTGATAGAATAAATAAAGACTTTGGGAGTTACGAAGCTTTCAAAACAGATTTTACAGAGAAATCTACTAAGCAATTTGGAAGTGGATGGGGGTGGTTATGTGAGGACAAAGGTGGCAATCTTGTTACGACGTCAACTCCTAACCAAGATAGTCCATTATTATCAGGATTAAAACCTATACTTGGAATTGATGTATGGGAACATGCTTATTATTTAAATTATCAAAATAGGAGACCAGACTATATAGCATCTTTTTGGAATATAATAAATTGGAATGAAGTAGAAGCTATTTTAGGATAATGTCAAAAAAGAAGTATTCATCTTATGTGACAAATGGGGCTGATAAAGCTCCAAACAGAGCTATGCTTAGAGCTGTAGGGTTTACTAACTCCGATTTTAAAAAACCTATCGTCGGTGTAGCTTCTACATGGGCGATGGTTACTCCATGCAATATGCATATCAATACTCTAGCTGATGAAGCTACAAAAGGTATAAATAAAAACGGTGGTAAGTCTATTATCTTTAATACTATCACTGTTTCTGATGGTATATCCATGGGAACACCTGGAATGAAATATTCACTTATTTCTAGAGAAGTAATTGCTGACTCTATTGAGACGGTTAGTGGAGCAGAAGGTTTTGATGGGCTGATAACCATAGGTGGATGTGATAAGAATATGCCAGGATGTCTTATTGCAATGGCTAGACTTAACAGGCCATCAATTTTTATCTATGGTGGATCAATAATGCCAGGAATTTACAAGAAAAAACCTGTTGATGTAGTTTCGGTGTTTGAAGCAGTCGGTGCATATTCAAATAAAGAAATTTCTAAAGATGAATTATACAAAATTGAAGAAGCTGCAATACCCGGGCCGGGATCATGTGGTGGGATGTATACAGCAAATACAATGGCTTCTGCTATTGAGGCCCTGGGGATGAGTTTGCCAGGCAGTTCAACTCAAATTGCTATTTCAAAGCATAAAAAAACTGATTGTTTAGAAGCCGGCAAAAAATTAATCGAACTAATAAAAAAAGATATCAAGCCTAGGGATATAATGACTAGAGAGGCTTTCGAGAATGCAATAACCGTTGTAATTGCACTCGGTGGATCTACGAACGCCGTTTTACATTTACTTGCAATGGCGAGTGCTGCAAATGTAAAATTAAAAATTGAGGACTTTAATAGATTAGGAAAAAAAATTCCCGTATTAGCTGATTTAAAACCTAGTGGTACACATATGATGGCAAAATTTTGTGAGATTGGAGGGTTACCCCCACTATTAAAGAGACTGTATGATGCAAATTTATTACATGGTGATTGCTTGACCGTTACTGGAAAGACCTTAAAAGAAAATTTAAAAGGTATAAAGGATAATTTAGGTCATGATATTATTAAACCCATTAAGAATCCTATAAAAAAAGATAGCCACATATGTATTTTGAAAGGTAATCTTTCACCTGAAGGATCGGTAGCAAAAATTAGTGGAAAAGAAGGCCTATCTTTTGAAGGAAAAGCTGCAGTTTTTAATTCTGAAGAAGAATGTATGAATGCAATATTAAATAGAAAAATAAAAAAAGGAGCTGTAATAGTAATTAGATACGAAGGTCCCAAGGGTGGTCCTGGAATGAGGGAAATGCTCGCACCAACCTCTGCAATAATGGGGCAAGGCCTAGGATCAGATGTTGCACTCATAACAGATGGACGATTTTCCGGAGGAACTCATGGTTTTGTTGTAGGTCATATAACCCCTGAAGCATTTGATGGTGGTCCAATTGCATTAATTAAAAATGGTGACTTAATTAAGATAGACTCTAAGACTAAGACTCTTGAAATTGCAGTAAGTATTTCAGAATTAAAGAAAAGAAAAAAGAAATGGAAACAGCCTACAAGATCTCATCTTTCTGGTGCTATTTATAAGTATTCACTTTTAGTTAGTTCTGCATCACATGGGGCGATCACTGATAAAGGTAAATAGTTATGAGTAATTTGAAAAATAAAAATATTTTACTTGGTGTTACAGGTGGTATATCCGCTTATAAGGCATGTGAACTTTCAAGATTAATGTTAAAAGAAGATGCTAAAGTAAATGTCGTTATGACTTCAAATGCAGAAAAATTTGTATCTGCATTAACTTTTCAATATCTTACAGGCAATAAAGTTTCAACTGATATGTATGATATAAGTGATGAAAAAATTTCACATATAGATTTAGCAGATAAGTCAGATTTAATTATTATTTGTCCAGCAACTGCAAACTTTATTTCTAAATTTGCAAATGGTATAGCGGATAATTTATTATTAAATATTTTACTCGCAACTAAAGTAGACATAATTGTATGCCCAGCTATGAATGTGAATATGTATGAAAATAAAATAATTCAAGAAAATATTAAAAAACTTAAAAAGAATGGGGTAATCTTTATTGAACCAGAATCTGGTGAGCTTGCCTGTGGATGGGAAGGAAAAGGACGACTTGCCGAAGTTCAGAATATTATAAACTTTCTAAAAAAAAAATTTAAAAACAAAAAGTTATCAAAAGAAAATATTTTAATAACTGCTGGCGCAACTAGAGAATTTTTAGATCCTGTAAGGTTTATATCTAATCCATCATCTGGAATTATGGGTTTATGTATCGCAGAAGAATTTAAGATGAGAGGAGCAAAAGTAAATATTGTAGCTGGTCATACTGATGTGGATTTAAGTAATTTTGATAGTTACATTAGAATTAATACAGCTGATGAAATGAAGAATGAAATCGCAAAACAACTCAAAAAATATTCTGTAATAATAAAAGTTGCGGCGGTTGGTGACTATAAATTTAAAAAAATTAAAAAAGATAAAATTAAAAAAGATGAAAATAAAATTGATTTTGATCTTGAAAAGAATACTGATGTTTTACAATTCATAGGTGATAAAAGAAATAAAAATCAAATCTTAATAGGCTTCGCTGCTGAAACTGATAAGGTAATTCAAAATGCCAAAAAGAAGGTAAAAAATAAAAACTTAGATTTTATAGTTGCTAATGATATCTCTAAAGAGGGAAGTGGGTTTGGAAGCAAATCTAACTTTACAACTATAATTAGTTCAGATGGGAAGATTGATAAATTAGGTCTTCAAACAAAAGAAACAATAGCAGAAAAAATTGCTGATAAAGTAGAAAAAATGAGGCAGAACTAATTTAAAATTCTGCCCCTATAAATTATCCTAATACAGAATCTTTACAAGCCTTAGAAACTCTAAACTTAACAACCTTCTTTGCAGGTATTTGAATTACTTCACCAGTTTGAGGGTTTCTCCCTTGCCTAGCTTTTCTGTCCACCAAAACTAATTTTCCTAGTCCTGGTAGTGTAAATGATCCGTTATTTTTAGCTTCGGAACATGCCAATGCAGCAAAAGATTCTAAATATCTATTCGCATCAGCTTTAGAAATTCCTAAGTTTTCAGCAATTGCACTTGCTATTTGAGATTTTGTTAATGCAGCCATAAAAGCCTCCTGTATAAAACAGATGTATAATATTACTGTTTCTTCTAATATAGTTTTTTAATTAGTAAAATGCAAGATTTTTATATATCAAAATCATGTATATTTAAGTAAATATGCGCTTTAAAGAAAAGAACTTTACTATCGTTTTAATATTAGTAATTGCTGTAATATTTAGTTTATATTATTTTCAATTTGGCAATAGGATAGCAAATAATATCAAAAAAGAACAAAATCTTGCTAAAGTAAGAGTTTTTGATGCTTTTCCGGGCAATTTCACTAATAAAATTAATGTTTTCGCTAAATTGTATAGCGAAAAGGAAATAACAATAGTTGCAGAAGTAGACGGTATTATACAAGAAAAGAAGTTCCCTATTGGTTCAAAAATCAAAAAAGGTGATCTGATAGTCACTATGACAGATACAAGAAAACTTTTACAACTAAAGGAAGTTAAGGATAGCCTTTCGGGTTTTAAAGCAATACTTGATGAAGAAACAAAAAATTATAAAAACTCAATTTCACTTTTCGAAAAAGATATTATCTCCAAAAACGAATTGCAATCACAGGAGAATATGTACAGAAAAGCGAAATCTGATTACGACAATAGAGAGTCTATTTATAAAAGAATACTTTGGGAATTTGATAATTTAAATATTCGTGCTCCTTTTGATGGTTATGTGAATAAGTATTATTTTGATGTAGGTCAAAAAATAGTTGCCGGAAGTGAGATTGTTCAATTTTCTAATTTTGACAAGCTGATTGGTAAGGTTAGTTTAAGGTCTGAGGATATCAAAAAAATAAGTTCTTCTTTGAAAGATATTAAAATAAATTATAAAAATGAAATTTATGAGGCTAAGTTTCTTGGAGTAAGTAAAGAGTTAAATAAAGAGGTTTTTTCATACGTTCTTGAATTTGAAATAAATAATGATAGTGAAATAATGATTCCTGGAGAAGTAGTTGACGTTCAACTTGAATTAGAAGAGTTTTCAAATTATTTTGTATTTCCATCTAAAGCAGTAATTAACGAAAAAGATATTTTTTATATTTATTACTACATGGAAGGCTATGCTTATAAAAAAATTGTTGAACCAATTTGGATAGATAGTAAAAACTGCGCAATAAAGAATTATGATGATCAACTAGATTTGAGAATTATATATGAAGGGCAATCCACTCTTGAAGATGGTCAACCAGTCGAGCTAAAAAATTAGTATGAAAATCATCGAATACTCAGTCAAAAATCCTGTTTTTGCTAATCTACTTATGGCTACAATAATTATTTTTGGTTTATATATAGGTTTTGGATTACCTAAGGAATTATTTCCTTCTATTGGTTTTGAAAAAGTAACCGTCTCAACCGTATATGAAAATTCAAGCGCAGAAGATATTGAAAAACTTATAACAATACCCATTGAGGATAAAATATCTTCAATATCCGGAATTAAAAATATTAAATCTGAATCAAGTGAGTCACGATCATTTGTTATTGCTGAACTCTTAGCAGGCGAAGATACCAATAGAATTGCCCAAGAAATCAGATCAGAAATATCACAAATTAAAAATGAATTACCAGATGATATAGACGATCCTATAGTTAAAGAAGTAAAAGGTAGTGCTCCTCTGATTAATGTTTCCATAGCAAGCGATGGAAATAAAAATGAATTAAGATTTTATGCAAGGGATTTAAAAAATAAATTAGAAAAATTAAATTCTGTCGAAAGTTTAATAGTTTCGGGATATGGGGATTTAGTTTTTTGGATAAAAATAGATCCAAAAAAATTAATTCAATATGAAATAAGGCTAGATACTATTGTAAATCAAATAAAAAATAAAAATGTTGATTTACCGGCGGGTGCTGTAAACTTAGGTGATCAAGAATTTACTGTTCGTACCGAAGGGAAAATTCAAGATAAAAAAGACATCGAGCAAATTCCCTTAAAAAATTTATCTAATGGAACTACGTTAAGATTAAAAGATATAGCTAATATCTATTTAGGACAACAAGATGATTTAAGCTTATCAAGAATAAACAGTATGGACTCTGTTTCGTTTTGGATTGAAAAGCAAAAGGGTAAAGATGCAATTGAAGCAGTTGAAGAAATAAAAAAAATTACAAAAAAATTTATTGAATCATCTCCAGAAAATATAAAGGTTTTTATATCAAATGATTCATCATATTGGGTTAAAGGTAGATTTGATTCAATGATTAAAACAGGGATATATGGAATAATTGCTGTATTAATAGTTTTAGCTTTGTTCTTGGACTTTAGATCAGCATTCTTAGCTGCTTTAGGGCTCCCTGTCGCATTTTTTGGTGCATTCATTCTAATGCAATATACAGGCAATACTTTAAATGTAATAACGATGTTCGGATTGATTATGGTGCTGGGCATTGTTGTTGATGATGCAATAATTGTTGTTGAAAATATTAAGCGGTATATACAAAAAGGAATTGAACCTGCCAAGGCCGCAATAATGGGCGCCCAAGAGGTTGCTTGGCCTGTAATAGCTACAGTACTTACAAATATAGCATCACTTTTTCCAATACTTTTAGCTGAGGGAACTTTAGGAATATTTTTATCTATCATTCCCACTGTTGCGATTTTTGCCCTTATTTTTTCTTTAGTTGAAGCACTTACAATTCTTCCATCACACTGTGCTGAGTTTGTAAGAACTTCTGAGAAAGTTGGAATTTTTTCAAAATATTTTGATAAATTTAGAAGAAAATATCTTTATGTTTTAATTTCCGCATTAAGAGTCAAATATAAAATAATTGGAATTTTTGTAGTTGTTTTCTTTGTTTGTGTTGGGGCTTTATATAAAATTCCATTTGTTTTGCTATACTCCTCAGATATAAATCAATATTTAGTAAAAATCCAAAACCCAACTAGCTACAGCCTTGAATCAACCCTTATGAAATCAAAAGAAATTGAAAAAATTATTGATGATAATACAAATATAAACCTAAAAAATAATTCATTAACTACAGTTGGTGTAGATTTTTCTAAGAAACCACCTGGGTTTGGAGATCATGTATCAAATATACTAGTACAATTTAAAGATTTTGAGCAAAGAAAAGAGAACGGACTTCAATCAATGAAAAAAGTTCAGAAATATGTTGATGAAAATGTAATTGGACCATCTGCAATTGAATTTGTGGAAACTACAGGGCCTCCAAAGGGAAAAGATGTTGATATTCGTATTATAGGAGACGATACCAAAATACTTTCAGAAATATCATTTAAATTTAAGAATTTTTTAAAAAGTCAGAATGGGGTGTTTGGTGTAAACGATAATTTGTCATATGGAAAACCTCAGGCAAATTTGAGAATCAATGAGGAAAAAGCACAGCAATATGGATTAAATACTATAACAGTAGGAAGAGAAATTAGGGCTCTTATAGATGGGTTAGAAATTGATGAGACAAGAATTAATGATGAAAAAGCAATAATAAAAGTAAAATATGAATTAGAAGAAAATAATAACTCTGTAATGAGCTTGTCCAATCACTTAGTTTTAAATAAAAATCAAGAATTTGTTCCAATCGGTAATTTTACGGATATAGTCTTAAACTCTGATCTTCTTACTATTTCTCGCTTTAATAGACAAAGGGCTGCGAGCGTAACAGCTGAAGTGGATGGCGATATTACAACCCCAAGAGATGTAATAAATTCATCGCTTAAATTTTATGATGATATTAAAGATGATTATCCTGGATATAAAATTGCTTTAGACGGAGAAGAACAAGATACGAGAGAGTCTTTGAATAGTGTAAAAAGAGCTTCAGTAATTGCAATTTTATTAATTTATCTTATATTGGCAACAATATTAAGATCATATATCCAGCCACTGTTAATAATGTCTATTGTCCCTTTCTGCTTGATAGGTGTGACATTTGGTATTCTTTTAAGAGGGGATCCTATTTCCATAACTGGATTAATAGGTATGGTCGCACTAATAGGTGTTGTTATAAATGACAGTCTGCTCTTAATGAATTTCATAAACAAAGGTGTAAAAAATAATCTTTATGGATTTGCAGTTTTTATTTCAGCTAAGAATAGATTTAGGGCTGTAATATTAACGACTCTTACTACCTTTGGGGGCCTACTTACTTTAATGTTTGAAACCAGGGGTGAAGCTGCATACCTTGCGCCAATGGCAATATCTTTAGGTGTTGGTCTTGTAATTGCAACTTTTATAACTTTATTTTTAATACCTTGTTTGTATTTAACTCTTATTGATTTTAAAAGAAGATTTAATTTATTAAACTAGTTCGGATATATGAAATAGTGGCAAATAATCAATACCCATATCTAAAAATTTTGAATCTGCACCCATTTCTCTATCAACTATTGATAATATAGAATTTACCTTTGAATCTTGAGATCGTAGTTTTTCTATTGCTTTTATCAATGATCCACCTGTAGATACAACGTCTTCAACTAATATTACGCTTTTACCTTTTATGCTAACCCCTTCAATAGATTTTTTTGTTCCATGCTCTTTATCAGATGATCTTACAAGAAATCCATTTAAATTATAATTGTCCAAAGCAGATTGAATCAAAATTGCACCAACAATGGGGTCCGCTCCAATGGTTGGGCCGCCAACAAAATTAATACCTCTGTCTTTAATGATATTATAAAAAATTTTAGAGATTAGGTTTAGTGGGGCAGAAGACAACGAACAAACTCTGGCATCAATATAGTAGTTACTTTTTTCTCCAGAAGATAAAGTAAACTCTCCATTAAGTATTGATAAATCTTTTAAATATTGCTTTAGTTCATTTTTCATATTAATAATACAAGCTTTAGTTATTTTGAGTTAAAATATAGATATGTCAAAACTTCCGCCTGGTGTAGAATTTGCTATTAATCATTCTTTCATAGATACATTATATGAAAGACGTTCAAGAAGATTTGCTATGGGCGGCGAAATAGATGAAGGTCCACTAAAATATAAATCAAAACACAAGCCTTTTCCCTTGAGTGAAATTGAAGAAGCAATACTTGTGTGGAATGGATTAGGAATTAAAAATATAAATCTTTCAGATTTTCCTCCTCATAAAGGCCTAGATCTAGAAGTCAAATTTATGAGTAAAACAATAGCATCTCTTGGAGATATACATAGAACAGAACTGTTCTATACAAACGATAATGGGCTTTATCTGGTTAAGCTCCATGATCAATTACCATCCGATCTTAAAGGAATTGAGGGATTGACCAAGGAGAAAAAAATAGAAAAAATTCTCGAGCTTTTTAAAAAATCCAGGATTAAAATTCATGATGGTAGAGCAGATTTACCACAAGTGCCGCCAGGACTTGCGATTCATAATACGTGGAGTGTTAATAAGCCAGGTACAACTTTAATGATGCCTGTCACAGACCTAAGTGCAGGACTGATTAACATTCTTTTTTTCTATATGCGTGATGGGCACAGATTTCATTTTATAGACGAGCTAAAAAAAATGAAGCCAGCAGGAACACAAAAGTGGATAGATGATGGCTACATAGATACATCTAAGCCTGTACCACTTATAGAAGCAGAATTAAGATTTGCAAATGGTTATATTGCTGAGCAACCAATGTTTTGTCAGAACGTTGCTTTAACGCAACAAATTTTAGGATTAGGTGGTTGGATGTTTAGTGGTTTTCAAAGTAGATACATGCTAGGGGCGGATAAAAATTATAAAGGACTAGGATTTACATGTGTTGAATCAAAAGAAGATTGGGGTGAAGCTGTCTCCAAGGCTCCTGTAGGACTCGATGGACTATTTGAAGCATATTCTCCTCCATATTATTCAAATATGAATGAAGCAGTTGAAGCATTTAATGATATGAAATGGTCAAACTGGGAAGAAAAGTTTATGCCCTATAAAGATCCAACCGGTGTTTTAAAAAGTACCCCTAGGCCTTCCAAAAAAGAAATAGAAATTGTTAAAGATATTTGTACTTATTTATATGAAACTTATGGTAGGTTCCCTGCTTTTTCTGATTCCATGTATTGCAGAATGATGGTTCAAAATCATCATATAGATTTAGATTTTTATGATCATTTTTATCCTGAAGGTTCTTATACTGAAAATCATAAAAAGCACTTTGCTCTTTGGCATCCAGAGGTTGAAGATCCTTTTAAGAAATAATTCAAACTAAATTCTATAAAATTTTAATCCTCTTCATCATCATAATCATAATCATCATCTTCTCCTAGTTCTTTATAAAGAGAAAAAGTGAATGCTATTATGCATATAAGGAATAGCCATAAACCTGAGCCAGAAACATTAACACTTTGGCCATCATAAAGTTCAAGACTTTTTGTGGATATAAACCAAATTGTTAAGATGACTGTTATTACCGCTAAAATTAGAGCAATTAAACTATTATATTTTGCTCCTCTAAGAATAAAAATAACAGGATAAATTAAAGCAACTAAGAAGATATATCCTTGTTGCTGGAATCCATTAAGAGTCATAATCTCCAAATTAACCCATGGAAGAAACATTGACAAAACCGCAATTGCAAAGGATCCAAGAATTATCTGCTCATTCATTCTAAAAGATTTCCAATCAAAATTCATACTAAAACCCCACTAAGTTTGATAGATATAAATCTCCATCAGTTGTTTTTTCAACTGAATAAGAAATATATTTTATAAGTCGTAAATTTTTAACAAGTCTATCATTCCAAGAATATTCTAATTCAGCTGCACATCCGTAATACTCAACCTTTTCATTATATTGTTTAACCCTAATATTTTTGATTTTTAATTTAGGTGTTGGTATTTCTACTGTACCATCTAAGTAACCAGAATATCTCTCTTCAGTTAGCAACGGCAACCCCATAGCCTCACCAAATCTATATCCACGCTCCCAATCGTTATTTAAAACGTTAGTTTGGATTAATTCTTCTAAAGTTTCCTCAACATCTGATGAATCACAGGAAATATTCGTACCACATCCTATAAGAGATAAACAAAGTAAAATAATAATCAACTTATTCATATATTAAGAATAATATTAAAACCCTTTTTTGACAAATTCATAGCAATCTAAAAAAATATTTTAAATTTTCAAACAATATCATCAAAGAAAATCGCAACAAACAAATATTCTAATATGCTTATAATTAACAAAGTGATCCATGTCCACCAGTATTCGGATCTTCTACTTCTAGTTTTAAAATCTAGCCAATTAGTAAAGTACTTTTTACTAGCTTCTAAGAATTCAAAAGAATTTGTTGGAGACTCGCCCCATACGTTTATGGTTTTCTGTGATTTAAAAAACATCATTATAAAAACTATTAAGAAACCAATAATTGATATAATCAAAATAGAATAAATTAATTTTGCAAATCCTTGTAAATTATTTAAAAATCCAGGGGAGCTTATTAAATCTGGGTTCAAACCGAGTGAATAAAAAATTATGGTGAAAATTACAACTAGAATCGATGGTATTCCATACCACCAACCCGACATGCCTGAATCGTGGAGCCTCCTAAAGATTAAAGCAGAACTCGCAATTAAGAAAAAAAGTACATAACACAAATATAAGATATCTAATATAATAGACATAATTATTAGGCCAAAAGTAGTCCGGTAAAATTAATTTTTTTTAATCCCAATCAAGAGATCCAGCAGTTTGATACTCTGTAACTCTGGTTTCAAAGAAATTTTTCTCTTTAGATAAATCTACAGCCTGTGACATCCATGGGAATGGGTTTTCCGTACCATATAACTTTTCTAAGCCTATTCTTTCAAGTCTTCTGTCAGCAATATATTCTACATATTCACAAAATTGCTGAGGATTTATTCCAAGCAGACCATTTGGACATGCATCAAAAGCATATTTTTTTTCTTGGTCAACAGCAGTAACAATCAAGTCGGTTATTTTCTTTTGAAGATCAGGAGTCCAGACGCCTTCATTCTCCTCTTTAATTGTATTTATTAAATCACAACCAAAAGCAAGGTGAATACTTTCATCCCTCATTATATATTCGAATTGTTCGCCAATGCCAACCATTTTATTCTGTCTCTTAAGAGCAAGCATCATTGCGAAACCAGCGTAAAAGAAAATACCTTCCATTATTACGTAATATCCAACAAGATCATGTAAAAAAACTTCGATATCTTTTTTTGACTTAATCTCAAAGTTAGGGTCCATGATTGATTTAGTTAAACCAACAACATAATCATCTTTTTCTTTAATTGATGGAATTGTTTCATACATTGAATATATATAATCTGGATCTAGTCCCAAACTGTCACAACAATAAATAAAAGTATCAGTATGAACTGCTTCTTCGTAAGCTTGTCGCAATAAATATTGTCGTGATTCAGGATTTGTAACATGTTTATATACCGTTAAAACAATATTATTAGCAGTTAATGACTCTGCAGTTGAGAAAAAGCCTAAATTCCACAAAATCATTCGCCTTTCTGTCTCAGAAATCGCTTTATCCGATTTCCATTGCTCAACATCCTTTTGCATGGAAATTTCTTCTGGGGTCCAGTTATTCGCAACCCCATCCTTATAATGTTGACGTGCCCATTTGTAAGTCATTGGTAAAATTTTATTTGGGTCAGTCCTTGAATCTAATCCTATGATAGACATAATTAACGCTCCTTAAATTACTGGCAAGCCTCACAATCGGGGTCCATTATACTACAAGCACTTCCAACTTCGCTCGCTGGCTTTTCGTTACTTGTGGCTTCAACAGCTTCATTGTTTTTATTTTCTTCTATTTTTTGATACTCTCTTTTTTGAGTGTAACCAAATTTGTTTGCATCTAAAGTAGATTTTTCAATCTGGCTCGCTGCCAGAGTTCTTAGATAGTAGGTGGTTTTAAGACCAAATTTCCATGCAGCTGTATATATCTCGCTTAATTTTTTTCCTGAGACGCCCTGCATGAAAACATTGTGAGATTGGCTCTGATCAATCCATTTGCCTCTAACAGATGTATGTCTTAATAAGACTTGAGGGTCGATAGCGAATGCTTCTTTATATTTATCTTTAAGTTTTTGTGGAATTTCATCAATATAATCTAGATTGCCATCATAGTATTTGATTTTGTCTAGCATATCTTTAGACCACAAACCCATTGACTTGAGATCATTAACCAAATAGTTATTAACAACGGTGAACTCACCACTCATATTTGATTTAACATAGATATTCTTATAAATAGGTTCAATACAAGGATAGCATCCTGCTATGTTTGAAATAGTTGCGGTAGGAGCAATAGCCATAGTATTTGAATTCCTCATACCGTTCTCCTTAACTTTGTTTTTTAAAGTCTCCCAATCTAAAGATGTAATCTTATTAACTTCAATATTTTCTCCCCTTTCGTCCTCAAGAATTGTTAGTGAGTCGAGGGGGAAAATTCCTCTTTCCCATTTGGATCCTTTAAAAGATTGGTAAGCTCCTCTTTCGGTTGCAAGCGCACAAGAAGCACTAATTGCATGATATGAAATCTGTTCCATTAATTGATCTGAAAAATTAAGAGCCTTAGGAGAGTCAAAAGCAAGGTCTAATTTAAAAAGAGCATCTTGAAGGCCCATAATGCCTAATCCTATTGGCCTGTGCATCATATTCGAATTCTTAGCTTCTATAGTTGGATAAAAATTTAAATCAACAACGTTGTCTAACATTCTCATTGCAGTAAATATAGTTTTTTCTAAGAGCTTCTTATCCAGCTTTTGATCATTTGTGACATGCTTAGACAAATTTATAGAACCTAAATTGCAAACTGCGGTCTCATCTTGGGAAGTATTCAATGTTATTTCTGTGCATAAATTTGAACTATGGACAACACCCACGTGGTCTTGTGGAGACCTCACATTGCAAGCGTCTTTAAATGTAATCCATGGATGTCCTGTTTCAAACAATCTAGTAAGCATTTTTTTCCAAAGCTCTTTTGCTGGAACTTTTTTATATTTTTTTATCTCTCCAGTATCTATTTTTGTTTCATATTCACAGTATGCATCTTCGAATTTCTTACCAAATAAATCATGTAAATCAGAAACTTCTTCTGGTGAGAATAAAGTCCATTCTTCATCAGATTCAACTCTTTTCATAAATAAGTCTGGGATCCAATTTGAGGTATTCATATCATGTGTTCTTCTTCTATCATCCCCTGTATTTCTTCTTAAATCTAGAAAATCTTCTATATCTAAGTGCCAAGTTTCAAGGTAAGCACAAGTAGCACCTCTTCTTTTACCACTTCTGTTAATAGCTACTGTAACGTCATTTGCAATCTTTAGGAAAGGAATAACGCCTTGGCTTTCAACATTTGTACTTTTTATATGTGAACCAGTACCTCTAATATTGGTCCAATCATTTCCTAGACCCCCTGACCATTTTGAAAGTTGAGCATTGTCACCAATACATTTAAAAATATGAGATAAATCATCACCAACTGTTGTCAAATAACAAGAGCTTAGCTGAGGATGAGGAGTTCCTGAATGAAAAAGGGTTGGAGTGGATGAAACAAAATGCATCTTTGATAGAACATTATAAAATTCTATTGCCCTGGCTTCTTTGTTATTCTCATTAAAAGAAAGTCCCATAGCAACTCTCATCCAAAAGGATTGAGGTAATTCGAATCTTTTATCTTCGTGTTTTTGCAAATATCTTTCATAGAGGGTTTGGATACCTAAATATTCAAATAAATCATCCCTCTCTGGATCTAAAGCATCAGCCAGCTTCTCCAAATCAAAATCTAATAACTTAGAGTCCAAATATTTGTTTTCCACCCCTAGCTTAATGCCATCTTTAAAAGTTTTTCTATATTCATCTAAAAATGTATTCTCATTAATTGAGATACCTATGGCCTCTTTATATAATCTTTGCATAAAGAAACCAGCAGACACTTTACTGTAATCAGGATCCCTTTCGATAAAAGCTGTAGATGCAAGCAATAAAGCTTTCTCGATATCATTTGTAGTAGCTCCATCAAAAATATTTCTACTTAATTCTTTGGCAATAGCATCTACTGAAGTTGTATTTGGATACTTTTGACAAACCCGATAGATTGTTTCGCGAACCTTCTGAGGATTAAACAAGACCGTTGTCCCGTCTCTCTTAGTTACTTTAAGTTTTCCTAATTCAGCTTTTCGTGAAATATTTTCTTTTTGCTTTTCTCTTTCTGCAGATCTTTCTGCTCTATATATGATATAGCGTCTTGCAACAGACAACATGTCTGATCTCAATAAATGTTTTTCAACTATATCCTGTATATTCTCTACGTTCGGATAAAATTCGGTAAATCTTTCATCAATTTCTTTATGAATAGAATCTACGATGTTAGAAATTGCATTCGCATCATACTTTTCATCTCCCGCGTCAATTGCGGCTTTAATTGCATTACTAATTCTATCTAAATCAAAATTAACGACCTCTCCTGATCTCTTTACAACCAAAAGCTCTTCAATATGATTCATGTGCAAATACTCTCCTTCATCTGAGATTCTTTAGAGGCAAGGAAAAGCTTCTAACGGGGTGCAAAAAGGGTTTTATAACTATTTCCTTGCCCCAGGGATAATCACGCCTTCCAATAATCTAAAGTTCAATTCAACAATATATTGTGATTATATTTTGATTAAACCACTATATGTTGTGTGAGTCAAGAAAAAAATTATATTTTATAAAAGAATTTGTATTTATAAAAAAAAACCCTATTTATTAGGGGTTTTCACAATCTTTTTTTATTGCTAACATCATATCTTTGAATATAAGTTTATGAAGTGGAAGTATTGAATACCAATAAAAATATCCCCAAAAACCTTTGGGTTCAAAAATTGCGGTCATAACAATATAAGAGAAAGAAACATCATTTATTGCCTCAAATTTTAACCATGCTTCACCAGGAGTTTTAAGATTCATTTTCAATAAAATTTTTTTATTATCTTCAAATTTTTCTATCTTAAAACAATCAAAATCTGATCCAATACGAAGATTGTTTCTGTCAGGCTCCGATATTTTTTTTCCACCGATAAGCCTATCGATACCTTTTCTAATACTCCATAAGAAATTCCATGCCTTCCATCCATTTTTTCCGCCTAAAGATTTAAAAACATTAAATATTTTTGAGCAAGATGCCTTTGTTTTCGCAATTCTTATCTCTTCAAATCGCCCTTTTTGCTGTGAAAGTCTGTATTCAAAACTTATTTTTTGCCTATTCCAGGATGTTTCAGTAAATTCCATTTTTGTTTTTTCAAGAGCTGATTTTATAGAATCATAATAATTTAGAGTCTGAATTTCAGGAAAATACTTCAAAGACTTGGATATATCACCATATATATTGTTTATAACACTCTTTATTATAGGAGTTGCAAGTGAGTTGGTTATAGGTGTTACAAGACTTATCCATTTTGCTGCCAGGCTTGGCGCAAGAACAGGAACAGGAATTATATATCTTCTTAACCCTCTGTATTTACAATATTCAAGCATTAAATTTTTAAAAGTCATTGGTGAGGTACCTATATCCATTGTATCTAAAGGTCTTTTATCTAAACATAAAACTAAATATTTAAGAACGTCTCTAACACTTATTGGGCGAACGGTATTATTAATCCATTTTGGGGTGATCATAACAGGAAGCTTTTCTGACAAATGCCTTAACATTTCAAATGAGGCTGATCCAGATCCAATTATTGGTCCGGCTCTCAATTCAGTTGTTGGTAAATTATCTTTTAATATTTTTCCAACCTCAATCCTACTTTGAAGATGTTCTGATATCTCAGATTCATCAGGGGAAATTCCACCTAAATATATTACATGTGATATCCTTGGGCAAGACTTAACAAAGTTTCTAGCCGCTAATCTATCGAGCTCTATATATTCTTTTGAATCTGACATTGAATGTATCAAGTAATATGCTTGACTAATATCTTTGGCTAAATCAGATAATGTATCAATTTTTGTAAGGTCACCTTCATGAATTTCTACTTTATCATACCAAGATTTATGTGAAATTTTAGAACTATCTCTAACCAGCACGCGAACATCTATGTTGTTTGCAAGAAGACGTGGTATGAGCCTACCACCTATGTAACCAGTCGCTCCTGTAACAAGAACTTTAATATTTTGGGCTTTTAAAGTAATTGGGTTATAAAATTCTTTAATTTGTTGCATATATCAATAATTTAGTTTTTCTTCTATAATACTTTTATGCTAGAAAAACTTAATAATATTATTAAAACTGATTTTTTTAATAATGTCCTCTTTGATTGGGGAATATTTATCCTTACATTCTTAGCAATTTTTATAGTATTAAAAATCTTAAAAAATTTTATATATAAAAAATTAGAAAGATTTTCTCAAAAAACATCAAATAAAGTTGATGACTATATCACTTCATCAATTGGTTCAATATCAGATTTTTTTATTTTCTTCTTAGCTGTATTTATTTCTTCTAAATTTATCTCACTAGATGATCAAATAGTTTTTAGAATCCAACAAATATTTATAATTGTTTTTTTGTGGCAGTTTACAAAATGGGCTATTGCAATTTCAAGCTTAGTCTTTGAAAAATATAAATCAACAAGAGAAGCAGAAAACGATATGCACAGCGTAACTGCAATTTCTGGACTAACAAAACTTGCGAGATTTGTTATTTGGACAATTTTCCTTTTACTTGCTTTAGACAATCTTGGTGTAAATATTACCGCTTTAGTTGCTGGTCTTGGTATAGGAGGTCTGGCAATTGCTTTAGCCGCTCAAAGTATATTGGGAGACCTATTTGCGTCTTTAACAATAATGATTGATAAGCCAATTGCTATTGGAGATTACATTGTGATTGACAATTATATGGGAACTGTAAAAAACATTGGGATCAAAAGTACAAAAATTGAAAGCTTATCAGGAGAAGAAATAATAATTTCAAATTCAGATTTGCTGAATAGTAGACTAAGAAACTATCATCAATCTAGGATGCAAAAGAGAAGAACAACTATTATGTTAGGTGTTGTTTACAATACTCCATATGAAAAACTCAATTCAATACAGCCCTTATTAACAAACATTGTCAATTCAATGAAATCGACAGATTTTGTTAGGGCCAGCATGGTTGAATTTGCTGACTTTTCACTTAATTTTGAGCTTGTATATAATGTATTAAGTTCTGATCACACAGAATATATAGAGATAAATCATAAGCTAAGAATGAAGATCTTTGAGGAGTTCGAAAAGAATAATATAGATTTTGCTTTCCCAACAAGAACAATACATATTGAAAATTCTTAACAATTATTTTTACAAACTATTATAAGAATAATTTGTTTTAAAAGTTTATATATTTTATATTTTAGGATGAGCAAGAAATTGTGGGGTGGAAGATTCAATCTTTCCACCAATAAAAAAGTGGAAAAATTTACTTCATCAATCGATGTGGACAAAGAACTATATAAAAAAGATATTCAAGGCTCAATAGCTCATGTAAAAATGTTAGAAAATCAGAAAATAATAAAGTCTTCTGATGCATCCAAAATAATAAAAAATTTAAATAAAATTGAAAAAGAAATCGAGCAACATAAGTTTAAATTTGACCATTCTTTGGAAGATATTCATATGAATATTGAAAGTAATCTCATTAAAAAAATAGGCGACATTGGTAAACAGGTTCATACCGCTAGAAGTAGAAATGATCAAGTAGTTACGGACTTGAGAATGTATACAAAAGATAATATTGAGGTTATCAACTTTTTAATCATTAAACTTATAAAATCATTAATTCAAAAATCTGAAAAAAATATAGAAGTAATAATCCCTTTTTATACTCATTTGCAAAAAGCTCAGCCAATTTTGGCATCTCATTTAATAAATGCTTATATAGAAATGTTTTTAAGAGATCTGGAAAGATTCAAAAATACCTTTAACTTATTAGATGTTAACCCATTAGGTTCTTGCGCAGGAGCAGGAACTTCTTTTAATATTGATAGAAAATTTACTGCAAAGAATTTAGGCTTCAAATATGTCTCAAGAAATAGTTTAGATTCTGTAAGTGATAGAGACTTTGTTGCCGATTCAATATATGCCTGTAGTTTGCTCATGACTCATTTCTCAAGATTCTGTGAGGATTTAATTATATGGAATAGTTTTGAATTTGGATTTATTGAAATCGGAGATGATTTCACAACTGGATCTAGCATTATGCCACAAAAGAAAAATCCAGATATTTTAGAATTAATAAGAGGTAAATGTGGGAGTGTATATGGAAATTTAAATAATATTATGGTCAATTTAAAAGGCTTGCCATCAAGCTACAACAGAGACCTTCAAGAAGACAAAGAACCTCTGTTCTCTTCATTCAAAACATGTCAGGATTCTATAGAAATATTTACTGATTTGATTAATTCAATTAAATTTAATAAAAAAAGAATTAATTCAAATTTAGAATCTGGCTTTATAACGGCAACTGATTTGGCTGATTATCTTGTTAATAAAGGATATCCTTTTAGAGATGCTCATAAAATAACAGGAAATATTGTTTCACATTGCGAAAAAAACCAGACAACATTAAATGAATTGAATATTAAGGAATATAAAAAATTTTCAAAAAAAATTGAAGATGATGTCTATAAACATGTTAATATTAAACATTCTGTTGAATCAAAAAAATCTTTTGGCGGAACATCCACTCATTCAGTAAAAAAAGCAATAAATGAATACAAAAAAATAATAAAAAGTTTTTAAATTATTAGTTTGTAGATAAATTTTTCTTGTTTAAAATAACAATTATGGCATTAATTGATACCTTTCCTAATCCAAATAAAAAAAGGGACTATGAGATTGAAATTACTTGCCCAGAATTTACATCACTTTGTCCAAAAACTGGCCAACCAGATTTTGCAACAATTAGAATAACTTATACCCCTAACGCAAAATGTATTGAGCTCAAATCATTAAAAATATACTTGCAATCTTATAGAGATATTGGATCTTTTCATGAGGATGTAACAAATAAAATTATGGATGACTTTATAAAATCATGCATGCCAAAAAAAGCTATTATTGTTGGGGATTTTAATCTTAGGGGTGGAATAAAAACGGTAGTTAAAGTTGAATATAAAAAACCAAAAAAAAATTAATTCTATAAGTTTTTATTTATCTATAATATTTTTTTTATTTATGCTAATTTGTGCAATATTTCCTGAATTCATTGCACCGTATTCTCCCCAAAAAACGAATTTTGATAGAATTTTGCTAGGTCCTAATGAATTAAATTACTTTGGAACAGATCAATTAGGTAGAGATGTATTAAGTAGGATAATATACGGATCAAAAATATCTCTGAGTATTGCTTTGTTTTGCTCGGTAATTTCATTAATTCTTGGGGCAATATTTGGATTAATATCAGGAATATACGGTGGTTTTATAGATGAGGTAATGATGAAAATAGTGGATATATTTTATTCAATTCCAGATTTACTTTTAGTTTCAATTTTTGTTTTAATTTTTGGCAAGGGCCTGTTGGGTATAACTATTGCTTTATCATTATTGAGTTGGATGAGAATTGCAAGGATATCAAGAGCTTCTGTTATTGAATTAAAAAATTTGCCTTTTATATTAAATTCAAAGATTTCCGGATTTTCAAAATCTCATATTATGTTTAAAGAATTGCTTCCAAATCTTATTGGTCCATTAATAGTAACTTTTACATTTACAATACCTAGTTCAATTTTAGCAGAATCAACACTTAGTTTTCTTGGAATTGGAATATCATCACCTGAGATTAGCTGGGGATTGATGGCTAATACAGGATGGCAAGGTCTTAGGAGCTATCCTCATTTAATATTGTATCCTTGTATTATTATATTTTTATCAACAATATGTTTTTTGAATATAGGGAATTATTTAAAGAGGAAGTTTAATTAATGTTTTTAAAGAAAATTCTTTTATTTATTTTACTAATTATTAATTTAAATGCTTTTGCATTAGATAAATGTAAATCTTATGAAACAAATCTAAGTAAAGCCATATGCCATAATGAGAAGGGAGAAAAAGATCTTGCAAAAAAATACGTTAAACTTTCTTATAATGAATACAAAAATCATGATGAATTTTTTGATTTTTTTAAATTTTATTTAGAATCATCAAAATTAGATTCTTCTAACGTAAGAAAGTTTGTTGATAAATTTGAAAATAAATATAAAAATTCAGTATTTTTAAAAACTGTAGAATTAATACTAGCTACAAAATTGTATAATGAATCAAAATACAGCGAACTAGATATACAAATAAAGAAAATTAGTAAGAAATATAAATACAATAAATATAATATGCCTTATATAATTTTTTATAGAGCTATATCTCATGATGAGCTTGGTAGAAATTCAAAAGCTTTTAGAGAATATTTGAATTTGTGGAGTAAATATCCAAATTTTAAACTTATAAAAATTGTCGAAAGAAAAATTCAAAGCTCTAATAAAGGAATCCCTAAAAAATTTAAAATCGAAAGGCTCAAAAAACTATTTTCTTCTAGAGACTATAAGAGGTTTAGAAAAGAATATAAACCCTTTAATGATTCAATAAGAATATTAAGAGCTCAATTGTACATAATTAACAACAACGATAATTTAGGATTAAAAATATTAAATGATATTAGTAACAGAGATAGGTCTAAAAGTGCTAATAAAGAATTAGAAACTATTGCAGAGGCAAAATATAGAATAGCCTTATACAATTTAAAAAAGTTTGATGACAATAATAGTTCTGCAAATGAATTAAAAAATATATTATTAAAATTTCCTAATTATAGTAAAAATGATAAAGTTGCCTATCTTTCGGCTAAATTATTTATATTTGATAAAAATTTTCTAGACTCCAAGAAGGTTTATGATTGGCTAATAAAAACAAAGTCAAAAAAATATCTTTATGACTCTTACTGGGGCCTTGCATGGTCAGAATATATGTTAGAAAATTATAGGAGTGCACTAAATTTATTTGCATATTTAGAACAAGCTGAAAGTTCTTATTTCAAATCAAAAGGTTTGTATTGGAAAGCGAGATGTCTTGAAAAACTTGGAAACATTGAGGAATCACAAAATACTTATAGAAAAATTTATGATAGTTACGAAAGTGGATATTATGTTTATATGGCAAGCTTAAAATTAAAAGATCTTAAGAATTTAGCTTATGAAAAGAGTGATGGTGTTATTAATAAAAATTTCAATCATAAAGCACAAATGATAATAGACCTTAGAGATGGTGATAATTTTATTAAGGATTATCAAAATCATTTAATAAAAAATATTAATGAAAATGAAATCAAACCAGTGCTAGATTATTTGCTCTTTAAGAAGGAGTATAACTTACTAGTAAAAATCTCATATAAAGTAAATTCTAATGATTATCATAAGTATCCAAAAGCATTTGAAAAAGCAGTTATGAAAAATAGTAGAGAATATAATGTGGATTTAAATCTCATCTATTCTCTAATGAGAGAAGAAAGCTTATTTGATAAAGATGCATTATCTCCAGTTGGGGCCAAAGGGTTAATGCAATTGATGGATAAAACTAAACAGCAATTAGAGAAAGAGTTAAAGATGAAATCCAAAAATCCATTCATAGCTAATAACAATATTAAGCTGGGAACTTATTATTTATCAAAACTTCTCAAAGACTTTGACGGAGATTTAATTAGAGTCATTGCTTCATATAATGCTGGGCCACACAATGTTAGGAAATGGAATAAAAGATTTAAAGACTATGATACTGATGAATATGTAGAAAGTATTCCTTTTAAGGAAACCCATGGATATGTCAAAAGAGTTCTTAGGAGCTTTTATATTTACCAAAAACTTAATTAACTAATTTTGCAAAATTATCCAAAACTTTAAGTCCATCAACATTACTCTTTTCGGGATGAAACTGTGTAGCATAAATATTATCATTACATATAGATGATGAAAATTCTTGTCCGTAATGGGATTTAGATAATGTAATATTATTATCTAAATCGTATTTATATGAATGAACAAAATACATCCATGAATTTTCATTAATGCCATCAAAAATTTGATCTCTTTTTTGAATATGAATTTTATTCCAACCCATGTGTGGTATCTTGAGATTATTACTAAAACCAATCTTAGATATTTTACCTTTTATTAATCCTAATCCCTCAACGCCAGGAGACTCTTCACTTTCATTAAATAAAATTTGAAGCCCAAGGCAAATTCCCAAGAAAAACTTTCCTGACTTTATTGAATTCTGTATCGGAATAATTAAGTTTCTTTGATCTAGTTCTCTCATGCAATCTCCAAAAGATCCAACACCAGGAAATATAATAGATTTAGAATTATTAATATCTTTTTGATTATTTGTTATGATCGATTCAAATCCAAGTAGTTTTAAAGCCTTATGTACTGATTTTAGATTCCCTAATCCATAGTCAATAACTGCAATCATAGATTACCTTTGGTTGAAGGTATAGAATCAGTACGTGAGTCAATCTGTGTTGCAATATCTAAAGATCTAGCAACAGATTTAAATATTGATTCTATTATATGATGACTATTTGATCCGTATTTATTTTCTATATGGATATTAGCTTTTATATTGTTGGTAAAACTTTGAAAAAATTCTCTAGTCAACTCTATATCAAATTCTCCAACTTTTCCATTAGGAATATCTGCATTAAAAATAAAAAAAGGTCTTCCACTTAAATCTATATTTGAAGAAGATAGGGTTTCATCAAAAGGTACGGAAAAAGACCCATACCTATTTATTGATTTTTTATCACCTAAGGCCTTATCAAATGCCTCTCCAAGTGCAATGCCAACATCTTCAACTGTATGATGATAATCAATTTCAGTATCTCCCTTTGCTGATATCTTTATATCAAAAAGTCCATGCTTTGAGAGTTGCTCAAGCATATGATCGAAGAAAGGTATGCCAGTATCAATTTGATATATACCTTTTCCATCTAAGTTAAGATCAACTGTGACCTCAACTTCATTTGTTTTACGCGCAATTGTTGAAGTTCTAGACATAATTTGATGTTAAACGAATTGTCAATAAAATTCAATTTGCTCTAATCATGCTCGTCCTCAATTTCTCCTATTACTTCTTCAAGAATGTCCTCAAGAGTTACGATTCCGGATGCTGATGATTTTTCTCCCACAATGACTAAGTTTGATTTAGATTTCCTGATTTCGTTTAATAAGTTAGAAACTAGATTATTTTCATTTGTATAAAAACCACTATCTATTAATTCATTTATTATGTAATCATCAGGCTTTCCTAATAAATAAGATGAATGTATAAATCCAATAATGTTATTAAATTTGTTTTTATATACTGGCAACCTGGAGAAGCCAGATTTTTTGATAATTTTCTTAGCTTGTCCTACAGAAGAGCCATATGATATTGATTCAACTCTACTTAGAGGAATCATAATATCTCTCACTCTAATATTATGAAATAAAAATATCTTATTTAGAATTTTGTCCCTAAAACTTTCAGATGAATTTTCAACGGAAGATTCCACTTCAAGTGCATGGATAAGCTCTTCTCTTGTTACTAACTTACTCTTAGTACCTATTAACTTAACAATTGCATCAGTAATTATTCTAACTATAAAGAGTAAAGGCTTGAAAATTAACCGAAAAAAAATAGAAAAATATATTGTTTTTAGAACAAGGTATGTACTTTGTTTTTGAAATATAGATTTAGGTACTACTTGTCCAAAAATAACAATCAACGGTGTAAGAACTATTACTGATATCAAATGTGGATCATAGTCAGGATAATTTCTTTTTATAAAGATTGAGACTATAACAGTATTAATAACAATACATAAGTTTTCACCAACCAAGCTAGTAGAAACATACTCCTCTATTCTATTTATTGACTTCATTACTAGCTTAGCTGCAGAACTACCTGAATCAGCCTTAGAGCGTATTTTAGACTTATCACAAGATAATAATGCTATTTCTGATCCTGCAAATATTGCTTGAAGAGTAAGTAAAAATAATGTTATCAAAGGCAGAGTTATAAAATTAATCATTATATTCACCCTTTCTTCGTAACAATATTTTTGTAATTCTATTATTAGATATTTTATCTACTATTAATTCTATCTTTCCACAATCTATGGATTCTCCTTCCTTGGGTAATCTCCCAAGTCTCGTAAAAATGTAGCCCCCTACAGTTTCAATTCCTTCATCCTCAGGAATTTGAGATTCGATAATATTATTTGATAAACTCTCTAAACCTGATTCTCTCAAAGCTGCAAAAAGACATGTTTGATTAAACTCCTTTATTTTGGTACCGCCAAGTAAATAAATTTGATTATTTTGAAATGAAATATTTTCTTCACTAATTTCTTTTTCATCTTCTATTTCGCCAAAAATTTCTTCTAATATATCATCTAAAGTTACTATTCCTTTTAGCCTACCGTATTCATCAATAACTAATGCGATATGTAGTCTCATTAATTGCATTTCTCTCAAAAGAGTTAAAGCTTTTTTCTGTACAGGAACAAAAAAAGGATCTCTAAGTAGTTGAGTAATATTTTCCCCTGTATGATTTAATAAATCTTTTGAATGAACTATTCCTATAATATTATCGGAATCTCCCTCATAAACAGGAATTCGTGAAAATCCGTAATTCATATTTTCTTCAATTACTTTTGCAATTGGAGTATCTTTTTCAATCATATAAAGATCAGGTTCTGGTGTTAATATTTTAGATAACGGAATCTTGTCTAACTTTAAAAAATTGTCAATTAATTGAGTTTCACTAGTTTTGACTGAACCTTCATCTTCACCAATATCAATAAGACTTGTAATATTTGTTCTTGATGATGACAGAAGTCCATCATCATTTTTAATTTTAAATAGATCAACTAATTTTCTTGATATAAAATCGAAGAAAAGTGTTAGTGGAAACATGATTCGGTTTAGAAATTCTACAGGCCTTGCTACATATACTGATAAAGTTCTCGAAAATTTTACACCTATAGTTTTTGGAATTATTTCACAAAAAATTAGAATAACAATAGAAGTCACTAATACCGCAATTACTGAGATAAGTTCTTCTGAAACGCTTCCTTTTAAAGTTGAATCAAGCTTAGTGGAAATTAAACTAGTGATTGTCACATTTAAAATTTCATCTGCTAACAAAATAGTAGCTATTATAGATGAAGGAGTTTTTATAAAAGATTCTAGTAATTTCCCAACTTTAGATTTCTTCTTTATTAGATCAATCTGGTATCTTTGAAGTGAAAAAATGGAACTCTCAGTTATTGAAAAAAAACCCGAAAGCAGAATTAGCCCAAATATTAATGATATAAAAGTTAGATTTTCATACATTATAATTTATGGATATATCCTCCTTCCTTAATCTTCTTCTTATTTCCATCTATATCAATATAAATAACACCAGAGTTATTTATTTTTCCAATTGGAAAAACATTTATCTTTTTAAGTTTTGAAATTCTTTGAAATTTATCATCGAAACCTTTTTTGATTGTGAAAAGAAGTTCAAAATCATCTCCACCCTCTAAAACAATCTTTGGAATCATTCTTGGAGTAAAAAATAAATTTAATGAATGTAATTTTGGAATTTTATTCCAATCAATTGTGGCACCTAGCTTATTATTTTTGAATTTAATTAAGCGTTTTAAATCTAAATATAACCCATCAGTTATATCAATCATTGATGATATGAGACCTGTGGAGGATAAGATTTTAGAAATCCCTATCTTTGGCTTGGGTCTTTTATATGAATTTAATAGTTCTTTGTAATTTTCATCTTTAATTATTTCTTTTCTTTTTAATAATCTTAGTCCAGCATTAGCGCTTCCAATGTTTCCTGAAACATAAACAGTCTCACCACTAGTTGAACCTCTAGGAATATAGTTACTTTTAACTTCACCTACAACTGTAATATCTAATGAGAAAAATTTTGAAGTTACTATATTTCCGCCTACCAATTCTATTTTGTAATCTTTTGAGGCTTGATGAAAACCATCAAAAATTTTTTTTATTTTTTTTGACGAAAAGCCTTTCTTAAGATTTAGAGAATTAGTATAAAATAAGGGACTTGCTCCCATTGCAGCTAAATCGCTTAGCGCTACAGATACTGCTCTATAAGAAATTTCTTCAGGTTTCATGAATTTTTCTGAGAAATGTATTCCATCTATATGTGAATCACAAGAAATAGCAATTTGTTTTTTACCGAATTTCCATATTGCTGCATCATCACCTATTCCATTAATAAACGCCTTATTTTTTTTATGAAATTTTTGCTTTACTAATTTATATATATAATTCTCGTTCAAATTAATTTCCTAAATATGTCACACATAATTTTTTAGAGTTTCAAAAAATACATCTACACTCTCTTTGTTTGAGTTGCAGCCCATAAATCCAACTCTCCAAATCAAACCTTTAGTATGACCCAGACCTCCTCCTATCTCTATTTTATGTTTTTTCAATATATCAATTCTAATTCCATCTGATATTTTTTTATCTAATTGTATAGATTTTAGCATAGGTAATGAGAAAACATTATCTTTTACAAAAAGTTTTAATCCAGTTTCATGCAACATTCTATTGAAATATTCTGAAGTATCTTTATGTCTAAGTATTCTTTTCTCCAGGCCTTCTTCAAGGCAAATTTTAAGTCCCTCATTTAAACCATATAACATATTTACTGGTGCAGTATGATGATAAACTCTTTTTTCACCTAAATAATTTTTTAATAAATTTAAATCTAAATACCATGATTTTACCTTTTGTTTCCTGTTTCGTATTTTTCTTAATGCCTTTTCACTGAAAGTGATTGGTGAAAGTCCTGGTGGAACATTTAAACATTTTTGTGTTCCAGAATAGCAAACGTCAATGCCCCAATCATCAATGTTTAATTCCGTGCCAGTGAAAGAAGTAACAGAATCAACCAAAAAAATTATATCTCTATTTTTTAAAAAATTTCCTATATCAGATATTGGTTGATGGGCGCCTGTTGAAGTTTCTGCATGGACAATTGATACAATCTTCAAATCATCATATTCTTTTATAGAGTTTATAATTTCGTTGTATTCAAAAACCTCTCCCCATTCTTTACTTTTAATTACAACATTTGCTCCATATCTTTCTGCTACTTCAGCCATTCTCTCACCAAAAAGACCACAGCTGAAAACTAAAACTTTATCACCTTCATCAATAAGATTTGCAAAAGCTGCCTCCATACCTGCACTTCCTGTTCCAGAAATTGCAAAAGTAGTTTCATTTTCGGTTTTAAATAAAGATTTAAGATTTTCTGAAATTTCATCTAATATTGAAAAGAAATCGGGATCTAAATGGCTAATACAATTATTAGATAATGCAGTGAGAACTCTTTTAGGGACATTGCTAGGTCCGGGGCCTAGCAAAAGTTTATTCATGTTAAACGAATCTGATAAATCTGAGTCCATAAGAAATTATAATTAATTTTTACAATCTTGGTATAATAAAAATATGAAAAGTCTATATGTAGATTTTGATGAAGAAAAAATAATCTCTAATTTAGAAGAAGTTGTCCCACTATTTCCTTTGGGAAATATGGTTTTTTTTCCTAATACTGTAATACCACTCCATATTTTTGAAGAAAGATATAAACAAATGATTGAAGATTCGGTTTCATCACATAATTTAATTTGCATGACATTAATGGATGATGATGAGAAGGATGATAATATTTCGATTTCTAAGGTTGGTTGTATTGGAAGAATAATAAGTAATGAGGAAGCAGATGAAGGCAGAAAAAATATTATTTTATATGGTATTTCAAGAATCCAAATTAATGAGATTATTTATTCAAAACCATACAGACAAGCTAAAATTGGTATTATCAAATCCCAAACCACTGAAGATAGTGAACCTTTGTTCAAAAGAATTACTGATTTAGTAGGCGAATGGAACTTACTCTTAGATGATTACAATGATAATTACAAAATAAAAGTTGATTCTAGCTCATCTTTATCAAAACTAACTGACTCTTTATCTTCAATTATAGTTTCAAGCTCGTCAGAGAGACAGTATTTATTAGAGGAACTGGATGAGGCAAAAAGAGCTACAAAAGTTATAGAAGTTCTTGAATCAAGAATTGACTATTTAATGGGTAAGCTTGAAATTCCGGATAAAGATTCTTCATCCATTAATTAAGAAATTAACAACCTCTTCATCTACTAATTTTACGTGCTCTTTCCAAAAACCATGGCCACCTGGAAAACTTATTACTTGAGAATCTAAAACATTTTTAGCTATTTCAACAGATTTAGCAGGGTCAACAATTAAATCATTCTTGCCATAGATAATTAATGTTTTACATTTTATATTTTTTAAATATTTTTTATTATCTAATTTATCAATTGCATCACATTGCTTTAGATAACCATTAACTTCTTTATCAGAATTTTCTACTTTGGTTTTTTTATAGTAATTAAAATTTTTGACGACATACTTCCTGCTATAACCAAGTAATAAAGCGTTAAACCAGAGTTCTTTTAAACCCACATTCTTTGCGGTCTTTCTAGCAATTTTTATTATTTCTTTACCTATATTATCTCTAGATGCTGAGGTACAGGCTAAAACCATTTTATCTACAGCTCTATGATATTTTGACGCAAATACTTGTGCAATCATTCCACCCATAGACTTTCCAATGATATGAGTTTTTTTTATTTCGAGTTTTTTAATAATCTCATAAGTATTACTTGCAAATAATTCCATAGAATTTTTACTTCTTGGCTCATCACTCTTGCCTGAACCGAGATTATCAAATACCAATATAGAAAAATATTTTTTATAGTATTCAACTTGCTTATCCCAGCTTGAAATATTGCTTCCCAGGCCACCAATCAATGTAACGAATTTAGCTTTATTTTTTTTATAAAGCTTGAAGTGGATTTTTCCCTGAGATGTTTCTATATAATTTATTTTAAACTCCTCAAATAACTATCTATAATATTACAAGCTGAAAGCATATCTTTTAAATCTTTTCTTTTTTTACGTGAAAAATTTTTTGATATTAATAATTCTTCAGCTTCCTTAGAGGTAAAATTTTCATTCCAAAAAGTAACTTTTATAGAAGTTCTCTTAATTAGTTTGGACGCAAAATCCTCTATATTATCTTGAATTGCTAGTCGTCCATCATCCTTATATGGAACTCCAACTAATATTAGCTTAATAGCTCTTTCATTTATAATTTTTATAATTTCATTAATATGATCATCGTTCTTCTTATAACTAATTTGAACGAGAGGATTAGTTGTCAGATTAAGTTCATCAGTAATTGCCAAACCTATTCTTTTTAAACCAAAATCAATTCCTAATATACTCATAGCAATTTTATATATATTATATATCAAGACCATGCTTTTATACTTTGATAAAATTGATTTAATTTTTAATATTCTTCATATTGCAGTTATTTTAATCAACTGTCTTGGGTGGACCTATAAACCTGTAAAGAAATTTAGCTTGTATCTAATACTTATAACATTGTTTTCATGGTCGATTGTAGGAATATTTGGTGGTATCGGTTTTTGTCCTATTACATATCTTCATTCAAAATACCTCCTTTCAAATCATGATTACATACTACCTTTTTCATACTTAGATTATATTTTTATAAATAATTTAGATTTTGATATCTCTAGCAGAACAATTTCTTTAATAAGTATAATAGTAATTTTTTCATCTTTGTACTTAAGTTTGGCTAAAAATAATATCAAAAGTAAATTTTTGAACATTTTATTGCTGTGTACTGTTATTAGCTGGATATTAATATTTTCTCATTATAATTTAGGTTCTAAAATATATTTATATGATATAGAAGTTATATTATCCTGTTTTTTAACACTCTTTTATATATCGTGCATTTTAAAAAAAATAGCTGTAATTAAATCAAATTATTAGAAGATTAAAGTATAATATACTTTCAAATGAGTATTAGAGTAAGATTTGCCCCAAGCCCGACAGGTTCATTGCATCTTGGTGTTGTTAGAACTGCTATATTTAACTATCTTTTTTCAAAAAAAAATAAAGGTAAATTAATATTAAGAATTGAAGATACTGATAAAGAAAGATCTACAAATGATTCATTTAATGAAATTATTTCTAACTTATCATGGCTTGGAATAGATTGGGATGAAGGCCCAATAAAACAGTCTGATAGACTAGATATTTATGATAAATTTGCAAGCCTATTAATTTCTGAAGGAAAAGCTTATAGATGTTATGCTTCGCAGGATGAAATAAATTTGCTAAAAGAAAAAGCAAAATTAGAAAATAAAATATATAGGTATCCCAGAATCTGGAGAGATAAAACTGAAAGGCCTAGCAATCAAGAATACGTAGTAAGGTTTAAAACTCCTGATAATGAAGAAGTTGAGTTTAAGGATTCACTCCGTGGAAAAATTTCTATCAATAGTTCAAATATAGATGATTTTATAATTTTAAAAAGTGATGGATTCCCCACATATAATTTTGCATCATCTATTGATGATATTGAAATGGGAATTACTAATGTAATTAGAGGTGAAGACCATTTATCCAATACCCCTAAGCAAGTTCTTATATTTAATGCTCTTAAAAAAAACATTCCAGAGTTTACACATGTTTCTATGATTTTAGGGAAAGATAAAACAAAATTAAGTAAGAGACATGGTGCTGAATCTATCCAAAGCTTTAAAGATAAGGGCTTTCTGCCTATATCAATTATAAATTACTTAACCAGATTGGGTTGGTCTCATGGTGACCAAGAAATCTTTGCGCTTGATGAACTGAAAGAATTATTTACAATCGATAATTTGAATAAATCTCCAGCTGTATTCGATATTGAAAAGTTTAAATGGGTAAACAGTTCACATATAAAGAATATTCCTAATAGTGAGCTTATAAAACGACTAGATATTAGCCTAATTCCTGATGTAGATGTCGAAAAGGCCTTAACATACATAAAAGAAAAAAGTGGTGACATAAATCAAATTAGAGATAGTTTAAAATTTTGTGAGACACATAAAATTTTAATCAATGAAGATTTACTAAATTCTGTAACCAAGGATCAAAAAGAAATCTTATCAAATTTTTCTAATTTTTATAATAATGCCTCTCCAAAAACCGTTGAACAAATAAAAGATTCTTTTAATGAATTTTTAAATTTACATAATTTAAAAATGAAAGAATTAGCCTTTCCATTGAGAATAATTCTCACAGGGAGTAAAAAATCACCTGGAATATTTGAAATATTAGATATTTTGGGTGTAAAGATTGTAATCGAAAGAATTAAGGAATATTGTTAATGTCAAAACCCAGAATTAAAAAAATCGGTATATCTGGAAAAATAGGTTCTGGCAAAAGTTTAGCTATCAAATTTTTTAAAAAAAATAAGTACCCTGCATATGATTTAGATAAAATATCCAGAGAGATTATGAACCCTGGTCAAAGTTGTTATAAAAAAATTGTGAAATATTTTGGGCCCGAAATTTTATATAAAAACAAAAATTTAAATAGAAATAAAATAAAGAAAATAATATTTAATGATGAAATTAAAAGGAAAAAGCTAAATTCAATTGTTCACCCAGAAATATTCAACAAAGTTAAATATTACGTAAAACTACATGAATCAAAAAATGACTATATTATTTTTTTTGAAGGTGCTCTAATTACAAAAGAAACTAAAATAGGGATTTTCCTAGATCAGATTATTTACATTAAATCGAGTAAAAATAATATTATCAATCGTGTTAAAAGAAGAGATAATATAGCTGAAAAGGAAATATTTAACATTCTTAGAATCCAAAAATCAATAGAGCATCAAGTAAAATCATATGATTATATAGTCCATAATAATACTAAAATTAGAGCATTTGAAGATAAATTAAATTCAATACTAGAAAAAATATCTCTTTAGATTATATTTTTATAATCGTTTTTTTAAAATATTTTTATTAATACTGGATTATTTATCAAAATAGAGGTTTCTTATGAGTGAAGAAATTACAATGCAAGAGAAAATTAAATTTCTAGAAGAGAAATTAGCTAAGGCCGAAGAAGCGGGTGGAGAGGCAAGAGTTGAAAAACAACACAAGCAAGGAAAGTTGACTGCTAGAGAAAGAATTAATCTTCTTTTAGATAATTCGAGTTTCGTGGAACTTGATAAATTTGTCGAACATCAAAATTATAACTTTGGTATGGACAAGACAAAATTTCTTGGTGACGGTGTCATTACAGGATATGGAAAAATTGATGGCAGGCAGGTCTTTGTATATGCACAAGATTTCACTGTTTTTGGTGGAGCTTTAGGATTAGCTCATGCCAGAAAGATAACAAAAATAATGGACATGGCAATGCAAGTCGGTTGTCCTGTTATTGGTTTAAGTGATTCTGGTGGAGCAAGGATACAAGAAGGTGTAAGAGGGCTTGCAGGTTATGCTGAAATTTTTCTAAGAAATGTTCAATCTTCCGGAGTGATTCCCCAAATTTCAGCAATTATGGGTCCTAGCGCGGGTGGTGCAGTTTACTCACCAGCTATGACGGATTTTATTGCTATGGTAAAAAATACTAGCTATATGTTTATTACGGGTCCAGATGTTGTTAAGACTGTTACAAATGAAGAAGTTACATCTGAAGAGCTGGGTGGTGCTGTAATTCATACTTCTGAAAGTGGAGTAGCACAATTTGCTGCAGAAAATGATGAAGATTGTTTGGGACTTTTAAGAGAACTCTTTACATTTTTACCATTAAATAATATGGAAGATCCTCCATCAATTCCATGTGACGATCCTATAGATAGAAAAACTGACAAATTAGGTGATATTGTTCCAACAAATCCTAATAAACCTTACGATATGAAAGAGGTAATATCCTCGATTGTTGATAATGAATATTTTTTTGAAGTTGCAGAAAATTATGCACAAAATATTGTAGTAGGATTTGCTAGAATTAATGGAAAAACTGTTGGAGTTGTTGGTAATCAACCAAACGTTCTTGCTGGTGTTCTAGATATAAAATCATCTATCAAGGGGGCAAGATTTGTTAGATTTTGCGACTGCTTTAATATACCTTTACTTACACTAGTAGATGTTCCTGGCTTTCTCCCAGGAGTTGATCAGGAACTAAATGGAATAATTCTCCATGGAGCTAAACTTCTTTATGCTTACTGTGAAGCAACTGTCCCACGTGTCACGGTTATTACAAGAAAAGCATATGGTGGAGCTTATGATGTTATGTCTTCTAAGCATTTAAGAGGTGATATCAACTTAGCTTTTCCAACTGCTGAAATTGCTGTAATGGGACCTGATGGTGCTGTTAATATTGTAAATAAAAGGGAAATACAAAATGCTGATGACCCGGTTGCAGAAAAAGCAAGGCTTGTTGAAGAATACAAGGAGCTTTTTGCTAATCCATATAGAGCTGCGAATTTAGGATATATTGATGAGGTTATTAAGCCTGAGGATACTAGACTAAGAGTTGCAAACTCTTTTGAAATGCTAGAAGGTAAAAGACAAAATAATCCACCAAAAAAACATGGGCTCATCCCTTTATAAAGAGGTATTTATGTATAAAAAAATTCTTGTAGCTAATAGAGGAGAAATTGCAATTAGAGTTATCAGAGCTTGTAAAGAACTAGGCGTTAAGACTGTTGCGGTTTATTCAGATGCAGATAAAGGATCATTACACGTAAACATGGCAGATGAAGCATATAATATTGGTGGCCCGCTGCCTAGTGAAAGCTACTTGATTGGTGAGAATATTATTAAAGTTGCAAAAAAAGCAAAGTGTGATGGAATTCATCCCGGCTATGGTTTTCTTTCTGAAAATGCGGAATTTGCAGAAAATTGTATTAAAAATAAGATAGATTTTATCGGACCGAGTGCTGAGGCTATAAGGCTTATGGGAGATAAAATAACTTCAAGAGAAATAGCAAAATCTGCGAAAGTTCCTCTTGTCCCTGGAACTGAGGGTGAAGTAAATGATGAAGAAGCGGTATCAGTAGCCGAAGAAATTGGTTTTCCATTAATGATAAAAGCTTCTGCTGGTGGTGGTGGTAAAGGCATGAGGTTGGTTCATCAAATGTCAGATTTTGAGAATTCATTAAAAATGGCAAAAAGTGAGGCTAAATCTGCATTTAATAATGATGCTGTATTTATTGAAAGATTTATTCAAGAGCCAAGGCATATAGAAATCCAAGTACTAGGTGATAAAAAAGGAAATGTTGTTCATCTATTTGAGAGAGAATGCTCCATTCAGAGAAGGCATCAAAAAGTTGTAGAAGAAGCACCTTCGCCAGGAGTTAGCAAAAAAACTAGAGAAACAATGGGTGAAATTGCAGTAAAGTTAGCAAAAAAAGTTTCGTATGTGGGTGCAGGTACTGTGGAATTTATCATGGATCAAAAAGAAAATTTCTATTTTCTTGAAATGAATACAAGAGTACAGGTTGAGCATCCAATAACTGAGATGATTACTGGGATCGATATAGTAAAAGAAATGATTAAAGTTTCAGCTGGTGAGCCTCTTAGTTTTAAACAAAAAGATGTCTCTATTAATGGACATGCAATTGAATGTAGAATTTGTGCTGAGGACCCTGAAAATAATTTTATACCAACCCCTGGAACTGCATATTATACAAAATCTCCCCAAGGACCAGGAGTTAGAGATGATTCTTCGCTTTTTAATGGCTACAAGGTTACAACTTTTTATGATCCAATGCTTTCTAAGTTAATAGTTTGGGGTAAAGATAGAAATGATGCCATAAATAGAATGGCAAGGGCTTTAGATGAATATATAGTTTTAGGTTTAAAAACCAACTTAGGTTTTTTAAATAGGCTGATGAGAGAAAAAGATTTCATATCAGGTAAACTGGACACTGGCTTTATAGATAAACATAAAAAATTATTAAAAACCCCAAAAGAAAATTTGCTAATATCATCTATAGCTGGAATTATATCATTGCATACGGCTTCTGATACAAAAAATATTGAAAGGGATCCTAGATTTACTCCTTGGAAGTACATTGCTAGAAGATCAAGCGTATCAAGGAATTCTATGTTTTAAGGTTGAAAAATGAAATATAGCTTAAAAATTGGAAAAGATTTATTAAATTTTAACCTCATTGAAAATAAGGGTATTTTTACAGTTGAAAATGATGACAAGTCTTTCAATGCGGAGTTAGTTCAAATTGACTCCAATCTTTATTCAATGATTTTAGATGGTCAGACTTGTACCATTGCTCTTAAAAAAGAAGGTAAATTAATCGAGGTTTTTTATAAAGGAGATCTTTTTTCATTCGAAATTCCATCAGCTAGGGATAAGAGCTCGCTAGATAATGCTTCAGGAGTAGATAAGATTTCTGCGCCTATGCCGGGTAGAGTAGTAAAAGTTCTTAAAAAAATTGGTGATCAAGTATCTGAAGGCGACGGTCTTATAATTGTTGAAGCAATGAAAATGGAAAGTGAATTAAAAACTGCTATTGATGGTAAAATTACTGAAGTTAGTGTTAAAGATGGTGATACCGTGGACTTGGGAGCTCACTTAGTAACTGTTGAAGCAGATGAAGAAGAAAATTCTTAACATTATCAAAACATTTTTTCTATCCTTAATAATCCTTTTAAATCTCAATGCTTATTCTTTTGGAAATAATGAAATTATTATCAACATGTCAAATGAGCCAGGAACTTTAGATTGGAATCTTGCAACTGACAGTTCCTCTTTTTTGATAATTAATAATATTATGGGAGGATTAACAAAGCTTGATAGTGAATTAAGATTAAAAAATAATTTAGCGGAAGAATGGTATTTTATAGAAGATACAAGCGAAATTATCTTTAAAATAAAAAAAAATATTTTTTGGTCTGATGGAGTAGGATTACAGGCTCAACACTTTAAAGACTCTTGGGAAAGGTTATTAACCCCATCTACTGCAGCTGATTATGCATATTTTCTTTTTGATATAAAAAACGCAAAAAAGTATAACTCTGGTTCATTAAAACAATTTTCTGATGTTGGGATTATAATATTAGATAAATATACAATTAAAATTGTTCTTGAAAAAAAGAAAAGTTATTTTCCTAGCCTTATGAGTTTCATGTCTACTTTTCCAATAAGGAAAGATTTAATTAAAAAATATGGAGAATCTTGGACTAGAAAAGAAAATATTGTAACTCTAGGTGAGTTTAAATTAAAAGATAAAAAAAATAACAGCTTTATGACTTTCGAAAATAAAAAAGGCAAAAAAATAAAGATAATAATCAACGAAAATTCAACTTCATCTTTAGCAATGTTTGAGAATAATCAGATTGATATTCTTGATGGTGGAGGGATACCTCTTTTGGAAATTCCTTATTTGAAATCTAAAGGTTTAATAAGAACATCAAATCAATTTAGAAATAATTATATAGGCTTTGATGTCACATCATGGCCATTCAATGATTCTGAAATAAGAAAAGCATTTTTATACTCTATTGAAAAAGAAGTATTTGAACTCATTCTACAGCAAACTGTAAAAGCTACAGATTCTTGGATACCAGAAGGTATGTTGGGTAATAGATCATTTATAAATAAATTTAATCCAAAAAAGGCAAAGGAAATTCTTGAAAAAAAAGGATTCTATAAAACTTACAAAAATAAAAAAATAACATTTTTATTCCCCGAATCTAGTCATAACAGACTTATAGCAGAGACCTTACAAAGCATGTGGAAAGAAAATATCAACATTGATGTAGAAATTCAAGGTTTAGAATGGAAAGTTTATCTTGCGGCACTTGATAGTGATAGACCTAATATGTATAGAGCAGGATGGTCTGCCGATTATCCGGATCCGCACAACTTCATGAATCTATTTACCTGTAAAAGTGGAAATAATGAAACAGGGTGGTGTAACAATGAGTACGATACTTTAATATCAAAAGCTTCAATTGAAGATAACCCAGAAAAAAGAGCTAAATATTATAGTTATGCTCAAACAATATTATTAGATAATGATTGTGTAATAATGCCAATGTTTGAGTCAAACCAAATTTTTTTAAAAAGCAAAAGGATAAAAAACTTTAATTATTCAAAACTGGGGATAATAGATTTTTCCGATTTAGAGATCAGGGATTAAAATAAGGAATAATTTCCTTCGCATATATATCCATGGCTTTATCAGGATCGGGGCTAAAATAATGAAATAAAACAAAATGTTTTACACCTTTCTCAATATAATTTTCTATTTTTTTTATACATTCTTTTTTTGATCCAGTAATTGTAAAATCAATAACAGCATCTCGAGGGAAGAATTTTCCAAGATCTCGAAACTTTTGCTTTTTAACTTCATCTGTAGGAGTGATATTAAAATAGTTTAAGCCTTGATATTCCTCTGGAATATCAATATCATATCCTGCTTTTTTTAACTGTTCTTGCATTATACAAACATATCTATAAGGCTCTAGAGATTTATAAGCTTCGTCTTGATTTTCACCAAGTGATGTAAAAATCCAAACTGTTGAATCTATATCATCAAGACTTCGACCCACATTCTTCGCAGAATTTTCAATCTTATCAAGATAATGCCTATATAAATCTGGTGTTAAATCTAAAGGCATCCACCCATCCCCTAATCTTCCAACAAGGTCAAGTCCTTTATCTGTATGAGTTGCAAAATAAAATGGAATGCTTTTTCTATCCTGAAATAAGTTTAATAAAAGTGATGCATTATTTAACTGGAAAAAATCTCCCTTATAGTCAACGGTATCTTTTGTTGACCATAATAATTTCATAATATCCATAGATTCTGTCATTCTTTTAAAAGGGTTATCCCAAGGAATACCGTAAGCATCAGTGTTCATTGATTCGCCAACACCTAATCCTAAAGCAACTCTTCCTTTAGATAAATGATCAACAGTGGCAAGCCTCTGAGCAAATACTGCAGGATGATTTCTGTGGGGATCAGAGGTTGTTCCAATAAGAATATTATCAGTAAGTTTTGCAATAGCTGATGCTATTGTCCAAGCTTCATAAGCAGGACTTGGTGCTATAAATGCAAGGTGATCGGGGAACCAAAGAGAATCAAAACCTAATTTATCAGCTTTTATTGAAAAATCTATCAAGCCTTCACAATCCGCACCAGGCATCGGGGGAACTAATCCAAATTTAATTTTATTCATTAATTATTCCAGGAAACTTTTTAGTACCTCACCAACATCTGACTTTGCAAGTTTTTCTAAAGCCTTTTTCTCAATCTGCCTAATTCTTTCTCTAGTCAAATCAAATTTTTTACCGATCTCATCTAAGGTATAAGTACTTTCCATATCGATACCAAACCTCATTTTGATAATTTCCTCTTCTCTTGGAGTTAAAGCCTTAAGTGCGCCTTTAATTCTTTCGGTTAATGAACTTTCTGCAACAATTCTGTCCGGAACAGGTGATCCCTCATCAGGAATAAAATCTAATAGAGTTGCTTTTTCTCCATCAAATACAGGGGTATCAAGTTGGACCACTTCATTAGTTGATTCTAAAATTCTTTTTACTCCATCAACAGAAATACCCACTTTATCAGAAATTTCATTCGGTGTTGGCTTTCTTCCTAAATCTTTTTGAAGTGCGGTGCTTGCTTTAAAAACTTTGCTAGCCTGCTCTAATACATAAACAGGCACTCTAATTGTTCTAGTTTGATCTAGCAATGCTCTGGAAATTGCTTGGTGAATCCACCATGAAGCATAGGTTGAAAATTTGAATCCTTTAGTATGATCAAATCTTTCAACAGCTCTCATTAAACCAACATTTCCTTCTTGAATTAAATCCTGTAAGGCTAATCCCCTACCTATATATCTTTTTGCTATACTCACAACAAGCCTTAGGTTTGCTTTAACAAATCTTTCTTTTAAATTATTTGCCAAATTTGTATATGCTTTAATATATCCTTCAACCTCAGCAACCCTTCTTTTTTTACCACCCTTGAGACTTACTAACTTTTTCTTTTGTGATGCTGTAATCGATGAAGATTCTACATTTTCTAACATTTTTTTAAAATTTTCAGCTAATAATTCGGATTTTTTAATCTTTGCTGAAACTTCTACTTCCTGTTTAGATTTCAATAAAGGTTCTAAAGACATATCTTTAAAATAAACATATAAAAGTCTGTACTGCTCATCAGGAACCCAATCTTTCTTCTTTGTTTTTGAGCCAACATTTCTCAATGTTGTTTTTTGGTACTCTTCAAGTAGAGCCTTATCATCTAGATCAGAATCTGCGGCTGGCTGTTGCTCATTATACTCTTGAAATTCATCAGAACTCATTTAAATATCCCCATATTGCATTTAATCAAATATCGTGCTCTATTATACTATTTTCATCTTATAAAGTGAAGAAGAAACTGGCCCGGAAGGATTCGAACCTCCATTGCTTGGACCAAAACCAAGAGTCCTGCCATTAGACGACGGGCCAAAAATAAAATATATAGTTGATGAGGATACAGGTATTTTTTATAAATTCAATCTATTTGGAATCTCCACCCTTCAATAGATGAATTTAAAGATATTTTTAAGTTGTTAGCTGATTCCAAATATGTAGTTATGTCATCTACATCAAGCTCATTAGGGATAATCGAAAAAATTGTAGAACCTGTTCCGGTTAAAGAATGGTTATCTATTCCCGATGAAGTAATAATTTGTGAAACTACATTAAATTGAGGATAAAATTTTAATGCTAATGGATAAAAGTCATTTTTAATTTCTACTACATTGTTATCAATTGTAATTTGCTTATATTTATTTTTTAAATGAAAACTTTTTATATAGTCCTTATTCTCTTCCCACTTTCTAAATGACTTTTTAGATGATATCTCTAAGTCTTGCATAATTAATAAAAAATTTAATTTTGGTGGCGATTTAATAAGCTCAATTGATTCTCCCTTGTTCTTTATTATTGAAGATCTACAAAATAAAAATAGTGGGACATCAGAACCTATACTTTCTCCTATTTCAATAATCTTATTAAAATTATCAATTGTAAAAATTTTACTCAAGCCAACTAGTATAGCAGCGGCATTACTACTACCTCCTCCCATTCCGGATCCTAATGGTATATTTTTCTTAATATTGATACTCACGCCTTTATTAATTTTAAAGGTTTCCATAAATTTATAGGCTGCAATATAAGCTAAATTAGTTTCATTTCTTATTTTTTTATTTGAGCATTCTATTTTAATATCATTTGAACTGTTTAAAACATGGATTGATATCTCATCATATAAATCAATTATTTGAACATAAGATTTTATATTATGAAAGTTATCACTTCTTTTTGATATAACATCTAAAGATAAATTTATTTTTGCAGGTGATAAAATGTTAATCTTTTCCATACACTGATATAATATAATTCATAATTTGAAAAATTTATGAAAAATGTAAAAAACTCAAAAAATGTTTTTAAACAAGCTATGAAATACATGCCGGGTGGAGTTAATAGCCCTGTAAGGTCTTTTAATGCAGTTAATGAGGTTCCAAGATTCGTAAAGCGATCATTTGGACCATATATTGAAGACATTGATGATAATATGTACATAGACTATATATCATCTTTCGGTCCTTTGATTTTTGGACATGGGAGAAAGGAAATAATTAATGCTGCGAAAGAGGCCCTAGATTTAGGTACAACTTATGGTGCTTGCCATGTCAAAGAAGTTAAGCTTGCAAAAATAATTTCTGAACTCATGCCTTCCATGGAAATGCTCCGACTCACAAGTTCTGGAACAGAGGCAACTATGAGTGCCATAAGGGCTGCTAGAGGGTTTACCGCTAAAGATAAAGTTATAAAATTTGAAGGATGCTATCATGGCCATATTGATCATTTGTTAGTCTCAGCAGGTTCTGGCGCATCAACATTTGGTGAGCCTTTTTCAAAAGGAGTTCCTAAAGACTCTATTAAAAATACTTTGGTAGCAGATTTTAATAATTTAAATCAATTGAAAGATATCGTGCACAAAAATAAAGATGAAATAGCAGCCATTATTATGGAACCTATTCCAGCGAACATGGGACTAGTCCTACCTGAAGAGGGATTTATAAAAGAGATAAGGGAAATTTGCAATGAAGATAAAATAGTTTTAATTTTTGATGAAGTTATAACAGGTTTTAGAGCATCCTTAGGTGGTGCTGAGCAGCTTTTAAATATAAAGCCAGATATGTCTTGTATTGGAAAAATTATTGGAGGGGGTTTTCCAATTGGCGCTTTTGGGGGCAAGCAAGAAATCATGGAGACAATATCACCTCTAGGCGGTGTATATCATGCCGGAACCCTATCAGGTAACCCAATTGCTGTCTCAGCAGGATTATCAACTTTAAATCTGTTAATACATGAAAATAAAAAGCTATATAGCGATATTGAATCAAAAGCTTTGAGATTAAAAGAGAATATTCTGACTGAAATAAAAAATATAGCTATAACTCAACTAGGGTCAATGCTAACAATTTTTTTTACCGATAAAAATCCTAAAAACTTTGATGACGTAAAAAAATGTGATTTTAAACAATTTGGAAATTTTTTTAGATACATTCTTGATAAAGGCGTATTGTTTCCACCTTCTCAATTTGAAACCGTATTTGTATCCTCAGCACATTCAAATGATGATATAAACAAAACATCTGAAATTTGTATAGAGGCTCTGAAGAATTTGGAGAAATCAAATTAAAAGTCCAATGAATAATGCTTGGTTTAAATTTTTTCTAGTAGGTTCAGAGCTTGCATGTACAATTCTAGCAGGACTATTTATAGGTGATTATTTAGATAATGTTTTCAATACTCAGCAAACCTTTACACTTTCAGGAGTTGTTTTAGGAAGTATTTCAGGTTTTATAATAATGTTTAAAATATTAAATAAGTTTAAGAAAGGATAGTATTTTGAATAAATTTCTTTATATAGGTTCAGCATTAATGGTGATATTCTATTTTACTTTTATGATTACCAAGAGTGCATTTGTAGAGGGTGCTTTTTATGGATCAATAGTATCTTTCGCCAATTGTATAGGTATAAAAATAGTAACAAATATGTTTTTAACTCATAAAAAAGGTAAATTTTTCGTTTTTTTATCGACACTTTTAAAAATATCTTTAATAGCTTTAACAACAATTCTTTTAATAGAATATTTATCATTAGACTTGATTGGATTTTTGACTGGTTTTAGTGTAATTTTAATTGTGTTTATTTTACTTATACAGGATAAATAGTTATGGGTGCAGCTTTAGAGCATGCTCAATGGACAGAGCTAATTGGTGTCAATGAATATGATCATGTGATAGGATCACTATTAGTTGTTACTTTTCTAGTTTTGGTTTCACTAAGAGTTAGGTCGCAATCAACAGCAGAAAAATCGTTAATTCCTAGTCCCAAATTTGGACTTGCTAATTTATTTGAATTTTTGACTCTAGACTTTTTATTAAAACTTTTAACCGATATTTTTGGTAGTGAGGAGAAAGCTAAAAAGCTTCTGCCTCTTTTAGGTGGTTCATTTTTCTTCATATTTTTTTCAAATTTGTTAGGAGTATTTCCTGGTTTTTACCCTGCTACTCAAAATTTAAATTCGACATTAGCATGCGCTTCAGTAATTTTCATTGTATATAATTATATGGGTTTTAGAGAGCATGGTTGGGGATACCTGAAACATTTTATGGGACCTATTATATATTTAGCCCCTCTAATGATAATAATTGAAGTTGTAAGTCATTTGGTTAGGCCAGCATCTTTATCACTAAGATTATTTTGGAATATGTTTGGAGACCACCTAGTACTACAAATTTTTTCTAATCTAACTCCATATATAATTCCTGCAATATTTATTGGCTTAGGGGTTTTTGTATCTTTCTTGCAAGCCTTTATTTTCACAATTCTATCAAGTATTTATATATCACTCTCTACGAGTCATGATCATTAAAGATAATAACAAAGGAGGACCAAAATGAGAAAAATTTCACTTTATGCTTTTTCAGTTCTTTCAGTCATGCTTCTAATATCACCTGAAGTATATGCTGCTGCAAGTGGAGAAGCTGTGTCAGGTTTAGCTCTTGGTGCTGGATTAGGTATAGGGTTAGCTGCTGCTGGTGGTGCGATAGGTCAAGGTAAAACTATGGATGCCGCACTTAATGCAATAGGAAGAAATCCTGGTGCTGCTGGACAGATTCAAACACCAATGATTATTGGTTTGGCTCTAATAGAGTCTCTTGTAATCTATGCCCTAGCTATAACATTCTTACTTCAGAGTAAAATTTAAAAAATTCGGGAGGTATATTATTAATTATCTCCCTAATTTTTATCCATATCGTATTTGCTAGTGTATATAGAAAGCTTTCCTACAGATTTTCTCTTTTTAATTGCATCAAAAGCTAGCCTATATTCTTCAAAGCTATATAAGGTGGGTTTGGATATATTGATTAATTTATTTTCATAAAACTCATTTATTTTATGAATCGAATCAAGCGTAAATCCTTTATTACCTTTAGCAAAAGGTCCCCAAAAAACTCCAACAATAGAAATATTCTTTAGCAGTATTAAGTTAGCTGGTATGTTAGCTATCTTGTTTGATGCAAAGCCCATGGGAACAAGTGAACCCTCCCAACTTAAAAAACTTAAGCTATCTAGAGTATCCTGTCCGCCTATTGAATCAATAATGACATCAACTTTATAATCTAAATTTTTTTTAAGAATTTCTTTTAATGATACACCTCTTTCCTTCAAGATTAGTACATCTGCACCATATTTCTTACATTCTTTTAGCTTTTCATGGGATGATGCAACCGCAATAACTTCACACCCAATAGCCTTAGAAATTTCTATCGCAGCTATTCCAATGCCACCAGATGCCCCCAATATAAGAATTTTATCACCTTTTTTGCACTTTAATCTTTCTACTATGGTATAAAAAGATGTTCCATAATTAATAATCATGCTTGATCCAATATCATGGGGAATATGTTCAGATTTGTTCAAAACAAAACTTTCATCAACGGCTATAAATTCTGAAAATCCTCCCCACTTTGATAAAGCGATAACACTTTGCCCCTCTTTAAAAGAGGTAACTTTACTCCCTATGGATTTGATTACACCTGAGACCTCTAATCCTGCAACAAAAGGTAGGTCAGGATTGTCTTGATAGTTACCTTCATATGCCAGAATATCAGCAAAACTTACCCCGGCACAATGTACTTCAATTAAGACTTCATTTGATTTAACTTTAGGGATATCAAAATTTTGAATTCTTATGTTTTTTAAATCACCATATGAATTTGTTACCAACCTTCTATTTTTAATCATTATTTAAAATTTCCTTTAATTTATTTAATGCATCATCCCTCGACTTTATATGACCTTCTAGCTGCTCATCAAAAATTTGATTTAAAATTAACTTATAATGTGGACCAGGCTTAATACCTAAATTTATTAAATCATCACCGTTTATAAATGGTTTTGGAAGAGTAGGCTCATTTTCTAAATTTTTCATTTCATTTAAGGTAAATTCTAGAAGGCTTAAATCTCCATGGCTACCAAGACAATCTGCTTTATGAAGTTTTAAATGGTCATCAAAGCTATCCATTGAAATAAATCTTTTAAAAGTACTTTTTTTCATATTCATAACATTCCCAAACTTCATATGCTCTTTAACTAGTGATACAATAGAATCTGTTTGTTTCTTTGAAAACTTTAATCTTTTACATATGTTTTCAGCTTTTATAGCTCCTACATATTCATGTCTATTAAATCTTATCCTATCTGTTTTTTCGAAAGTATCAGGCTTTCCAATATCATGAAATAAGGCTCCATAAATTACTTCAATACTATTTAATGGATCAGACTGGGCTAATTTATCTAAAACTAGGCAAGTATGAATAAATACATCGCCCTCTGGATGAAAATCTTTTGGTTGATCTACATTTTTCATCATTAAAACCTCAGGTAAGAAAAGTTCCAATATTCCAAAATAATCTAATAGCTTTAATCCATTGCCAGGATTGTTACCTGATAAAATTTTTGTTATTTCATCTCTAACACGCTCAATACTAATATTGATGATACTTTTATAAGCTTTGGTCATTGCTTTCTTTGTATCATCATCAATATGAAAATTTAGATGATTAGAAAATCTGATAGCCCTCAAAATCCTTAAGTGATCTTCATTGAATCTTTCATTTGGATTTCCAATTGTTCTAATTCTCTTATTTTCTAAATCTGATATTCCACCACAATGATCAATCAACTCTTCATTTAATGGATTTAAGAGTAGTCCATTAACTGTAAAATCTCTTCTTTTTATATCATCACGAACATCCAGAGTGTATTCGACTTTATCTGGATGTCTTCCATCCGAATAATCAAATTCTTGACGAAAAGTTGCAAGCTCAAACGCTATATCATTATGTACAACAATTGAAACACCAAAACTTTGGCCTACTAACTTAGTCCTTTTAAAAATATTATTTATTTGCTCAGGTGTCGCAGAGGTGCAAATATCGTACTCCTTGGGAATTATATTTAAGGCTAAATCTCTAACAGCTCCACCAACAATATAACTTTCACATCCTGCATCTAATAAACTTTTAATAATTGATTTTACAGAATTATAAGGCTTTGATTTTTTTATATTATCAGAAATATTAATCATTTAACTTAATTGTTTATAAATATCATTAATGTATAGTATAGACAAAATTCATTTTTTATAAATCCATGAATAATTTAATTTCATTAACAGCAAATTTAAGAAAAAATGGTCAAAAGCTAGCATATCAATTTCTTGATGGGATGAATTGGAAGCAGCATACTTATCTTGATATAATAAATTCCTTTGAATATTCACTTAATTATTTATTAAATAAAAATTTAACTAAGAAAAAAGTTTTAAATCTAGCTTCATCATCACTAGACAATACAATAATAACTTATTGCTTATTAGGCGCAAATTCATCAATAATTTTTAGCAATTATGATCCTAATTCATTTAAAAATAACCAAGAAGACTATGACATTATAATTTTAGATAGAATAGAGGATTCGATAAATATCAATAACTTAAGCAATATAATTCTAATAGTTATGGATATTGAAAATGATCATAATATAGAAAGTCCTAATATTTTATCCTTTAAATCATTAATCAAATTTGGGTTGCTGGGTAGAAATAAAATAGATCAAGCTAAATTAGACCATGTATTAAATAATGATTTTAGCTCTAACCTTTTTTTTGATCGTGATGAAAATCATAATTTAGAAACTATATCAAAATTAGAAAAAATAGTATCCGATATATCTGATAGAGAGTTTTCAAATATTTTTTATCAAAAAAAAGATTTATTTTCATTAAAAATATGCCCTTTAATGATTATAAATAAAAAAAAATTTGCTAACTTCTTAAACTGGTCTGAGTTATCAAATAATTTAAAAGAAACTTTACCCACTAATCTATTTATTGATTCAAATAATATCCAAAGAATTATTGATCAAGAAAATTATACTGAAGAATCAGTAAAGATTCTCTTCGGTAAAAATATTAAGAGGTTTATATCAACAGGAGTTATTGATAAAAACTGTATGAATAAGCTAGAAAGTCTAGGAATAGAATTAGTAAATATTTAATTAGTTTGAAAAATCTTCTATCATTGGAAATATATCGCTTATAATTTTAGCTATGTGCTTTGCTATTTCCATATGTTCTTTTTGAGTCCCATTAGAACTTCTCAATTCAATATAATGAACCCAACTTCTTAGAGTTCCATTCATGTACATCCTACTCACAGTATTACCTTCGGGTAGAACAGATCTAGCCTGTTCTTTTGCAATACCATTATCAATAGCCCATTTGTATGTCTCCAAAGACAAGTCTATCAACTTCTGTTGCTTTGCATCCCATTCTTTTTTAAGGCTCATATCATCAGTGTCTATGGAATTTTGACGATTCTTAACATCTTGCATTCGTGCTTCTCTAAGAACAAATGACAAATCTTTAGTGGGATCTGCATATCTTTGGCTAAATTCTTGGAAGCTAAATGATCGGTGTCTAAGAATCTGTCTAGCAATATCTCTAGTAGTTTCTATTTCTATGCATGCAGTAACCATTTCAAGCGGTGACCAGTGCTTATTTTTAATTAAATAGTTAATTAACTTCTTTGAAGTTTCTTGATTATTTTGATTTGAAGGATTAGATACTCTTGCGCAAAAAGCAACAAGCTCCTGTAAATCTTTGATACCCTCCTTCTCAAACTCTATAGTTGGTTTTGAATAACTTACTAATCTTATTTTCATTTTAATTATTTCTCTTTGTGGTTAACTCTAAGAGTATATCTAAAAAATCATTGTTTGAGCAGATATAATGAGAATCGGAAAAGAATTCGGGTGTATTTCCCATTGTAAAATCTATTAAATTTCCTGTAATTATTATCCTATCAAGTCTATTCTTAACTAGCTCTATATAAGAAAAAGTTATAGGTGAGATGAAATTTTCAACTAACAAAATCAATAAATCACACGAGTTGAGCAAGACCCAGCAATCCTTAAGATCCCATTGAGATGGTTCTTGTCCATTAAATGGAAGATTTATCTTTAATGAATTATCTTTACAATTACTACACAATACATCATCTTGATTATTTGCAAAAGATTCCATAGAAGTTTCCATTCCACATTGTGAGCAATATAACCAATTCAAATTCCCCTCTAAATCAATGACATTTTTTGCGCCGTTTAATTTTAAAATGCCGTCAATATTCATATTAATTATTCCCCTTACCGATGAACTTGTATCTAATTTTAGAATCTTCTTATATATATTATTAGGCTTAAAAGGAAAATTTTTTTTTAGATTTTTTTTTGTATACTTATGAAAGTAGTCTCTAATTTCGCTAGAGTTTCTATATTCCGACATATGAGGTCTTTTTTCAAAATCAAACATTTTCTCAATTTCCCCATCTCTGTAAATATTTTTTTCAATAATTATTGCAATATTATTAGAATTCAATATATATTCTTGTAATATACTTTTAATCATTTTTAATTGTATCATGACAGAAAATATCGGAAACTTTGAAATATTAAATGACAGCTTAATATCCATTGAATGGGATAAGGATAATATAGGATATTTACTTCTCAGAGATATTAGAAATGCATGTCCTTGTGCAACATGTAAAGCTGCCGAGAAAGGTTTTAAAAAAAAGATACAATTGAAAAATAAAGAATGTTATGAATTAATTTCTATCGATAGAGTCGGAACTTATGCCCTAAAATTCAAATGGGCTGATGGACATGAAACAGGAATATATTCTTTTGAGAGCTTAAAAAAATTATCTAATTGGAAAGAATAAACATTATTTACCTTTTATATCACCCCAAAAATTTTTATGAATTTGTGGTAATACTCTTACATCTAAATTATCTTTTAATACTTTATCAGCAATTATTCCTGGATTTGAACCCCAGACTGGTTGAAAAATTATATTCGCATTAAAATTATTATTCTCTGTTAATTTCTTTGCATACAAATAATCTGTTTCGTCTTTGATTACAAATTTAATTTGATCTTTTTTACTAAGATTTAATAAATTTTTTTTATTACTTTTACCCTCCATTTTAGACGAGGGGCATTTGCAATCCATACTAACTATAGTATTAATATTTTGATAAATTTTTGGAGGACTTATATGCCCTGCGGTTTCTAAAATGATTTTTTTTTCTACTTTAAGTAACTTTTCAGTTAATAATGTAACGAAATCAAATTGTAGTAGTGGTTCACCACCAGTTATGCAAATATTATCACACCTGTATTTTTGTGTTTCTTTAATAATATTTGAAATTGATAGCTCTTTAAAATCATCCCCTTCAACAGAATACATTGAATCACACCATGAACATCTTAAGTTGCATCCATAAAGCCTTATGAATATAGTGGGTGTTCCAATTAAAACCCCTTCCCCCTGTATTGAGAAAAATATTTCATTTATTTTGGCTTTCATAATTTTTAGTTTTTGGCAAATCTACCAATCCCTCCTCATAAGCTCTTAGTATTAATGGATCAGGTAGACCCGCCTCCTCAAAGCCCCTGGCCCTTAATAATGAAGCATGATCTTTACCACTTGGTGGAAATTTTCCACAATATGAAGTATGAGTATATGCTAATGCATTCCAACATTCTTTACCTAGTTCAAAAGCAAGATTAACTATTTCGTACTTTTTTAAGTCTAATAATGGTGTAAGTATTTCAATTTTTTTATCTAATCCTAATGATATTGTTTGCTCTAATGATTGGATAAATTCACCTCTACAATCTGGATATCCAGCATAATCTGTTTGGCAAATTCCTGTAACTAAATATTCTGCTCCAATAGAATATGCATAATTTGAGGCTAAAGATAAAAAAACAATATTTCTCGATGGAATAAAAGTCTTTTGCATACCATCGCTAAATTTGGAAAGGCTATCATTGAGTTCAAGTTTTTTATTGAAATTTGTTAGTGGTGAATCACCATCGAAAATTGAACCTAAGTCTAAAATTATATGATTTTTAAGGTTTGCCATCGTAGCAACTTTTTTTGAGGATTCAACTTCTAAAGAATGAAGCTGATTATAATTAAAGGTTATAGCCGAACATTCATAACCTTTTTTCATAGCCCAAAAAAGGCAGGTTGTAGAATCTTGACCTCCACTCAAAACTACCAATGCTTTTTTCATATCTAATCTATTATAATATAAAATGTGAATAAATTTTTAGAATTAGATAATGGAAAGATAGTAGAAAGTAAAAATAGTTATCATAAAGATGACATATTAAAAATTGAAAAGATAGAAAGAACTTATTTTGTAGATAGTTGGAATATAAAACAAATAAACTCTCAATTTAAAAATGACGATAGTTTAAATTTTATCATAGAAAATACTGGGGATATTATTAGTTATTGTCTCTGCAAATTTAATGATGAATTTATTGAAATTTTAAAAATCGCTACGATTAGGAATTATCAAAAAAAAGGAATAGCTTCTAATTTAATCTCTAATGTTTATTCTTTTGCGGTTAAAAATTCACTTAAAAAAATCTATTTAGAAGTTAGAGAGTCAAATTTAATTGCAATAGATTTATATAAAAAAAAGGGATTTGTAGTAGATGGTATAAGGAAAAAATATTATGTTAGATCAAATGAAAATGCCATTTTAATGAGCAAAAATATTAATTACCCTTAAATCTTCCATAAACTTTCTCCAATGCTGAGGTCATTTCTCCGATTGTACAATATGTTCTCACAGCTTCCACTATATAAGGCATAATATTATCGTTATTTTCAGCTGCTTTTGTTAAGTTTATTAAACATTTTTCAACCAATTCATTATCTCGATTTTTTCTTAAATTACTCAAACGATTTATTTGATCTTTTTCTAACATGGGATCGATTTCTTGAATCGGCATCTCTTTTTCCTCTGAAGCTTTAAAATCATTGACTCCGACAACAACTCTATCTTGATTTTCAAGCTCTATTTGAAAATCAAATGCGGAATTTTCAATTTCACCTTGAATAAAATTATCTTCAATACACTTAATCATTCCACCTTTTTCGCTTATTTTATCTAGGTATTCATAAACTTTCTTCTCTATCTCATCTGTTAAATATTCTATGTAATAAGATCCCGCTAAAGGGTCAATCGAATCAGCAACCTCAGACTCATAAGCTATTATTTGCTGAGTTCTTAATGCTATAGTAGCAGATTCTTCAGTTGGAAGACCAAGGGCTTCGTCAAATGAATTAGTGTGTAGTGATTGAGTACCACCAAGAACTGCCGCAAGAGCTTGCATTGAAACCCTTACAACATTATTTAATGGCTGTTGTGCAGTAAGGGTTACACCGCCTGTTTGAGAATGAACTCTAAATTTACAAGCACTTTCATTCTGAACATCAAACTTATCCTTCAAAATATTTGACCAAATCCTTCTTGCAGCTCTATATTTTGCAATCTCCTCAAAAAAATTATTATGTACTGCAAAAAAGAAAGAAACTCTTTGACAAATTTTTTCAATATCAATATTTCTAGATTTTGCTATCTCAAGATATTCTATAGCATCAGCAAGCATGAAAGAAAGTTCTTGTACAGCAGTTGAACCAGCTTCACGTATATGATAGCCACTAACACTTATAGGATTCCACTTTGGAACGTTATCTTTACAATACTCCATTAAATCAACTGTTATTTTGACAGAAGGCTCAGGAGGAAAAGCATATGTTCCTCTTGCGATAAACTCTTTAAGTAAATCATTTTGTACGGTACCCATTATTTTATCAGCACTTACACCTTGCTTTTCAGCAGTAATCATATACATGGCCAGAAGCATTGGTGCAGTAGCATTTATAGTCATTGATGTAGATACTTTATCAAGAGGAATACCTTCGAGTAAAATTTCCATGTCTTCTAACGAATCAATTGCTACCCCAACTTTACCTACTTCACCTTTACTAATATTACTATCAGAGTCATAACCCATTTGAGTAGGCAAATCAAAAGCGACACTAAGACCAGTTTGACCCTTATCTAGAAGATATTTAAATCTATTATTTGTTTCTTTTGCTGATCCGAATCCTGCATACTGTCGCATAGTCCAAAATCTGCCTCGATACATTGTTGGCTGTACACCACGAACAAAAGGAAATTGTCCTGGCAAAGAATTTTTATCCTCAGTTTTTTTATCAATATCATTTAATGTAAAAAATCTATCAATTTTTATTCCAGATGAAGTAGAAAAATTATTTTTTCTCTCTTTTAATTTATCTTGAAATTTATCAAGCCAATTTTTTTTATCCATTTAATTAATCCTCGTTAAGTTTCCAATTAACAAAAATTCTAATGCAATCTTATAGACTGATTCGTCAAGACACTTCATATTACCAATGGCTTTTCTTGAATACTTTTCTGCCTCTTTTTTTGTTTTTTCTAAAGCACCTTCACGAATTATAAGATTATACAGAAAATCCATACTCTTTCTATCAAATTTTCTATTTTTTAAAATAATTTTAGCTTTTTTACGATTAGTAATAGTCGTCGAATTCACAGCAATTATTAGAGGTAATGTAACCTTTCCATCTTTCAAATCCTGCATTGTTTTCTTGCCAAGACTTTCACTTACACCAATAAAATCAAGTAAATCATCAACAATTTGGAAAGATATTCCTAAATTTTTTCCAAAATCTTTCATTGAAGTAATTTCTTTTTTATTAGCCTGAGCTAATATTGCTCCAACCTCAGAACATGACGATAATAATGAGCCGGTCTTGAGAGAAATCATCTTAAAGTAGTTTTTAATTGAGAAATCATCAAAACTTTTTGATAATGTTAAATCCATTATTTGACCATTAGCTAGTTCAGAGGCTGCATTTGTTACAGAATCCATAACTAGTTGGCTTTTAGTTTGATTTATTAACCATAAAGATTTAGAGAGAAGAAAATCACCTGCTAAAACACTTGCGTGGTCACCCCAAATTAAATTTGATGTTTTTTGACCCCTTCTCATCGAAGAATTATCAACAATATCATCATGTAAAAGAGAGGCATTATGTAATATTTCTACTGCAGCTGCAGCATTGATAACGTTGAGATTAGACCTTTTTTTAAATACCAAATAACTCAGTAATAAAAGAATTGGTCTAAATCTTTTACCGGCTTTTAAGACAATATGGCTTGAAATTTGTTGTGAAGTTATTACTTCAGATTTTATAGATTTTCTTAAAATAATTTCAATTTTGTTTAAATCCTTCTTCAAAAGCTCTAAAATATCAGTTGAATTCATTTTTTTAAATTATCAGATATAAGTATTAAGTCAAAATATTAAAAAAATAATATAAAATATAAAGATATGATGATTTATGATTATATTTTTATAGGCATCTTAATATCTTTCTCTATCATGGGCTTGTTTACTGGATTCATAAAGGGTCTTTCCAAAATATTGATTATATTGCTACCAACCTTTATTGCTTATATGAATTCAAAAAAAATATTTTTATATTTTAATGAAGAATTTAATTTTTATAGCGGCTATGGTGCAGAATTCCTTGCATCTATAATTTTATTCGCATTTACTTATATCTCAATAAAAACTATATTCTCATTATTAGACAAATTAATCTCAAGCTTTGGTCTAAATATAATTAATCATATAGTTGGGTTTATTGTGGGTTCATCAACAGGTATTTTAGTTGGGTATATATTTTTAGCTACATTAAATAAATTTTTTAATATAGATACGTATACTTTTAATTTATTACATGATTTAATTAATACATAAAATAAAAGGATGTAATTCGTTTAAAAATGAAGATTAAAGAGAAACTTACAGCTTATCAATATTTACTAAAAGATAAACTTAGCGGTGATAAAAACAGAGAACTAATTGCATTGCTCAAAGATATTAAACTTGCGGCGAGACAGGTTGCTAAAGAGTTGAACAGTGCAACTTTAAATAACACTATTGGAGATCTATCAGGTAAAAAAAATACTCATGGGGAAGAGGTAAAAAAGTTAGATATTGTTGCAAATAATCTTTTCATTAAATCCTTAGAGAACGGGGGAAATTGTGCTGGTATTGTTTCAGAGGAAAAGGATAAAGTTTTAATTTTTAACAATGAGGTATCAAGGAGCTCCAAGTATCTAGTTTGTATAGATCCATTAGATGGCTCAACCAATATTGATGTTAATGTCCCTGTTGGGACAATTTTTTCAGTACTTAAAAGACCTACTGTAAGTGACAAAACTTTTTCTAAAGATTTTTTACAAGTTGGAAGTAGGCAAGTTGCCGCGGGCTATATTATATATGGATCATCTACGATTTATGTATTAACTGTAGGTAAAGGTGTTGATGCATTTACACTTGATCCTGTGGTTCAAGAATTTTATTTATCTCATAAAGATATAAAAATACCAAAAAAAGGTAGGATGTACTCAGTAAATCAAGGAAATTTTTATGAATTTCCTTTATCAGTTCAAGAATACATTAGGTGGTGTGAGCAAAATCATGAGAAATCTGGAAGACCATATTCATTAAGATATGTGGGTTCAATGGTTGCTGATATACATCGCAGTTTATTAAAGGGCGGATTATTCATTTATTCAAAATCTAAAAGTGCTTCCAGTGGTAAGTTGAGATTATTATATGAATGTAATCCTATGTCATTCATAATTGAACAAGCAGGCGGTTTAGCAACCGACGGAAAAAAAAGAATCTTAGATGTAGTGCCAAAAACAATACATCAGAAGTCGCCAATTTTTATAGGATCTCCAGAAATGGTCAAACAAATTAATAAGTTTTTAAAAAGTAGATTATTTAACTAGGCTATAGTAATTTTTTTGTTTAAGTAGACATCTTGAACCGTATTAAGAATTTCAATCCCATCTTTCATAGTTTTTTGGAAAGCTTTCCTACCAGTGATTAAGCCCATACCACCAGATCTTTTATTAATTATTGCCGTTTTAACCGCTTGAGCAATATCATTTTCACCTGATGGGCCGCCAGAATTAATCAATCCCGATCTTCCTGCATGACAGTTAACTAGTTGGTACCTATTTAGATCTATAGGATTATCAGATGTTAAATCAGAATAAACTTTTTTATGAGTTTTGCCGAAATTTAAATCAACAAAACCTCCATTAGTTTCTGCAATCTTTTGTTTAACTATATCTGCTTGGATTGTTGCAGCTAGATGATTTGCTTGTCCAGTTAAATCTGCGGCTACATGATAATCTTTTGTATCTTTCTTAAAAGCCGAATTCCTTAAATAAGCCCACAAGATTGTAACTAGTCCAAGAGAATGAGCATATTCAAACATTTGCGATACTTCTTGAATTTGCCTTGAACTTTCCTCAGACCCAAAATATATTGTCGCTCCTACACCTATTGCTCCTAACTGAAAGGCTTGATCAACGGATGCAAAAGGTATTTGGTCATACTCATTTGGGTAAGATAGAAATTGATTATGATTTAATTTAACTATAAAGGGGATTTTATGTGAATATTTTCTGGAAACCGACCCTAAAACTCCTAAAGTTGAAGTGATAGCACTACACCCACCTTCAATAGCCAACTTAACTAAATTTTCGGGATCGAAGTATATAGGATTTGGTGCAAAAGAAGCACCAGCAGAATGTTCTACACCTTGATCAACAGGCAAAATAGACAAATACCCCGTGCCTTTTAATCTTCCGCTGTTGATTAAATTTTGGAAGTTCTTTAATACTGAATTAGGTCTATCAGTTAATGACAAAACTCTATCGACATAATCTTTGCCTGGTTTTGATATTAAGTCTTTACTTATGGTTTTACATTCATGTGAAAGAAGATTTTCCGATTCATTGCCTAAAAGTGATTCTATCCAGGAAGTATCATTTGAAGGTCGGGATTTAGACATTATTGAATTATAAAATATTAATCAAGAATTTCTATACCTGGCAAACTAGAACCACCAATATATTCTAAGAGTGCACCACCACCAGTCGACATATGTGATATCTCTGACTCCAGAACCTCAGCCTTTCTTAAGGCAGCGATTGTTTCACCACCGCCTACAACGGAGGTTGCGCCTCTCCATGTAGCTAAAGCAACAGCTCTTGCAACATGAATGGTTCCAGAGGAATATTTTTCTACCTCGAATACACCCATTGGACCATTCCAAAAAATAGATCCAGGTCCCTTAATAATTGAATTAAACAAATCTATGGTCTTAGGACCAATATCAAATGCCTGGTACCCGTCAGGAATATTATCATCAACAATTAAGCAAGAGTTAGTTTTTTCAATAGATTCAGATACTAAATGATCAACTGGTAATACGATTTTGTCTGAATATTCGGTATAAACTTTCCTAGACCACTCAATCATCTCGGCTTCAAAAATAGAATTGCCAATATCACCACCATTGGCTTTAATAAAAGTATAAGCAGCACCACCGGCTATTATTATCTTATCAGCTCTATCTAATAATTTAGACATAGCGGAAATTTTATCTTTAATTTTTGAACCGCCTATTATAACAACAAAAGGTTTGTTTGTTTTCGACAACATTTCTGAAATAAATTGTAGCTCTTTGTTAACAAGAAACCCGGCAAGTTTAGTATCAAAATTTTTTGCCATACCGTAGGTTGATGCATGAGCTCTATGAGATGTTCCAAATGCCTCATTAACATATATGTCACAAAAAGAAGAAAGTAGCTCGGAAAAAGATTCATCATTGTCAGTTTCTTCTTTATAAAATCTCAGGTTTTCTAACAAAACTATTGAGCCATTAGGTAGAAGGTCAACTTTATTTATCCAATCTTTATCTTTAAAATCATCACAGAAAAAAACCTTCTTTCCCATTAACTCAGATAATCTTTCAGATACAATCCTTAAAGACAAATCATCGTTCACTATTCCCTTAGGACGTCCAAGGTGTGAGCCTAAAATAACTTTGGCACCAGAATCTATAAGGAAATCAATTGTTGGTATAGCCCTTCTTATTCTATAATCCTCGCGAATTATGTTTTGTTCATTATTTATAGGAACATTAAAATCGACTCTAATAAATACTTTTTTTCCATTAAAAAAATCTTTGGGATAGTCAGATATAACTTTCTTTATACTCAAAGCTGGCTTCCAATTTTTACTGCTAAATCTATTACACGAGATGAATAGCCATACTCATTATCATACCAAGCAACAATTTTTATAAAATTTTCGGAAATTACACTTGTTCCAAATGGATCATATATTGCAGAATTTTTATTTCCTAAGAGATCAATTGATACAGCTCCATCATGTGCTATACCTAAATATCCTTTTAATTCATTTTCAGAAGCTGATATGAAAGCATCATGAATATCATCAACTTTTGCACTTTTTTCTATGTTCGCAACAAAATCCACCATTGAAACATTTGGTGTGGGAACTCTAACTGATATTGCAGAGAGATTTCCTTTTAGATCAGGAAAAATTTCTTCAATTGCTTTTGTAGCTCCAGTGCTTGTGGGTATCATTGATAAAGCACCAGCTCGAGCTCTTCTTATATCTTTATGAGGAGAATCAACTATTCGTTGATCATTAGTGTATGAATGAACTGTGGTCATATGTCCATTAATCAATCCAAAACTATCTCTTAAAACTTTAACTACCATTGCTAAACAATTTGTAGTGCATGAAGCATTTGATACAATATTGTGTTTAGATGAATCATAAATTTTATCATTGGCACCCATCACCGTCGTTAAATCAATATCTCCGCTAGCAGGCGCGGATATTACTACTTTTTTTACTGTTCCGCCCAGATGCGAGGATGCTTTATCTTGAGTGGTAAAAATTCCAGTAGATTCAATAACAATATCGCATTTTTCTGAATTCCAGTCTATGTTGTCAGGAGACATTTCAGAGAAAAACCTTATGCTCTTGCCATCTATATCTAAACTATTTTTATTAGTTTTAACATCCTTGTTTAATTGGCCAAAAACAGAATCGAATTTCAAAAGTTGAGAACAAGTATTTAAATCAGCTATATCATTGATTGCAACAACATCAATATCATTTCTTTCTAAAGATATTCTTAAAACTTGTCGTCCAATTCTTCCAAATCCATTTATACCAACCCTTATAGACATAAAAAACCTCCTAGCAACTAAGTTTTTAAATATTACCTTTTTAACTTTGGATTTCAACGATTGAAGAATTTTAAATAACGTGATATTGTCAATTTATGGACAAACTAAATGTTGCTATTCTTGGTTCAACTGGATATACCGGTATTGAGTTGTTAAAAATTCTTGATTTGCACCCAGGTGTAGTAATAAAATTTATAGGATCAAATAGTTTAAATAAAGCAAAAGCTAAAAATTTATTCAGTGGTTTGAAAAATTATAGTGATTTGGTAATTAAACATAATAGTCAAATATCTTCAACTAAAAATATCCATTTAGTATTCAGCTGTTTGCCTCATGGAGAATTATCTAAGAATTATAAAAAGTATAAATTTAATAAAAATATAATGGTGATTGATTTAAGTGCTGATTTCAGACTCCCTGCAAATCTTAATAAAAAATGGTATAGGGGAAATAGGGATATTAATGTTTATAAAAATTTTCAATATATTCTTCCAGAATTAAACTCCAAAGAGCTTGATAAAAATAAAAATATCGCAAATCCTGGTTGCTATGCAACATCTATTGCTCTTGCTTTAGCTCCCATATGTACTCTTATTAATAATGAAGTAATTATAGATACGAAATCTGGTGTTTCTGGAGCAGGAAAAAGTTCAAAACTTGAACACATTTTCAACGAGGCTAATGAAAACCTTAGTCTTTATAATGTTGGCGATCATAGACATACACCAGAAATTCAAAATTTGTTGAAAAAGAATTATAAAATAAGCTTAAACATTGATATGGTTCCACACCTTTTACCAATAACCAGAGGCATACTTTCAAATATTTATATAAATTTTAAAGTAACCCAATCAGAGAATAAGATCAGAAAATATTTTAAAGAATTTTATAAAAATAAAAAATTTATAAAAATATTAAACAATGATCTTCCATCTATAAAAGATGTCGTGAATACAAATAATTGTATAATTGGTTTGAAAAAACTGCCAAACAGTAAAAATTTTATAATTACATCTGTTGTTGATAATCTAATCAAAGGGGCTTCGGGACAGGCCGTACAAAATATGAATTTATTATTAGGGTTCCCAGAAGATTTAGGATTATAGCTTCTCTATTTTCTCTATTAGCTCATCAATTTTTTTATTAATATTTAGCATATCTTCGCCAGTTGGATCAGGAAGTTTATTATGATATAAATCTGGACCATTAGATGTAAAATCTTTGTTTACGACTCTACCCGGAATCCCAACAACCGTTGAATTTTCAGGGATACTATCAATAACTACCGAATTGGCACCAATTTTTGTATTTTTTCCAATATTTAGTGGTCCTAGTATCTTACTTCCAGCACCAATAATTACATTATCTGAAATCGTTGGGTGTCTTTTACCTTTATTTGAACTAATACCACCTAAAGTAACACCCTGATATATTGTTACATTCTGCCCAATCTCTGTTGTTTCACCAATAACGACACCCATTCCATGATCAATAAAAAAACCACTTTTTATTTTGGCACCAGGATGAATCTCAATCCCAGTTAAAGTTCTAAGAATGTTTGAAATTAGTCTTGCAATAAGCTTTAACTTTATATTCCACAATAGGTGAGATATTCGATGCCACATAATTGCATGAAAACCAGGATAAGTTAAAAAGACCTCAAAAATATTCCTTGCTGCTGGGTCTCTATCAAAAACCGCATTAATGTCCCGATTTATTTTACTGAATAAATTCATTTAAAAAGAATAAACTATATGATTAATTTTCAAATACTTTCAAATAGTCATATGAGGTTGATCTTTCTATAGGTCTTCTGTTTATTTCAAAGGTTAATCTTCTAAATTCTTCAGGAGGAAAATATTGGCCATATTTACCACCGGCCGCTGTGGTTATTTTTTCTTCCATAAGTGTTCCACCAAAGTCATTAGCCCCAGCAGTAAGACAATATTGTGCAAATTCAGGACCTTGCTTCACCCATGAAACTTGAATATTTTTAATAATACCTCTAAAAAATAGTCTTGATACTGCATACATTTTTAACTGATCTAAGTCTGTTGGGCCCTCTCTGGAAATACCTTTCTTAAATAATCTAGTATCCCATGGTATAAATCTCAATGGAACAAATTCTGTAATTCCATTTGTTTCTTTTTGAATTTGCCTTATCACCTCAAAGTGCCTGGCCCAGTGAAAAGGTTTATCAACATGACCATACATTATTGTTGAGGTTGTCTTCATTCCAGCTCGATGAATTTCCTTAATTGTATCTACCCATTGATCTGTCGTGATTTTGCCAGGTGCAATTATCTTCCTTACATCTTCACTTAAAATTTCAGCTGCTGTTCCAGGAAACGTTCCATGCCCAACATCTTTAAGCATTGACACAAAATCTCTGATAGGAATATTAAGTGTGCCAGCTCCGTAGTGAACCTCAAAAGGGGAGAAACAATGAGTATGCATATCTGGTACAGCTTCTTTGACACTTTTTATGATCTCAACATAGAAATTTCCATCAATATCAGGATGCATGCCACCTTGCATACAAACTTCTGTTGCGCCATTTTCTCTTGCTTCATGAACTTTTTCTTTTATCTCATCCATTGTCAGAAAGTAAGCTCTAGGATCACCCTCTGGAGCCATAAAATTACAAAATCCACAATATGTATTACAGATGTTAGTGAAGTTTATATTTCTATTTACAACATAAGTAACATCATCTCCAATGTCCTCTTTACGCGCTTTATCTGCTGCAATAACCAATGATGACAACTCATCAATATTATCAATTAAAAATAATTTTTCAGCCTCTTCCTCGGTAATCTCTTGGTTTATAAAAGGTTTTTCAATAATTTTCGAAATGTCAGATGAAGACTTTAACATAGTAGAATCAAGTCCTTTGGTCCTATTATCTTCAATTTTATTTATTATGTCTTTTAATTCACTATCCATAATCTAAATTAACTCTCCGTGACAAACCCAGAATTATCAATAAATTTTTTTGCTCTTTCATAAATATGATTTTCGATATACTCACTTGAAAGATATTCAGGATAGACAGGAAGTCTTTCCCTTAAATTAAAACCAAATTCTGAGATAGTTGTCTTCATTAGATCTATCTGAGGCCAAGGAGACTCAGGGTTTACATAGTCAATAGTAATAGGTGAAACTCCTCCAAGATCATTAACTCCCGAAAAAACATGAAGCATATAAGTTTTAGAATTTAAATTTGGTGGTACTTGAATATTGACATTTTTTGACATAATCAATCTTGATATAGAAACTGTCTTAATCATATCCAAATCTGTTGGCGCTGGTTGGCCTTCCATTTTAATACCGGGCTTAGGATTAAAATTCTGAATAATTATTTCTTGAATATGTCCATAAAGATTATTTATCCTATTTAGTTCAAGTATAGAATCGACTCTTTCATCCCAGTTCTCACCAATACCTATTAATATTCCTGAAGTCCAAGGTATATTTAGCTCGCCTGCAGAGCATATGGTTTTGATTCTTGCTTTGGGATATTTATCTGGACATCTGTAATGTGCCATTCCGGGATCCATCAATCGTTCACTTATATTTTCTAGCATCAGGCCCATGCTTGGATTGGAATTTCTAAATCTCATTAATTCATCTTGGTTTGCTATACCTAAATTAGAATGCGGAAAAATATTTTCTTCTAAGCAAATTTCACTCATAGAGATCATATAATCAGCTGTTGATGAATAGCCCATAGATTTTAATTTGTCACGATAAACCTCATATTTCTTTTCGGGCTTATCGCCAGAAACAAATAGTAGCTCAGTGCATCCAAGCTCAACGGCCTTTTTTGCAGATTTTAATACTTCATCTGGTGTAACAAGTAATGGGCCTTCACCAGGTTCATATTTAAAAGTACAATATGAGCATTGATCTCTACACAGTTGGGTTAAAGGAATAAAAACGTTTTTAGAAAAACTTATGAGATTACCCTTGGATGTCTCTCTAATGTAATTAGCAACAGACATTAATATAGAAACATTCTGTATTGGCATTGAAGTTAGCACCATTATATCATTTCTTGATATTTCTCGGCTTTCCAAGTAGCTATCAAGAATTCGTAAATATTCTTTATCTATTGATTCAAATTTAGTTAAAGGAATTGAATGAGATCTTAAAAGATCAGAAATATTTTTATCATTTGCAAAATCATTATAAATTTCAAATAAAGACATTTTCATTATCAGGCCTAATTAAGCCTTTTGCTCCCCTCTTATTAGAAATATAATTATACCCCCTTATGATTACTACTGGAATACCTTTGTCTTTGATCATTAAAAGTCCAGCAGCTGATGAAAGCTCATCTGATACGGGAACATCAGTATCAAAGAGCTCGTTTCCATGAAAATCTTTGCTATATTTAACCAAAGCCTTGAGCCCGTAACTTCCAATAGCTATTTGAGTTAATCCATTTCTCCAAGGCCTGCCAACACTATCAGATATGATTACAGGTATTAATTTCTTAAATTTTTTACTTAATTTCATTGATATTTCTTTTGCAGATTTATCAGGATTTTTAGGGAGTAACAAGGCTTGATTTCTATCCTTAAGATTAGACTGGTCTACACCTGCATTCGCAGCAACTATACCATTCTTATCTTTTGTAAGTATAAAATCTTTCTCAACTTTAAGAATTTTATCGGATTCATTAATAATCAATTGAATAATCTCAGCTGATTTATTTGTTTTTTTTGATATTTTTTTTGCTTTAGATGAAATTTTAACATCTGAAAGCTTAACAATTCTTCCTTCAGATATAGAGACTATCTTATGAGCAATAACGATTAAATCATTTTTTCTTAAATTAAATTTATTGTTTTCCATTGATTTAATTAATAAATCTCCAATATCACATCCTTTCCATACAATTGGAAGTTTTACTAAAGGTATTAATTCTAATTTTCCCATGATTTAATATAATATTTTTGTAATGGTTGTTGCAAGATTAATTGATACATTATCATTTACCATTTTGATATTATCAAAAACTGGAAGTAGTCCAATTTTTTCTATTTTACCCTTATAGTCATAATCACTTTTATCAATAACAATATATTGGGCTAAATTTTTATAATATTCTGCAACTCCTTCAACAGATGGAGGCAAGCTATTTAATTCAAAAAATTTTAATATTGGTCCCTGAAAAGCTATACCATTCACAATTGGTGAAATAGCTATTTTTATTGCTTTAGACTTTTCTATTTGATCTCTAACCCCTTGCAAATTTATTATTGGATCAATACTAATAAACGGATTGCTAGGACAAAAAATTATCATATCGCTAGATTCAATTGAAGAAAGAACTTCCGATAACGGTTTTGCATCCTGAATACCCCTAAATTTGATATCATTAATTTTTGGTTTCATTTTATATTTTATCAAAAATTCTTGTATATGAGCATCACCTATATCTAAATTCAAATAGGTTTCTACCTTATCGTTTGTCATTGGGAAAATGGAAATATTATTTATTTCTAATTGGTCCATTTTTATTTTTATAAATTCATTTAACTTAAGACCTTGATCAAGCAATTTTTTCTTTAATTTATTATATTCTAAATCTTTATCCCCTAAATTAAACCAATATGATTTATTACTATTAACCATTTCAAAGTTATCATTTTTTAATCCCCAACCTCTTTCTTTATCGACTATTCCTGAAATCCAATAAAGAACAGAATCAATATCAGGACTTACTCTAACATCATATATATCAATATCATCAGAGGTATTAACAATAAATCTTAAATCAAACTCTTTATTAAAATTATAAAGTCCTCTTAAAAACTTTCCTGCACCTACGCCTCCTCCAAAAGTAGTTATAGTTTTCTTGTTTGACATAAAATAAGTTTACATAGATAATTCATTCATGGTACTCGCAAGAGTTTAATAGGGAAGTACGGTGTAAGTCCGTCACAGACCCGCTGCTGTAATAGGCATTTAAAAACTTCTTTGCAATAATCCACTGTTTAAATAACGGGAAGGTGCAGATGAAGGCCTTAAGTCAGAAGACCTGCCATTAAAAATAATTATTTTTCTTCGTGGTTAAAGGAAAGATACTTTTTTATATCAAAAAGTTTTTTTATTTAATCGTTCGGAGTAGCTTAAAGGAGAGTTACTATGAACATTTTTTTTAAGGTTTTATTTTTTTTATTTTTTATTATCAATGTATCTAATTCTGAAGATATTGAAATAAAAGCTCCAAAAACTATAGGGAATACAACAATAAAAACCCAGAAATTTGGTGGGTCAACAACAGTAATAACAGAATATGAAATTAAAACATCTGGCGCACAGAGTGTAGGAGATCTGCTTAAATTAGTTCCGGGTCTATCAGTTAAACAGTCTGGAGGAAGAGGTGGTTTGATAAGTATTTTTTCACGTGGTAACGAATCTGATCACAATCTTGTTATAGTCAATGGAGTTAAGCAAAATGACGTTGGTGGTTCATTTAATTTTGAATTTTTACCTATAAATAATATAGAATCTATAGAGGTTCTTAGAGGTCCTATGGCTGGCTTCTTTGGCTCATCAGCAATAGGATCAGTAATAATTATAAATACAAAAAAACCAACGGATAAAAGTGAGATTTCCTTTAGCACCTCTTTTGGATTTAATCAAAGTTTCAAAGAAGATGATACAGGACAAACAGATGGTGGGTTGTTTTTAGTAAATGAACAATCAATTTCATTCAGTGGACCTATTAATGGTAATCAAAATGATATAAATGTTGGATATACTCTATCCTTTGAACGTGTTGATGATGATGGATTCAGAATTTTTAATGATTCTTATAATAACAAATCATTAGATGCAGGTATAAATATATCTGCGCTTGATGAAAAGCTTTTCATTCAAACTATGGTATCGGATAGATGGGCCACAGTAAGATATCCAACCAATAGTAGTGGCTCCGTAGGTGCTTATAGCTCTACTTCTGGTACTCAAAGAGATTGGAGACATCTAAACTCTAGATCAATATCAACAAACTATGAATTTTATGAAAATAATAAAATCGGTTTTGATTTTTCATACTTCTTTAATAAAAGAGCAACTAGAGATGCCGGTAGTGGAAATGTAGATTGGTGGGAAAAGAAAAAGACTTATAATTATTATTATGAATTAAATAACTTGCTCTTAGGCTCTGCTTCTATTAATACGAAAGTTGGATATGAGTATCTAGACGAAACAAGCAACTATCATGAAAATGCCAGTTCATTTGCAACTGATTACGATCACAATACATATATAGATTCAATTTATTTAATGACTTCTATAAATTTTAATGAGTCACTATTTATGGATTTTGCCATAAGAAATGATGATCATGAATATCATGGCTCAACAAGTAGTCCTACTATTTTTATATCAAAATATATTAATACAAATACGAAGATTAGAGGAGGCTATAGTGAGGGCATTAAATATCCAGGGATATATGAAACATATAGTGCATCTGGATTAGAAGCTGAAAAAAGTAAATCGTATGAAGTCGGAGTAGATTTTGAAAACAATTTATATGCACTTTCGTTTACTGCGTTTAAAAGTGAAACAGATAATATGATTGCATATAGAAGTAGTGGGAGTCCAAGTTACAGAAATTTAGATGAGGCTCAATCTCAAGGATTAGAAATTGCAGGATTGATCAAATTTCCAGAGGAATTATCTTTTAAATATTGGCTGACGTATTTAGAAACTAAAGCAGTAAACGTTAATAATACTGTTCAGCAAAACTCTTGGAACTACGCTAATTGGCAGGATGATGAGGTACTTTTAAGAAGACCTAAAACTTCTGGCGGTGCAATATTAAGTAAAAAACATAATAATCTATTTGTCTCAATAGATACAACTTATACTGGTGGTAGATGGGATTATCAAAATTCATCTACAAGGTTATATAATGATTCTTTCTGGGACTTTGGAACTTATTGTGATTATTTAATTGATAAAAACAGTTCAAATCAAAGTAAAGTATTTATTAGTGTTACAAACTTATTTAATGATAAAAGAGAAGAGATTCTAAACTTCATTTCTCCAGGCAGAACAATTATGTTTGGTTATAGATATGAAACAACTAATTAGTTTAAACTATTCAGGAGAGGCCTAATGAAAAAAATTAATATAAGTAAAATTTTACAATTAGTTGCTAGCTTATCATGGATGGTATCTACTTTTTTTTATGGGCTTAACGGTTTTGGGGATTATCTTCAATTAACTGCATCGACAGCTTGGACAATATCTAATATTCTAGATATGAATTCTTAAAACTCATTGATTAATTCTGGTATAAAAAGTATATAAATATCGAGCTCTAGAAATAGAGCTCCCTTTTTCTTAATAATCTGATAAATTTATTTTATGAGAATTGTATCTTTGCTTCCTGCTGCAACTGAAGTCTTATGTGATTTAGGTTTATCAAAAAATATAGTTGGTATTTCTGAAGAATGTAATTTTCCAATTGAGATTGAAAATAAAAAAGTAGTCTCTAGGGTTAGGTTAGATTTAAGTGATAAGACTAACATTCAAATTGATGAAGAAATTTCAAATTTGATTCAAAGTGGAACATCCCCATATGTTATTGATGAAGAATCAATTAGAGCACTTGACCCTGATTTTATAATTTTGCAAGATACTTGCGAAGTATGTGCCGCTTCAAAAAATGATATTAAAATCATTAATTTCGGCGATAAAATAATTGATTTTTCACCAAAAACCCTTGTCGATATACCTGAAGCAATTTTGTCGCTTGCAAAAAAATTAGATATTAGTAAAAAAGGAGAAGAAATTAAGAAAGAATTTATAAACGAACTTGAATTAATTTCAAATAAAACAAACAAAATTATAGATAAACCTCGAGTTTTTGCGATGGAATGGATTGATCCTGTATATTCTGCAGGTCACTGGGTTCCAGAAATGATTCAATTTTCTGGTGGAACGAGTATCAATAATAATCCTGGGATAAAATCAGAAAAATTAGAATTTAATAAAATTCTAGAATTTGCTCCAAACTATATGTTTATTATGCCTTGCGGATATAATGTTGAAAAAACATTAAATGAAATTGATATTTTATTAAATAATAAAGAACTTAATAAAATTCCAGCTTTTAATTCAGGAAATGTTTATGTAGTTGATGCAGACTCTTATTTTACTCGACCAGGAACAAGAATAATTGAGGGCATAAAAATAATGGCAAGGACTATAAGTCCAGCGAACTATGAATATGATCCTTTACCTGACTCAATAATAAATTTACAAAACTTTATTCACTTTGAATCTTTTACAGGATAGTTTCAAATTTTAACCCTTAGCGGATTGGAACTCTGATTGATCACTGGAACCATCAGCTGACGGTGGAGTACCATCAGTTAACGATTCAGATGCAGGTCTTTGTGTTTCACCACTCGGAGCTGCTTCAGCTGCTCCTGAATCTGAATCTGCACCAAAATTCGTTGATGCTATCCAAAATAATGCAATCATTCCTAAGGCAATAGCTATAGCTGTCATTAACACTCCTCCTTGATATCTAAAAGTGTAACTTATACAATTGTACATTAATGATAGGAAAAAAATCAAGTTTATTAATTGATGAGGCTAAACTTATAAAACTTTTTGAATTTATTGGTGAGGGATCTAAAGTTGTAACTTTGAATAGTGAAAAATACCTAGTATTCAAAAAAGATTTTTCAAATATTAAAAATGAAATAAAAATTATGGATTTCAAAATACAAATTGAATTTAATTCGGTAATGCAAGGAGAATTTCCAACAATTGAGCTAAAAATTATGTTTTATAAAAATCAATTTGAGATCGAGAGCTTATCCCATCTAATCTCAATGAATAATCAAGATGAAGTAGACGAATTTAGGAAATTTGTAAATAATAAAGATGCTAAGTTTATTCTCCTATGTAAGACATCCTCTCAATATGAATATTTTCAAATTGATATTAATTCATACCGTTTAAAGGAGTCCTTAGATAATGAACTTAAAAACTTTAACAATTGACTTTTATAAATAATTTAAAATAATAAACATCAATAGGGATACATAAATTTGAGCTATGCTAAGATTACAGGAACGGGAATTTATGTCCCTGACAAACTTCTCACAAATGAAGACTTAGAATCATTAGTTGATACATCGGATGAATGGATCAAAGCAAGGACCGGAATATCAGAGAGACGCCTTCTTGATAGTGATAAATCTACATCCGATATGTGTTATGAAGCATGTATTGGTGCATTAAATAATTCCAATACTGACCCAAAAGATATAGATGGAATAATTGTTGCAACTGTTACTCCAGATTATATTACTCCATCAGTCGCGTGCTTATTGCAAGATAAATTACAAACAAGAAATATTTTTGCTTTTGATTTATCTGCCGGTTGCTCAGGGTTTATATATTGTTTAAATATAGCTAAAGCTTTAGTTGAGAATGGACAATCAAAAAAACTACTTGTTGTGGGTGCAGAATATTTATCAAGTATAGTCGACTACAAAGATAGAGGGACTTGTATACTTTTTGGTGATGGAGCCGGTGCAGTTGTTATTGAAACAAGTAATGAACCTGGAATCCTATCGGTTTGTTTAGGCTCAAGTGGAAAAGAAGCGGAATTATTGTATGTACCTGGTGGTGGTGCAAAAGACATAAATGGATATAGGTTTTTAAAAATGGAAGGAAAAGAGGTATTTAAAGAAGCAGTAAAAGTAATTCAATCTAATTCTCTTGAAGCAATTAATGCTGCAAATCTTAAGCCATCTGATATAGACCTTTTCATTCCTCATCAAGCTAATATGAGAATAATAGAAGCTGCTAGGGAAAGGTTGGATTTACCGCTTGAAAAATGTTTTGTAAATATAGATAAATATGGAAATACTTCATCTGCATCTGTTCTTATTGCATTACATGAAGCATTGAAAGAATCAAAAATAAAGAAAGGTGATAATATTTTATTCTCTGTTTTTGGTGCGGGTTTTGCTTGGGGCTCGGCAGTTTTAAGATGGTAAATTATAAAAATATTTCTTTCAATATAGATTCAAAATATTCATCTATACTCTCAGATGATGAAATAGCTTTTTTAAAAAATACGGAATTTATTCAGGAAATTAATATTGAGCTAAATTTAAAAGATAATATTGATAAAATTAATTTTAAAGACTTTGATCAAATAGTTTTAATTGGCTTTGGTGGTTCTAGTCTAGGTACAAAATCAATTTATAATGCTCTCTATCATGAAAGAAATCTAAAAAAAATATTCTTTATTGATAATCTTGAGACCGAAACATTCAACTTTGTAATGTCGCAGGTAAATAAGGAAAATACTTTATTCTTATTTGTTAGTAAATCAGGAAATACTTTTGAGGTTTTATCCATTCTGCAATATATGTTAGAAGAAGGATATAATAAAAATAATTTTCATTTTATGACTCAAGATTCTAAATCAAAAATGAGAGAAATTGCTGATAAAAATAACATTAGCTATTCATTGCTAAATAATAATTTGGGTGGTAGATTTTCGGTCTTAAGTCTTTCAACTTTTTTGCCACTTGATTTAGTGGGATGTAATTGGACAGAGATTAAAAATAGCGCACTAAACTTTTATATCAACGAGACAAAGAATTCATTTCAAATATCATCGGGCTTAATTAATTTTTATCTCAATAATTATCAAAATGGTAAAAATATTAGTTGCTTCATGCCTTATTCAAGCAGACTATCGTCTTTTTCCGAATGGATAATGCAACTTTTTGGTGAAAGTTTAGGAAAGAAGAATGTTGGTGATTATCCTGTTGCCTTAACACCAATAAGTTATCTTGGACCTAAAGATCAACATTCTCAACTACAACTAGTATTAGATGGACCAAAAGACAAAACTTTGTCTTTTTTTAACTTTGATAATAATATTTTTGAAAGTAAATTAAATGAACTTTCAAAAATTGAACAAATCGCAACTATAGGGGCTCTTAAAGAGGTTGGAGTTCCATATATTGAGATATCCTCTAAAAATCTTGATGAAAATTATCTTGGAGTTTTATTTATAATTTTTGAAATAACTGTATCAATAATAGCTTTAAGGCTAGGTGTAAACCCATTTGACCAACCGGCTGTTGAACTTATAAAGAAAAGAATTAATAAATGAAGCTAAAAAAGTCTCTTATCTAATGAGAGGTTTCCGCCACCAACTATAGTCAATACATAGGCTAATCCTATAAGACACAACTGATAACCATATGTATCATATGTGGGATAAAATCCATTATCTAAATGAGCTACCCAAATTCCAACCAACATCACAATAATGATACCAAAAGCTGCGGGTCTGGTAAGAAGTCCTAATAAAATTGCCATGCCTCCAAAAAATTCAACAAATACAGCTATACCTGTTTGCCAATATTCAAATCCAAAATTCAATTGCCATGATAAAGCTTTAGATTGGAAATCAGTGAGCTTAGTCCAGCCAGCTGGTATAAATGTAAGAGCTAATATCAACCGAGGTAAAATAGATATCCAACTAGAATTAGTTTTCAATAACCACATATTCTGATTATAACAAAAGGTATTTCTATATCAATCAGAAATGTGTTTAAACTATCTTATGGAACTTTGGATTAAAGTTTTTGAAGTTATGTTTCCAGTAATAGCTGTTGTATCAGTTGGATACTTTTTTGGAAAAATGACAAATGTTAATATGAAGCCAGTAAATATAATTCTATTATATTTATCCACACCTTGTCTTATTTTTACATCATTAACAGAAGACAGAGTTCAATTTATTGAAATTTTGAATATTGTTTATATTGGAACTTTACTTGTATTGATTGGAGTACCCATAACATACTTTCTTCTTAGGACATTCAAAAAAGATCCAAAAGTTTTCCTAAATCCCATCATTTTCCCTAATACTGCAAATCTAGGCTTACCAGTAGTGCTCTTTGCATTCGGTGATGCAGCTTTTGATTATGCTATTTTATTTACAACCATTGTTTTTTTTCTTCATTGTTCATTCGGAATTTTATTCATAAACGGAATTTCAAATATAAAAGAAGTTTTTAAGATTCCACTCATTTATACTGTAGCTTTAGCACTAACTTTAAATAATTTTGAAGTAGAAGTTTATAAACCTTTAAATATTTCTTTAGATTTAATAGGGACTACATGCATCCCACTTATGATGTTCAGTCTAGGTCACAAACTATCAGAAACAAAAATAATTAATTTAAAAAGTGACATGTTCCTTAGTGCTATAAGATTAAGCTATGGATTTATAATAAGTTTAATTGTTTGCAATCTATTCAATATAGACAACTTATTGGTTAAAGTTTTTATAATTCAGTACTCCATGCCATCTGCTGTTTTTAATTATATACTTGCAGATAAATATGATAAAAGCCCTGATAGGGTAGCATCGATTGTTTTTGTGTCTACTGTGATGTCCTTGGTGACAATACCGTTCATTCTTTATTTCTTAATGAAATAGATTCTTTATGTTTTTTATTTTCATAATTAAATTCAGATGGATAATTATTTTTTAATAAAATTTCATTAGCATCAAAGAAATTGTCAGTTTTAGAAATTAGTTGCGAAATTTTTGAGATGTTTTTATATAGTATCTTGGTATTTAAAACAAACGTTATCTGACATAGAGGATGAACGTCAACTTGTATTCTGCCTCTTCGTATTGGAGTTAATCCAAACTTACCTTCATACGAAAGAATTGGTATCCTACTTGCATCGGTTTCAATATTTGAAATCAACTTCTTCATAATTTTATAAGAATCTAAATTAATCCCAAAGGATTTTATTAAGCCATTTTTTTTTGAAATATTCGAAAGACTTGAGGTTAGTTCAGAATGACTTAATTCTCCATCACTACCAAAACCTAACATACCAATATAAGTTTGAATTTTATTAGATATTTTATATAAGATACTTAGCATAATAGAGTCAGCAAGTGGGCTAGCAAGGCCTTTTTCATCTCCTTTCGCTAATATATCTCCTCCAACATCAACACCTAAAATACAATCAATATTTTGTTTTGAGCAAAATGAAACTAAATCATCACAAATATTACTGAATGAGTTAAAAATATTTAATAAATAGATTTTATTAGAAATATATTTTGCAGTTTTTGATTCACTAAAATAGAGGCCATCAAATGTACAAGTATTTTTATCCACAAGGCCCAAAGTTGAGTTAATCCTTTTCAAATTAGTTATTGATTCGAAAGTCCTAGGGCCAGGATATGGATCAATAGAATATCTTTCCCAAGGAAGCCCGGCTAGATAACACTTAACGCCCTTTTTTTCAAAATATACCTTACTTGGAATAGTTCCAATTATATCAGCACCGCCACCAATGCCGATGATAAGAATTTTTTTTATGGGTCTACTCATTTTAGCTATTAAGGTTATTATATCTAACTGAGGATTTAAATGTCTGGATATTTAATTAATAATTCAAATTATATTTTTCAAGGTGAAATTAGCATACCTCCTGATAAGTCTATTTCGCATAGAGCTGTAATATTATCTACTTTTAATAAAGAAATGACGAAAATTAACAATCTACTTTTATCTGATGATGTAAAAACAACAATGTATTCTGTTGGTGCAATAGGTGTTATGTTTGCTGAAAATAATGGAAAAATTTTTACCAGGGGTACCGGTATTCGTGAATACATTCAATCACCTGAGACTATAGATTGTGGCAATTCAGGTACTACTGCAAGATTACTATGTGGTTTATTGTCTGGCCAAGAATTTTCAACAGTTCTTGAGGGAGATGATTCGTTAAGAAATCGCCCTATGGATAGAGTACAAATACCTCTGAATCAGTTAGGTGCAAATATTTCTACTAATAATGGAAAAATGCCAATTAAAATATCACCATCTAAAATAAATGGTGGTGAGATAATTATTTCTAGTCCTTCGGCTCAGGTTAAATCTGCATTAATATTGGCTGGTCTAACAGCTAGTGAAGAGCTTAAAATTAAAATAGAGGTTCCAAGTAGAGATCATACCGAAATAATGCTTAACTACTTTACTGAAAACATAAAAATAGATAAAAACATATTAACAATAATTCCTGACCCAAAAATAGTTAGCGATCAGATCGATGTTCCTAATGACCCTTCAAGTGCCGCATTCTATATTGTTGGTGCGCTGATAAATAAAAATTCAGATATCAATATTGAGAATATATGCATAAATCCAACAAGAGTGAAATATATTGATATATTAAAAAAAATGGGTGCAAATATTTCTTTTAACAACAAAAGAGTTATGAGCGGTGAGTTAGTTGCTGACATAAATGTAAAATCTAGTGATTTGAATTGTATCGATATAAATGAATCAGATATCCCACTTGTTATAGATGAAATTCCAATTTTATGTTTAGCGATGAGCTTAGCGGAGGGAAAATCTAATGTGTATGGAGCGACAGAATTAAGATTCAAAGAATCAGATAGAATTAAAACAATTGTCAATGAATTAAAAAAATTGGGAGCAAAAGTATCGGAATCTAATGATGATATTTCTATTGATGGAGTTGATAGTCTAATAGGGGGAAAAGTTGAAAGTCATAACGACCATAGGATTGCAATGATGCTAGCTATAGCATCTACTAGATGTTCAAATGAAGTTGAAATTCTTAATCATGAATGTGTTAGGATATCGTTCCCAAATTTTTTTGAAATTTTTGAGCAATTCAGAAAGAATATATAAATATGTTGATTACAATTGATGGGCCATCAGGTGTTGGTAAAGGTACAGTAGCAAAAATTATTTCCTCCAGGCTTGGAATTCAATATCTTGACTCTGGTGCTATGTACAGGGCCTTGGCGCTTTTTGCCGATCTTAAAGGAATTAAGTGTGATGATGATATAAGATTAAAACGCTTAATTATAGACATCCATATACAATTCATTAAAGATGATAATGGAGAAGATAGAGTTATGCTGAATGCAGATGATGTTACAGAAGATATTAGGACTAATGAAATCTCTAAACTTGCATCCGAATATGCATCAATAGAAATAGTTAGAGGTGTATTAAGAGAAATGCAAAAGCGTCTCGTCAGGAATAAGGATTATATTGCTGAGGGTAGAGATATGGGAACATATGTTTTTCCTAATGCAGACTTTAAATTTTATTTAGATGCAGATCCAGAGGTAAGAGCAGAAAGGAGATCTCAACAGCTAACCAAAATGTTAGGAATGAAATTCAATAAAGATCGTATTCTAGAAGAGATAAATCAAAGAGATAACCTGGATAAAACTAGAGACATATGCCCTCTTCATCCAGCCGATGATGCTGTAATCATAGATACAACTTCACTTTCTATAGATGAAGTAGTTGAAGAAGTCCACAAGAGGGTAAAATAATGGCAATAAAAATAATATTGGCTGATAGTGCTGGTGTCTGTTTTGGTGTGGAAAATGCAGTTTCAACTGCTGAAAGTGAATTAGAGAAAGGAACGAAAGTATATTCTTATGGACCTTTAATTCATAACCCTCAAAGCATTGAAAAACTAGAAGAAAATGGACTTGAAGTTATAGATAAAATAGAAAATAAAAAAGGAAAGATAATCATTAGAGCACATGGTATAACAACCAGTGAAGAATCAGAGCTAAATAGTTACAATCAAAATGTTATAGATATGACTTGTCCAATTGTTAAGAGATTACAGTTTGCAATTAGAGCTCTTACAGATGATGGATATTATGTTGTAATTGTGGGAGATAAGAACCATCCAGAGATTATTGGAGCAAAAAGTTATGGTAATCAAAATCTAATAATAATAAAATCTGTCGATGAGCTAAACAAAATAGATAAAAATATAAATAAAATTGGAATTGTTGCACAAACAACTATTCCTTTTGAAAATTTTTGGGATGTTGTAGATAAGCTCAAAAAAGATAAGAATATTGATTTAAAAGTTATTGATACTCTATGTGATGATATTCATAACAAACAACTAGAGGCAAAAGAAATTGCAAAAGATGTTGATGTTATGATTGTGATAGGTGGTAAAAATAGTTCAAATACAAAAGAAATTGCAAAACTTTGTAGAGAGATTAATAAATCCACCTATCAGGTAGAAACATTTGAACAACTTCTTAAGTTAAAAGTTGATTTTGCAAATAAAACAGTCGGTATAAGTGCAGGAGCATCTACACCACCTTGGATAATTAAAGAAACTATAGATAAATTAATGATGGTAAATTGATGAATCAGCCTGACATTAAAGATATTGAAATCAAAATACCCAAGATTGGTGATAAAGTAATATGTACTTATTCAAGACATGATAATGAATATCTTTATGTAGAATTTGGTTATAAATCAGAGGGTAGAATTAATATTGATGAATTCTCTGATTCTGAAATAAAAAGTTTTAACAAAAAAACTGAAATACAAGCCGAATTTAAAGATGAATCTTTCTCTTTTCCACTCCTATCAACATTAATAATTAGAAGAAATAATGAGTTAAATCTCTTAAATAAAAAGTTTAAAGATAATGAAATAGTTGAAGGAAAATTTATCGCAAAAAGTAATGAAAATATATTGGTTAATCTAGGCAAGGATATCGTAATTGAAGGATTTATTCCTAAAAGTGAAATTGATATTGAAAAGTTTAAAAAATTTTATAATAAAAATGAAATAATAAGATGCTTAATAATTGATAGTAATAAATATAAATTATCTTTAAAAAAACTAGATGACCAAATTGAGAAACAGTTTTTTGATAGTTTAGAGCTTGGAAAAAAAATTAAAGGGAAAGTTATAAGTAGTGATGAAGAGAACTTAACATTAAATTTTTATGGTTATGAGCTAAAAATAAATAGAAAACATGTCACATTAAGTAATAAAAAGAATTTGAATTCCATATTTACTAAAAATTCAGAATATATTTTCATAGTAAGAACTTTTAGCTATGAAAATAAAAATGTAGATCTTGAAATTGAGAAATTTGAGGATGATGTTTTAAAGAAATTAATTTCATCCAAAGATGAAAATAAAAGTCTAGAAGGTAAAGTTATATCTATAAAAGATTTTGGGGTTTTTATTCAATTCAATAAAATTTTTGATGTTTTTATACCAGCTAGTGAATGTAGCTGGAAAAAATACAATAAAGATTTTTTTTCAATTAACAGAACCGAGATATTTAAAATAACAAATATTGATTTAAAAAATGGTCGTATTAGTGGCTCGATAAAAACAACTCAACCTAGTCCAGAGGAAAATTTTTTTAATTTAGGTAACAGGTCTGTTGAAGCTATTTTTTCAAAAGAGCATAAAGACAACTATTTTGGAAAAACACATGATGGTTTGAATATAATAATAAATAAAAATGATATTTCATGGGATAAAAGTAAATTAAGTCTTAATTTACATGAAAAGTATATATGCAAGATATTAAAATTATCGAACAAAAAAGATTTATTAAAAGTAAGTATTAAAGATATTAAAGAAAACCCTTGGGTACTATTAAAAAAGAAATATAAAAAAAATAAATTAATAGAGGATGTAATGGTCCTTGAAATTGATGAAAATGATATTTTGATCGAGAAAGGTGAAAATTATAAGGTAATTTTCCCAAAAAAATTAGTTAGTGATGCAGGACTTCAAAAATGTCAGACTACAAATAAAATTTCGGGTCTTGTAGAAAGGTATGATGAAAGAAACAATATAATTATTTTAAATAACTATAAATATGAAAAGAATTTAGAGAAGAAAGATATTGACAATTTTAACAAAACACAAGGTAAGTTTGAGGTTAAAATTGGTGATATAATAAGAAATAAATTAAAAACATCATGAAACTAAAATATTTTATTATTGGGTCCGTATTATTACTTTTTTTCATTGGAACTTTTAGCGGTTTCATAAGCTCAGATAGAATTGCTGTGTTGGAAATTAATGGTGTAATAGACAATCCTAAAACTTATTTAAAATCTTTGGATGAAATATCAAAAGATGAAAAAATAAAAGGTCTAATAGTTAGAATAGATTCCCCTGGAGGAACTGTTGGGTCTTCACAAGAAGTATATAGCTCATTAAAAGATATCAGTATCAAAATTCCAGTCGTCGCCAGTATTATTGACGTTGGAGCCTCTGGTGGATACTTGATAGCCTGCGGGGCAGATAATATTTATGCCAATGCAGGTTCAATTACTGGAAGCATAGGAGTAATAAGCCAATATTATGATGCCTCAAAACTGCTAGAATTTCTTAAATTCAACATTGAAATTTTAAAGAGTGGAGAATATAAAGATTCTGGCAGTCCAACTAGACCATTAAATGAAAATGAAAGAAAGATACTTAACAATCTTCTAATTGACATACATGAACAGTTTAAAGAGATTGTTAAGAAAGAAAGAGGACTGACAGATGTTGAGGTCGATAATGTTTCTCAAGGTCAAGTGTTTACTGGTCTAGAAGCTAAAAGACTAAAATTAGTAGATGAGATTGGTGGATTAAGCTCTGCAAAAAAGTTTATTTTAAACAAAATAGGTGTGCAAGACATGAAGCTTGATGTTTATCCTAAAAAAAAGAAGAAATTATTGGATAATATAATTCCTGAATCTATTGGTATAAATAATTTTGAATCCATATTTTTTAAAAAAATTCTATACTTATATACCCCGTAATATATATATGTGTTAAACTTTCGATATATGATTAGAGCAACTTTAATTTCTTTACTTTTTGTATTATGTGTTATTTTTGTTTTTCAAAATCAAGAAGTTTTTTTAGCTGAATTTATACTTTCATTAGATCTGTTTTTTTATAAATTTAACAATAAAGACATGCCTAATTCAGTGTTAATAATTATATCCTTCTTTTTAGGTGTATTAATATGTTTGATTTCTATAGGTATTGGCACTATAAGAAAAAGTATTAAAATTGGAGAATTACAAAAGAAAATAACAGCCCTGGAAACAAATCAGAATTCAGAGGTAAAGAAAATTGATTCATAAACCAAAATGGATAAAGTCTAAAATACCATCTGGTAAAAATTATATCAATCTAAGAAAGTTGGCCAAAAAGAATAATCTTCACACAGTATGTGAAGAAGCTAAGTGTCCAAATCTGGGAGAATGTTGGAGTAAAGGAACTTTAACATTTATGATACTCGGTGATACTTGTACAAGAAGTTGCGGATTTTGTGCTGTTAAAACTGGTTTTGGAGGTGCGATAGATCACTTGGAGCCGAAAAGATTAGCTAGAGGTATTGAAAATTTAAAAAGAAATAATAATAAAATTGAACACATAGTTCTTACATCAGTTAATAGAGATGATAAAAATTTAGAGAGTGCATCAATTTTTGCGAATTCCATTAAAGAGATTAAAAAATTAAAACTCGATATTGATATAGAAGCACTAATTCCTGATTTCTTAGGAAAAAATGAAGCTTATGACTTAATAATTGATTCTAATCCTAATGTCTTAAATCATAATATTGAAACTGTTAAAAGACTATATAAGTTAAAACAAAATACTGGTGTTGATACCAAAAGGGCAGTCAGGCCCCAGGCAGACTATGAAAGATCACTTAGGCTCTTAAAATATTTTAAGAATAACTCCGATATTATAACTAAATCGGGAATTATGATTGGTTTGAGTGAAACAAATGAAGAAGTAAAAGAATGTATTAAAGATCTATCAAATTCTGGATGTAAAATTATTAATATAGGTCAATACCTCCAACCAACTCCCGATCACATAAATGTTACAAAATATTATTCCTTACAAGAGTTTGAGGATTTTAAAAAATTTGCCGAATGTTCAACTTCCATTTTGATTGCTGATTGTGGTCCAATGGTTAGAAGTTCTTTTCAAGCTGAAAGACAATTGATGGATTTGAAAGAAAAATTAGAGCTATTTTGATGAAATTTATTATTTTACAGGCAGACGGTATGCCTGATCGACCATTAAAAGAATTAGATAATAAAACCCCTTTAGAGGTAGCAAACACCCCCACTCTAGATAAAATATTACAAACATCCGAGGTTGGATCCGTTAATCATATTCCTAAAGGTTTCAAATCTGGAAGCGATGTTGGAAACTTGAGCGTGCTAGGATATGATCCAAGAAAATATTTTACGGGCAGATCACCACTAGAAGCTGAAAGCATGGGAATAAACCTTGGAGATAATGATACAACTTTTAGGTGTAACCTTGTTAATATAACGAATGAACAATCGAATAATTTTATGGAGGACTATTCAGCTGGTCATATTGCAACCAGTAAGGCTCATAAAGTTATAAATTTTCTTAAAAATTTTGTCGATAATAAAGAATATGAATTATATCCCGGTGTCAGCTATAGACATATACTAGTTTGTAAAAATAAAACTCCTAAAATTAAAACTACACCACCTCATGACATATTAGATAAGAATATAAAAGAGTTTTTGCCAACTGGTGATGACAGTAAAGATATCATTTCGATTATGAATAAAGTTAAGGTAAGTATTGAAAATTTTAAAATTCAAAATCCTCAATTTAAAACCGAAAAACTATCAGATATTTGGTTGTGGGGAGAAGGCAAAAAAACTATTTTACCAAGCTTTAAAGAATTAACAGGATATAGTGGATCGGTTATATCAGCTGTAGACCTAGTTAAGGGAATTGGTAAATGCGCAAAATTAAATGTTATTGATGTTCCTGGCGCAACTGGCTATCTAGATACTAACTATAAAGGAAAAGTTGATGCAAGTGTTAAATCTCTATTAAATAATCAATTTCTAATGCTACATATTGAGGCACCAGATGAAACCGGCCACGAGGGAGATATAAAAAAGAAGATTAAAGCAATTGAGGATCTAGATTCCAAAGTTTTAAAACCCTTAATAAAAGGACTAGACTTAAATTTTTCTGAATATAGACTATGCATAGTATCAGACCACCCTACACCAATTGAACTCAGAACCCACAGCTATGAATATGTACCATATCTAATTTATCAAAAAGGTATAAACCTTCAAAATCACACTTTTAAATCTTTTTCAGAAAAAATAGTTGAGAATTCAAATAATGTTATTCATGACGGACATGATTTAATCTTTAGTCTCATCAACAATTGATTTAGCCTTGCTCCAAAGTTTATTTGGATCTTCATTACCATCAAATATCTCGAAAAATTTCTTAGATCTTTTATTAAATTTGTTAAGACTTCTTGATAGAGCAACATCAGGGTCAATTTTATTAAATCTACATAAATTAATGCACGTAAATAATATATCACCTAGCTCCTCTTCTATATTATCAAAATCATTTTTTTTATTGGCCACTTTAAATTCTTGTATTTCTTCCTCCATCTTATTTAAAATTTCATCAATTGAAGAAAACTCTAATCCTTTCTTTGCGTTAAAGGAAGATGTTTTAAGGGCTCTTTTTGTAGGAGTATTCGAAATAAAAAATGATTCATTTGATTCTTTTTGCTTTTGCTCATTCCAAATTTTGATTGCATCTTCCTCAGACTTTGCAACTTTATCACCAAAAACATGTGGATGTCTTCTGATTAATTTTTCTGCTAAATTTTGAAGAACATCATAAAAGTTAAAATCATTATTCTCTTCACAAATATTGGAGATGAAAATTATTTGCAATAATAAATCTCCAGCCTCTTCTTTGATATTTTTTAAATCATTGCTTTCTATAGCAGCAATAAGTTCATATGACTCTTCGATTATATATGTCCTCAAAGATTTTAGAGTAAGACTTTTATCCCAAGGGCAGCCATCTTCGGATCTTAGTTTTTGTGTTATTTCTATAAGTTTCTCTATATCGTACATGTTAAAGCTTAAAAAATTTTGGAAATTTAGTTAAATTCTGTATTCCTGTCTTTTTGACGACAACCGTATCTTCAATTCTTATTCCACCTATTTTGGGATAATATAGTCCTGGTTCGACAGTTACAACATTATTGTTTTTCAATATTTCAGAGTTTTTTGATATTCTTGGTGGCTCATGAATTTCCAAACCTAATCCATGACCAGTTGAATGAATAAAGCCAGAAGCTCTATTATTAATATATGAAGTAGGAAACTCAAGCCTATTAAATTCTTCTTCTATTTTCGAATGTATACTTTTACCGTTTACACCTGATCTAAGAAATTTCAAACCTATTTTTTGCCCTTTTAATACTGCTCTATACATATTATTCAATTCTTTACTTGGGCTTCCTTTGCAAAAAGTCCTAGTTATATCTCCGTAATATCCAGTTACTAGGCTTTTAGGAAAAATATCTATGACAATTGGAGTAGAGTGTTTTATTGGTCCAGAGCCGTGATTATGCGGCTGTGATGAATCGGCACCACTAGCAATAATGCAGTCTGGACATACTAAGGAATACTTCAATAATTCTCTTTGACAATAATTTATTAAAAATTCAGAAGTAAGTGTCTTGCCATTATGTATTAAATTATTATTTCTTACCTTTGAATATTTTATTATATTCACAATCTCCTTCATAACTTTTTCTGTATCTCTCATTACAGATTTGATATTAGAAATCTCTAATTCAGTTTTTATAAGTCTTTTCTTATAAAAAACATTGCTATCAAAAACAACTTTTTTTATTCGTTTTGGGATTTTTTGAAAAATATATGATGGAAAGTTATAAGGCACTAATATTTCACTTGGATTCATTTTTTTAATGATTTTATTAATAATATTTTCAATAGAATTTTTGCCATTTTTATTTATAAAATCATTTAGCCTTAAAACTTTATCAACTCCAGATTCGTTTAACGCTCTATCATATTCTAAGTCATTAAGAACTAGATATTTTTTTGTTCTAAATTCAAAGAAAATTATTGGATCTGGCGCATTAAATTTAGATGCATAAAATAAATCAGGTGAGTTTAATGTTGTATCATAAATTAGCTTCATTACTGACATATAGCTAATATATCATAATCTCCTATTATCAGTGATATTGATAAGAAAAAAAAATTCATTAATATATATGTATGTTTAATGTTAGCGAAAAGGCCGTAAATGAAATATCTAGGCTATTAAGTGAAGAAGAAGATAAGACTATGTTTTTAAGAATTAGGGTGGTTCCTGGTGGGTGCTCTGGTTTTGAGTATGAAATGGGTTTTGATAATGAAATTGATGGTTCCGATGAAGTTTTTGAAGAAAATCAAGTTAAAGTCGTAATTGATAAGTTTAGCTTAGGCCATATCAAAGGTGGTACTCTTAATTTTTCTGATGGACTCAATGGTACAGGATTTGGAATTGATAATCCAAATGCCACTGCTCAGTGTGGCTGTGGTTCTTCATTCACTGTCTAACTTTTTCAACATATAAATAAGAATTATAATTCCAAAAGCTAAATATATATAGAACTCCATGAATCTGCCTAAAGAAAAGCAAATAATTGAATAAAGCAGTATAATAATATTTGCCGAGAATATAAATGAATTTAATATATTTTTTGTGTTGTTTTGACTTTTCCCGGTTTTTACAATTGACCAATTTCCATCAGGATTAACCTTGTTATAAAAAGTTTTTAAAATATTAATATCAGTTGGCTTGGTTAAGAAAGTTGCAATAAAACCCATCAAAATTGATATGGGTATAATGATCAGTTTATTAAAAAATGAAATTTCTTTTAAACCTGTATAGTCTAATAGCAAGAAAAATATTGATAGTAATATAGAGGTAAAAATTGCAATTATTTCAGACCATGCATTAATCCTCCAATAAAACCATCTAGCAATTAAGAAAAAACCTAATCCCGAGCTTACACTCCATAAAAATATCCAAACTTTACCTATATTATCGATACTTAATCCAAGCAATAAAGCGCATAATAAAAATGCAATAGAAAAAACTCTTCCAACGAATACTAATTTTTTTTCATTTCTTTCATTTTTTAATTGTTTGTATATATCATTAACAAAGTATGATGATCCCCAATTTACTTGCGTGCTAATTGTTGACATATAAGCCGCTATTAAAGAGATCAATATAATTCCCATAAATCCCGCCCCCAAATAATCATTAATTAAAATTGGAAAAATAGTCTCAGAATCTATGTTGTTTGATTCTTTAAAAATCAATAGAGAAGCAAAGCCAATAAATAGCCATGGAATTAGCCTTAAAACATAATGATTTAAAATAAACCATATTGTTCCCAAAACACCATCTTTCTCTGACTTAGCAGTACATAATCTTTGAATTATATATCCCCCGCCATCAGCATTATGAGATGTCCACCAAACTACTGAGACATATGCTAAAAAAGTTAAAAAATCATCCATATTAAAAAGTCCAGGGAAAAAAGATGTTTTATCAGTTGGTAAATCTTTTACAAGTTGAAAATAATTAGAAAATCCACCAATTATCTCAGAATTAATTACTGCAAACGCTAAAATAATTGAACCTGCGAATGCAATAAAATATTGAATAAAATCATTCAACATAACTCCTCTAATACCAGACAATGTTGTATAGAAAATTGCAATCATAGTCGAAACAAAGAGTAGAGCATATGAAATGTCACCCAAAATAACAGTAAAGATTTTTATAAAAGCACTTATAATCCAAGCTGAAATTATCAAGTTAAAAAAAATTGAAAAATAAAAAGCTTTGAAATATCTAAGAAATAAAGATTCTTTTCCAGAATACCTATGCTCTATGAGTTCATTATCAGTTAGAACCCCTACTCTACGCCAATATCGTGAAAAATAAAAAATTATAATGCAATGGGTAAATAAAAAAGACCACCAAAACCAGTTTTTCCATAGTCCTGGAGAATAAATCCATCCTATAACAACAATTGGTGTATCAATTGATAGAGTTGTAGCAACCATAGATGTACCAAGTAGCCACCATGAGCTATTTCTTTTTGAAACAAAATATGAATCAACACTTTGGATTGGAGATTTATTCATATAAATACTTAGTAATATGGTCGAAATTAAATATATAGAAACTAACAATATATCTAGGCTGGAAATATTATTCATAAGAACCGCTTTTTTTTAATTTCAAAACTTTATGAATTTTTTTATCAAAAGATTTATGATTATTTTCATAAATTAGTTTAAGTTGTCTCAAACATTCAGCTGGATCATAAGGATCTAAAAGTAGGTCTCCACCGGCATTAAAAAAACTTTCTAAAATATAACTTTCTTCGTAGTTATCCGAAAGTGCTTTCATCCTAATTGAATCAGCTATTACTAATCCTTTAAAATTATATTGATCTTTTAAAAGGGATGATATTATATTTTTTGATAAAGATGCTGGCAGAATTTCTTCATCAAATGATTTATACCAACCATGATTAACCATAACTAATGGGGTCTGATTCAAAAATGGTCTAAACGTAGCAAGATGCAGTTCATTTAAATTTTTTAAATTCTCGGTAGAGACTGAAAGATTAATATGAGTGTCTCCCTCAAGCGCACCATGCCCTGGAAAATGTTTCAAACATGGATGTATTAGATTATACGAACACGAATCTATAAAAATTCGAACATTTTTAATTATTGAATTTACCGAAGAACCTAAAGTTCTATTATTTAAAATTTTTTCATTTTTAGGATTTATATCAACAACAGGAGCTAAGTTACAAAAAATTCCATTTTCTTTTAGTTCAGAATTAATTTTATTAAAAATATTCAACAAGCTATTCGAATCAACTGAATCAAAGTCATCCTCCCACAAGAATCCTTCGGAACACCTATGCCCAAAGCCTCGTTCAGCATCAATATAAAAATAAAAATTAGGTATTACTTTATTCAACTCTTTTTTTAGGTCTGCCATTCTGGATAAGGGAAATGGCTTTTTCTTTTCGAACTTTACTTCATCACTTGAAAATAATATGAATGAATCAAATTTAAATGTCTCGGCCAGATTGATTGCATCCTGTATGGAATTTTCTGAATTTATGTTCACTCTTGGAATTATTAAATTTGATAGCTCATTCATCCAGATGATATTTTTCCTAATATAGATTTATGCTTTGATCCAGTAATATTTTTTAAATCAATTTTAATATTATTAATTCTTAAATATGCTAAATATGCAAATAACGCACACTCTTTAAACCTAGATGGCATACCTGATTCATCTGATATCGCAAAATCAATCATGGGTAATCTTTTCTTAAGTCTTTCAATCAAAAAACCATTTTTTGTCCCGCCACCTGATAATATGACTTTATTAACCTTATTATTTTTTAATATAAATTGCTCATAAGATTGAGAGATGCTTTCAACAGTCACTTCAGTAAGAGTTGCCAAAATATCTTTAACATCAAGCCTCTTTATTTTGCAATAAGAAATTAAATCATTTACATATTGAATTCCAAATTCAATATTTCCTGTTGATTTTGGTGGCTTTCTCCTAAAATAATTATTTGATAAAATTTTATCCAATAATGGCTTGTAAATTTTGCCCTTACTCGCCATTTCTCCATTTTTGTCAAATAAATATTTACCATCAGAATACTTATAAACTACTTTATCTATTAGAGAATTGGCTGGTCCGGAATCGTACCCAATCGTCTTATTAAAGCTCTTGTGAACTAACGTTGTATTTGCTATTCCACCTAAATTCTGAGCAATAAAAGGCCTTTTAATAGATTTAAACAATATATGATCTAAGATAGGTACAAATGGTGCAGCTGTTCCACCACATACTACATCTTTTTTTCTAAAATCATGTGCAACATTTAATCCTGTCAGGAGAGCTACAGAGTCAGCCTCTGTTATCTGAATTGTTGTCGTACTTTTAATATCATTTGCATGATGAATGGTTTGTCCATGCATACCAATTAATTCAGCATTAATATTATTTGATTTTAAAAAAATATTTATTTTTCTTCCAACAAACTCACCAAGTTTGATTGAAATATTATCAACATTTAAAATTGTTGAGTTAGGACCAAGGCTTCTTATTTGATTGCTCAATATATTTGGATATTTAAAGTCTTGTCCACATATAAATTTGATATTGTTTTTGGAAATCTTGAAAAAACCTATATCAAGAGAATCTATTGACGTACCGGAATTAACTCCTATGACCTTCATTTTAATAAATCCTTGATATTTATTTTTTTAGAAATCCTTTTCGCTTCAATATATTTTAAATTCATTTTGCTCATAATAATTGCAACTCGTATATTCCAATTAGAGTTTCTTAAAAGTTTTTCACATTTAGAGTCTGGTAGATTTAATAATTGAGATAAATTGTTAACAGATCTTGCCTTTAGTTTTTTAGTTGTTGGCTTTATATCAATCATCAAGCCATTTAACGTATGATTAGCCTTCATCATAGCAGAAGTTGTAATAATGTTTAATGCAATTTTAGTAACAGTTCCTGATTTTAACCTTGTTGATCCTGCAATTACTTCAGGGCCTACATTTAAAACTATATCAATATCTGAAATTTTATTTTTTATCTTATTACAGGTCAAAAAAATTGACTTAGCCTTAGCTTTTGATGTTTTTCTTATAGCAGATAATACATATTCAGAAGTTCCACTAGCCGATATTGCAATCAACAAATCTCTACTTTTAAAATTATGTTTTTTTAAATCCTGAATTGCTAATTTTGATTGATCTTCTGCTCCTTCAACAGCTTTTACCAAGGCTCTATTTCCTCCAGCAATTAAGCCAATGAAATCATTAGGATTAACTCCAAATGTAGGTGGCATTTCTGCAGCTTCAACTACTCCAAGTCTTCCACTAGTTCCAGCTCCAACAAAAAAGATTCTGCCGCCATTAGTATAAGTTTGAAATAACAGATTAGAAGCATTATTTATTTTTTTAGTATTTTTTTTTAGAGATTTAAATATGTCTTCATGATTATGTAAAAAAATATCAACTATATTTGAATCAGCACTAAAATCATATGATTTTTCAGTGCCTAGATTTTTGTATTTAAAATCCATATAAATAAACATTTAATATAATAAAATAACAATGGCAAGAGAATTAATAATATCTTTTAAAATTGCCAATATTAGAATAGAATATATGTATTCCAATGAAAAAAATAAATAGAGCATTAATAAGTGTTTGGGATAAGTCTGGATTGGACGTATTTGCAAAAAAATTAAATGATTGTGGAGTAGAAATTATTTCAAGCGGCGGTACCGCAAGATATTTAAGAGATGCTGGCCTAGATGTAAAAGATGTATCTGATTTAACAGGATTTCCCGAAATGCTTGATGGCAGGGTTAAAACCCTTCATCCTAAGGTTCACGGTGGCATATTAGCTATAAGAGATAATACATCTCATATTGAAGATGCTAAAAAAAATGATATTGAATTAATCGATTTGGTTGTTGTAAATTTTTATCCATTTGAGGAAACTATTAAGAAAGATGGTGTTTCTTTTCAAGAGGCCATAGAAAATATTGATATTGGCGGTCCTACAATAGTTAGAGCTGCAGCAAAAAATTTTCAAGATGTTTCTGTCATAGTTGATGTAAGTGATTATGAGAAAATTATTAATAATATTCAAAATAATGAATTATTGGTTGATAAAGAGCTAAACTATTCACTGGCAAAAAAAGCATTTTCTTACGTTTCAAACTATGATGCTTCTATTTCAAACCATCTAGGAATTTTAAATACCGATAATTCTAAAAATGAGATGCCAGATACTTTGACATTGCATTATGAAAAAGCATATGATTTGAGATATGGTGAAAACCCTCATCAAAATGCCTCTTTCTTTGTTCAGAAAGACATAAACGAAGCTTGTGTAGCAAACTCTAAGCAATTACAGGGCAAAGAACTTTCATTGAACAATATATATGATGCAGATTCTTGTTTCGAAACAGTTAAAGAATTTAAAGAAAATGCTTGTGTAATTGTGAAACATAATAATCCGTGTGGTGCAGCAATACATGATAATCAATTACAAGCATATATTGATGCAAGAGATTGTGATCCTGTAAGTGCATTTGGTGGCATTGTCGCATTTAATAAAAAAGTTTCCAAAGAAGTAGCCGATGAAATTTCAAAAACTTTCATCGAAGTGCTTATAGCTCCTGATTATGACGATGAAGCTCTTGAAATATTGTCAAAAAAACAGAATCTTAGGGTTTTGAAATCACCTGAAATAGTAGCAAGCTCTACTAAATCAAAAGATATAAAAAAGGTGGTCGGTGGTGTTCTCTATCAAGACTCAGATGATACATCAGATGAAGATTTTGACGATTATAAAGTTGCAACCAAGATTGAGCCAACTGTTGATCAAATTAGTACCTTAAAACTTGCATGGAAAATTTGTAAAAATGTAAAATCAAATTCTATTGTTTTTGCTCGTGATAATAAAACTGTTGGAATTGGTGCAGGACAAATGAATAGAGTAAATTCAGTTCAATTAGCCACTATTAAAGGTGAAGAACACTATGGCACTGAAGGCTCTGTATTAGCTTCTGATGCTTTTTTTCCATTTAGGGATGGTATAGATGCCGCAGCAAAAGCTGGAATCAAGGCAATTGTTCAGCCGGGCGGGTCAATTAGAGACGAAGAAGTAATTGAAGCCTGTGATGAACATGGTATCGCAATGATTTTTGTTGGTGTCAGACACTTCAAACATTAATTAATCATCTAAAATTATTTTTTTGTCTTTTAAAAGTGTTCCTAATGAAAACTTATGTTCATTTATAGAAATATTATAATCAGCTAAGGATTTGTTATAAACCAATTCAGCTTCAATCAATTCTGCTTGGGCTTCTAAAACATCAGTAGTTTTTGATAAACCTATATTAAATCTTTCTTCTTCGTTTTCAAGAATTTCTTTTTGAAGATCAAGTCCAATTTTCGCCGCATCAATATTTTTGAGATTTGTGATTACATCTCTCCATGAAGATCTAGCTTCTAATGTAACAAGATCTAAAAGCTGTTCGAGTTTAATGGAATCTATTTGCATTTTTGCTTTTGCAGATTTTAATTCACCTTTACCCTTAATGTTTCCTAACGGTATATTAATAGATGCACCTATCTTCCAGCTTAGATTTTGACCAGAGGATAAATTATTTATAGAATCATTTAATCCACTATCATATTTAGAATCTATTGAAGGAGGACCTAAAATTGCAGACGAATAATTTGAACTTTCCTTACCTCCAAGTCCTGCATAACCAAGTGAAGCTTCAAGATTAAAATCTGGAAGTAGTTGATTTTTATAATATTCAACCATTTGCTTTGAACTTTTGATTTTTAATTTACTTTGCTTAATCTCAGGTCTATTATTAAAAGCAATTTGACTAACTTTATCTAGGTCAGAAAGGCTTTCATCTGTTTTGATTATTCCCCCGTCTACAACTAAATCTTCATCAAGTGGCATCGACATTGAGATTTTTAAATTATCTATCGAAGACTCATATTCATTTTCTGCTTTAATTAATTCTACCTGTCTGAATGCCACAGCAGCTTTTGCTTGGAGCAACGAAATTTTAGGTAATGTTCCAGCTTCAACTTGATATTCATTTTTAACTACTAAGTCCTTAGCTAAGTTTAGTGATGCATCAGCAAGAGCAATTTTTTTCTTGGCTAGCAATGAACCATAAAAATTTCTCTTTACATTTAAAATAGTTTTTGAAACTATCTTTTCAAATTCTATCTTAGATATTTTTGAATTATTTTTAGAAACAAAAATCAATGAATTGTTTATGCTATTTCCAAAATCCTTGAATATATTTTGAGATAATCCAATTTCAAATGTGGATTCCCATTTCGGACTCATGGAGTTTGTTCCAAGATCAGATTCAATCTTCTTTAATTTAAAAGGTGTAATATAGTAATTTGTTCCTGACGGCAGATATCCGTTAAATCCTAAGGAATAATTTGTTATAGTCTCATTTATCTTATCATTTGCAGCGAAAGCAGACGTAGAAGGTGTTTTAAGATCTTGATAGTCTAAACCAGCAGAGAAGTTTATATCATAAATACTTTCCTGATTTTTTAAAAGACCTAACTTATCCTGAATATTGAGGGATGAAATTTTTATTTCTTTATTATTCATTAATGCATAATTTATCGCATTATCTAATGTTATTGCACTGGCTGGGCAATATATTACAAAAAAGAATAATAAAATTAACCTCATGTTATTAATTTATCAGATTATAAAAAAAAAGGGAGTCCTATTTCTAGGACTCCCAATAATTAATTAATTCTAATTAATTACTTAGCAGCAGGTGCTTTGAAGAAATCATCAATAAAGATTAACAATCTAGTTTGGAAACCATAGATTGAACCTTCAGCATCAGATCTTACAGAAGTACCGTCAGCAGCATCAGACATAGCGTCTTTCAGACCGTTTCCAGCATCAATGTAAGTACCGATTAATGATAATTCAACACCAGCAGTTAAGTCAGTGCTGTAAATAGCTTCATATACTGTACCCCAGTATCCTGCGATATCTTGGATAGTACCAGCAGCATTACTGATATCATTAAATTGCTGATCATCAGTTTCTGCAGCCCAAGCCATTACAACTTTAAGATTTAAGTTTGATGTTGCGCCCATAGGCATATTTGCATCAACTTTGAAATACTTAGAGTTAATTACAGAACCTTCTGAGCCATATAGAGTTGGGATAACATGTTTGAATAATAAGTTATCTACTTCATATGCAGTGTTACCTCTGATAACTCCACCTTGGTAATCGTCTGTACCAGAAGTGAATTCATCACCAGGAGAAACACCATACTCAAAACCGATATCTGAAATACCACTAGCTAGGTTTTTCAAACGAAGTTGAGTAACCCAGAAGTAGTTTGTTTTATCGATATTTAAAGTACTTGCTTTACCAGTGCTAGACTCTGCTTTTAGAGTACCATAACCACCAGCCCAGTCTGTTCCAAAGAACACATCTGAACCATTGTAAGTATAATAAGCTTCATAAAGAACAAAGTTCATGTCTAAAGAAGACTCATTTGCACCAGTTAAGTTTTTCTGTCTGATTTTAGGGAATAAGTAAGCACCATAAGTACTTGGTCCATTACCTACGATCACAGCAGCTGCTAAATAGTCAACTGTTTGACCTTGTCCTTCAAATACAGAAATATCTTCATCAGCTTGTCTATCTGCGCCTGAGTCACCACCACCTGAAATGTAGTCAGAAACTAACACAAGTGTTGTTGCACCAAATGCAGTGTCAAAGCCTTTTAACCATAACACACGATCAATATTAAAACCTTGGTCATCATAAGGGTCGTGTCCACCGTTAGCATAAATTCCAAGACCAAAATCAAAAGGCTGTCTACCGATTCTTAAGAATCCATATTCACCTAAATTGATGTCAGCATGAAGGAATTTAACTTTAAAGCTACCGTTGTCTTCATCAACAGCATCGCCATCAAATAGCAATGTACCATTAAATCTGTCAGCAGTACTGATGTCTGACATAACTACACCACCAGAGTTGTTCTCAGTTGCACCGAAGAGCCCTGAGTTTGCACCACCAGCGATTACGTTACTTAAAACATCAACGGATGCTCTAATTGTTACTGCATCACTTAAAACTAATTGTGGAGTAAGTCTTAAAGTCATATCTGCAAAGTGAATTTGTTCACCGTCAGAACTTGAACCAAGAACAGAAGTATCACCGTTAGTTACGTGATGAGCAGTAGCATTAGTTAACGTTCTCCAACGAAAACGCATAAAACTTGGAAATCCACCAAGGCTTAATTCAACCGCAAAAGATGGGATTGCTAAACCAATGGCAAATACCAATGCTAATACATATTTTGTAATACGCATAATCCTTTACCTCCTTGTAAAGTTACTCAACATTATCGTATTTTATGCCCTTAAGTCAAGGTTTTTATTAAGTTTTTATTAAGTTTTTTTAAGTTTTCTATTATCTTAGGGGACTTATAATCAGCAGTTAAATATCAAAGATTTTACCAGGATTCATAATATTGTTAGGATCTATAGTTTTTTTAATGTTTTTCATCAAAAAAAGGCTATTTTTATGCTCATTTTGGAGATATTTTTTCTTATTTAGGCCGATTCCATGTTCACCAGTAGCTGTTCCTCCCAATTCTAAGGATTTTCTGACCAATTTATCACTAAATTCCCTTATTTTGATCAGATCCTCGGGAATTTCGGGATCATACAAGATTGTTACATGAAAATTCCCATCTCCAACATGGCCAACTATTGGAGCTCTTAGACCATCTTTGGAAATCTCAGTTTCAGCAAATTTAATACAATCAACTAACTTTGTTATTGGAACACATGCGTCAGTTGCATATACTCTGGCGTTTGGTTTTAATGCTTTCACTGACCAGTAGACATCATGTCTTGCTTTCCAAAGCTCATTCCTTTTTTTAAGATCTGAAGAATAATGAAAATCAAATCCCAAATTATTTTTACAAATTTCAGAAACAGAATTAACAGATTCATTATTTGAGGCATCACTTCCATGAAATTCAAAAAAAAGAGTTGGAGTTATTTTTAAATTTTTAAGTTTAGAAAAATTGATACTAATTTCCATCTGGTCCTTATTAAGTAATTCAACTCTCGCTACTTCTACACCAATTTGTACAATATCTTTAACAGTATTAACCGCATCCTCTAAATTATTAAAATGACAAATTCCACTTACTATATTTTCAGGAATCGGATTTAGCCTCAGTCTAATTTCAGTGATTACTCCTAAAGTTCCTTCTGAACCGATAAATAAATTTGTTAAATTATAGCCGGATGAGGTTTTTTTTGCTCTTGAGCCAGTAGTGATTATCTCGCCGGTAGGTAAAACCACAGTCAATCCTATTGTTGCAGTTTTCATAGTTCCATACTTTACCGCCATAGTTCCTGAAGCCGATGTCGAACACATACCTCCAATTGTTGCGTCAGCACCTGGGTCAATGGGAAAGAATACTCCCTGGTCTTTTAGATATTCATTAAGCTTAATTCTAGTAACATAAGTTTGAACCATACAGTCAAAATCATCGGGGTTCACCTCTAAAATTTTATTCATATTTTCCATACTCATTGTTATGCCTTTTTCAATGCCTACGACCTGGCCTTCTAAGGAAGTACCAGCCCCAAAAGGAATCACTGGAATTTTATATTTATTACAAATTTTTAATATGGATGAAACTTCTTCGGTTGAATTTGGAAATACAACAGCATCTGGTAAAACAGGATCGAAGATATCCTCACCCTTAGAATAGTTAGATCTAACCACTTCAGCAAAAGAAATTCTGTCCCCTAAGAGTAATGAAATATCAGAAATAAAATCATCGTTCATAGATGATATTATATACGTGAATTAAAAAAATTTATTTCAAAACTTATTCGCTAGGAACTTGTTTTGCTTGCTCCTCTTCTTCACCACCCATCCAAGTTGGTCTTTCTTCCCATTTTTGAGAAAGCCAAGAACATCCTTGAAAAGAGCCACAAATAACAAGAGTTAGAATAAACAGTTTGAATAATCTCATGAATTATTTCTCCTTAATATTTTTTATAACATATTATTTTATTAAAGGGTAGGACAGAGAAGGTTTTTTCTTTCTCTGCCCAAAATTTAATTAAAATTTCAATTGCGCTTGGAGCATCCAAATATCGTCTTCGGCATCAGCACCTGTCTTTTGTTCGACTAAGTCAATATAAGTAGCCTGTAATTTTAAGTTATGACCCACAAAGTATTTTGAAATACCATACGCTTTTTCAGTAAAATTATCACCAGTTGAATTTGTTGTATTATCACCTGTTGATTCGTCCAGAATAGAGTGCCTATATCCAATCATCCACCCGCTTGGCGTAGTATATGATAGTTGATATCTATGAAAATCTGTTGAAGCCTTTCCAACTCCTGCATTTTCCTGGTCTTTACCCGTAATGATTGAATAATTATACTCGAATGCAAATCCTTTCATTTTAGCTCTAAAATCGTATGTCATAGCGCTAACATCAAAGTCAGTTGAAGCAGCTGTTGTTTGACCAGAATTATCAAAAGCTATTTCTAATTTATCGAGAATATCATCAAGTTTACCTTTGACAAAATCGTTACCTGCATCATTTTGAACCTCATAGCCAGCGTTAACACTTAAATTATTCCATTGAACATATGCTGCACCTAGACCAATTTTTAAATCAC
>CAJWZJ010000001.1 GCA_913050245.1 uncultured bacterium | reverse complement strand
CCGTGAGGACGCCGGTTTTCAAGACCGGTGCATTGCCAATTCTGCCAGCCCTCCAAAAATAACATTAAGTTAAATATTCTAAATCATTTATTTTACATTACTATAACTTATTAATAGTATGATTTGATTTTAGGGTTTTTTGTGTTAACTTTTCAGCTTATATTATGAGTGAAAACTTAGAAAGTAAAGATAGCGACATTAAAGGAGATGCCATAGAAGAGGGCGTCATTACAATGAAGCAGTTGTTAGAAGCTGGAGTTCATTTTGGACATCAATCAAGCCAATGGAACCCTGCAATGAAGGAATATATTTACGGTTCTAGAAATGGAATACATATTATTGACTTGCAAAAAACATTAAAATCTTTTTTAAAAGCATATGATTTCGTAAAGGATCTTGTATCATCAGGAGGAGAGATTCTTTTTGTCGGAACAAAAAAACAAGCACAAGAGATTATTGGACAAGAGGCATTAAAATGTGATATGCCTTTTGTAAATTCTAGATGGTTAGGTGGAACTTTAACAAATTTTAATACGATCAGATCCAGAGTTGATTATCTTATTCAGCTTAAAAAGTTAAAAGATGATGGGGAAATGGAAAACTTGCCTAAAAAAGAGCAAATTACTCTTAACAGAGAGATGGAGAAGCTAGAGTATCTTTTAAATGGAATTTTAAACATGAAAAAGATGCCATCTGCTTTATTTGTTGTGGATACTAGAAAGGAAGATATTGCAATAAAAGAGGCAAAAAAAATAGGTATACCAATTGTTGGAATAGTTGATACCAATTCAGATCCTGCTGATGCGGACTATGTTATTCCAAGTAATGATGATGCTATAAGAGCCGTTAAATTATGTGTTGAGAAAATTGCAAATGCTTGTGAAGAAGGTCGACACATTTATATGCAAAGAGTTCAATCTGGAGAACTAACAGCTGATAAAGTTGAAGATTCTGATTATACAGTTGAAAGAAAAGCCTTTGTATTTAAATCTAATACTCAAGATTCCGAGCAGGATTCAGTAGTATATGGTGAAGAAACAACTCAGGAAAGCCAAGATTCATAAAAATGTCACAAAATATTTCAGCAGAATTAGTAAAAGAAATTAGAGATAAGACTTCTGCTCCATTGTTAGATTGTAAAAAAGCACTCGAAGAGACAAATGGTGATATTGAAAAGGCTATAGAAATTTTAAAGATTAAGGGTTTATCCAAAGTAGATAAAAAAAGCAGCAGAGATACTTCAGAAGGTCTGATTTTTTCCTATATACACGCGGGTGGTAAAATTGGTGTAATACTAGAAGTTAATTGCGAGACTGATTTTGTAGCAAGAAATAATGAATTTCAAGACTTTTCCAAAGAAGTTTGCATGCAAATTGCTGCATCTGCCCCAAAGTTTGTTTCCTCAGAAAATATTCCTGGATCCTTTGTTGAAGATGAAAAGAGAATTATCAAAGCCCAAGTTGATGAGTTAGGAAAAAAACCAGAAGTTGCTGATAAAATGGTTGAAGGTAAGCTTAATAAAATTCTAGAGGAAGTTTGTTTAATGGATCAAGTTTATATAAGAGATTCCAAAATGAAAGTTCGTGACCTCTTAAATGCCCTAATAGCAAAGCTTGGAGAGAATATAAATATTGCAAGATTTACAAGATACCAAATAGGCGAAATTGATCAAAATGGCGAGTAATAAACCATATTACTCAAGTATTCTTTTAAAATTGAGCGGCGAAGCTCTTCAAGGCGAACAAGGCTATGGAATTGATAATGATATCCTTAATCAAATTGCGAAAGAGATTTCAGAAGTTTCAAAGCTTGGTGTCAGGATATCAATAGTTATAGGTGGTGGAAATATATATAGAGGGGTTTCTGCAGCTGCAGAGGGTATGGACAGGACAACTGCCGATTATATGGGAATGCTCGCAACCGCAATTAATTCAATTGCACTCCAGCATTTCTTGGAAAAACACGGCCTTGTAACCAGAGTCCAATCTGCGTTAGAGCTTAATAGAGTTGCAGAACCTTATATTCAAAGACGAGCATTAAGACATTTAGAAAAGGGCAGAGTAGTAATATTTGCGGCTGGAACAGGTAATCCATACTTTACAACTGATACTGCTGCTTCTTTAAGAGCGCTTGAAATTAATGCAGACATTATCTTAAAAGCAACCAAAGTAAATGGAGTTTATGATAAAGATCCTAATAAGTTTGATAATGCTAAAATGTTTAAATCTCTAAAATATATGCAAGTTCTCGAAAAAGAGCTTGAAATAATGGATTCCACTGCTATATCCTTATGTAAAGACAATAAAATACCTATTTGTGTATTCAATTTATTTGAAAAAAATAATATTAAAAAAATTGTTATGGGAAAAAAGGTTGGAACAACGGTAAGTTAGTAATATGGATATAATTATTAAAGAATGTAATGAAAAAATGCAAAAAGCACTTGATTCTTTTGTTAAAGAGATATCTAAGATAAGAGGTGGCGCAGTCAATAAATCAATATTTGATGATATTAAAGTTGATTATTATGGAGCTCAAACTCCTCTTAATCAGCTTTGTAACATAAATACCAATGAGGCATCAACTATCATGCTAACACCCTATGATGCATCTATAGCTGATGAAATTGTTAAATCTATTCAAAAATCAGACTTAGGTTTCAATCCCAACAATGATGAAGGAACAATTATAATTAATGTTCCACCACTTACTCAAGAAAGAAGAGCAGAGTTGGTTAAGTTTTTAAATAAGCAATCCGAGTCTTTTAAAGTGTCAGTTAGAAATATAAGGAAAGATCTGAACGATAAGGTTAAAAAAATGTTAAAAAATAAAGAAATTAATGAAGATGAAGAGAAGTCTGGTCTTAAGAAAATTCAAGACCAGACTGATAAATTTATTGCTTCAATTTCAGAGCAAACGCAAGTTAAAGAAAAAGAAATAATAAATATCTAATTAACTAACATGCCATCTGGACTGTATTCCTTTTAGTCCAATAATTTGATAAACCGCTGATAATCCAACCAATACGTAAACAGCATTTTGGACTGCTGGCATACTTCCAAAAAGTGTTGCTACTAGGTCAAAATCAAATAGACCTACCAAGCCCCAGTTTAATCCACCTACTACAAGTAATACTGCTACTATCACATCTAAAGTTCTCATAAATACCTCCCTAAGATGATTTATTACAGTAATCTAACTAAAAAAATGATTAAAACAATGAAAAAACTATTAAAATTTAGAATTTTTAATAGATTCAATATTATTCATATATGGCCTTAGTACTTCAGGAATCAGTACGCTTCCATCTTTCTGCTGGTAGTTCTCTAATATTGCTACTAGGGTTCGTCCTATGGCTAGTCCAGAACCATTAAGTGTATGTGTATAATCAATTTTATTATTTGACTTAAATCTTATATTAGATCTACGAGCCTGGAAATCACCAAAATTAGAACAAGATGAAATCTCTCTATACGAGTTTTCTGATGGTAGCCAAACTTCTAAATCATAAGTTTTATATGATGAAAAACTCATATCGCCTGAGCAAAGTAGAACTACTCTATATGGGAGTCCAAGTTTATTTAAAATTCTTTCAGCATCATTAGTTAGTGCTTCGTGTTCATTTTTGGAATTAATAGGACTTGAAATTTTTACTAATTCAACTTTATTAAATTGATGTTGTCTAATCAGCCCTTTGACATCTTTTCCATATGAACCAGCCTCAGACCTGAAACATGCGCTATATGCTACTAGACTTATTGGCAAAGAGGACTCTTCTATAACGTCATTTCGAAAAATATTAGTTAAAGGAACCTCGGCAGTGGGGATTAAATAATTATTTGTCCCTTCAATCTTAAATAAATCTTCTTTGAATTTTGGTAAATTGCCTGTCCCAATAAAGCTATCTTCATTACAAATAAAGGGTGGAAAAATTTCTTTATAACCATTCGATGAGTGTTCATCTAGCATGAAATTAATTAAAGCTCTTTCCAGTTTAGCACCTAACCCCGTATAAAGATTGAACCTTGATCCGGTTATTTTTGCTGCAACATCTAAGCTAAAAAGATTAAGATCATTACCAATATCTACATGATTTCTGGGTGAGAAATCAAAATTAGTTTTTTCTCTGACTTCACGAATAACTTTATTATGTGATTCGTTTTCTCCAATTGGAACATCTGAATCAAAAAGATTTGGTATATCTAGTAAAAGAGATTTTAAATTTTCTTCGATAGCTTTTTTATCATTATCAAGCACTTTTATTTGTTCGATTAATTTTTTTACTTCTAATAGTTCATTCTCATCAGGTTTTCTTTTTTCCTTAGATATTTTTTTTGTAAAACTATTTTGCTCATTCTTTAATTTTTCTACATTTTGAATAATATTCTTTCTGTTTTCATATAAACTTATAAACCGTTTATCATCTAAAGCATAACCTTTGCTTTTTAGCTTAAAAGAGATTTCATCTAAATTATTGTAAATTAAGTTTGAGTCTAGCAACGTAATTTGAACTCGCTTTTTTTTTGGTATATCATAACATAGATTTTCATTCTATTTTAGGAGGCTTCAATGTCTTTAGATATAAATGTTAAAGTTAAATATATCGGCCACTCTACTTTTTTGATCTTAACTGATTCAAATAAGAAAATAATTATAGACCCATGGCTAGAGGATAACCCATCAACTCAGGAGACAATTGAATCAATTGGAAGTGTCGATTATATATTGATAACTCATGGGCATTTTGATCATGTTGGCGATACCTTAAATCTTATGAAAAAGAATCCTGAAGCTATAGTAATATCAAATTTTGAAATAGGTATGTGGATTGAGAAGAAAGGTGGAAAAAATATTTCACCAATGTCTCATGGCGGTACTCAGAAATTCGAAGAATTTGATGTCTCTATGGTAAATGCTGTACATGGCTCTGGTATAAGTGATCCAGATTCAGAGCATCTTGTATATGGTGGCTTAGCATCAGGATTAGTTATTAATTTTAAAAATAAATACGTTATTTATCATGCGGGAGATACTTCAATTTTTGGTGATATGTCTCTTATCTCTGATATTCATAAGCCTGATTTATGCATGATTCCAATTGGTGACCATTTTACTATGGGTGTTAAGGAAGCAGCCTATGCTACAAAGCTAATCAAGGCAAAAAGCTATATTCCAATTCATTATGGAACTTTCCCTGTTCTTACTGGCGACCCAGCTGAATTTAAAGAAATTGTAGAGAATGAAAGTGACTCAAGCGTAACAATTCTTAATCCTGGTGATGAATTATAGTATGAGTAGGGAGCCTAGTGGACGCCAATATATTAATTACGCTTTTTACAAGTTAACCAATGATTGGTATCAATTGAGCTCTCTGAAAAGAAAAAATATAGCTCAAAAATTAACTACTATTTTGACAAAATATGATAAAAAACTAACTCTTAATTTATATTCTACTTTAGGAGTAAGAGCCGAATGTGATTTAATGCTTTGGAGGGTTTCAGATTCTCTTGAAATTTTTGAGGACATGACAATAGAAATGTTAAATTCTGGAATTGGACCCTATTTAAATACTATCTATTCTTTTTTGTCTATGACTAAGCATTCTCAGTATGTTAGTAAGAATAAAAATATAGATCAAGAAGGTACAAGAATTAAAATAAATCCCAAAAAGAAAAAATATCTAATCGTATATCCCTTTGTTAAGAAAGTTGATTGGTATTTGCTTTCAAAAAAACAAAGGCAAATAATGATGACCGAGCATATTGGTACTGGCCATAAGTATCCATCAGTCAGTATTAATACCTCATATTCATTTGGTATTGATGATCAAGAGCAAATGGTATCATTTGAAACTGATTATCCTGAGGATTTTCTTGATCTTGTCGAAGAGATGAGATCACAAAAGGCTAGGGCTTATACTGAGCGGGATATTCCAATAATAACCTGCATTCATAAAAGCATTAAAGATTTAAAAAAAATTATTTCCTAAAAGTTTATAATGTCATTATAGACTGCAAAAATCATAAGAGATATTAATAGTGCAAAGCCAACTTTATTTAAAAATCCTATAATTTTAGGATTGATTCTTCTTCTCAATATTCCTTCTATAGTATTAATTGTTATATGACCCCCATCTAATAATGGTATTGGAAGAAGATTTATTATTCCAAGATTTACACTAATTATTATTATAAATTGAATAACAGAGTTAAAACCTTTCTGCGCTGCCTCGCCTGAATATTTTGCGATGGCTATCGGACCAGCAAGATTTTTCTTTAATTCAGAAACATCTGAATCCGATGAAAATAATTTTGCAAATATGCCAGTTATACCATTAAATATTAACTTAATACTCATTATAGATTTATCAAAAGAGTTACTGATTACTTCCTCTAATGAAAATTCTTTTTTAACCGTTATGATATTTGGTGATATACCTATAATTTTATCTTTATCAGCTTTGAAAACTAACTCCTTATTAATTATTTGATCATTCCTTTGAATCATAAAATCAAATTTTTCAGATTTAGAACTTAGCAGAGTTTGCTTAATGTCACTCCATTTATTGATTTCGACATTATTGATTTTAATTATTCTGTCACCTTTTCTAAAATCATTTATTTCCGCTAAAGAGTTTTTCATTATTCCTCCAAGCTCATTAGATAGGGCGGGAGAGAATGCAGCTTTTAAATTTATTGAATTTTTAGCATTATCAAATTCATAAGTTTTTATTTTATTGTTATGAATATATTCTATTAGAATTATACTATTTAATTTTTCATCTTTGATATCCAGAAAGTTTTCCCAAGTTTTTATTTCTATATCATTAATGGATACAAGCTCAGAATTAAGCTCTATTTGTTTTAGTCTTTCGTCTTGTGTATTAATAGAACCAATGACCATCTTATCATCAAGATATTTTGGAGAATCGATTCCATTGATAAAAATTAAAGGAAAAAGAAAAAAAGGTACAATTAAATTCATTAATGGACCTGCAAATAGAATAATTTGTTTTTTATAGATAGGTAAATTGTCAAAGCTTCTACTAGGATCAGTATTTAAATCCTTATCTTTTTCTAATATGTTTTCCCCCTGCATTTTTACATATCCACCAAGAGGCAATAGAGATAAGGAGTACTCGGTTTCACCTAAGTTGAATCTAAATATTTTGGGACCAAAACCTATTGAAAAATTTTCAACTTTTACATTTGCCCATTTTGCTGCTAAAAGATGGCCAAGTTCATGGATAAAAATCAAAAAACTAATTATTAATAAAAAAACAATTATAGTCATCGAAATAATAATATATATTCAATTACAAAGATTTAAAGTTAATTCCTCAGTTTCTTTATAAATTTTGATTATTTGACTCAAAGTATATTTTTTCTTTGGTTTATGTTTAATTACAACTTTTTCAACAATATTTAATATATCAAGAAAAGAAATTTTTTGTTCTAAGTAAGCATTCACTGCAACATTGTTTGCGGCATTTAAAACAGCAAGGGTTGAGCCACCTTTTCTTATTGCTAATCTGCAAATTCTAAATGCTTTATGATTTTTCTCGTTAATTTTCTCAATTTTTATTTTTTTATAAATATCCATGTTTTTATTAATATTTATTTTATTCCTATTTGGAAAATTAATTGCAAAATTTATAGGTATTTTCATACTGTTTGAACTTGCTGAAAATATATAATTACCGTCATCAAACTCGATGATAGAGTGAATTTTACTACTTCGATCAAGTACCGGTTGAATGTCTTTACTTGGTATTCCAAAAATTATTGATGCTTCAACTATCTCTATAGCCTTATTCATGAGAGTGGCCGAATCTATTGTAATTTTTTTACCCATTTTCCACGTAGGATGTTTTAAAGCTTTTTTAACTGAAACTTTTTTTAGCTGATCTCGAGACATCCCATAAAAAGGACCACCAGAAGCAGTTATATATATTTTTTTAACATTTTTTATATCTTTATTATTAAGACTTTGGAATATTCCCGAGTGCTCACTATCAACTGGTATGATAGGATTTTGATATTTCTTTGAAATTTTCATGAGCTCTTTGCCAAATAACATAAAAATTTCCTTACTGGCAATACAAACTTTTTTACCATTCTTTAAGCCAGCTATTACGCTGTTGATTGAATTTATGCCAGATGTACATGCTAGTACTATATTATTTTTTTTTGAAGAACAAAAATTAGCAAGATCCTTAGAATCTTCTAATATTATAAACTTCTTCTTAAATTTTATTTTTTTAAATTTATCTCTGCAAATTTCAGAATTTATATAGACTGCATCTGGATTGAATTTGATGACCTGACTCTTAAGGACTTTTATATTTTTATCACAAGCCAGTAATGAGATTCTATATTTCTTGTTATTTAATAGTTCCAGAGTTTGTTTACCTATTTCCCCCGTCGAACCCAAAATTGATATTTTATTATTTACCATGATTTCTTTCAATTGATTGATATTCATTAAGTATAGAAATGAAATCGTCTTTAGTAAAATCTGGCCATAATTTATTTGAAATAATAATTTCTGAATACGAGTTATGAAGGTTTAAAAAATTTGAAATTCTGTTATACCCCCCTGTTCTTATAATAAGTTCTGGACTTGGCGAAATAGGAAGATAAGAGTATTGTCTTAATGTATCTTCATTCAGGTCTTCTAAATTGATATTGGCATTTACTAGATTTTTAAATGTATCTATTATCTCTTCAATACCACCATAATTAATTGCAACATTTATTTTTAGTTTTTTATTATTCTGTGTAACATTTTTTAAATTGATCAATTTCTTCTTAATTACATTATTAAGCAGGTCAATCCTACCTATTGGGTTAAAAATAAAACTATTAAGTGAAAAAAATTTCGATTTATCTTCAAATAGTTCATAGAATAGATTAAACAAAGATTCAATTTCAACTTTAGGACGGTTCCAGTTTTGAAATGAAAAAGCATAGAGAGTTATTTCTTTAATACCAAGATTATTTGACTCTATAGAAATTTCTTTTGCTGTTTCAATTCCCATTTTATGGCCATCAATTTTTTTAAGATTTTTCTTCTCGGCCCATCTTCTATTTCCATCCATTATGATAGCGACATGTTTAGGTATATTGTTCATTTTAATGTCCTTGATATTATAAGACTTAAAAAACCAAATACTTTAAGTAGATATAAGACTATAATACTTAGGGGATATATAATAATAGTAAAAATAATTAAGGGTATACCTCTAAATAATGGTATTTTTAAAAAATTATTAATCAAAAAATTAAATCCTATAAAAATCATTCATTCATTCCTAATTGCCATTATTGGATCTAGTTTAGATGCTTTAAATGCTGGATATATCCCAAAAAATATTCCAATACCTCCAGAAAAGAAAAAAGCTACAAAAACTGAGGACAATGATACAATTGCCGGCCAGCCTATAATTGTAGATGCTATTTTACTAATAATGAAGCCTAATAAAACTCCAACTATACCACCTATTAAAGATAATAGTGCAGACTCACATAAAAATTGAAAAACAATATCTCTACTTTTTGCACCAATAGTAATTCTAATTCCAATTTCTTTAGTCCTCTCAGATACAGAGACTAGCATTATATTCATTATACCAATTCCACCCACTATTAACGATATTGAGGCAATTGAGGTCAGTAAAATTCGTAAAATTTTTGTTGTACCTAGAATTTTTTTTGTTACTCCTTCATATGAAGAAATATCAAAATTATCTTCTCCAGGATTTATGTTTCTAGTTTCTCTTAGAATCTTAATAATAGAAAATTTTGCATATTCCAATTCCTCAGAACTTCTAGCAGACATCAAGACCGTTACTATATTGCTCATATCAGGTCTAAATAAAAGCCTGTTTAAAGATGTATAAGGTAGTAGTATAAAATCATCTTGATCTCTACCGCCTGGCGTTAAGCCTTTTGGCTCTAATACACCTATGACTAGATGAGGTATTCCATTAATTCTAATTTTTTTCCCAATCGGATCTTCAGCACCAAAAAATCTTCTTGAATTGGTTAATCCTAAAACACATACCTTGGTCGCATCTTTTACATCATTTTCAGTGATAAAAGAACCACTTATATTTTTCCAATCATTTATACCAGCAAAATCAGGGTTTGTACCAACTAGTGCTATTATATTTGAAGTAGATCTATAATTAACTTCTTCAGAAGCTTTGACAATTGGTGCTAAATAGTCAACTGAGTCAAGATTCTTAATTAAATTCAATTCATTCTCATTAAAATTTTGCCCCCGACCAGTACTAAAACCACTAGCAGTCCTTACAAAAGGTTTTAACATGATTGTTTTAGCTCCTAAACTAGTAAGTTGTGTTTCTATAACTGATCGAGCACCATTGGTAATTGCAATTAATATAATTACTGAAGTTATTCCTATTATTATCCCAAGAGAGGTTAGTAAAGTTCTGGTTTTATTTCTAAATAAATTAATTCTCGCTTCATTAATATTGGATAATATATAATTAGGTATCAATTAAATCACTCTTCCATCTTTTATTTTGATGATTTCACTTGCTTGTTCTGCTACTTCATTATCATGTGTAATTGTAATAATAGTTTTTCCAGATTTATTTAAATTTTTTAAAAGTTCCATTATATCGTCACTGGTTTTTGAGTCTAAGTTACCCGTTGGCTCATCAGCTAATATTATTTCAGGATTAGTAACCAAAGCACGTGCAATAGCGACTCTTTGCTGTTGACCACCTGATAATTCATTAGGATAATGGCCAACACGCTCAGATAATCCAACTTTCTCAAGACACTCAAGTCCAAGATCTTTAAAACTGGAATTTTTAAACCTTGAAGAATAGTGGAGGGGCATTATGACATTTTCCAAAGCCGTATGCCTAGGTATTAAATTAAAGCTTTGAAATATAAATCCAATTCTTAAATTTCTAATTTCAGACATTTCATCATTGGATTTAAGGCCTACATCTTCACCAAAAAAATTATACGTACCACTTGTCGGCCTATCCAAACATGCAATTATGTTAAGGAGTGTTGTTTTTCCAGATCCTGAGGGTCCAACTATTGATACAAAATCACCATTATAAATATGAAGGCTTACATCATATAAAACTTGTAAATCAATTTGACCCATTTTGTAAATTTTATTAATACCTGAAAGTTCAAGCAAAGGGGTATTTGACATATTAATATCTCTTTGGCTGCGGTAAGGAAAAGCCATTTGATGATTTATTCTTATTTACAATTTCAACACTTGTTATTATTTTTGAATCTTTTGGTAAGTTCTTCCTATCAATAATCTCCACATATTCGCTATCTTTTATACCTGTAATTACAGAGTATGCAGATAAAGAATTATCGTTATTTAATGTCCAAATAACATCTGATCCTTGGGTATTATTAGGAGCTTTTTTAATTAAAATTCCTTCTGGTGGAACAAACCTTAGACAAGATCTTTTAATTTTATTGATATTATTCTTTACTTGTATATTGATAGTTGCATCAACACTGAGACCAGTTTTTAAAGATGAATTTGTATCAAGTATTTTTACAATCACCTCATAAAATACTGGGCTTTTATCAATATTAGGTTTTAATCCAATTGGCTCCACTATTTTTTTGACTACACCTAGGAATTTTATTTTATCACTATTCTCAACAGAAAATTCAACATTTTGACCAACATCTACTTTAGTAATCTCTCTTCCATCAATGCTAAGGCTTATATTAAGATCTCGATGACCTGAAGATATTGTATAAGCCCAGCTATTAACAAACATTTTTCCTTCAGTAATTAAATCTTCATTAAGATAATCAACTCTTCCATCAATCGGAGATGTAAGTTTAGTATCGCTTATTTGTTGATTTAGTAAGTCAATTGAAGTTTGCAATTCATCGATTTCAATAGATTTAATTCTGTAATCATTTTCACTTTCTTCAAGCTCAATCTTTGCAATATAACCACCTTCTAAAAGTTTAATGTCAGTATCAACCTTTTTTTTCATTTGGGTTAGTTCAATATTAAGAATTTCTAAATTTTTTAACTTAGTGGATAATTCATTTTCATAAGTTGAAGAATCTAATTCAATAAGTATTTGTCCTTTTTTTACAATATCGCCATATTCGACATATGTTTTATAGATATCGCCATTAACTCTTGAATAAACTTTTATTTCTTCTCCGGGTATTATTTTGCCAGAACTCATTACCGACTCGATTATGTCGCCAGTTACAACCTCTGTTGTAGAAAATCTAAAATCAGGAGTCGATTCCTTAGTTGATATTCTAAAAACTAAGAAAATTGATAGTAATATTGCAAGAATAATATTTAATTTAATTTTTTTCATTAATTTTTACTCCTACAACTTTTTCAAACCTTGCTATTTTTATCAAATAACTATAAATTGCATTTTCATAATTAGAATTTTGTTCTTCCAAGAGCCTTTCTGCCTCTTTTAAGTCTACACGGGATGACTCCCCACTTTCAAATTTTGTTTTTACAAAGTCATAATTGAGTTTTGCAGAATTTAATGACTTTTTATAAACATCGATTTTATAATAAGCAGTATCTAAATCAATCAATCCATATTTTATGGTAGATTTTATTTGTCTTTTTTGAAATGCTAATTTGGCATCCAAAGCCTGAATTCTTGCCTTAGCCTCTCTTATCTGCCCCATTGTCTTACCCCCTGCAAATAATTGCCATCTTAAGCCAAGACCAACTATAAAATCGTTATCTTTATCTTCCTCGGCAACCCCTTTACCTTCAAATCGATAAGCTCCACCTGCTATTAATGTCGGTAAGAAATCTCTTTTATAAGCACTGATCAAAGCTTTTTGTGAAAGTATCGCCATTTCAATTGATTTCACCTCATTATCATTAAAAGATCTAGCTTCAAGAACTTGATCTTCATTTAGATTAAGCCTTGTGTATTTAAGTGAAGATTCATATTTAACTTTTTTTGGCTTTTCAATCCCAATTAAGTTGAATAGATCTTCCTCATATTTTAGAAGTTCGCCTTGGAGTTCAATATACTCAAGTTCGGATTCACTCAAATCTATGTTTGCATCTGTGACATCAATAGTAGAAACTCTACCAGCCTCCATAAAAGCTTCATTCTTTTTTAAAATATCTTTATTTGTTTCAATATCTTTTAATGTTTTATTTATTGAATTTTCTAATTTTAAAATTTCATAAAAATTTTCTGAAATTCTATTTATAATCTCATCTCTTTTCGAGGCAATTGTATATTCAAAAGCTTTAATTGCGTATCCACCAGATTCAACTCTTTTGTTTAGCTTTCCAAAATCATAAAGTATTTGTGTAAAAGATATTTGAGATGATCTACCTACAAATGGATAGATAAGGGTCATATCAACTTGAGGCAAATATGCTGAAGCATATTGTGTTTTTAAAAAATCTTTTGATTCCAATTCTTTTTTATAATATTTCAACTCAAAATTATTTGCATCTGCTATTTCTATTGCTGTATCCAAATTTAAATCAAGCTCACTAGCAGATGAGATTTGGTAACTAGTTGCAAATATTGATAAAAAAACTAGAATCTGTATTAGTCTTATGTATACCATTTTGCTGAAATTATATCATGAAGGGAGTGTTTGGCCTATATATCTCCCAGTATTTTTATATTTATATATAGCCCATTTTCTTAAAATTATGGATATCTAAAGTCTATAGACTTATCAAAAAGAAAAAAATTACCATTATTCTCTTTGATTTCCCTCGAAAGTTGATATAAAGCAGGCCTAGAAAATTTTGCTTCAAATTCTTTATTTTTTACTAAACAGTAAGGTATGTTCTCCATAAAATATAGAGACTCTAAATCTAAAACTTCCTCGGTGAAATCATTTAATGTAATAAGAATTTTGCTTTGCATATAGGTTACACTTTTTATAATGAATGGTTTATCTTCAAAATATATGTAAGCCCTTGATTTACCTTCTTGAATAAAGAAAAGACCATCTTTGTATTTTAGATTTTCATAATTGTATTTATATATTCTTTGATGTGTAATTGGCTTACCGTCTTGAAACCAATTACATTCTTTGTCAACATAGAATCTTGGCTTGATTTTTAGGGTGCCAGTAAATTCTTTTTCCATTTCTTACCTACTTTAATAAATTCTACTCTCTGATGCAATCTAAATTCACCACCTTGCCAGAATTCAAATTTAAGAGGATTTATTTCAAAACCTACCCAATTGCTAGGGAAGGGTACTTCTTTGTTCTTATATTCTTTAATAAAATTTTTATATCTTTTAATTAAAATGTCATATGATTTAATAACACGGCTTTGATTAGAAATAAGTGCAGCTATTTGACTTTCCTTAGGCCTACTATAAAAATAATCCATTGTTAATTTATTCTGCAATTTAGAAATATTTCCAGAAATTCTTACTTGTTGATGTATTTCTTTCCACCAAAAATTCATAGAACACTTTTTAGTTTTCAGAATCTGACTTCCCTTTCTACTTTTAATATTAGTAAAAAAAGTAAATTTATTTCCATAATCTTTTAAAAGCATCATCCTTGATTCAGCATTATTGCCACTAATAGTCGAAAGACAAAAAGCATTTGGTTCAGATACGGTTTTTGATGCCTTTTTATACCAATAATCAAAAGTTAGAATTGGGTTGTTGTCCTTTATTATTATTTTCTTCTTAATTTTATAGTCCTTTCTTGTTGATCCAATTTTCATATTATTAATCCTGACCAAATTCATTTTTTAATGACTTAATAAATAGATTGTTTAAAAAAATAAAATTATTATTCAGTAACTTTTTTGGTATGATGTTTTGATTTGATAAAGCAAGACTCTTTCCAATCTCACCTATAAATTTTCCAACCAACCTTTCAGAAATTTTAAAATTAATTAATGGTTTTAATACATTATTTAAATCATTGAAGATATCAGACATTTTGATAGGATTAGGTGAAACTGCATTAATAACACCTGATAATTTATCATTTTTCATTATAAAACATATTGCCCTCACTAAATCTTCGATTGATATGTGACTAACATAATTGTTTGAATCTATTCCAATTCCTAATCCAAACATATATGGTCTATATATATTTTTCAAAAAACCACCTTTTATAGATAATACTGCACCAATTCTTAAATTAATAACTCTATTTGATAAGCTACTAAAATGATTTTGATAATACTCCCATTCTTCCGTGGTATCAGACAAAAACCCTGAACCCTTAGGAGTGGACTCATCAAGATTAGTGTTCATATTATTTCCATAATAACCTGTCGCTGAAGCATGAATCATAGATTCTAAAGAGATATTGTTCTTTTCCAAAAAAATCTTAAGAGAGTTCGTAGATATTATTCTACTTTCTCTGATTTTATTTTTTTTATTTTCAGTATATAGCCCTAAAATATTTTCTCCTGACAGATTTATACCAAATTTAATTTTTTCTGATATTTCTTTTGGTAAAATAGGTAAGTGATCTTTATAAGGATTCCAGCTTATTTTATAAAAATCATGATGCTTGGTTTCACATAAATTATCTGAAAATTTTAATTGAACTATCCCATATCCCATTGAATTCAACATAGGTATGAGATGTGAACCTATCATACCATCACCCCCAGTTATGAGAACTAGCTTTTCATGAAATTGATTTCTATTTTCATCCTCGATATCTCTCTTTAAAATTTTGTGTCTATAATGAAAAGATTTATGAAGCTTATATTTAATCTTTTCTGCAATCATTTTATTTGATGTAAAGAAATCAAACTTGATATCATCTATCAAGGAGCAACTATCACCAGAATCTTCAAAAATATGTTGATGTTCCCAATATTTAAAAGGGCCTTTTATCATATAATCAGTAAAATGATTACCTTCACTATAATTTTTATGGATTAAATTCCAGTTTAATTTTATCAAAGGAATTAATTCATGCTGAAGCCTGATTCTTCCACCATCTATAAAATTATTTCCCTCGTAAATTCTTTCTTTTACTTTTATGGATTCCCAAGGGGGAGTTAATCTTTCAAGAGCAAAAGTTTTTTTATGCCAATCAAATAATTTAGCTTTGGTAGTTTTAAATTGAGACTGAAAGCTAAAAGAATGCATAAAATATATTAATACATTAACAAAATTCTTGTAGATGTATTAATTTTTTTTCTATTAGTCAAAACAGATGTCTTCCTTTTAATAGGCTTTTTTAGCTTGTTTAAAATACCTAAATTTATTTTTTTAATATCAGAATTATATAATAATGTCATATCAATATCCTTAGTTTAGAAAACTTTTTAATTTTTCTCCTTCGATTCTTTGAATTTTTTTAAGGGCATTTTTCTCAATTTGTCTAATTCTTTCCCTAGTTAAATTATATTTATTACCGATCTGATCTAATGTATATGTATTAGAACCATTGAAGCCGAAACGCATTTCAATAATTTCTTTCTCTCTTTGATCAAGTTGGGTAAGAGCAGATGAAATAGATTGTGAAAGAGCAATTTTAGCACTTAGATCATCTGGCTTGTCTGCTTCATCCTCTAAGAAATCGGCAAAGGTTGCATTTTCTTCATTAGATATAGGTGAATCCAACGAGAAAGTATCATTACCAGATTCAAGTATTTGTTTTACTGCTTCTTCTGGAAGATCTACAATCTCAGCAATTTCATAAAATTCTGGTTTTCTATTTAATTTCTCTTCAAGTGATTTAAAAGCTTTAAAAACTTTTGCTGATTTTTCAAGAATATAAACAGGAACTTTTATAGTTCTAGATTGATCCATTATACTTCGTGTTATTGATTGATGAATCCACCATGCAGCATAGGTCGAAAATTTAAAACCTTTAGTATGATCAAATTTCTCAACTGCTCTGATAAGCCCTACATTTCCATCTTGAATGAGATCAAGAAGTGGTAAACCTCTTCCACTATATTTTTTCGCAATACTAACCACTAATCTCAAATTGGCTTTTGTGAATGCCTGAATAAGTTGAGATTTCTTTTGTTCAAAAACCTTAATAAAAGAATTTATTTTTCCTTCCTGACCTTTTTTTATACTTTGCTTCTTTAGAGTAGTTAATTTTTCCTTGCAGTTTTTAATTTTGGAAGCTAATTCTTTTTCCTCTACAGCACTAAGTAAAGGAGTAACTAGTGCCCTAGAGAAATATTCTTTTACTGACTCAAATTCTTGACCTGAGTTATCATTAAACATGTATCCGTTTTTGGCATTAAGAAAATTATTCTTTTTATTCACATTCATATTTTTCATAAATCACCTCACATTCTTTAGATTAACAAATGTCTATAAACTTGTCCAGCTTTTTTTTAAAAAATATATATATTAGTTAGACAAATAATGCTTGACATTCGACATATATATGACATGATTAGTGTATATAATAAATAGGTAGAGAGATTATGAAAGAATATCCAATAAGAATAGTTAGTAAAATTACTGGTTTGACCTCAGACCAAATCAGAAAATGGGAAGAAAGATATCAAATTTTAAAAATTTCAAGATCGGAAAGAGGCAGCAGAAGATTTACAGATAAGGACTTAGAAATTTTGCAACTCATGCTTGAAGCAAAAAGAATTGGTTTTACCCTCCAAGAAATTGGTTCTTACAAAGTCGAAGAGCTAAGAAATCTTGTAAATGAGTTAGAATCCACAAATAATTCAGTTGTTTATCCAGAGCTAGAACAGTTGACTTCATCTGCCAGACCTTATTTCGATATATCTATTGAAGCTTTAAATGAATATAATCTTAGAAAAATGGAAAAAGCTATTTATGATGTTGCTTTAGAATTAGGTGCAGTATACGTTATTCATAAGTTCATGGTCCCATTCATTAAACATGTTGGGAGGCTTTGGAAGAATAATAAAATTTCTAAATCACAAGAAAGATTTGCAAATGCTGTAATAAGAAATTATTTAGAAAATTACCGTTCATCCTTCAAGAATTATAATCCTAATAATCCCTTCGTTTTAGTAGCCACACCCAAAGGTCAAAAAGCTGAACTAGGCTGCTTGGTTAATGCCTGCCTTGCAGTTTCAACTGGTTGGAATCCAGTTTATTTAGGCACTGATTTATCCTCTAAAGATATTTGTGAGGCTGCAATCAGCTCAAAATGCTCTGCAGTTATGATGAGCATATTATTTCCTCTAAATGATCCAACAATCCCTTTAGAGCTTGAAAGAATTAGAAATGGGTTAGGTTCAAGTTTTGAAATAATTGTTAATGGAAAAAGATCAAGCCTGTATTCAAAAACATGTACTAAAATTTCTTCTCATCAGGTCTATGATTTATTCAGCCTTCCTAATGCTTTAGAAGATATCAGAAACACTGTTCTTAATAAAATTTAGTATTAGTGTCTTTTATTAGCTTTTTTGTTCTTTTTAGATGCTTTTCTTTCTAAAAACATTATGGCGGTATCAAGCTTTTTAGACGAAATATACTTAGTTATTTTTTTATATTTTTTGTTCTTGAGAATTCTATACATTCATCAAATTTAGTAATTAAATTTATATTGTCAAGGTTGAACTCAAGACCTTGTTTACAACAAGGTCTTGAGTCAATGAAAATTCTGTGAAAAATACTTATTTTTATAAAGTTTTTAAGTCACTAGCTTTTTCTTTTCCTCTCTCGCTAACTATTTCGAATGATACTGAATCACCTTCGTTAAGGTTGTCAATTCCAGCAGCTTCGAGAGCGGTGATGTGAACAAATACGTCCTTGCTCCCATCTTCAGGTTCAATGAAGCCATAGCCTTTTTTTGCATTAAACCATTTTATTTTTCCGTTTGGCATATTTTGCCCTCCTTTATAAAAGCGTCCCCAAGGGGATTCGAACCCCTGTTACCGGGATGAAAACCCGGCGTCCTAGGCCAGACTAGACGATGGGGACCTAAGAATGAGCCGTGCAGGATTCGAACCTGCGACCCACTCCTTAAAAGGGAGTTGCTCTACCAACTGAGCTAACGGCCCTAACTTTTAATGGGTTGAATATATCATGATGACCCTTTTTGTCAAAAGTTAGTTTAAACTTAATTAATATCTAATATGTTTAATCTAAATAGAAATTTTTTATTTTCAACAACTGCCAATTGTCTTTTTTTTATAAATTTTTCATCCTTTTTTTTACTTCCTTTATTTTTAGATGATCTAGGTTTTGATAAATCTGAAATAGGTATATTGATGGGTTCATTTGGAATCTCATCAATTCTATTGACTCCTATTACTTCAACTTTAATTGATAAGTATGGTAAGAAGATATTAGGTACAATTGCTTTGGCTATAATGATTGTTTCATCATTATTGTTCATTTATATTGATAATTTTTATGCTTTATTTCTTTTAAGAATATTCCAGGGTTTATCTTTCTCAATTTTTTTTAATTCATCTTCAGCATTAGCATCAGATAATCTTGATGACAATAATCGAAAAAAAGGACTATCTATTTTCTATTCATCAACCATATTCCCTTACTTCATAGGTCCTTATTTTGGTGAAATTATATTAATTAACCTGGGGTATTTCTACTTTTTTATATTTTCTTCATTATTTTCTTTAATAGCAATTTTAATTTTATTTAATGTAGATTCCAAAAATATTAATACCAATAATGAAATTGAGGTAAGGCTAAAAGATTTTTTTCATATTATTAATAATCCAGATTCGAAAAAATTTCTAATAACAAATTTTCTTTCATCAACAGGCTTTGGAATAATTATGAATTTCATAGCCATATTTTTAAAAGATAAATCTTTGAAAGCAGGACTTTTTTTTGCAACCTACAGTGTTATTGTAACTATAGTTAGATTATTTCTATCTGATCTTATATCAACCAACAAATTATTTATAAAAGTTTTAATCATGTTAGCTTTTTTTTCGATATCAATATTCTTTTTACCCTTTACTGAAAATATCACTCATGTAATTATCTTCGCTGTAATTTTTTCATCAACATATGCACTTATATATCCTTTTATTTCCTCTCTTCTTGTTCAACCCGGTAATGAGAATAGCTCTGGTCGATTATTTGGAGCATTAAATGCAACTTTTGGAATAGGTGTTCACTTAATGACTTTTGTTTTTGGCTATGTTATTCAATATTTTGGATATGCTAGAGGATTTCAAACATGCTCTCTTTTTATTCTAATATTCACAATGATTATCCTTATTAAAGAGGTAAGATCTGATGCATGAAGATACCTTCTTTGAACAATTAGATACAAATTTTAAATTTAATAATTTAAAATTTGATTCGGATAAAAGTTTAATTTTTTATAAATTTTATAATTCTTTAATAAATGAAAATAAAAAATATAATTTAACTTCTTTAACAACTTCAGAGGATATAATACAAAAGCATTTTATTGACTCAATCCTTCCATTGTGCCAGATATCTTCAAAAATTGATTCATTTAATTTTAAAGATTTTAATACGATTATTGATTTTGGATGTGGAGCAGGTTTTCCTCTTTTACCTTTCTTGATATTCTCTGACGATAAAAATTTTATTGAATCAGAATTCTTTTTTATTGATTCTAACAATAAAAAAATACTTTTTCTTAAAAATTTTTTAGAGCAGATAAAAGCAGAATTTGGTATAAATATAAATTGTAGACACGATAGGATAGAGGACTTGCTTATTAAGGACTCCAGTAATAAAAAAATACTCCTACTAGGAAGGGCAATCACAAAGTATGAAAATTTACTGAATTATATAAAAAGATTTATTAAATTAAATCAAATTGAAGAAATCTCATTTATTTATTTAGCAGGTCCAAAATTTAATGCAATATCAGATAACCAATTAAAGAAAATATTTAATAATGATTTTAAAATATCACAGTTTTTCTATAAATATAATCACTCAAAGCCAAAGTTTAAAAGGGTTTTATATTTAATTAATTTAAAAAAGCTAAGCCAAATTTGCAGATAGTTCTCTAATTTGATTAACTAACGATTTTATCTTGATTGAATCCTCTGATAATTTTGGATCCTTGCTCTTTGAAGATAGAGTATTTGCTTCTCTATTAATTTCTTGCATATAGAAATCTAATGTTAATCCTATATTTCCTTTATTTTTTTTTATAATTTTCTTAATTGCATTTAAATGCGATTCTAATCTAACTATCTCCTCCTCTATATCGATTTTTTCAATCATTGGACTAATATCTTTTTTTTGATTACTAAATTCTCCTATTTGAGATATTTCTTTAATATATTTCTTTTCAAGTTTCTTTGAATATAATCTAAATTTCCTACGAAAATTATTTTTTATAGATTCAATTTTTGTTATTTTAGAATTTACTGATCTAATAATTACTTTTCCTTCATCTGTTTGCTTCTGAATTAAATCAACAATGCACTCATTTAGCAGACCAATAATTTTTCCTCTTATATCTTTTCTTTTAAGAATTTTTATCTTTTCTATATTTAATAATTCGTTAATTTCAGAGTATGAGATATTCATATTTATTTTATCAGAGTCTATAATTTTTAAATATTTATTAATCTGATTTTTAATTTTTTCTATATGTTTATAAGAATCTATAAATTCAATTTCTAATATAACTTTAATTTTTCCACGATTTAGAGCAGCTTCAATTTTTCTTCTTATGTCTTCACCAAGTGATAAGTTATTAGATTCATCTATTAAATAAATATCTATATTTTTACTATTCTCAGATTTTATTTGAATTAAGATTGAAATATTCTGAAAATTTAAGGTTTTATTTGAATACCCAGTCATGCTTTTGATCATTTAATATATCCTAAATTTTGAAATAATATTTATTACGAGTATTATCCTTTATTTATGAGCAAAAACAAAAAAACAATACTTTTAAATGGTGCTTTAGGTAGAATGGGATTAGCAATTATTGATGAGTTGGATAGAAATTTTACCAACTTACAGGTTTTACATGCTATTGAAAATCCGAATCATCCAAAAATTAATAGTTTAATTGGAAAAAAAATTACTATACAAAAATTACCAAGGAAATTCAGTGTAGATTTGATTATTGACTTTTCAACTCCAAAGTCATCTATTAACCTTGCCAAGATAGCATCTCAATTCAGAACCCCAATAGTCATTGGCACTACTGGTTTCTCAAAAAATCAAATAAATCAATTAATTTCAATTTCAAAAAAAATTCCAATTCTTCAATCTTATAATATGAGCATAGGTATAAATATCATGCTAAAAATAATTAAGGATAATTTTGAGTTTTTTAATTCAACTGATCTAGAAATAATTGAAAAACACCATAAACAAAAAGTTGACTCTCCAAGCGGAACAGCTCTGCTTATAGCTGAGAATATTGCAAATCTTAAAAATAAAAAATTAACATCAATTGAGAAGTATAGAAACAAATCTGCAAATGCCAAGCGCTCAAAGCATGAGGTTGGTATAAGTTCTATTCGTGGAGGAAATACAGTAGGTGAACATACATTGATATCCTATGGTGATACCGAAAATATTACAATAAAACATGAGGCTTTAAGCAGATCCGTTTTTGCTAAAGGCGCAATAGAATTAGGATTAAAACTTATAAATAAGAAGAAAGGATTCTATTCGGTTATTGACCTTCTAAATTGATATGAATTTTAAAATTTTTAATAGCGACTCAAAGTCCGGTGCGAGGACGGGTGAGTTAAAATTAAATAATATAAAAGTTAAAACACCTTTTTTTATGCCTGTATGTACTAATGGTACCCCAAAAGCAATAGATATAAAAACCTTAGATCTCATTGGATATGAGGTTATTGTTTGCAACGCCTATCATCTTTTTCTCCGCCCTGGAAGTGATTACATAAAAAATTCTTTTGGTAGCCTACATAGATTTAGTGGATGGAGTAAAGGAATTTTGACTGATAGTGGAGGTTTTCAAATATGGAGCCTCGGGTCTTTAGTTAAAATTGAACCTGAAGGTGTTCTAATCAAATCACATATTGATGGATCTTTAAATAGGATAACCCCTGAAAAATCAATTAAAATTCAAGAGGATTTAGGGTCTGACATTAGTATGATTTTCGATGATTGTCCCAAGCCTGACTCAGAGTATTCTATCTTGCTAGAGTCAATTAACAGGACAAGAGAATGGGCAGAAAAATGTAAAAAAAGTAAAAAATCGAATAACTTAATGTTTGGGATCGTTCAAGGTGGTATACATAATGATTTAAGAAAAATGTCTGCAAATCATATGATTGATTTAGATTTCGATGGATATGCAATTGGTGGTTTAGGGCTCGGAGAAGGCCCAGATAAGACTTATGAAATTTGTGAAAACCTTAACTCAATCTTACCTAAGGATAAGCCAAGATATTCTATGGGTATAGGGAAACCAGAGGATATTCTTGAATCAGTTGCTAGAGGTGTTGATATTTTTGATTGTGTCGTCCCGACTCGTAATGCTAGAAATGGAACAGTATTCACATTTAATGGAAAAATTAATATTAAAAATGCTGAAAATTCTAGTAAGGACGAACCCCTAGATGTTCAATGTGAATGTAAAACATGTAAAAACTATAGTATAGGCTATATAAAGCACTTGTATTCATGTCGTGAAATTAGTGCAATACAACTAATGACTGAGTGTAATTTGAACTTTTATCATAAATTAATTGATAATATAAGATTTTCAATTGATAATGGTACTTTTATGGAATATAAAAAATTTTTTTTAGAGAGGTATTTAAATGAATAATTTATCTAAACTTTTAACACTGTTTTCTTTGATTTTTTTTGTGTCATGTGCACCCCCTCCAGGAGGAGATAGTTCTTTTTTATCATCTGTAGGACCTTTCTTACCTTTTGGTTTTATTATAATTTTATTTTATTTTTTAATTATAAGGCCTCAAAATAAGCAGCAAAAACAACGTAATATTATGTTAAATAATCTTAAGAGATCAGATAATGTTTTAACCAATGGTGGTATCATTGGTAAAATAATTGATATTCAAGATGGCGATATACTAAGCCTAGAAATAGCCAAAGGAGTTCAGATAAAAATAAAAAGAGAGTTTGTAAACTCTTTATTAATTGATGAAAATAAATCAAAATGAAAAAAATAAAACTTTTTAAAACACTTTCATTATTAGTATTTTTATTATCAATAATATTTATTTATCCGAATTTTAATAATAATCTACCCTCATGGTGGAAATATGCTTTCCCAGACAATAGGCTAAATCTTGGACTCGACCTAAAAGGAGGAATTTTTATTGTTCTTGGAGTTGACGAAGAAAAAGTTTTACCAATAATAATGGCTGAAGAAGAAAGAAGGATAAAGGATAATCTTATTTCACAAGATATTTTAATTAGAAATACAGCAGTATCTTCAAATAATATAAAAATATTTTTCTATGATTTAAAAAGTTTGAAAGACGCAAAAAAAGAACTAGATAAAAATTTGATTACCGAAAATATTGAAAATTTATCTCTGCAAATTAATTTAACAAATGAGCATTTGGCTGATAAAAAAGAAATCCTCCTCAAACAAGTGAAAGATATTTTAAATAATAGAATCGATCAATTTGGCGTTATTGAATCTAGTATCCAGATTGCCTCGGGAGATAGAGTTATAGTTCAAATCCCTGGTGTTGGTGAATCACAAAGATCAAGAATAATAAATATTATTTCGAAAACAGCCTTATTAGAATTTAAGCCCGTAATTCAAGAATCATCAACTAAACAATTACTTTTATCAAAGTTTGGAAAGGATAAGATAGGTTCAGAATTCCTAATATATAAACTTAATGATAATACTAATGAGAAATTTATTATAACAAAGATGTCCTCCCCACTTTTTGGCACATCTATTAATGATGCATACGTTGCATATGATCAATTAAATAGACCTTACATTGCTTTCTCGCTTGACTCTAAAGGCACAGAAATTTTTTCAAATTTAACAAAAAATAATATAGGTAATAAGATTGCAATTATATTAGACGGAAAAGTAAAATCTTCACCTACAGTACAAGAACAAATTTTTGGAAGAGGTTCAATAACAGGAAATTATTCTTTTGAAGAGGCTAATGACTTAGCAATTATTTTAAAATCGGGATCACTTCCTGTTCCAATTAAGATAATGCAGGAAAAAACAATAGGTCCTTCATTAGGAAGCGAATCTATAGACAGAGGTAAAATTTCTATGGCCGCTGCATCAGTTTTAATTTTTATTTTCATGTTTATTTACTATAAAAAATTAGGAGTAGTATGTGATTTAGCATTAGTTTTTAATATATTTACAATATTTGGGTTATTATCGCTATTTGGAGTAACTTTAACTTTTCCTGGTATTGCAGGTTTAGTTTTAACTCTTGGAATGGCAGTTGATGGAAATATAATAATTTATGAAAGAATAAAAGAGGAGATAGCTAAACAGAAAGAGAAAGTGGCTGCAATTGATGTTGGTTTTGAAAAATCTCTATCCACAATATTAGATGCAAATATTACAACTTTAATTGCTGCTTTTTGTTTGTTTTTATTGGGCGATGGTCCAATTAAAGGTTTCGCATTGACTCTATCAATTGGAATTTTTTCAACAATTTTTTCTAATGTTATTTTTACAAGAGTTATTACAAAATCCCTAATAAAAGCAGAAGGTATAAAGGTTTGAAATGAGTATCTTTAAAATATCAAAGTATGCATGCATTTTTTCAATAATATTTATTGGATTAACAATATATTATTTAAATTCTAAGGATTTAAAGTACGGACTAGAGTTTTCTGGTGGTACAGAGTTAATTATCGAATTTAACCAAAAAGTTGATATCGACTTGCTGCGCGAGCATGTCAGTACAATTAATAATTCAAAAATTTCAGTTCAGCTATATGATAATAAAAGTTATTTAATTAAATTTCCTTATAACGAAAATGCTAATACTGATATAAAAAAAAGTATGGATGAAATTTTTTCTCAATTTTATATAAACAATGGACCAAGAATAAATCAAATAGATTTTATAGGTCCTAAGGTTGGTAAAGAATTAGTTAATAATGGATTAATGTCTATAATATATGGTTCATTGGCAATTCTTATTTATGTTTTTATCAGATTTAACTTTAGTTTTGCTATGGCTGCAATAAGTGCTTTATTTCATGATTTCCTTATAGCTATATTTTTTATTTTATTTCTTGAAATTGAGATTACGCTAACTACTATTGCTGCCTTGCTAACAGTTATTGGCTATTCAGTAAATGATACAATTGTAATCTTTGATCGCGTTCGGGAGAACTTAAAAATTTCTAAGGATACTTTTACCAAAACTATAAATACTAGTATTATTCAAACTCTTTCTAGAACTATTCTTACAGTAATTACAGTATTAATAGTCTTGTTTCCACTCTATTTCTTTGGCGGACCAATAATTAAAGATTTTGCATTAATAATGATTATTGGTGTCATGGTTGGAACATATTCATCAATTTTCTTCGCGCCTTTTTTAATGTATATATTCTCTGGTAGGAGAATATCTAATGATTAGTGAAAATTTAATTCAAGATCTAAACATTGAACTGACCGAGGTAAAGAATAAAAATGATCTTATGAATGTAAAGTCTAAATTTTTAGGTAAAAAAGGTCCTATAGTGAAGCTAACAAGTGAGTTGAAAAGTTTAACTATTGAAGAAAAGAAAATAAGAGGAACAGAGATAAACAGAATTAAAAGCCAGATTGAATTACTTATAAATAAAAAATTGAATGAAATTGAAAATGAAGAAATAAATAAAAAATTGAATAGCGATAGAATAGATATAACTTTACCAGGTAAAGCATCTTCGTTTGGCTCAGTACATCCACTGACTCAGATTTTGGATGAAATAATAGATATATTTGAAGGATATGGCTTTCAAACAGTTGAAGGACCAGAGATTGAGACAAATTTCTATAATTTTGAAGCACTAAATATTCCTAAAGATCATCCAGCAAGAGATATGCAGGATACTTTTTATTTAGAAGATGATGTATTGCTCAGAACCCATACTTCACCAATGCAAATCAGAATTATGGAGAATAATCAGCCACCAATAAAAATTATTTCCCCTGGTAAGGTTTATAGGTGTGATAGTGATGTTACTCATACTCCTATGTTTCATCAGGTGGAAGGACTACTGGTTGATAAGGATATCAGTTTTGCAAACCTGAAAAGTATTCTTAATAATTTTTGCCATGATTTTTTTCAAAAGGATATAAATATAAGATTCAGGCCAAGCTATTTCCCATTTACTGAACCTAGCGCTGAGCTTGATATAGAATGGGAGAACAAAAATGGTGAAAAAAAATGGATGGAAGTTTTAGGATGTGGATTAGTAAATCCCAAGGTTTTTGATTTTGTTAACTATGATGCAAAAAATTATTCAGGATTTGCTTTTGGAATGGGTATTGAGCGACTAGCAATGATTAAGTTAGGTATTACGGATATTAGATATTTTTACCAAAATGATATAAAGTTTTTAAAACAATTCTAAGGAGTTAATATGGGAATTAAATCAGACAAATGGATTAAGAAAATGGCAAATGATTTTAAAATGATTGAGCCTTTTACTGACGAACAGACAACCAAAGGTGCAATTTCGTATGGAGTATCATCATATGGTTATGATATTCGTGTTACTGATGAATTCAAAGTTTTTACAGATGTATTTAATACAGTTGTAGATCCTAAGGATTTTAACGAGAAATCTTTTGTTACTATTGTGGCTGATGAATGTATCATACCTCCCAATTCATTTGCTTTAGCAAGAACAGTAGAATATTTTAGAATACCAAAAAATGTAATCACTGTTTGTCTTGGTAAGTCAACATATGCTAGATGTGGAATAATAGTAAATGTCACTCCTTTTGAACCTGAATGGGAGGGTCATGTTACACTCGAAATTTCCAATACCACACCTTTGCCAGCAAAAATTTATGCTAATGAAGGCATAGCCCAAGTGCTTTTTTTTGAGGGAGATGAGCAGTGCGAGGTTACTTACGCTGACAAAAAAGGAAAGTATCAAAAACAGACTGGTATCACTCTTCCAAGAATGAAAGATTAGCCTTTATTTAATGTATTAGCATGTTAGAATTGACTTAATCTAATGCCAAAGTCCGCAGATAATCAATATAGCGCTAAATCGATTCAGGCCCTTGAAGGGCTTCAAGCTGTTAGGAAAAGGCCTGGAATGTATATTGGTGATGTCGTTAAAAGAGGATTTCACCATTTAGTTTATGAAGTACTAGATAACTGTGTAGATGAAGCTCTTGCAGGATTCTGCGATACTATTAAGATTAAAATTCAAAAGGATGAAAGTATATCTATTGAGGATAATGGAAGAGGTATTCCAGTTGATAAGCATCCCGTAAAGAAAAAACCCGCTGTAGAAGTTATATTAACGACACTTCATGCTGGCGGTAAGTTCGATTCAAAAACATATGCTGTTTCTGGTGGACTCCATGGAGTTGGTGTCACAGTAGTTAATTTTCTATCAGAGTTCTTAGAGGTCGAAATATGTAGAGATGGTTCCAAATGGTACCAAAGATATGAGTCTGGAAAAGTTTCAACTAAGTTAAAGGCTACTGGCAAATCTAAAAGTACGGGAACCAAAATCATATTTAAACCTGATCAAGATATATTCAAACCAGTTATAAATACAAATGGAAAATATGATTTCGAACCAAAATTTGATTATCAATATTTATGTAATAGATTGAGAGAATTAGCTTTTCTTAACAGCGGCCTTAAGATAATAATTGAAGATGAAAGAACTGATAATAATGAAACTTTTTATTATAAAGGTGGAATTGTTTCATATGTTGAACATCTTAATTCAGGAAAGAAAACTATCAATAAACCAATTTTGATAAAAGGCCAGAAAGAAAATACAATTGTTGAAATTTCTGTTCAATATAATGAAGGATACTCCGAGAATATTTTTTCATATGTTAACAATATAAATACAATTGAAGGAGGAACACATTTAAGCGGATTTAGAAGTGCATTAACTAGATCTATTAATAAATATGCAAAAGACCAAAATTTAATGAAAAATCAAAACATACAAATAACGGGTGATGATACTCGTGAAGGATTAACCGCGATTGTTAGTATTAAAGTTCCAGAACCGAAGTTTGAGGGTCAAACTAAAACTAAGCTAGGAAATTCCGAGACAGCTGGAATAGTTGAGTCACTACTTAATGATTCACTAGGCGATTATTTTGAAAAAAATCCATCTCATGCTAAGAAAATAGTAAATAAATCAATAGATGCAGCTAAAGCAAGAGAGGCTGCCAAGAAAGCGAGAGATTTAACAAGAAGGAAAAGCGCATTAGATTTAGGCTCATTGCCTGGAAAACTTGCTGATTGTCAAGAAAAAGATCCTGATAAATGTGAACTATTCATTGTAGAAGGTGAGTCTGCTGGAGGCTCCGCGAAACAGGGCAGGGACAGAAAGACTCAAGCTGTCTTACCTTTGAAAGGTAAGGTTATAAATGTACAAAAGGCTAGATTAGACAAGGTGTTGAGTAATGATGAAATAGGAACACTGATTACAGCAATGGGATTAGGTGCCCCAAAAGTAAGCGATGATGAAGATAATAGCATTGACCTATCAAAATTGAGGTATGGGAAAATAATATTAATGACTGATGCTGATGTTGATGGTTCTCATATAAGAACGCTACTATTAACTTTTTATTATAATCATTATAAGGAGTTGCTAAGATCTAAGAAACTTTACATTGCACAACCACCTTTATTTAAAGTTAAGAGGGGCAGCAAAGAATCTTATCTACAAGACGAGTTATCCTTAGATAATTTTCTTTTAGAAAACTCAATTAATGAAATAGTCTCGGATGACTCATTTAAGAAGTTAAAGCTATCACCTGAAGAGTTGATTGAAAAAATTTCTCATTATGTGAGATACAAAAATATTTTAGATAATTTAAGCAGGTCAAGCATAGATATTAGAATACTTAATATTATTGTTCCTATTATTTCTGAAGGAATTAATTTTGAATCAGATAAATTTAATAAAAGGATTACAAAAGAAATTAACCTTTTTAATGACCAAGGAATGGAAGAAATTTCATTTTCAAATAAAGATGTGGATAAATATAGATTTCTTATTAAAGACAAAGGAAGAGAATCCGAATCAATTGTAGATTCAAACTTTATTTCCTCTAGCTTATTTAAGTCATGCACTAATGAATATGCAGAAAGTACATCAGGATTAAAATTTCCATTAGAATTAAAAGTTAAAAATGATGATGTTTTTAGTATTCATAATCTAGATAATCTTTATAATTTTTTAATTGATATTGGGAAGAAAGGATTTTCGATTCAAAGATACAAAGGTTTAGGAGAAATGAATCCCGAACAGCTTTGGGAGACAACTCTTAATCCTGAGACCAGAATTTTAAGAGAAGTTAATATTGCTGATATTGAAGACATAGAAAAAGACTCCACAGAGAATACGCTTTTTGAAGAGTTGATGGGTGACCAGGTTGAGCCAAGAAAAAAAATTATTGAAGAAAATGCATTGTATGTAACTAACTTGGATATTTAGTCTTTCTTTTCTATATCTTTTTTTATTTCTTTTAAATCGTTAATCTCATTATTGACCGAATCATTAAGATCATCCTTAACCCTGATTATATCTCTATAAAATTTTGCCATTTTCTTGGAAATTTCAGGTATTTCAGTAGGTCCAAATAGTATAATGAAAATTACTAGTACTAAAGCTATTTCTGAAAATCCTAACCCAAACATGGTTAAAATTATATACTAATTATTTTTGATTGGTTTATTAATTATTAAAGATAAAAATGCAGCAATTAAGCAGACAATTATGCAAAAGTATAAGCCATAATCATATGTTCCAAATTTATCAATAAGATATCCTCCTAATGGAGGTCCAAAAATTGCAGATATTGAAAAACCAGTTCCAAAAATGCCGTAAATAACACCTGAATTTGCTTTACCAAAGAAATCTTTTAATTTGCTTGGAAATATTGGAATCCAACCTGCATAGCAAAAACCAAAACATATACCAAACAGAATGAACCCTGTTATGGAATTAGTATTAAGTATTATAAAAATAGATAAGGCTTGGCCCATAAAAACAGAAAACAATATTTTATTTCTACTAATATAATCACTTAAATATCCCGTTACTATTCTCCCAAAGAAGCTACCCGCCGCTATTGATGCGGGTGCTAGGGACGAGGTTAGAATATCAAAGCCACGATCTAGGGCTAAATCGTATTGGAATGTAACAACTATTAGGAAAGACAGCATACCAAGAACTAGTTGAATATATAGAAGATTGAAAGAAAGTGTTTTAATTGCTGCTGAGCTTGTCCAACTATTCTCTACATCATTCTCTTCTTGTGAAAATGGACCACCATAAGGCTCTAGCCCTAGTTCTTCAGGAGATTCTTTCATTAAAAAAGCTCCGAAAAGAAATATAAAGGTTATTGCAGATAATATTATTAGTGTAGTCTCAAGATTGCTATTTTCTAAAATAAATGCAGAAAGCGGATTTACTGTCAAACCACTTATAGGAACTCCTGTAGTAGCCAATCCCACAGCAAAATCTCTTTTTTTATTAAACCACCTTTGCGCAATAACAATCGCAGGAACATAAAAAGCTCCATCACCCAAACCCGTCAAGACTCCATAATTTAAGAATAATGCCAAAGTGCTGTCAGAATATGCGGTAAAAAACATTCCTAATGCAGAAATCATACCACCAAAAAAAATAACTTTTTCAGGTTTATATTTATCTGTTAATTTTCCAAATATTATCATGGAAAAAGCAAAAACCAGACATCTCACGCTGAATATAGATGCAACGAAAGTATTAGATAAATTATATTTTATTTCTATCGAAGGCAGAAGGACTCCAAATGAGTACAAAAGTAAACCGTCCAAATATATTAATAAAAAGGCTCCGAGTATTATGAACCAACCATAAAAAATTTTTTTATTTTTCATTGTTTGAAATATTTTTAATATCCTTTTCAATATTTTTATTTTTTATAATATCTTCTTTACCTGATGACATATCCTTAATCTTGATACTCTTAGCATTCATTTCTTCTTCACCTATAGTAATTAACATTTTTGAATTCATTTTATCTGCTGATTTAATTTGTTTAACAAAATTTTTAAATTCATACTCAATAAGAACATTAAAACCAATTTTTCTTAATCGCGAACATACTTCATTTGCAAACTCTTTAAAATCAGGCTTTTGATATGCAACATAAAAATCTATTCTTTCGTATGCCTTTTTTCTGACATCAGAACTAGAAAGCAATATTAACCTTTCAATCCCTGCAGCAAAACCAACACAAAATGTTTCGGGGCCACCAAATTTGGATACTAGCTTATCATACCTTCCGCCAGCAAGAATTGTATCTTGCGCACCTAAAGAATCTGATTTAATCTCAAAGACTAGATCATTGTAATAGTCTAAACCTCTAACAAGTTGATGATTTATATTAAACTTGATATTGTTTTTGTCTAGCAAGTTGATGATTTCATCAAACCTTAATTTTGAATCACTAGATATAAAGTCTGATGATTTAGGTATATCCTCAAAATTGTATTTATGAATTGCCTTATCTAAAAATCTTAGGGGATTTTTATTGATTATCTCAAAATCAGAATCTTGAATCTTCTCCTTGTTTTTATTAGTAAAATTTCTTACCTCTTCAGATAATTTATTAAGAGAATTTATGTCTCCGATGGAATTTATTTCAACTACGAAATCGTCTATTCCTGTTTCTTTAATAAGATCAACACCAAGTGAGATTAATTCAAATTCGTAAAATATATCTTTACTGCCTAATATTTCTGCACCAACTTGATAAAATTGCCTATAACGACCCTTTTGTGATCTCTCGTACCTAAACATTGGACCCATGTAATAAAGTTTATTAATCTTTCGCCTTTTAAAAAGAGAATTTTCCAAATAACTTCTGACGGTTGAGGCAGTACCCTCTGGTCTAAGGCAATATATTATATCATTGGTTACTTGACTGTCTTTATATAATAGAAATTCATACATTTCCTTTGATATAATATCCGTATCATTACCAATACCTGTATTAAATGTTGTTTTATTTTCTATTATAGGAGTAATTATTTTTTCAAAATTATAATTTTCTAATTTTGATGATATAGATTTCTCTATGAAATTCCATAGAACAGAATCTTCAATGACATTATCTGAGTATGGGAAGATATCTCTGAAACCTTTTATTAACTTCATTGTCTTATTTCAATCTTAATTAAATATTGTTTATTAATCAATTAATCAATAATATATTAATGTGAAGATTATTTATGTAGGTAGCCCAGAATTGTTTGGAACAGGAGCAAGCAGCATACATGTTGCTAAAATGGTTGAAGCTTTTGCTGACAATGGGCATGATGTTGATTTAATTCTTCCTATAAAAAAAGAAGAGATTAATAAATTTTATGATTATTACTCTGTAAAGAGAAATTTTAATATAAAAAGAAAGTTCGGATTTAGGGCCGGATCCCTAAGACATTTTTTACATGGTATTTTATCTATATTCAGTATTTATCCAAATTATGATTTTATAGTAACAAGGAATATAACTTTCGCTTATATTGCATCGTTTTTCTTTAAAAATATTATCATTGATATCCACCATCCACCCATAAATCTCTTTTCAAAGATAGCAATAAGAAGATTTATTAACTCTAAAAATATCTTGAAAATAACTTTTAATTCACAAGGTACTTTAGAAGAGGTTGTAAAAAACTCAGATAGAAATGAAAAATATCTTGTGTGCCATAATGGCGTCGATTTAAGACAATTCAAAATTAAACATGATACTTTATCAATTAAAAAGAAATATAATATTAATAATGATAAAAAAATAATTACTTATATTGGAAATATATATAGAGGAAGGGGAATTGAAAAAATAATAGATTTAGCAAAAGATATGCCTGAGTTTATGTTTATGATAGTAGGTGGAAGCAATAATGAGGTCGATGAATATAAAAGATTAATGCCAGATAATATAGAAAATATATTTTTTCTAGGTTTTATTAATCATAAATATATTCCCGAAATATATTCTATTTCAGATATAATGCTGATTCCCTATGATGATGATTTTACAATTAAGGGTAATACAGATGCATCTAAATTTTCATCTCCAATTAAAATTTTTGAACATCTTGCATCTGGGAAGCCTATAGTCGCATCAAAGATAAAATCTATAGAAGAAATATTAGAAAATAATATAGATTCAATTTTGGTTAATGCTGAATCATTATTATCTTATAAGCAAGCTATAAAAAAAATACTCTATGATAATAAGATGTATGATGAGATTTCTAAAAAGGCTTTGCTAAAATCCAAAAAGCATAGCTGGAAAAAAAGAGCTGAAAAAATTATTAGTATATAGAGCTTGAGGTAAGAAGAGTTTCGGCTAATTCTTCAATACTTATAGCAGCAAGGGTAACCAACTGAATTGTTCCTCTCGCACCGAGTTCAATCGATACTCTCGATATTGTTTCATTATCTGGGGCTTCAAGAATATTTACAAAATCATATTCGCCAAGTACGGCATATTGTTCAAGAACTTTTGCACCCATCTTTTCTATTTCAACATTAACTTCTTTGATTCTTTCAGGACGCATTTTAACAGTTTTTCTTCCCTCATCAGTTAATTTACTTAGCATTATAAATTTTTCCATTATATCTCATCCAAAATAATCTTTTCAATCTCACTTTTAGGTAGCGCCCCAACAATTTGATTTTTTAGCTCTCCACCTTTAAAAATTAACAGCGTAGGAATACTTCTTATTCCAAAATTTGCAGCATGCTCTTGGTTTTCATCAACATTTATTTTTACTATTTTAATTTTATCTTTTTGTTCAATAGATATTTCTTCCAATACAGGTGCAATGGCTTTGCAAGGACCACACCAAGGAGCCCAAAAATCTACTAATACTGGTACCTCAGATTCTAGAACGTCAGTTTTGAAGTTGGAATCATTACTCTCTATAACATTACTCATTTGATATCTCCTATATAATTTATTTTAATTGAAAAAATAAATTATCAAAACAACTTAATTAAGTTAAAATTAAATAAATACCATCCAGGAGTTCTTATGTCTAAGAAAGATTACAGGTTAGAATCAGATTCAATGGGTCAAATGAGAGTACCAAAGAATGCTCTTTATGCTGCTCAAACAGCCAGAGCGATTAAAAATTTCCCAATAAGTGATTTAAAATTCAAAAGGCCATTTATCGAGGCTTTAGGAGTAATTAAATTTTGTGCTGCTAAAGTTAACGGTGATTTAAAATTAATTCCGAAAAATATATCTAAAAGTATCATGAAAGGTGCTCAAGAAGTTATTGACAGTAAGCATGATAATGAATTTGTTGTTGATATTTTTCAAACTGGATCAGGAACATCGACAAATATGAATGCAAATGAAGTGATTTCATCTCTTGCTAATAGATATTCTAAAAGTAAAAGTAAAATTCATCCAAATGATCATGTAAATTTATGTCAATCAAGCAATGATGTTATTCCAACAGCTATGCATATTTCAGCCCTTAAATTAGCCAATAGAGATCTAATACCAAGCCTAAAATTATTAAAAAAAGAGCTAGACAAAAAATCAAAAAGTTTTTCCAAAATATACAAAATTGGAAGAACTCATTTGCAAGATGCTACTCCTATGACTTTGGGCCAAGAATTTGGTGGTTTTTCTCAAATGGTTCAAAATTCTATTGATTTTATTTCATCATCTTCAAGCGCTTTAAAATTTTTAGCACAGGGCGGAACTGCTGTTGGTACAGGTATTAACTCACATCCAAAGTTTGCAGCAAATATATCAAGAGAAATATCAAAAAAAATTGGAATAAAATTTTATGAAGCTAAAGATCATTTTGAGGCTCAATCTTCAAAAGATTCAATAGTTAATCTGAGTGGCTCGCTTAAAACATGTGCAACATCTTTGATGAAGATAGCTAATGATATCAGATGGCTAGGAAGTGGTCCAAGATGTGGATTTGGAGAAATCATTCTCCCATCAATACAGCCTGGGTCATCAATAATGCCCGGGAAGGTTAACCCAGTATTAGCGGAGTCTCTAACTCAAGTTTGTGCACAAGTAATTGGAAACGATCTCACTATAACAATCGCTGGCCAATCAGGAAATTTCCAGCTTAATGTGATGATGCCTGTGATGGCTCACAACATTATGGAATCAATTGAGATTTTATCATCATCAGTCAAAGCTTTCACTTTAGATTGCATTAAAGATATAAAAGTAGATAAAGAAAAATGTGAAAGTTACATTGAAGATAGTTTAGCAATGTGTACAAGTTTAGCTCCTATTATTGGTTATAATAATGCTGCTAATGTTGCTAAGAAGGCATATAAAAATGGTAAAACTGTCAGACAGGTTGTTAATGAAGATAAGATTTTGGATAAGTCTAAGTCAGATAAGATTTTAGATCCAAAAACAATGGTGAAACCAAGTTTATGAAAAATAAATTGCTTACTAAAGTAACAAACATTGATGATATTTCTGTAAGTGTAGAATACTTTAAGGAGAAGTATTACCCTGATATTCTTAAAGAAGCTGACTTACTAGAGAGTCTTATTGAACAAATTAAGGAAGAACCCAGAATTTTATATGATGAAAATTATGTAAAAGGTTGGAAAGATGAGCTAACTCTGGAGCGTGAATCACTAGTAAAAATAGTTATTAACTTACTTCAATCAGTTTTAAATGAATTAGAATCTGCTCACACAATGCTTTCTTCAAAAAAGAATTTCGATAGGTGGTCTGCAGCTAGGAATTGGTTAAAGGCAATATTTGAGGCAGCTTCTTCTGGTTCACTATCAAAGCTAGTTTACTATGGCCCTGATGCTGAAAAATTCCCTACAGATAAAAAACTGTTAGTTGAATTCAACTCTCTAAAGAACAAGATTCATAAATTTTTAAATAAATATTATCCATTTTTTTTAGATACCCCAAAAAAAAGTAACAAAGGAAATATTATGCTCTCAGATCATATAAATACATTGTTGATTGATGAAGCTCTATGTAATTTTGCACAGATTTATCAAAAATCATTAGCCCCTTATTCGGGCGTAATTGCTTCAAGAGCATTCCATGAGGTTGATTCTATTGATAAGATTGTTATGCATATATTAGCAAATAAATATCGTACAACCTATCAATCTATTTCAATGAGAATGAAGCTCATATAATTTTATAAATTTTTCATGTTAGAATTTATATATGCCTAAGATTAAAGAAGATCCTTGGATTGTCTCTGAAATTCTTTCAAATAGCTTCTTCAGAGAAATAAAAAACTTTATTGAACAAGTTCATGAAGGAAGGACTGGAATAATTTCTTGGCTTTTCTTCTGTAAATATTTTAGGGATTTTCAATTAACTAAAAAGCCATTGCACTTAGCCCTTGCGATAAAAGAACACCCATGTGTTTTAGACCACCCAACCGTTAGATATCAGATAATAGCTTGGACAATGCAATCAAAATACCCAAGTGACGAGGACAAATTAAATATTCAACAATTTGCTGAAGGACTTGCTGCTAACATACCAAAAAAAAGAAAAAGAAAATTACCGTTTAGCAATGAACATGTTGTAGGAACTTACAAGTATATATATAAGATGTTGTCAGATATGAAAAAAGATTTAAAACCTGCAAATGATCAAGAAAGAAATTTTGCTTTAAGAACACTATTTCATCCATCGAAAGCAAAAATAATTCCCATGCAAAGTAAGATTAACGAGTGGTCTAAAATAAAAAAATTAAAAGATCTCACATTAACTATTACACAATACTTTTTAAGCTATAAATGGAGTCTTGAATATAAAAATGATTTTGTTAAGGATAAAGATAAATTATTAATACCACCAAAGTTAATACCTATGAAATGGATAGAGAAGAAAGTAAATGAAAAAAAATCTTAATTACTTAAATTACTTTCATTCTTTTGATTTGCAAACTCTATTTTAGTCCATCTTTCTATCAAAAAATTAAGAATATCTGAAGCGTCCTTAAACAATTCTTTCCCAATCATCTCTTTAATATCATCCATAATTTTTACAGAGTCTTCTTTATCTAAACTGTTCTGCGGAAAATTTGCCAGCAAATCTCCATAATTAAGAATTAATATCCCTTCGCTATCAAAAGTCTCAAGCCATGAGCAAGTCTCAAAAAAATCATCAATCAGTTTTAAATAATTATTCCTGAATTCTATATCTGTTTTATTTAATTGTTTTTTTAAATTAATAAACTCTTTCATTTTATTTAATGATTTTGAGACGGTATTTGTATAATGTATTGCACCAAAGCCCCAATGCGTTTTAAATACCTTTTTTTGGCTATGATCAAAGAGTAGGAACCAGTGAAGAGGGACAATATTATTTACTAAAAATGAGTAGTTTTGATTATCTCTGTTTGGATCTGAAGGGCATATATAATAAAAATCATTTTCTTTTATGAATAGACATTGTTTTAATTCTTTTTTTTGTATCTTCATATGATCAATCAAAGCATTTTCGAATGTTTCATATTCGTTTCCAAACCAAATTCCATAGGGTGAAGTTGGACCACCCCAATAACTTTCATAGAAGGATGTATATTCTTTCCAATATTTATAATCTTTGGATGAGCTAGTCAGTTTTTCATATACTTGCAAATAACATGATGGCATTATTTGATTTTCCTATATTTGGAATTATAATTCAATGAGTTCTATGAAATTATCTTTAAATTATTTATTTTTGTTTATATTTATTTTAACTCTTCCTGCAGCTGCAGATGAGCCTATTTTCTATGAAACATTGCCTCTTTGGGCAAAAATGATTATAGCCAGTGTGGCTTTTGCAATCCCTTCAAAAATTATATTTGCGCACATAGGACTTTTTGAATTTTTAGATACTGATTCTTTCCCTAAACCCCCAAAATTATCAAAAGACCAAACAGAACTTTTGGCAGCGACTTTTGTGGGTCTTGTTTTTGGTTCTTTCCTCACAGTTATATTTATCTTGTTATCATAAATATCTTAAATTATTGTTAATTTTTATTTTTTTTTGTGTTATAGTAGCCTAAAATGTCGGTAAAAGTTGATCAGATAATCAGATCTGAAAGAAAATCTTTAGAAATTCAAATTTCTGTTGAAGGCCATATTATAGTTAGAGCTCCAATGAATGAAAGTATGGAGTCAATTGAAAGGTATATAGACGAGAAGAAATTCTATCTTTTAAGAACTCAGCAAATCACTAAAGCTAAATATTTGAACGACTTACACAAAAGATATGAAGAAGGAGAAACTTTCCTCTATCTAGGAAAAGAAAGACCATTAAAAATTGTCGATAATAAATCCATACCTTTAAAATATGAGAATGGAACTTTCTATCTATCTAGCGCTTTTATCAAATTAGCTAACAAGGTTTTTATTGATTGGTATAAAGACAGTGCTCGAGAGTACATTTTAAACCTTACAAATAGATTCTCAAAACTATATGATATTAATTTTAATAAGATAATTATAACAAATGCATATTCACAATGGGGTTCTTGTTCAGGTAATGGAAATTTGAATTTTAGTTGGAGGGCTATTTTAATTCCCCATGAGGTAATATCATATTTGGTAGTTCATGAGTTAGCACATATAGTCCATCATAATCATTCGGATGATTATTGGGTTCAAGTCGAGAGAATGATGCCTGACTATATCAAGTATGAAAATTGGTTAAAGAAAAATGACCATATTTGCTCCATGTTTAAAAATGAGATGGGAACTCTATTTAATAAAAATCAAGAAGAAAATATAGAAGATAAAAATCCAAATGATCAACTCGAATTCAAACTTTAAGAGCATATACGCTAAGTTCAAAAAGATAATTAATAGAATTTTTCTATTTATTTTAGCAATGCCAATGGGCATACCAATCTTATTACCTTTTTTTATACTTTATGCAATATATTTAAGTTTTTCAAACGATGGAAGGTATAAATTAAGAATGTATTATAGAATTCTTATAAGTTCATTAAAACTGTGTAAAACTAAAGAAGGCAGAGCAAAATTATGGTCCGATATAAAAAAATTCTGGGACGGAAAGAATTAGTTATAAATCAACTATTTTAAAAAGGTAATACATTAATACCAAAAAAACACCTAAAAAAAGAAGTCCGAAAAACCTTTTATCCATCATATTATTATAATCAAAATTTTAATTTTGTTTGATTTAAATTAAATCCCAGTAATAATATGCTCTATGCAAGGTATAGATTTTAAAGAAAAAAAAGAACAAGAATCAATTATTGAGTCAATATTCCCGGATGGTTTGCTTGATAAAACTCTTTTCAGACCACAGATGAAAGGTAATGTGCAAATGACTAGCGAAAAGGGTGAGGGCTATCACAGTCATAATCCTTTCAAACTCGTTGCTTATGATTGCCTTGAAGAATATCTTCAGACCAAAGACCCTAATAAGTTAATAGAAGCTGTAATGCATGATATATCAATTCTTCAGGGTAGAGTCATAGAAGATCCAGAATCATGGGATCCTAGTTCTATGGAAGGTGATGAAATTATTGATATTACAATATTATCAATGGCTCATATTGGAACCTATAATGAATTATTAGACAAAGTAACTCCCCCGACTGTAGTCTGGTCCTCAATTAACTATTGGAGATCATATTTAACATTTAAAAGAGCTGCTTTTAATGCAAGTGAAGCACAAAAATTTTTAGAAAGATGCTTTCTTAGATTAGGTGGTTCATTGATTCCATCTATTATTCCAGTTGCCGACGGAGCTTTTACAGAAGAAGAAAGAAAATACCGTGAAATGAAAAGTGCCTAGTTAATGGCATGCTATGCCGTATTTCTTTAACCTCCAATAATTATATGGTAAAGGTGCTATAAATCCTGCTAACAATACAGGAACAATTGTTTCAATATTAATAACTGGTTTACCATTTAAAATAAAATCTACTGAATTCATTGCTATTTCCATTCCAATCATGCTTATAAGACTCATTCCTAAGGCTATCTTTAATGCATCTTTAAAATTAAAATCCTTTAAAAGAATAAAAGTTTCTAATGCAATGCTTGTTAATAAACCCGCAATTATAGCCATTAGCATTACCGATAAAGCACTGAAGCTATGGACTACATTTTGAAAATAGAAAATTGTTCCAAGATCCCCTATTGAACACCCAAGTAAGCACCACAATGTATTAATTGATGATTTTTTCCAAGTATGTTTGCACTTCCACATATTATTTTTTAATGAGATATATAATTAATATGATCATTATAATACAGGTAATGGAAAAATAATAAAATATAGTATCTTGTATCATAACAATAGTTATAATACATTATAAATATTATGAGTCGAGAATGTACAGGTGGATCAACAGTTTCAGTCATTGGTAGGACAATGATTAATGAGAATGATGCCGAAACTTATATGAAAAGATATGAATATTTCGATAGGGATGATATGTTTCCAGAAAACATTAGAACAATGGAAATAAAAGAATGGCAGGATTTTGCAAGGAAGAATCCATATTTAGCCAAATTTTTTAACAAGAAGCTGCCAGGGTATTTTCTGCTAGCTCTTGAAACATGGAATTCTGAAGTATCTTATGATATCTGTAACCCTTTAACTGAAAATATATTCTCAGATGTTATTAGTCATTGGAGAAATATGGTTCTTCAAGATGATGAGAAATCAAAAATAGCCCGATCTCTTTTAAATAGCGTAGGTACTGCACTTGGATCGGCGCCAGGTGATTAAATTATGAATATAATTAGGTTTATTCTTGGTAGAATTATTTTATTTTTGGATTGGCTTACCTCACCAAAACCAAAAAATTTCAGTTCTGATAAAATAAAACATATACAAGAAAAAGTTAAAAACATGGAGATTTATGAATTTAAAGCTTGTCCTTTCTGTGTGAGAGTGAGGCGATACATGAAAAAAAATAATATCTCTATAACTACCAAAGATGCTAGAAGAAATACCGATTATGCTCAAGAATTGATAAAGGGAGGTGGTAAATTACAAGTTCCATGTCTAAAAATTGTATCCGATAAGACTGAATGGATGTATGAGTCTAAAGATATAATATCTTTTTTAGATAATTACTTGGAGATAAATGATGCAAAATAAAGATGATCTTAAAAAGAAGCTAACTCCTATGCAGTATCATGTTACCCAAGAGGCAGGCACTGAAGCTCCATTTTCTGGAGATTTACATGATTGTAAACTCGACGGAACATATAAGTGCATTTGTTGTAATGATGAGCTTTTCAGTTCTAAGTCAAAATTTGATTCCGGTACAGGTTGGCCAAGCTTCTTTGATTGTATTGATAAAAATCTTCTAGATTTTAAAGAAGATACTTCTCATATGATGGTAAGAGTTGAGGTTTCATGTAAAAGCTGCGGATCTCACTTAGGACATGTATTCACAGATGGGCCTGAACCTACTAAATTAAGATATTGTATAAATTCTGCTTCTTTATCTTTTAAGAAGATTTAACTAATTATCCTTAATGATTAATGTTAAAATTATTTTATGACTATAATGGGAATTGTAATTGCTTCACAGGAGCAAAAGAAAGAACTCGATAAAAATGCCAAAAAAATCAAAAGAAAAAAAGGTGAATATGCACAACAAAGACTTTTTTTTCAACCTAGAACCAATTTAGAAGGTAGAAAGAGATATAAATGGGGCTTAAGTAAGGATGTATTCCCATCAAATGTAGCTAATCCATTAACGTGTAAAGTTCCTTCATTCGTAGATTTTGTTGAAACAAAAGAAACTAGATTTTTCTTTTATATGTTAGAAGATTGGGACTTTTCTAAGAACAACTCGCCAGTTGAAGAGGAGCTAGCCTGTAGAGCACTATTGCATTGGAGACTAAGGCTTTTTACAGGTTCAGTATCGGATCAAGAAAGAAAAATGATTGAATTTTATCTGAAAACCGCCAGTAAAATAATTAACGATAGTATGCCTAGAAAAGAGTTTTGGCCCTATAGTGATGGCCTAGTTCATGTATATTCTGATAAAAAAGATAAAAGTTACAAAAATAGAAATAAATTTTCATCTCATATAACTTATAATCCTGAACAGCCATTTATATTTTTTAATCATTTTATTCAACTCAGAGATAAATTGATGAAATATGAAAGAGAGATATTGAATGAATCAAGTTTAATTAAAAAAGAAGAGTTTTGGACAAGAACTTTTCAAGTAATATTTGATAAAAAAGATCTTCCTGATAAGGTTCATTTTAAAACTGCATTTAATTATCAAAATACAGATCTTGTAGCAGCCTCATATCTATCGTGGCTTCACAATAATATGTCTCCACATAAGAAAGAGCCAAAAAAAGGTTTAGTCTCAGATTGGAAATTGATATATTCCATTTTTAAAGAGATTAAAGCTCTAAAGGACAAGTCTCCTAATTTATTTGATAAACAGGAGATAGTAGTAACTAGTATCTAATATGACCGTATTTAGATTATATAATGGCTCTGTGATGAAAGAAGAGCTTGAAAAATACCACAAAAAAGAACATGCAAAAAGATATGGAACCAACGCTAAGTATCAAAAAAGTTCATTTAATTTAGGATGGAGGATTCAACCCTTAACATCGATTAAAGGAAGAAAGTCTTACAAGTGGGGCAAGGAGACTTCAACACATCCAGATAATTTAGCTAATCCATTTACTAAACGAGTTCCTTCATTGATAGACTTCCTTCAAATCAAAGAACCACGATATTTATTTTATGCCCTAGAGGATTGGGAAATTAGTGATACTGATAAGTTATCAGTAGAAGCAGACCTTATATCAAAAGCCATACTTTATTGGAGATTGATGATTTTTACAAATCAATTTAATGATGATCAAAAAAATAAAGTCAAACATTATCTGAAAATCATCTCAAAAATAGCTTTAAAAAAATTCGAGAAAAATGGTTTTTGGCCTTATCCCGACGGTTTAATGCATGTTTATAAAGAAGGTAAGTTAAACTTAGAATATAACATTTTCAATGATACTATTTTTTTTAATTTTTATAAAGAATTTGCGAATAGCCTTAAGATTTATTTTAGAGAGTCAGATTCAATTTCAGATAACAAGTTAAAGCAAGATTATTGGATAAAAATATGCAAAATTATTAATAAAAAAAAATTAACTTATTTTAAAAAAATTATTAAAGAAATTGATATTAATGAAAAACTTTTTATTGTCATTATTTTTTTATATTTAAATCATATTTCTTATAAAGCTGAATCATCAGAGCCCAAGAATGATAAGCTCAGTTTTAAAAGTTTCTACGAGTTTACAGTTAAATACATTAATGATATTGAGAAAAATATAACCAGCATAAATGATATATCCGTTACTTTGATGAACTAATATTTTACGATTATTTTTTTTTAATGTATGTTTCTATATGGTTTTATCTTATGTTTTAGTTGCCCTAGGAGGAGCGTTAGGGGCAATTACGAGATTCATAACTAATAATATTATTTCAATTGAAATTCCTGATAAACCTTATTTATCTACATTAGTTGTTAATGTTATTGGTTCAATTCTTTTAGGCTTTTTTTATTTTGTTTCTACTCAACTAGATTTAAAACCAAATCTAAAAGACTTTTTTGTTATAGGATATCTAGGATCTTTGACTACTTTCTCAGCATTAAGTTTTGAATTTGCAAACATGATCCATCAAAAAGATTTCATTAAAGCTTTTAATTATCTATCACTAAATATAGCTTTAGGATTTATATCTGTTTATTTATTCATAAGATTAGCTAGGGAAGTTTAAGTTAAAAATTTTACCGCCTTATTAATACCATCGATTGTAAGTTGGAACATTTTGTTTTTAGTTAAATATCTAATATAGTCAATAGATTGTGAATAGTCCCATTCATCTGAATCTATAGGATTTAACCAAGCAACCTTAGAAAAATGATTTAACATAATATTAAAATAAAATTCTCCTGGCTTTTCATTGTAATGTTCAACTGAGCCATTAATATGAGTTACTTCATATATTCCCATCGATGCGTCTCCAACAATAATAACTTTATAGTCTTGCGAATACTTATTTATTATGTCATAAAGGTTTATTATCTCGTTCCTTCTAGAATTATCCTTCCATACACCTTCATAAATAAAATTATGAAAATAAAAAAATTCCAAATTTTTAAATTCATATCTTGCAGCGGAAAACAATTCTTCACATAAATCTATATGTGGATCCATTGATCCACCTATATCAAAGAACAACAAAACCTTAACTTGATTTTGCTTTTCAGGCCTTGTTTTTATATCAATAAATCCACCATTATTTGCTGTTTTTTTTATGGTTTGATCTAAGTCTAATTCTTCATTACCTTCAACTCGTGCAAATTTTCGAAGTTTTCTTAAAGCTACTTTAATATTTCTTGTTCCTATTTCAACATTATCATCAAGATTTCTAAATTTTCTTTCATCCCAAACCTTTGCTGCTGAGTAGTTTCTATTACCATCTTGTCCAACCCGTATGCCAAACGGATTAGATCCATATGCACCATAAGGAGAAGTACCACCAGTTCCAATCCACTTATTGCCACCCTGATGTCTTTCCCTTTGCTCGTTAAATGTTTCCATAAATTTTTTCATTAATTCCTCAAGATCACCTAAAGACTTAATTTTATCTTTTTGCTCCTTTGTTAATGATTTTTCGAATTGTTTTCTCAACCATTCTTCAGGTATTTCATTCTTTAAATATTCAAGATCAAGATTTTCAATACCCTCAAAAAAAATACCAAAAGCTTTATCAAACTTATCATAGTATTTTTCATCTTTAACCATTATAGATCTACTTAAATAGTAAAAATCCTCAGTGGATCTATTAATTAAGTTAGAATCTAGAGCTTTAATTAGATCTAAAAGTTCTTTTAGTGATACATTTACACCAGATTTTTTGATTGTATTAAAAAATTCAATTAACATTAATTTTCTCTTCTTAACATAAATCTAAGTCTTTCAAGCATTTGAACATCTTGCTCATTTTTTAATAAAGCACCATGTAAAGGAGGAATTGCTTTTGTTTGATCTCTTTCTAATAAAATATCCCTAGGTATATCGTCTGATAGTAATAATTTAATCCAATCAATTAGCTCAGATGTAGAAGGGTATTTCTTTAAATTAGGAACTTCTCTAAGATCAAAGAAAATATTTAATGCCTCTGATAGGAGTTTCTTTTTAATTTTAGGAAAATGAACATTTACTATTTCTTCCATTGTCTTTTTATCAGGAAAATTAATATAATGGAAAATACATCTCCTTAAAAAAGCATCTGGTAATTCTTTTTCATTATTGCTTGTGATGACTACAATTGGTCTATTCTTTGCAACTATATTTTCTTTTGTTTCATAAACATAAAATTCCATTCTGTCTAACTCTTGAAGAAGATCATTAGGAAACTCAATATCTGCTTTATCTATTTCATCAATTAAAAGCACAACCTTTTTATTTGCTGTGAAAGCCTCCCACAACTTTCCTTTTACAATATAGTTTGAAATATCTTTAACTCTGGAATCACCTAATTGAGAATCCCTTAGTCTTGTAATAGCATCATACTCATAAAGACCTTGCTGTGCTTTTGTTGTTGATTTAATATGCCATTTGATAATCTCTGTATCTAATGACTTTGCAATTTCTTCAGCTAGCAAGGTTTTACCTGTACCAGGCTCACCTTTAACCAACAAGGGTTTTTCGAGTGTGACTGAAGAGTTAACTGCAAGCTCTAAATCAGGAGTTGTTACATATTCTTTTGTAGATGTGAATTTTTTCATATATTTATTATAATTGTTAATCTAAAATTAAAAAATTTTATGTAAAAAAAGGTAATATTAAAAAATGATAAAGAATAAAAATATTGATAGACTTAAAAGAAAGAGTTCAGAGGCTAGGTCTAGCTTAATGGTATTCCCAAATGATACTAATGATTTTGGAACTATGTATGGCGGAAGATTAATTGAATTAATGGATATGGTTGGGGGGATATGTGCTAGGAGATATACAGGGACTAAGGCTGTCACAGCTTCCATAGAAGACATGCAATTCTATAAGCCAATTAATAAAGGCGATATAATTGAGATTACCTCAAGAGTTATTTGGACTGGCACAAAGTCTTTAATAGTAAAGACTAAAGTTACCAAAGAAGAATATACTGAGGACAAGATAGTTTGCTCCAGAGCATATTTCTGCTTTGTTGCTATAGATAAAGAGGGCATACCCGTTGTTGTGCCTGAGCTCATAGTTGAAACAATAAAAGATCAAAAGAATTATGATATTGGTCAAGAAATAAGAAAAAGGCAGCAAATGGAAGAAAAAAGATTCCAAGTTGAATTAAAAGAGAATCTTTAAATATGTATACTACTAATTATTATTACTGGGATTTTTCACCTTTTATTTTTTATTCAGAAATATTTCAATTTAGATACTATTCACTTTTATTTGCCTTAGGATTATTATTTGTCTTCATTAATGTTTCTAAATTATTTTCAGAAAGAAAGATTAAGCTAGAAAGCTTGTTAATCAAAATGGTCATTTCAACCCTTATTTTTTCAAGGATATTTCATTGTTTATTTTATGAATTTAGCTATTATTCTGACAACGTTCTTGAGATTTTGCTTCCAATAAGTTTAGAAGAATTTTCATTTAAAGGTTATCAAGGTTTATCAAGCCACGGTGGTATATTCGGGTTTATTTTTGCACTTTTTTATTTTGATAATCAAACTTTTACTAAAAAAGATAAACTGAGAATTTTAGATTATACATTCTACTATTCCTTAGTTTTAATGGCTCTTATAAGAATAGGGAATTTCTTTAATTCCGAAATTGTTGGTATTGAATGTGAAAGATTTTTTTGTTTTGTATTCCCATATTATGATTTAGTTCCGAGATATCCCGCGCAATTAATAGAAGCGTTTCTCTATATAATTATTTTCTTTATTGTAAGGCTTATCCATAAAAGTAATTCAATAGATAGACCTGGGAGGCTATCATTAATAATAATATCTTATATTTCTGTATCGAGATTTTTCATTGAATTTATAAAAGTACCTAATACAGTTTTAAATACTGGATTTCTAAATGTTGCCCAATTATTAACATTATCAATGGTATTAATAGCGTTGATAATTTTTTCAATCTTTAATACAAAGTTGTTTAAATAAAATATTTAATAGATAATCTATCGGTATATGAGTAATCAAAAATTTAATTTTAACAAAGAGCTTTTAGAGAGATTTATTAATACAGCTCAGCCATACTTTTTTCCTACTCAAATTAAAAACTCTAGGTGGATTCTACTCTCACTAGTAATACTCTCTATTCTGGCAGTTATTTCGATTAGCCATTTTTTCTTAATTTTTTTGGGATTTATTACTGAGATATTATTCCCAAGCTTTATAAATGATTTAGCTCCAAACTTTAAAACATATGTTGAAAGCCTCAAAAAGAAGGAATTGATATATATATCAGTTACAATTTTATTAACTAGTAGCTATTTCTTTTTTATAAATTCAAAAAATCTTAAGGACAAGTTAAGACCTTGGATTTTGCTATTTATTATACTTTTATTGCTTTTCTCCGTTACTGGTCTTAATGTAGCTCTTAGTTATATTTTTAGGTTTATAGATACTTCTCTTAATACAAGGGAAGAAAAAGTTTTTTGGGAATTTCTCTGGGTATATGGAATAGTTGTTCTTTTCGCAGTACCAGTGATTGCTTCTTATAGATTTACAAGGCTTAAGTTTGGAAGATATTGGAGAGAATGGCTAACTGATAACTTTATATCAAGATATTTCAATCAAAGATGCTATTACTTACTTGATTCTAATTCTGGTATGGCGGATATTGATAACCCCGATCAAAGAATATCAGAAGATATAAAACATTTTACATCAGTTACTTTAGATTTTCTAATAGATACTTTATATGCAGTTTTAACTGTAGTTTCATTTAGCGCAATACTTTGGTCTATATCAAAGACTCTAACTTTAGGCTTAATTATTTATGTATTTATTGGAACTTGGATAGCCATAATAACTGGTAAAAGAATGATAAGAATATATTATGATCAGCTTAGACTAGAAGCTGACTTTAGATATAGCATGGTTCATGTTAGAGATAATTCGGAATCAATTGCTTTCTATAGGGGTGAAAGGAAAGAAAAAAAGAATGTTATTCAAATTTTTTATAAAGCATTGAAGAATTTTGATTTATTAATAATTTGGCAATCAATAATAGATCTATTTCAGTTTATGTATTCAAACCTGATGAGATTCCCAGTCTATATATTAGTTGCACCACTTTATTTTGCTAATGAGATTGATTTTGGAACTATAACTCAAGCATGGATTGCATTTTTTCAAGTTTTTGGTGCCTTATCAATTGTGACTAATCAAATTGAAAAAATCTCTTCTTTTTCAGCTAGTATATTTAGATTAGGAAACTTTGATAAATCCCTTAATGAAGTTCCATTGATCAGTAACAAGTCTGATGAATCAATTCAGTACGAAACATCAAATAATATTTCTGTCAAAAATTTATTTATCAAGACTCCTGGAACAGATAAATACTTGATCAGTAATTTGAATTTTGACTTGAAAGATAAAAATTTATTGATTAGAGGTCAGAGTGGTGTTGGTAAAAGCTCTCTATTGAGGTCAATTGCCGGTTTGTGGACTTTTGGTAAAGGTAAAGTTTTTAAACCTGATTATACAAATATTATGTTCCTCCCACAAAAGCCTTATATGAATCTAGGGACATTAGAAGAACAAATTTGTTACCCTAAATCTAAAGGTGAATTCTCAATTCAAGAGATAACCGAAGCCTTAAATAGCTTGTCATTAGAACATCTAATTAAAGACCATGGACTTGATTCTGTTAAAGATTGGTCAAGATTACTTTCTGTTGGAGAACAGCAAAGACTTGGCTTTGTTAGAATACTTTTAAATAAGCCTAAATTTGTGATACTTGATGAATCTACAAGTGCATTAGATGAGAATAACGAGAAGAACGCATATGAATTACTTAATAAATTTAAAATAAAATATATCAGTGTAGGACATAAAGCGAATCTTAATAATTTTCATGAATTAGCCTTAACTCTATCAATTAATGACGAGAATAAAATAGAAGAAATTTAAAAAATATTTGACATCAAATATTAAATGAGTTTAAATAAAGACCTATGAAAGTTGTAAGTTCTATTGGTTCTATGAAACATAGACACCCAGACTGCCAAGTTGTTAAAAGAAGAGGCAGAATATACGTTATTTGCAAATCTGATCCAAGATTCAAAGTTAGACAAGGTTACAAAAAAAAACGAAACAAGCTTTAATATATATTCCCCATTGGATTATAAATTAGTTCATAAACTCCATTCTCTTCATCCAAAACCACATGCTTGAATTCTCCAGAAGGGAACTTTTCTTCTAACCAACCAGTTGCTTGCTCAATACTTGCTTCTTGAGCCTTTATATCAAAATTTAATGGATCAATTCCTGCGATCGATATCGTCTTTTGGATAGCATTATCATAAGATTCAGCATCAACCAAAAGTTCCTTGGTGAACTGTTTTGTAAATTTATTAAAAATTTCAACAAAGAATGGTGTATGATTTATTGCCATAATATTAATTTATACTAAATTCTTTGAATGTTAAATTTGTCCTCGTAGTTAAACGGATATAACAAGGGATTCCTAATCCCTAGTTCTGGGTTCGATTCCCGGCGAGGGCAATATAATACAACTATTTTCTTGACATATTTAATTATAAAATTAAAAATAATCTATGCTTAAATCTGAAATTGAAGACAAAATTCTTAATATATTCAAACTAGAAGTTGAAGTTTCTCAGGCTGTAGTTTCAACATTAATTGAATCAATGTCTAAAGCTATATCTATGAATGATAGGGTTGAAATAAGAGGATTTGGAAGTTTTTTTAAAAAAGAATATAAATCATATTTGGGTAGAAACCCTAAAACAGGCGAAAGTGTAAATGTGCCTGAAAAAATTCTTCCATTGTTTAGGCCTAGCAAAGAACTATTATATAAATTGAATAATTTAGAAAATGACTAAAATTTCATTAAAAATTTACCCTGATAGGGTTTTGAGGAAAAAATCTACCAACGTAGAGAGTATTAATGACTCAATATTGAGCTTGATTCATAAGATGGAAGAAATAATGAATCAAAATAAAGGTATAGGTTTGGCAGCTCCACAGGTAGGAATAAATCAAAGATTGTTTATAACCAAAGATTTTTCTAATGATAATAATGACAACATATTAGTCTTTATAAATCCTGAAATAATAGAAGAAGATAAAGAGGTTGAATCTAAAGAGGGATGTTTAAGTATTCCTGGTCATTATGATTATATTAAAAGAAAGAATAATATATTTGTTTCTTATACAGACTTAGAAGGAGCCGAAAAAAGCGAAGAGTTTAATGACATGCAATCCATAGTTTATCAACATGAATTGGATCATTTAGATGGAATTTTGTTTCCTGATAGATTACCTAAAATAAGAAAAGATATTTTTTTCAAAAAGATTGATAAAGAATTTAAAAGCAAATAAACTAGCGGTTTGGACTAAGTTTCTTAGATATTTTATTTTTTATCTTAATTGCTTCAGCTGATAATTTTGAATTATCTGAATCGAGTAAAAAGCGATCAAATCCACCATACTTATTTACAGTCCTCATTGTACTAGATGCAATTTTAACTTTGAATTTTTCTTTTAATGCATCACTATTTAAAGTTACAGCGTGTAAATTAACATTGAATTTTCTTTTTGTTTTATTATTAGCATGACTAACATTATTGCCTGTCATGAATCTTTTACCTGTTAAAAAACATATTTTTGACATTTCTTACTCCAATTTAAAGTACTTATACTACCTATATTATTTAATCAAAACAATTTTTTTTATATCTTTTTATTTTAATTTAAATAAAATGTATTTAATGAGTTATATAAATAATACCCCAATAAGCCCATTTTATGTGATGGAAATACTAGAAGAGGCACAAAAAATAGAGAGAAAAGGTAAAAAAATTATTCACTTAGAAATAGGTGAACCAACTGAAGAAGTTGATAGTAAAATTCTACTATCTGCAAATAAAGCCATATCAAGTAAGAAATATAAATATACTAATAGTCTTGGAATATTAGAACTGAGGACTAGAATTTCAAAAGATTATAAGAAGAAATTTAAAATAAATATTGATCCTGATAGGATACTTCTAACTACTGGAAGCTCTGCTGCAATCCTATTGTCTATATTGACTGCAACTAAGAAGAATGATGAAATAATAATAATTAGTCCACATTATCCTTGCTATCCGCAGATACTCAAAATTCTTGGTAGAAAAATAAAAATTTTTAATACTTATGAGAAAGATAATTATCAGATTGATATTGATGAACTAAAAAAAAGTTTAACTACAAAAACAAAGGCTTTGATAGTAAACACACCTGCTAATCCAACTGGAGTATCCCAGTCAGAAGAAGTACTAAAAAAACTCTGTAAACTTAAAATTCAAATAATTAGTGACGAGATATATCAAGGATTGAGCATTGATTATCAAGTAACATCAATTCTAAAGCATAATCCAAACAAGCCAATAGTAGTAAATGGCTTCTCTAAATTATATTCAATGACTGGTTGGAGATTAGGATACATAGTATTACCTGTAAAGATGGTAAGATATGCGCAAAAATTACAGCAGAATATGTTCATTTGTGCGCCAACAATATCTCAGCATGCAGCATTAAGCACTTTTGATATATCAGTAAACGAGAAAAAAAAACTTATTAATAAGTATAAAAAGAATAGAAATTTTGTTTTAAAAAAATTAAAAGATATAGAAATAAAATTTGAATATGAACCAGATTCAGCATTCTATATATTTTGCGATATGAGTAAATATACAAATAACTCACTTAATTTATGTAAAGAAATATTAAACAAGGTTGGATTAGCTTTAGCTCCAGGAATTGATTTTGGTAAAAGGTATAAAAAATTTGTAAGAATTTCATATGCTTCAAGCTATGAAGAGGTTAAAGAAGGAATGAATTTGCTTTCAAAATATTTAAAGAAATACAATAAATAGATTTTATGGTTTAATGTTAATATGGAAAATAGAAAGTTAGTCTTTGCAAACTGGAAAATGAATCTTGATATTAAATCTAGTTTGCGATTAATAAATGATATTCAAAAAGCTAATTTATTTTTTAACAACTTGGATATTGTTATAGCACCACCAGGAGTTTATTTATATGAAATAAGTAAATTTTTAGAAGGTTCACATATCCAGCTATCTTCACAAAATGTATTTTATGAAAATAATGGCCCTTATACAGGAGAGATTTCACCACAAATGTTAAAAGATGTAGGATGCAAATGGGTGATGATAGGACATTCGGAGAGGAGACAACATATTCTTGAGACAAATGAAATGATAAATAAAAAAATCTTATTAAGTTGTAATAATGATCTTAATATAATTTGTTGTGTTGGAGAGTCATATGAAGAGAGAAGGCAAGGAAAAACTTTCAATAAGATCGGTGATCAGCTTAAAAGGGCGTTGAGAGATGTGAGTGCAAATTTTCTAAATCAGATAGTTATTGGGTATGAACCTGTTTGGGTTATCGGTTCAGGTAAAGCAGCCGAGATTTCTGACATAAACGAAGTTCATGATTTTATTTTTGATCAATTAAAATTGATGTACCCAGATTCAAAAATTCTTCCTAGAATTGTTTATGGTGGCAGTGTTAATAATGCAAATATTTCTTCTATCATGACTCTTAATAATGTTGATGGAGTATTGGTTGGAAATGCTAGCCTAGATTGTGATAAATTTTGTGATATTGTATTAAAGGTTGGAAACTCGAATGATTGAAACATTAAAAGAAAGCTTAATTATTTTTCATGCAGGGGTATCAGTTCTGCTTGTTCTTTCAGTTTTATTTCAACCATCAAAAACTGATGATCTAGGTTCAATGTTTGGTGGATCATCTGAATCAGTTTTTGGAGCCGATTCATCATCTTTCTTGAGAAAATTAACAATATGGCTAGGAATTATTTTTTTTGTAACAAGTTTAGCCCTAGGTTTTTTATATTTAAAGTATGATAAAAAAACAATTATTGAAGAAAAAGTTAGGTCAATTGAAAAGAAAGAAGAAGTTTCAGACATAGAATAGTTCTATATTAAGACTTCCTAGACCCCTTATGTCCAGATGTTGATATTGATTTTTGATTAGTTAAAATCTGATTTATAAGGTGAGGAGGTTGTTATTATGCCATATGTTATAGCTGAACCATGTGTAGACGTAAAAGATAAATCTTGTGTTGAAGCTTGTCCTGTTGATTGTATTTATGAAATTGATGATCAACTGGTTATCAACCCTGAAGAGTGTATTGACTGTGGTGCATGTGTTGACCCGTGCCCGGTAAATGCTATTTCTCATGAAGATGAATTGCCTGATAAATGGGCATCTTTCATTGAAAAAGCTTCAAGTGTCACATATGATGATTTAAGTCCAGCAGAAAGAAAAGGTTAAGTCTTAAAGTGGACTTAACCTATTTTTATGATGAGTTAAATTCATCTCTTATTTATAAAGAAGATTTCTTGTTTAAAAGTAAATTTGAGCTCCTAGTTAAGCTTATACTTTCATCACGAGCTTCAGGCTTTAGTGCTAATAAAATTGGAGATAGGGTAGTTGATAATTTTCCTAATTTATCTTCTCTCAGCAAAGCACATGAAAGTGATTTGCAAAATCTGATACATGACATTGGTTTTTTCAAACAAAAAACTCAAAGATTAATTAGTGCCTCGAAGTTTATTTGTAAAAATTATAATTCAAATATACCTGAGGATTATAGTAGCTTAATTAAAATTCCTGGCATGGGTGATAAATCTTCAAAAAAATTTCTAACATTAATTAAAAAAAATAACTTCATAATGGTCGATACTCATATGACCAGAGTTTTAAACAGAATAGGATTTATAAATCAAAATCAAAACAATAAATTAATTGAATATATTATTTCTAATAATATTCCCAAGAAAAATCATACAAATTTTTCTAATTTATTTAATTTTTTTGGTAAATCAATTTGTAAAGCCAAAAAACCAAAATGCCATCTCTGCAGTTTTAAAAATTTTTGTAATTTCATCAACTAATTGCATAATATCTATCATATGAATATATGTGTTATAGGAACTGGATATGTTGGACTTGTTACAGGATCATGTCTATCCGATAGTGGTAATAATGTAACTTGTCTAGATATTGATGAAAGTAAAATAAATTCTTTAAAAGAAGGAAAGGTAGGAATCTATGAACCTGGATTAGAGAATATAGTATTGAGAAACTATAATGCTAAGCGACTCAAATTTACAACAAATTATAAAGATGCCATTGAAGGTTCAAATATTATCTTTCTTGCTGTTTCAACTCCACCTAAAGATGATGGTTCTGCAGATTTAACTTATATAAAAAATGCTGCTAAAGAGTTAGCAAAATATATTGAAGATTATAAAGTAATAGTTACAAAGAGTACTGTTCCAGTTGGAACTACTCATTTAATTAAAGATATTATTTCTGCAATTACAGATGTTGAGTTTGATGTAGCATCAAATCCAGAATTTTTAAAGGAAGGATCTGCTGTAAATGATTTTATGTTTCCTGATAGAATCGTTGTAGGAGTTGAAACTCAAAAATCAGAACAAATGCTTAGAGATTTATATGAACCTTTCTTACGTAAAGAGGATAGATTAATTTTTGTTGATATTAAATCTTCAGAGGTGTCTAAATATGCATCAAATTCAATGTTGGCTACAAGAATATCTTTTATGAATGAAATGGCCAATCTTTGTGAAAAAGTTGGGGCGGATATTGGAAGTGTAAGAAAAATAATGTCACAGGATAAAAGGATTGGGAAAGAGTTTTTATATCCTGGGTTAGGATATGGCGGTTCTTGCTTCCCAAAAGATATAAAGGCCATTATTGATGTAGGTAGGCAAAATGGGATTGAAATGGACTTATGTAGTTCGGTTGATAAAGTTAATATGAATCAAAGAAATAAATTTTTTGATAAAATACAAAATTATTTTAAAGATTTGAAGGGTTTAAAATTTGCTGTTTGGGGTTTATCATTTAAGCCTAATACCGATGATTTAAGAGAAGCACCATCAGTAGATATTATCAATAAGCTCCTTCAGCACGGTGCTCAAATTAGTGTTAATGATCCAGCATCTATGGAAAACTTTAAAGAAATATTTAATGATAAGGTTGAATATTTTGAGAATAATTTTGATGCTCTTGACGATGCGGACTGTTTGGTAATAAATACCGAATGGAGTATTTATAGACAACCAGATTTTGCAAATATGAAAAAAAGAATGAAAAGACATATAATATTTGATGGCAGGAATCTATATAACCATGAGAAGCTTAAGCAGTTTGGTTTTTATTATACAAATATAGGTTATTCACCTGAGAATGAGTAATAAATTAAATATAAATTCAAAGATTTCATCATTAAAAGGTGTTGGTCCTAAAATAGAAAATATTTTAAAAAATGCAGGAATTATAGATCTTTCAGATTTACTTTTTTATTTTCCGCGAAAATATAATGATTATAGATATTTAAAGAATATTGATGAATTGGTTGAAGGCGAAGAAATAACTATTAAAGGCAAGATAATTTCTTCAGGTCTTATTAAAGCTAGGAGAAAGATTTATGAAGTTATAATTAATGATGGAACAGGTAATTTTAAAATAACTTGGTTTAATCCGATTTATAAATATTTAAAAGAAAATTTTAAAATTGATAATTTTGTTATCTTATCCGGTAAAACAAATAAAACTAAAAGTGCCAAAATATTTCAAATTTTTAATCCTAGTCCAGATCAATATTTTATTTCTAACAATGATGATGATTTAGTAAATTTTGCTAATATTTCACCAGTTTATAAATTAACAAAAGGATTAACTCAAAATAGATTAAAAAAAATATTAACAGATGTTTTAAAAAAAATAGATTTTGATGAATTAGAAATATTTTCTAATGACATCCTAAATGATTTTAACTTAATGAAAATATCAGATTCAATAAGATATATTCATAAACCATCAAAATCATCGGAAATAGTGGACCTTGAATCAGCAAATTCTGTAAACAATTCAATTGCTCATAGATCAATGATATTTTATGAATTTTTATTGATATGTCTTGGTATGAAAATAGCATCGGAAGAGAATGTTATAAAAAAGAGCAAGAAACATATTCTAGAAAATAATTCTTTATATTCTGAAATATTAGATAAGCTACCTTTTCAACTTACCAATTCACAAAATAAAGTGCTAAATGAAATATTAAAAGATATGAGTCAAGATGAACAAATGAACAGATTGCTTCAAGGTGATGTGGGTAGTGGTAAAACAATCATTGCTTTACTCTCAATGGCGGTCAGCAGTGATAACAATTTTCAATCTTGTATAGTAGCACCAACAGAAATTTTAGCTGATCAGCACTATTTATATCTCAAAGATTTTGTACCAAATGAAGAATTAGTATTACTAAAGTCCTCTTTATCGGTAGCAGAAAAAAATAATGCATTAAAATTGATTAAATCTGGACAAGCAAAATTTATTGTTGGAACACATTCTTTATTTCAACCTAATGTAATATATAAAAATTTAGGTCTAATTGTCATTGATGAACAACATAGATTCGGAGTAGAGCAAAGGAAATTAATGATGGAAAAAGGTGAAGATTCTGATGTTTTAATCATGACAGCAACACCAATCCCTAGAACACTATCTTCAATATTATTGTCAGACTATGATGTTTCTACTATAGATAGAATTGAACATAAAAAACAAAATATTGAAACAAAAATTGTAGATAAAGCACAGTTTGATAAGTTAATAGATTTTATTGATGATCAATTATCTCAAGGCAGGCAAGCTTTTTTTCTCTGCCCATTAATAAATTCTTCAGAAAATGAGGATTTTGAAAATCTAGTAAATGTTTATTTGTTAAAGGATATTCTCCAAAAAACAAATTTAAAGAAATATAAATACGATATTTTGCATGGAGATTTGGACACATCTAAAAAAGAACATATAATGAGTGAACTTAGGGCAGGTAAATTAAATTTTATAATTTCTACCACTGTCATAGAAGTTGGTCTTGACATACCCAATGCAAATATAATGACCATATTTAATCCTGAAAGATTTGGCTTATCTCAACTACACCAACTAAGAGGTAGAATAGGAAGAGGAAGGCATAGCTCATATTGCTTTTTGATAAATGATAGTAAAATAAACGATAATTCTATGGAAAGAATAAAAGTTTTTACCCAAATTAATGATGGGTTTGAATTATCAGAAAAAGATTTAGCATTGCGAGGACCTGGTGCTTTTTATGGAGCTGGAAGTGAACAATCTGGGAACGTATGGAATCTGAATTTAGGAAATATTAAGCGTGATATACATATTTTAAAAGAAGCAAAAGAATGTGCTGATAGGATTGAGTCTTATAATATTTTCACTAATGATAAGGATAAGATTATAAAAAATATAGATTTAATTTGGGGTAAGACTATCAACCTAACAAAAATATTATAAGCAGTTATAATTTTAATATGGATGTTAATGACCTTTCAATTGCAACATTTGGTGCTGGCTGTTTTTGGGGCGTTGAGAATAATTTCATGCAACTTGATGGTGTTAAAGAGACTTCAGTAGGATATATGGGTGGAAAATTTAAGAACCCTACCTATTTTGATGTATGTTCAGGAATGACAGGTCATGCCGAGGTTGTGCAAGTCCACTATGATTCTAGTATTATTTCTTTTAAAGATTTATGCCTTTTTTTCTTTTCAATTCATGATCCAACTTCACTTAATAGGCAAGGCCCCGATGTTGGTACTCAATATAGATCTGCAATTTTTACTAATTCAGATAATGAAAAAGAAATTGCTACTGATGTAATAAATAGTCTAAATAAATCTAAGTTCAATAATTCTATCGTCACAAGTATTTCGGATGTATCAGATTATTACATTGCAGAAGAATATCATCAAAAATATATCTTTAAAAATAATCTATCATCCTGTGGAGGTTAAATATGAATACTATTAAAACTTTTTTTCTACTAAGCATAATGACAGTTTTTTTTATTCTTATTGGTAAAATGATTGGTGGCCAGTCTGGAATGATGATTGCTTTCGTTTTTGCTTTGGTAATGAACTTTGTATCATATTGGTATTCAGATAAGATTGTATTAAAAATTCACAAAGCTAAGAAAGTAGATAAGTCATCCCAAATTTTCCAATCTTTTAGCAATCTTTTATCTCAAGCAAAAATAAATGGACCAAAACTTTATATTTATGAATCTGAAGAGCCAAACGCATTTGCCACTGGCAGAAATTTTGACAATTCTGTGGTTGCTGTCTCTACCTCACTAGTTGAAACTCTAAGTGCAGATGAACTTGAAGGAGTTCTTGCTCATGAAATTGCCCATATAGAAAATAATGATATTTTAATTGCCTCTATAGCCGCAACTTTTGCAGGTGCAATAAGTATGATAGCTAGTATGTTGAAATGGGGTTTAATCTTTGGTGCATTTCGTGGGAACAGAGAGTCAGGTAGTGCAATAGGTCATTTGTTAGTTGCTATTTTGGCACCCTTAATTGCACTTGTTATACAAATGGCTATCTCTAGAACTCGTGAATACAAAGCTGATTACACAGCAGCTCAGATTACTAAAAAGCCACAAGCTCTTGCTTCTGCCTTAACAAAAATTTCAGAATTTTATAAATCTCACAAGCTTAAGGATGAGCCAAGTCCTGCTACAAGCCATATGTATATTATAAGTCCACTTGCAGGTGGTATAGGTAAACTATTTAGTTCTCATCCACCTATAAAAGCACGAGTAAAAAGACTTAATAATATTAACTTTTAGCCTCATATTTTGGTAGACCCACTCTAATCCAAAGTATTACAATAGCAAGGCTAAAGATGCTCAAGATCATATTTTTATCTAAACCAAAATATTCTGATTTCATATAAATTGTCCCTGCTAAAATTGCACCTACAGCGTGACCAAGAAAATTCATAATGTAGAAAGGACCATTACCAGTTGCTCTAAGCTTGCTGGATACATTAAAAGATAGAAGGCTTGGAAGTATAGAGTTAAATACAGAAACTCCAAAGAAGAATAAGATTCCCAGTACATAAAGAGAAATTACATTTTGAGAAAAAATTATGTAAAAAAGAAATCCTATAATAAGAAAAGCCCAGCCACTATAAATAACTAGGCCAATCTTTTTTATCTTTTCAAAAAATCTAACTGATGGATATATAAGTATTACAGACGGTAAAAATATTTTTAGATATATTAAAAATAGCTCATCAGGATTAGCACCAAGATTCTTCCAAATAAGTGGGTATATATATAACATAATGCTTAGTATTAAAGATAGGAAAAATGAACCCATGTATACCTGTAGGAGGCTATGATTGTAGGATAGTTTTAATGAGAAATCTTGGTTTTTGGTATTTTTATCAATTGGGTAATAAAGTATAGTAATGATTATAGCTATTACACCTAAAACAAGAAGTAGTAAAAATAAAGACTTGAATGAATAAAGTGTCGAGATAAATGGCCCAGCTATGAACCCGACAACAAAAGCAAAACCAACCGAAATCCCCATTATTGTAAAAGCGCTAGCTCTTCTTTCCTCAGAAGTATTTTCTGAGAGAGTTGCAATCCCTACAGAACTTATTGCCCCTAAGCCTTGAATTATTCTCCCAATTATTAAAATAGTAATATCAATTGCATAAAAGCAGATTGCACTTCCAACTACAAATAAGGCTAATCCAAAAAGAACAATTTTTTTTCTACCAAATTTATCACTAAGATATCCCATTGGAACTTGCATTATTGCTTGTGATAATGAATATGAACCTATAGCTATACCAGCTAAAAATGATGATGAATTATTATATTCTGAGGCATATATGCTAAAAATTGGCAGCAGAACAAAAAGGCCAAGTAGTCTTAAGGAAAATATTCCACTAACAACTAAAGTTGATTTTAGCTCGTGTTTTGTGAGATACATAGGATATAAGAAATATATCATAATTTGATATAAGTTTTGTTAAATAGAGAATTGTATTTATCTGTGTTAGATTATCAAAATGGGTGCTACTACAGCCAAAATTAAAACCTCTAGTCTTATAAACAATTATTCACTTCTAATTAACAATTACGCAAAAGATAAGAATATCATTGCAATAGTTAAGGCAAATGCATATGGACATGGAGCAATCGAAATATCAAAATTTCTTGAAAGAAAGGAAGTGTCTTATCTTGGGGTTGCTAATTTGGATGAAGCACTAGAATTAAAAAATAATAAAATAAGAAAAAAAATTCTTATTCTTGGATCTATTGATGATGATGAAATTATAAAGGCTATTAAACTGAATATAATGTTTACGGTTTACGATTATGATCAAATCAGCTTTTTAGCTTCTTTAGATTTAAAAAAAATAAAGTTTCATCTAAAAGTTGATACGGGAATGAATAGATTAGGTATTTCAATTGATGAAGTAGATAAAGCTATTAAAAAAATTTCTAATAATAAAAATTTAATAATTGAAGGTATATATACCCACCTTGCAGAAGCAGATAAAAAAAATTCTTCATTTACCAAAAAACAAATAAAATGCTTTGAATCAGTAGTTAAATCCTTTAAGGAAAAAGGTTTTAATATAAAATTTATTCATGCATCAAATAGTTCAGGAATATTGAATTATGATAGCCAAATTTTTAATACTGTAAGACCGGGACTTTTTTTATACGGTCTTTCTAGTGAAAGAAAACTTAAACCAGCTATGACACTTGAATCAAAAATTATTAAAATTCGCGTATTAAAAAAAGGTGATAGTGTAAGTTATGGTAGAACTTTTGTATCCAAAAAGAAGATGGTCATAGGAGTTATTCCAATAGGATATGCTGATGGTTTACCTAGGGCATTATCGAATAAAGGTTATGTATATTGCAAAGGAAAGAAATGTAAGATTTTAGGTAGAGTATGTATGGATTTGACGATGATAGATATTACAAACATCAAAAATATTAGAGTGGGGCAAAAAATAGTTATTTTTGATGATAATTTACAATCTGCTTCAATGTTGGCATCAACTATCAATACGATTCCGTATGATATTGTGTGTGGAATAAGTAAAAGGGTGATGAGATCTTATACTTAGCACGCATAATATTTATATTATTAATTTTAATTACTAATAAAAGTTTTTCAGAAGAAAAAACTTTTTTTGGACCTTTCGTAAAGTATGAAAGAAATGAAGAATCAAAAACATATGCTTTTAGACCCTTGTTCTATTATGAGTCCAATTATGAGTTAAAATTCAAATCATTAGACATTATTTATCCGCTTATAGGCTATTCTGAAGATAGCCAACAAATACAATTTAATGCGCTCTTTAGATTAATTAAATATAGCAATTATACAAGCTATGATAATTCGAATGAGAAAACTTTTGAAATTTTCCCTATCTTAGATGTTGCATGGGGTGGAGAAGAAGATAATAACTATTTTTCATTATTTCCACTTTTTGGAACAATTAAAGATAAATATGCAAAAGAGAAAATTAGTTATTTTGCGTTTCCTATATACATGCAAACATATAAAAAAAATTCATATAATACTCATTTTCTTTGGCCATTTTTTTCTGCAACTAAAGGAAAATATTCAGATGGATTTAAATTTTGGCCTTTATATGGTTATACAAAAAAAGTTGATCCTGATACGCTAGTGACTGTTAAACAGTCTAAATTCTTTCTGTGGCCCTTCTTCATGTTTAAAAAAGATAATACAACTGGTATTAATTTAGAAGAAAATAATTATTGGCCAATATATTTAAATGCAGAATCTGATGTTCATAGTTCAACAACTTTTCTCTGGCCCTTTTTTAATGTTTATGAAGATAAAATAAGAGACCAAAAAACTTATAATATGCCTTGGCCACTAATTCAATATAAAAGCGGATCTAATATTAAAAGTAAAAGATTTTTTCCCTTATATTCATATTCCAAATCTAAACATGTAGAGAAAGGATTTATTCTTTGGCCTTTGTATAGACATAAAAGTGAAATATTAGCATCAGAATATTTTGAAACAAAAAGCCTCCTGTTTTTCTTATATAAACAGGATACTTTTTATAGCCTATCTGATAATGAAGTTAATAAAGAATTTTCAAGTCTTTGGCCTATATACTCAATTGATACAGATAGAGACGGTTATGATTTTAGAATTTTTGCACCTATAGAAAGCTTCTTTTCTAAAAATACTAAAATAAGAGAAATCTGGTCACCCCTCTGGTCAGTAGTCAGGATTAAAAAAGAGAATTCAAAATCCAGCACCTCATTATTGTTTAATTTTATTAAGTATGAGGTAGACGAAGATATAAAAGAAACATCGTTTAGTATAAATTTACTAATTCCAATAATATCAAATGAATCTACTGATAAACATAATGAATTTAAAATTTTAGGAGGATTCTTAGGTTATAAGACTGGTGAGGATGCAGAAATTCGAATATTATATATTCCTATAAGCTTATGAATGGAATTTATAATTTTTTTAATGGAGTAGGACAGTTTCTAAGTCTTTTCTGGGCAGCTATTTGTTCATTAAAATTTTTTTCTTCTTCCTTAGACAAAATTTTCTCTCAACTATTTGATATGGGCAATAGAACATTACCTGTTGCTGCTTTAATTTCATTATCCATTGGTGCTGTCTTGGCATTACAAACTGGAATACAACTATCTGAATATGGTATTCAGGATAGAATAGGTGGCATAGTCGGCGTTTCCTTGTGTACAGAGCTAGCACCTGTAATGGCAGCAATTTTGATGGCAGGAAGAGTTGGTTCATCTATAACCGCAGAAATATCTACTATGAGTGTCTATGAAGAAATTTCTGCATTAAAAACAATGGACATAGATCCAGTAAAATATTTGGTTTTACCGAGATTTGTTGCATGTTTAATCGCTTTGCCATTCTTAGTTATTTATATGGATCTAATTGGATGGTTAGGGGGATCTATTGTATCAAATTTAAATCAAACAATATCCGTATCATTCACAGCTTTTTATAATGATTTAAGTCAAGTAGTAACTTTTTCTGATATTGCATCTGGACTAATTAAATCAATTTTCTTCTCAATTACTATATCAATAACTTCCTGCTTGGTTGGATTAACAACTGAGGGTGGGCCTAGAGAGATTGGAACTTCTGTAACTAAATCTGTGGTTGCATCTTTTATAGCAATATTAATACTCGATTATATTTTGACCAGATTTCTAATATTGGTAGGATTACTTTAAATGGAAAATAATATTAATTTTAATAATGTATCAAAGTCATTTAGCGGCAAAGTAGTTTTAGATAATCTTAGCCACAATTTTAAATTAAACGAGGTTCATGTCATATTAGGCAAGTCAGGTATGGGCAAGTCAGTATTATTAAAAATGTTAATGGGCCTTATGACTCCTGACGCAGGCCAAATCCTAATTAACAATAAAAAATTGGATGATGCGAAAAGCATAGATAACTTAAAAATATCATATGTTTTTCAGTTTTCTGCTTTACTAAACTCTTTGAGCGTTATAGATAACATAACCTTATATTTGGATGAGAATAATATTGATTCAAAAGAGAACAGATTAAAAAAAGCTTATAAAATTTTGAGTGACTTGGGTGTTGAAGATTCAGCGAGTAAAATTCCTTCTGACTTAAGTGGTGGAATGAGGAAAAGAGTAGCAATTGCAAGGTCTTTAATGATTGAGCCAGAGATACTTCTTTATGATGAGCCAACAGCAGAATTAGATCAAATAAATACAAGAATAATTGCCAAAATAATAAATGATTTAAAAGATACTACAAATATAACTCAACTGGTTGTAACCCATGATATTGGATTTGCTTTTGCGATTGCTGATACAATTTCAATTCTTGATGAAGGTGTAATTAAAATATCTAATAACCCTGAAATGATAAAGGAAACTAATCATCCATTGTTAGATCCTATAGCTTAATTAATTTATGTATAATGTTATATATGAATAAAAATATACAAATGGGAATATTTTTTATATTAGGACTTCTTATATTGCTCGTTCTTTTCGAAGTTGTATCTGGAGTTTCATTATTAAAAAAAGATAAGCTCTACTATACTTATTTTCAATCAGTTGGAGAATTACGTTCAGGTAGCCAGGTTAAGTTGTCTGGTGTGAATGTGGGAAAGGTAAATAAAATATCATTATCAGGTCAGAATGTTGAAGTTCAGCTATCAATAAATAAAGATATAATAATTAAAGAAGATTCAATTGCCTCAATCAATATGACAAGTTTACTTGGTTCTTCATATGTAGGTTTAACTTTTGGAACAGTTAATTCTAAAATTTTAGCTGATGGGGGAATAATTATTTCTGCTCAGTCCTCAGATTTTAATACTTTAATATCAAAGCTGGACAAAACTGTAACACTTTTCAATGATCAATTCTCAGGTTATAGCGATAAAATTAATTCAATTTTATTTAATTTAGATAATATTATTTCAAATATAGCAAATTCAAAAGGTAGTGTAGGGAAGTTGGTTAATGAAACTAAACTTTATGATGAACTAATGGAAAGCCTAAATTATTTTGCTAGCATATCAAAAAAAATTGATAGTGGAGAAGGAACTCTAGGAAGACTGGTAAATGATGAGGAAATATATGTTCAAGCTAATAAAACATTGAAAACGTTAAATTATTTAACTGAAAAAGTCGCAACAGGTGAAGGATCCTTAGGCAAGTTGGTAAATGACGATCAGCTATATAATTCAATTAATGAATTGTCAGCAAATTTAAATTCAGTAGTTGCTAAAGTTAACTCAGGAGAAGGAACGCTCGGTAAACTTGTCAATGATGATAGGCTTTATTATGATGCCCTGAATTCAGTTAGAAAACTTAAAAATGCTGTTGAGACTCAAGAGGATTTGGCACCACTAACGACTATAACAGCAGCCTTTGGAGTTATGACTCTTTTTTAATATGCCTGTTTATGCGACAAATCCTACATACAGCCGAAACTATTCAATTGAAGAATTTTATGAAGCTGGCGTCTCATTGCTTGGCTCAGAAGTTAAGTCTATAAAATCGGGGAAATTTAGTATCAAAGAGAGCTATGTAATTCTAAGACGTGGAGAACTATTCATGATCAACTCTTTTGTTCCAAAATATTCTGCTTCCTCATATTTTACCCATGATGAAAAAAGAGATAGGAAACTATTATTAAATAAATCAGAAATAAAGAAACTCATTGGGAAAATAAAAATTAAAGGATATGCATTAATACCTACTAAAGTTTATTCAAAAAAGAATCTTATAAAGATAGAGCTTGGCCTTGGTAAAGGTAAAAAAATCTATGATAAAAGAGCTGATATTAAGAAAAAAGACGTTGATAAACAGATTAGAAGGACCTTTAAGTCTAAATTAAGCATTTAAATTTTAAAAAAATCATCTATACTGGTCTCTTTGGGGGCGATTTGGTTTCGACGATGATTGAGCATTTAAAAGTAGCATGTCGAGAGCTAACTCGTTAATCTGGCAAAAGCACTATAAGTGCCGAACCAATCAATCAACTTGCTGCCTAAATAGTGCAGCAACATCTTGCGGGCTTTTCTCATAGGGCCAGTTAAGATGACGATAATATGAGACTAATATAGAATTTTCTCCTAATTTTGTATTAGTATTTAAGGAGATCGGGATTTTTTCTTTTTTTTAGCTTGGAAAAAATCTTTAAAAAATAAGCTTAAATAAGCATGTAGAAGCTCTTATTTAGCTAATTTTCGGACCTGGGTTCGATTCCCAGCGCCTCCACAAAATATACTAGAACCCAATGTTATAACTTAAATAAAGATTTTTTTCTGACATTCCTTTATATGAAAGTTCTTCATACTGGGCATTGAACCTTAATACTCTTTGCTCTGTGATATTAAAGTTAAACCCTAAAGATACCACAGGCCTAGTTCTGTTGAAATTTTTACTTAAGTCTACACTTGTAATCCCAGAGATACCTGTTGGCTTTAAATTTGAAATATCATGATAGATATCATATTCAATTCCGCCGCTTCCAAATATATTAAATTTATATCCAAAATCCTTTTTAAATTTTAACCCACCAACAACAGATACAGCTTTATCTTTAATATCATTATATGTAAGTGGAACTGTAACTTCTTTTTCAGTATATCCATCTTGTATTTTTTCTGCATATCTTCCTGCAAAATAAGGAGATAGTTCAAGACTTTGTGTAACAACAATATTGTATTTTAATTCAGAGATTAGATTCCATGCAGTTAGAGTTGTATTTCCTTCTGCCTGCTCAGATATTCCAACTTGTTTTCTTATTATAGTTGCATGCTTTACCTGGTGTGCAGTACCTAATTTTATTTGTAAGCCAGATTTGTCTGAGTTTTCATTCCAAACTCCTAAAACTCCCAAGAGCGGGGTTTCATCGCGCAATGTAAAATTTGTGGGTGTGTCGTGATGATGATTTGAATGATGGAATACTGCGAATCTATAATTTTCAGATAATTTTTTCCCGAAAACAAAAACTAAAGATTTAGTTTCAGAATTTGGATTTTTAATTTTAGTATTTCTTGCTCCAAGAGAGATGCACATTCCATTTTTTCCAAAAGTGTCACAATCATAAGTGTTCATGTGAGCGAAATTAACATTAACTACATTTGTAAGATTATTCATTCCTAATTCAACCGTAGAAACTATATCTTCATCGTCACTTGTACACCCTGGTAATGAAGAGTTTATTGAACAATTAGTTGGAGGAGTTATTGATTGAGCAGATTCTGTAACAAGATTCCACGTAGTAGCATCACCTCCATTTTCTAAAGACCATTCAAACCTATCTCCAGTAGCATTCAGATGTGTCCCAGATTGTCCTGTTATGGAACCTGAACTAATTCCAGTCATAATTGAACTATAGGTAGTCCCACTTGCAAGTTCAGATTCTGAATCAACATCAAAATTTAAAGACCCAGAAATACTAGTAAATGCAATTTTCCCAAAATCAGATGCACTATTAACCCTTATATTATAATTTGTAGGAACTGTTCCTGTATAAGTAAGTGTAGATCCTGATGCTCCCTGAGAGTTTGTTAAATTAGTTATTATTCCCTCATTTTTTATTGAATAGCCACTACCTGTTGATACAATTGTTCCTGTATTGATAATAGTTGTTATGGTTCCAGTGTTATGAATTCCTTGATTACCTGCAGATATTGTTCCTGAATTTATTAATGTATCAATTTCTCCAAAGTTTCTTCCGTCATTTTCATTTTTATTGTAAATTGCTCTGTTGCCTGTAGCCGTAATATTTCCAGAATTATTAATTGTTTCTATCAAGCCAGTATTATGAATTGTATTTGTTGTAGCCTCAATTGTTCCAGAGTTTGTAAGTGTTCCTATTTTTCTTTTATCATAATCTTGATTTGCATACCAGGAGGCAGGTGTTCCAGTATCTCTGGCATTAACAATTGCTTTTCCATTGTCTACAGTCCCGTCATCATCTCTATCTGTTGTTATGGTTCCGGTATTGTTAAAATTTTCAATTATTCCTTCATTTCTTACTGTTTGCCAACTAGACCTAATAGAACCCGAATTATTAAGTTCTGTAATTTTACCCCATACATTTACCCAAATTGCTGCATTATCATCTGTAGGATCTGGAATATCTCTAGTCTGCTTTATGGTTCCAGTGTTAGTAAAAATTTTAATATGGCCCCAATTCGCACCTGCACTTTCTCTATTGACCAATTTTATACCCAAAGGCCCTGATATAGTTCCATTATTTTCGAATAATTCGGCAGTTGAATTTCTTCCCATAAGAACAACTCTCTGGTTGTCTCTGGTCTCTATCATTGATCCATTATTTATTATAGTTGTTCCCTCACTTGACTTATTTATAATAAGTGGCCTTTTACCATCACCATCATTTACAGTTACACCAGAGTTGATTGTAATTGTTTTTTCTTGTTTTTCTTTTATAAATATTGCTGTGCAATCATTTGAGACAGTTAGACTTCCTGTTATATAATTTATTTCACCATCTACACATGATGCATTTGCTTCATCAAAAGTAAGAAGTAGTATTATTAGTAAAAGAAAAAATTTAATTTTAATCTTAGAAAACATTCACTACATTTTATTCTATAAGGTTATAAGATGCAAAAGATACTAATTGGGACTAATAACAAAGGGAAAGTAAAAGAATACAAGTTTTTCTTATCCAATTATTTTGATGTTTTAACACCAGCAGACATAGGGGTAAATTTTGATGTAGCTGAAACTGGTACTACCTATGAAGAAAATTCGCTATTAAAGTTGGAATTTCTCAGAAGAAAGGATTTGAATATGGCTATTTTATGTGATGATTCGGGGTTAGAAATAGAATCTTTAAGTGGTGAGCCGGGAATATTTTCAGCTAGATATGCGGGTGAAGATTGTTCAGACCAAGATAATATAAATAAAGTTTTAAGGAATTTAAAAGGAAAAAAAGACAGAAAAGCAAAATTTGTATGTGTGATATCCTTTTTTTGGGAGAAGTTTTCTTCATTTCCAAGATTATTTAGGGGTGAGTGCCATGGTTCTATAATTGATAATCAATCTGGAAATAGCGGTTTTGGCTATGATCCGATATTTTTTTATGAAAATTTAGCTAAAACATTTGCTAATTTATCTGAAGATGAAAAAAACAAAGTAAGTCATAGAGCTATTGCAATGAAAGAATTATTTTCAAATTTAAATTTTTGATTGTAAATGGATTAAACATTAATTATTATCAAAATATAACCCGATGAGAAAAAAATCTACTAAATTTATTTTCGTAACTGGTGGAGTCATGTCATCTCTTGGTAAAGGTTTGGCTAGTGCTTCGATTGCAGCACTTCTTGAGGCAAGAGGTATCAATGTTTCTTTGCAGAAGCTCGACCCATATTTAAATGTTGATCCTGGAACAATGAACCCTTATCAGCACGGTGAAGTTTATGTAACCGACGATGGTGCAGAGACTGATCTTGATTTAGGTCATTATGAAAGATTTACTAATGTAATTACTTCCAAAGACAATAATGTGACAACAGGAAGGGTATATAATGAGGTTATTTCTAAAGAAAGAAAAGGCGATTATCTTGGCCAAACGGTTCAGGTGATTCCTCATATAACGGATGAAATAATAAAAAGGGTTTTTGCACTTGAAGGTAAAACTGATGTTTCAATTGTTGAAATAGGTGGCACAGTTGGCGATATAGAAAGTCTTCCTTATTTAGAATCAATTAGACAAATTAGAACTCAGCTCGGCAAGGAAAATGCAATTTTTATTCATCTTACTTATGTTCCTTATATTGCAGCTGCAGGAGAGTTAAAAACTAAACCCACTCAGCACAGCGTAAAGGATTTATTACAAATTGGTATTCAGCCAGATATCCTTTTATGTCGTACCGATAGATTTCTTTCAAATGATATTAAGAAAAAAATTGCACTATTTTGTAATCTAAATGTTGAATCTGTTATTACAGCAAAGGATGTTGAAATTATTTATGAAGTACCAATGATTTTTCATAAAGAAGGACTTGATGATATCATTCTTGAAACTCTAAAGATATGGACTAAAGAGCCCGATCTTTCAAAGTGGGAAAATATAATCTCAAAAATCAAAAAGTTAAAAAATAAAACTACAATTGGTGTTGTAGGAAAATATATAGATTTAAAGGATGCCTATAAAAGTCTACACGAAGCTTTATACCATGCGTCTTTCGAGACGAATACCCAATTAAATATTAAATACATTGATTCAGAAGATTTAGAACAATCATCAGCTAAAAAATTATTATCAGGATGCGATGGAATTTTGGTACCAGGAGGTTTTGGCGACAGAGGTTTTGAAGGAAAAATTTCCGCAATACAATATGCTAGAGAAAACAATATACCCTTTTTTGGGATTTGTCTTGGCTTACAAATGGCAATAATTGAATATGCCAGAAATGTTTGTAGCATTAAAGATGCAAATACAAGGGAGTCTACAAAAAAAACCAAAAACTATGTAATAGACATAATGAAAGCTCAAAAAGATATTAAGGATAAGGGTGGAACAATGAGGTTAGGCAAATATCCCTGTGATTTAAAAAAATCATCAAATGCCTATTCGGCCTATAAAAAATCAAAGATATCGGAAAGACATAGGCATAGATATGAGGTTAACCCCAAATATCATTCAATTCTTAAGAAGAATGGTCTTAATTTGAGTGGCATGTCTCCAGATGGAAAGTTAGTTGAAATCATTGAGTTAAAAAAACATAAGTGGTTCGTTGCATGCCAATTTCATCCAGAATTTAAGTCTAAACCTTTTTCATCTCACCCATTATTTAAAGGTTTTGTAAAAGCTTCAATCAATACTGAGAATGAAAAGTAATCTTAAAAATTTTTTTCTTTTTATAAAAAATAATAGACTTTTTTTATCTGAAAAAATTGAAATTGATTCTAAGACTAGAAACGTCAATTCTACAATGATTGATGGAAACATAGCTATTTTTAAAAATAAGGATTTAATATATGAAATTGAACTTAATGACAATAAAGAGGATTCTTTAGAAATAGACTTAAAAATTATTTGGAATGAAATTGTTAAAAAGAATCAAATTATAGAAATTAAGGAATTTATAAAAACTGCTTTATTTATATATAAATTTACCACTTTAAGTGAATTTAATAATTTTATTTCTAAATTTAACCTGGACTTTACTTTTTTTAAATTACTTAATGACAAACAGGTTTATATAAATAGTCCAGAAATAGTTAATAAAATAGAGAATAATATTAACAATAAAGATAAAAACAAGCTACTAAATAATGAATTTATAACTTTGCTTAGAGATAAGAAAAATTTTAATAGTGATAAATTTACTTTTCAAATTGAAAATATAAGAAAATTTATTGAGAATAAAAAGGCTTATGATAAGGGCCTAATAAGCAAAATTAAAAAAGAGTTTAATATTGAAAATAATAATGAATTGTTAGATTTTTTTCTGGTTAAGAATCTATTTAAAATAAAAGATATTATTTCTATGAAATTTAATCTTAACTCTTCTTTTTCCTATAATTATAAAAGTAATAAAATAAATGATGATAATCCTATTGATGCTTTCACAATTGATGATGAAAAAACAGTTGACTATGATGATGCTATATCTTTCTCAAAGACAGACGAAGGATCGGTTGTATCGATCCATATATCTAATTTTTCAAAAATAATTGATTATAACTCAGGCATAGATACTGAAGCATCAAAAAGGATGCAAAGTATTTACTCACCTTATGGGAATTATAATCTTTACTCAGATGATATTATTTCTGATATATCACTAAGAAAAGGTGAAATTAGAGAAGTAATTTCTATTAGCTTTCTGGTCGATAGAGATTATAAAATAATTAGTCATGAAATACTTAAGAATAAAATAAAAATTACTAATAATTATTCTTATAAAGAAATAGATTCTTTTATTGAAAAAGACGAAATATTTAAAAATTTACAAAAATTTACAACTAAGCATAGGCAAGACAGAGTAAATAATGCGGATTTTGAACAATTTAACAAAGATATATCTTTACATCTAAATGATAATAATTTACTTGAATTAAAAGTGAGTAATTTTGAGTCATATCAGATTATTTCTGAATTGATGATTATGGCAAATTCCTACATTGCCCAATTTATGTATAAAAATAAAATCCCTTCCATCTATAGGAAACAATTAGAATCTCCTAATTTGGTAATTAATTCATTTGAAGACGAATTTCCATTCCAATTTTTTAGAAATGTTTCACCAATTGATGTCTCAACAACACCTGGTACTCATAGCGGCCTTGGAGTAGATAATTATGTCCAATTTACTTCACCAATTAGAAGATATCATGATTCATTGTTGATGAGGCAGTTAGATTACTTTTTAGAAAGTAGGTTGCATCTTTTTAATACGGAAGAACTAAATAAAATCATACAAAATACCAACTCCGATCTAGAAAGCTCAAAAAATAAATCAAAAAATCTCTATAAATTTTGCGCATTAAGATTTTTATTGGATAATAAAAATTACTCCTCTGATGTTTATATATACAATGAGCTTAAAAATAGTTACATAATCTACTTTAATCAGCTAAATATCTTTGATATTGTAGATAAAAATCAATTAAAGAAATCATATTCAATAAATGATAAATTAACTATAAAATATGAATTCATTGATCTTATTAATCTTACATTTGGAAATATTGAAGAAGTTTTGTAAGTTTTTCCACCTTTTTTTTCACCCTTTTTTTTGTTATAATAAAAGGGATTTAATACAGATTATATAATAATTTTCCATAAGGGGATTTAAAGTGTCCAAAGATATTTTAAGTATTACAGATAGTAGAACAGGTAAATCATACGAATTAGATGTTACAGATGGTAATATTCGTGCAAAAGACTTAAGGCAAATTAAAGTAAATGATGATGAATTTGGAATGATGAGTTATGACCCTTCATTTGAAAACACCGCTTCCTGTAAAAGTAGCGTTACTTTTATAGATGGTGACAAAGGTATATTGAGATATAGGGGATATCCTATAGAGCAGCTCGCTGAGAAAAGTACTCAATTAGAAGTATCAAAGTTATTAATTGATGGTGAGCTCCCAAATAAAGTAGATCTTGATAAGTGGATTTCTGACGTTAAAGAATTCAATAGTGTGCCTAAAGAAATTGAAAATATTATTACATCATTTCCTAAAAATTCACACCCAATGGGAGTTCTCATTAGTGCTATTGCGGCTCTAGGTACTTTTTATCCTAATTCAAAAGAAATTTCAGACGAGGAAGAAAATTATAAGAATATCTGTAGGCTTATGGCACAGGTTCCTATATTGGCTGCATATTTTTATAGGCACTCCCAGGGATTGCCAATTGTACCGCCAGATAATTCTATGAGCTATTCCGAAAACTTCTTAAACATGTTATTCCAAGGAGATGAAAAAAAATTAAATCCTGTTTTGGTTGATGCCATGGATACTCTTCTAATTCTCCATGCTGATCATGAGCAAAATTGTAGTGCCAGTGTAATGAGAAATACTGGAAGCTCTGAGCCAGATCCTTATTCTGCTGTCGCATCAGCTACTGCTGCTCTCTATGGTCCTCTCCATGGTGGAGCTAACGAAGCAGTACTGGAAATGCTAACTAATGAAATTAAGACTGTTGATAATATTCCAGAATTTTTAGAAAAAGTTCAAAAGAAAGAGGCTTTACTTATGGGATTTGGACATAGAGTTTATAAATCTTATGATCCAAGAGCAAAATATATTAAAAAAGCTGCTGACAGTGTTTTTGAAATTACTGGAACTAATCCTTTGTTAGATATCGCCTTGGAGCTTGAATCAATTGCTTTGAGCGAAGATTATTTTATTCAAAGGAATCTTTATCCTAATGTTGATTTCTATTCAGGTTTGATTTATCAAAGCATGGGTATTCCGACTCCGATGTTCACAGTATTATTTACTATAGGCAGAACTCCTGGTTGGCTTGCACAATGGAAAGAATTTTTGAATGATAAAGATCAAAAAATTGCAAGACCAAGACAAATTTATACTGGCTATGATTCTAGAGATTATGTCGAACTAAGTTCTAGATAAGATAGCTTATCAAGTTAGGATTTAGTCCAATAATAATTATTATTAAAATACAGAATCCCAATAAGATTTTATTCTGAATACTAATATCAATTTTATTAAGACTATTTATATTTTTATCAGATAAAATTAATTTTATTATTCTTAAATAATAATAGAAACCTATTGCTGCACCAATAAGTATAAAAGATGTATAAAAAGCACCATAAGATGCATAAGTTAAAATTATGAGATTAAATTTGCCCCAAAAACCAGCAGTAAGCGGAACACCTGCTAAAGATAAAATGGATACTATTAAAATTATAGATATGTAAGGAGAATCCTTATATAGTCCTTTCAGATTATCAGCGAGAAAACTATATTGATTATTTGTTATAAAGCTTAGAGTCATATAAAGTGCTAAATTCGAAAATATATAAAAACAGAAATAAATAAAAATAAATGAATAGGATAATTCAATATTAATTATTGAAAAGATTACCATCATACCGGCATGGGGAATTCCAGAATAAGCAAGAAGCCTAAATAGATTATTCTGTTTCAAAGTTAGAATAGAGCCATATATTATTGAACAAGCTGAAAATATAAAAATAATATTTTTCATTGAGCTAAAACTTTCAAAAAAACTATTATAATTTATAAGTCCTATTAGCATAGATATTACAGCAATTTTTGGAACAGTACTTAAATATGGAAGTAGATTCGATGGGGCGGATTGATAAGTATCAGAGAGCCAAAAATGCATCGGAATAAGCCCAGACTTAAAACAAATTGACAAGAAGAAAAAGAATAGTGATAACATAGAAATTAGATCAGTAGAATCTAATTCTGAAAAATTAATTAGAGTTGTACCAGTACCGGCAAAATATAATACTGCTGAAAAAATAATTAAAACAGTTGAAACTGTTCCAAAAAAGAATAATTTTGTGGCACCCTCTATTGCTACTTTGGGGTTTCCACCCATAGCTGTTATTAGATAGATAGGTATGCTAAGAAGTTCCAATGAGATTATTAGAGTAAAAAACTCTCTAGCAGAAACCAGCAACAATGATCCTGTTATTGAAATTAATATTAGAAAGGTGTATTCGCCAGAAAATTTATTTATTAATTCATTTTTACCAAAGTTTATAAAGCATAATGAAATAAACGAAGAAATCAGAATGAGTATTTTTATTGATTTTGTATATTCTGAATTAATTAAAGAATTATTCATGAAACTTATAGTTCCAGCTTGCATAAAAAGAAAAGTAAGTGCTAATATTATTCCTGCAGAAGAAATATAAATATTTACTTCTTTAATTTTCTTTGTATTAAATAATGAATTGAATAAAACTAAAAAAGAAGAAATAATTATTAATATTTCTGGTAAAAGATTATGAATTAGATTTCCCATTACTTCATTACCAATCCTTTATATGATTCGTTTAATATATCTTGAATAATGCTAGGGAACAGGCCTATAAATAAGATAAAGAAGCATAAAACAAAACATATTATTATCTCGTCTTTGTCCATATCAATTATTTGTTGAATTTTATTCGCTAAAGTAATAAAGCAATCCTTAACTGCTCTAAACATATATACAGTTGTAAGTAAAATACCGAGTGTTGGAATACAGATGAGGAGTATTCCTAAATTAGTTGGTTCGAAGGATTTGTAAATACCATTAATAATCATGAATTCAGATACAAAACCGCTAGTTAATGGAAAACCAATACTAGCAAAAGCTGAAAATATAAAAAAAGATGATAGAATTGGGGAAGAGTCAAGCATGGAATTTAGTTCTGATATAAGCCTAGTTCCCTTTATTCTATAGATAACTCCAACTGTAAAAAATAATAAGCAAATAATTAAACCGTGAGATATTATTTGGAAAATTGCACCATCAATTCCTGTTTTATTATTAGTCATAAGTGCTAAAAATATATAGCCAATATGGGAAAGGGATGCATAAGCAGCAACATATTTTAAATCGTCTTGTCTAAGTGCAGTAAATGCACCATAAACAATATTTATAGAAGCAAGAGTTATTATTAAATTTGAATAATCCAATGTTATTTCATTCATCAATGGTATTAATATTTTAATAAATCCAATTACCCCAATTTTCATTAAAATGCCTGCAAAAATTATGGACCCCGCGGTAGGGGCAGTACCATGACCATCAGGCGCCCATGTATGGAATGGCCAAAGGGCCGAATGTGTACCAAATCCTATAAGGAGAAGCCAGAAAACTAAATTGGAATTAATTTTATAACTATCTAAATTTGAAATATTCATAATTTCAAAACTTCCTGCAGATATTCCTAGAATTGCAAGCCCGAAAAAAATAAGAATAGATGCAACAAAAAGATATATAGTTATTTTATATGATCCATATTCTCTTGTACCAACATTGAAATGTTTAAGTATTTTTTGGAATGGACCTGAAACTTCTCTTTTTAAATTATAACCCCATGTAGAAATCATTAAAAATATTGGTACTGCAGCAACCTCATAAAAAAGAAAAAACACAAATAAATTACTACTTATGATTAATCCACAAATACCAATCGATATGAATGATATCCATATATTTATCTGCTTTAATCTTGTATAGCTTTCATCTAAGCTTTGACCATTTGAGGCTATTTTTAAAGTAGAGAAAAATGCCGTGATGATTGTAATTTGTGAAAGAAAAAGTAAAAGAACTGATATTCTATCAATTTTAAAACTCATATTTACATCAAAGATTGGCAAGAGAGAATAAAAATTCACATATAAACTATCAAAAGTGCTTTCGGAGATTAATTGATTTTTAAAAACAAATTGAAAAATTATTCCAAGAGATAAGGTTGAAATTAATATTGGAAGGTATCGTATTACGTTTCGATTATTATTTAGACATAAAGTAATAATTGAAATAAGAGGTAAAATTAAAACAAAAAAAACTGACATAAAAAAACCTATATATTATAAGATATCCCTAATATTATGATTACAAAAATAATTATTATTATAAATTTTGATGCATATCCTCTAATAAAACCATTTTGAACTTTTTGAAAATAACTCGATAAGTTTACTATAAAATATGGAGGTAAATTAATAATTCCATCAATTATATTTCTATCAAACCAACCAATAAATTTACCGAATTGTACAAAAATATTTCTATATAATGTTCGATAAATATTCTCTATCTCAATAAAATATTTACTAATTTGAATAATATCATTTGTAATAATTTTTATTTTCTCTTCGTAGAAATAATTTAGTATAAATATAAAAATTATAGGTAACTGAATCGATAGTAGTTGAATTATTGTAATTTCTTCAAAACTGATGTTTAAAAAATTTAAATAAAAATTTTGACTGAAAAATCCTAACAGAGATAGAATTCCTAAAAATGTTATCGGTACAAGGTAAAGTAGTTCGTTATTAAAAGAATTGAAAAAATTGCTAAAATTATTCTTTTCAATCTTGATAACATTGAATAGAAGTTTAGACGAATATAGACAAGTAAATATTATGCTAATAATTAAAATCACTGACGGTATATATCCTTCAACATTCAAAAAATTTATAATTATATGTTCTTTTGAGAACGACCCGGTTAGGGGAAATATACCGGCTAAGGAGAGACATCCAATTGTAAAAATAATTCCAACCGGACTGAATAAAGTTAGTTTGTTTTTCAATTTTTTTATAGAATTCTCATTATATTTGATTATTAAATATCCCGCAATTAGAAATAATAAAGATTTAAAAAAGCTATGAGAATATAGATGAAAGAATCCTAGATTTTGACTATTTTGACCTAAAGGAATCATCATAAATCCAATGTGAGAAAGTGTTGAGTATGCTAGGACAGCTTTCAAATCATCTTCGTATAAAGCATAAATAGCACATAGTAAAGATGTGATTAATCCAATGTACAAAATAGAATCTTGAACAAATGGAAAGAAACTTATGGATGGTGACATTTTGTATAATAATAGAATTCCTGCAACAACCATGGTTGCTGAGTGTATTAGTGCAGAAATAGGAGTCGGACCTTTCATTGCCCGCGGCAGCCAAACTGTAAATGGATATTGAGCGCATTTCGTAAGAATTCCAATCAAGATGAAAATAAATGCCATATTGTTGAAACTATTAGGTGTTGTGGACAGGAATTTATTTATTTCATCAAATCCCATACTTGATGATCCAAAATAAATGATTATCAGACCCATTAAAAAAAATAAATCACCAAGTCTAGTCAGCCAAAATGCCATTATAGATGAATATATAGCCTTTTTATCATGATTATAAAATGCGATTAAGAAAAAAGAGCATAATCCTAAAAATTCCCAAAAAATAAAACTACTTAAAAGATCATTGGAAAGACTGAAAAAAACCATTGATGAAATAAAAACTGTTAAAAATAATGAATATCTAAAGTGCCTATATAAATTTTCACCTGATATAAATTTAGAAGAATATACAAGTACACATAAAGATACTAATAGAACAACAATGGACATTAATATATTCGAAGAGTTAAATAAGAAGGTTAGTGGAATATTTATAGAATGAATGTCTATATAATTTAGTTCGTAGGAGCCCAAGTTGGAAGAGTTTGTTAAAAGCAAAAAAAGACCAAGTAAATAAATCATTATTGGTAATACAAAATAAACTTTTAAATCAATATCTTTTACATATCTTTGATTAATTTGATGTAACAAGATTACAGTAAATGGCACAATTAAAATTAAAAATAAAAAAAATTTTTCCATATTAATCTCTCAGCGAATCAAGCTCCCCAATATCTATTGTTTTATTTAATCTTTGATTCAATATAAATATTGCAAGTCCGATAGCAACTTCACAGGCTGTTATTACTAATATAAACATGATCATTATGTCTGCTAAAAAAGAAGATTGAGTTTTAGCTACTACGATAAAAATAAGATTTATTCCATTTAATATAAGTTCAATTCCAATAAGTATAGAAAGAATATGTTTTTTACTCAATAACATGAATAGTCCAAGAGATGAAATTAAAAGAGCAGAAAAAATTAATATCCAAAACATTATTATTCACCTTTCCTTAATTTTAATAAAACTAAACACCCAATAATTGTTCCCAATAGAAGTATTGAGGCAATCTCAAGTAGTGGATACCAATCAGTAAATAATGATGTACTTATTGATTCAGATGACGGAACAAATTCCCAAGAGAATCGTTCGGATAATTCTTGCATAGTTTTAGACTTGGTTAATACATAAGAAGATACTAAAAAGAATACAAATGAAATTATCAGGGCTTTTATTGGAGAGCTGAAAGTTTGGCTTAGCTCATTATAATCCCAATCAGCAGTTAGAATTACTGCAAATAGAAATAATATAAGAGTACCCCCGGTATAGAGAAGTATCTGAATAATTCCTAGCATTGTAGATCCAATTGTAATAAATACAAAGGATATTAAGAAAAGTGTTACACCAAAGAAAAAAGTAGTTCTAATTATCTTTGAGCTTAAAGCACACATGATTGCGGAGATAACTGACAATATTGAAAAAATTACTGTTAGAGATGTTAGCATCTATTTGCTTTCCTTAATAATTGGTTTATGTGATTCTTGAAGTAAACTTCCGCGAGCCCAAGACTCTTTATATAGCTTTGCATTAGACATCATTTTAGATTTATTTAGATAAAGATCTGATCTCAGAGTAACAGGTTCCGCAGGCACTTTCATCATTATTATTGCATCAACCGGACATATTTGAACGCATAATTCACATTGAATACAACTTTGTAAATCTAAAAAGAAATTTTTAGCAAAACCTCTACCATCTCTCTTTTCAATTTCTATATCAATAATATTAGAAGGACATATTCTCTCACATAATTTACATGCTATACAATTTTCTTCTCCACTATCTTTATCAACTGTGAGACCAAATGTTCCTATTCTTAACTTATCGGGAAAGTCCCTTTTTTCATCTGGATAATTTATAGTCGTTGAGCCTTTGGTTATATTACTCATTGTAAATTTTAAATTTCTAATGATATTCTGAAAAATCTTTTTTAATTTCATATAACCAAATCCATATAATATTTTAATAAGCAAGATATTAAAAGCAAAACGAATGAAATAGGAATTAAATTATTCCAATTAAATTTTAATAATTGATCAATTCTAATCCTAAAAAAACTCCATCTCACAAAAAGCACTATTGTGAATAACAAAAGAGCTTTAAAAACTATTAGAAAGTTAGAGGTAAAAAATATTCCACTAGGACCGCCTAAAAAAATTATCGAACCTAAAACTGAAATACCAAATAAATGTACATATTCAGCAAGATAGAATAGGGCAAACTTGATTCCTGAATATTCAGTTGTATATCCTGATACAAGCTCTGATTCAGCTTCTGATAAATCAAATGGAATTCTGTTACCTTCTGCTAAAGATGAAATAAAAAAAAGTATAAATGCTATTTGGCCAATAACAGGATAAAAAATAAACCAAGTTGTTTGCTGATAATTAATAATTTCAATAAATCCAAGGCTTCCGATAATTATACAAGGAATTAAAAGTGAAATTATGAGAGGTATTTCATAAGATATTATTTGAGCAATTATCCTAATAACTGATATTAAAGCGAATTTATTATTCGAGGACCAACCAGCTATGAATATGCCAACTATAATTAAGGAGCTAATAGCAATAAATAACATTAAAGCTAAATTAGTTTTGATCATCTGATTTTCAAAAACAAAAGGCAGTAATGCGAAGGAGGCAAGGCTAACGACCATAACCCATATAGGTCCAAAATTGAATAGTAGCCTATCTGAATTCTTTGGACTAGAATCATCTTTTAACATTAATTTTAGGGCATCAGCTAGAGGTTGAAGTAAACCATGCGGTTTACCTACTAAGTATGGACCAATACGTGACTGCATTTTAGCAGCAACTTTTCTTTCCAACCAAACTAAATAGGCAACTATTAAAATCAGTATAGATATTGTTAAAAAAATAGGTGTTACAAAGTCTATAAATAAATTCATTATCTATCCACATCTCCAAATACTGGATCAAGGGATCCGAGAATAACAACAGCATCTGCAATATAAGTTTCTGGTAATAATTTCTCAACAATAGATAAATTACTAAAAGATGGTGCTCTAATTTTCATTCTATAAGGCATAGACGTACCATCCGAAACTATAAAAAACCCTAATTCTCCCCTAGGCGATTCTATTGCCTTATAATGTGAGCCTTTCGGTGGCTTAAGAAGTTTTGCACTTTTAAGAGGCTTTCTGGAACACAAAGCTCCCTCAGGAAGTTTTTCTAAAATTTGTTCTATGATTTTGATTGATTCTATAGTTTCTCTCATTCTTACCATAGTTCTATCATAAGAATCCCCATTCTTTCCAATTGGAATTTCAAAAGATAATTCATCATAAATTTCATAAGAATTATTTTTTCTAATATCATAATTTATGCCTGATCCTCTTGCTACTGGTCCTGAACCGCCAGAAGACATCACAAGCTCTTTAGTGATAATTCCTATATTTTTAGTTCTTTTCATAAAAATCTCGTCATTAGAAATAACATTATAATATTCATTTAACTTTGGTTTTAAATAATTAATAAGGTCCTTTATTTTATTTAAAGATTCATCATTAACATCATATCTAACTCCACCAACTTGGTTCATATTTGTATGAAATCTTGTTCCAGTAATAACTTCTAAGACATCTAAAATTTTTTCTCTTTCTCTGAAACAATAAAGGAATAAGCTAGCTCCACCGCCTAACGCACCACCTAAATCTAAACCATAGGTACCTAGGGCTACAAGATGTGAGCTTATTCTTTGCAGCTCAGCAATTAACACTCTTAAATACGAGGCCCTTTTTGGAACTTCTATATTACACATTTCTTCTATAGTATTTATAAATCCCAAGGAATTAGATGTTGGAGATAAATAATCATCTCTTTCAAGAACAGGAGGAATCATATCGTAATCTAAATTCTCAGTTAATTTTTCAACACCTCTATGAAGATAACCTAAATAGGATTCTACTCTATTTATTTTTTCTCCTTCTAAATGAAGTTTTAATCTAAAAACTCCATGTGTAGAAGGATGTTGTGGGCCCATATTTAAGGCTAAATCACCAAAGTCTTTCTCTATAATTTTGTTTTCCAAGATTCATAGTCCTCTCTCGATGGTCTGTAGGGTAATTTTGCTTGTTCCATTTTATAATTTTTCAATAAAGGGTGTCCAATCCAATCATCTGGCATTAAGATTCTCTCTAATTTTGGGTGATTATTAAATTTTACACCGAACATATCATAAACTTCTCTCTCTTGCCATTCTGCACCGGGATAAATATTAGAAATTGAGTCTAATCTATTTTCAGGACCTAATTTAACATTTATTTCTAATTTTTTATTTTCAAAGTTATTAGAAAACATATAGGTAAGCACTAAGCTATTATCAAAATCTGTCGCGGTTATAAAGTTAAGGTAGTTATAACCTAAAGATTTAATCTCATTGCATTTTTCAAAAATTAGATTTGAGTCAATTAACTCTTTATCAAATAATATCTCTTTTTTCTTAACTTTTACTTCATCAATACTTTTTCTTTCACAGGAGACAGAGTTAAAAGTAGGGGCACTTTTACCTTTAGAAATTATATCCTGAAGAGCAAGGATTCCATCAATAAAAGCTTCTGGGGTAGGTGGACATCCTGGAACATAGACATCAACAGGTATAATCCAATCCACTCCCGGAACTACACTGTAAACATGCCTGTAATGATCCCCAGAGATAGCACAACTTCCAGCAGCTATAACCCATTTTGGACCAGCCATTTGGTCATATAGGGTCTTTATCCTTTCACCCATTTTAACTGTAACGGTTCCAGCAACAATCATTAGATCAGCTTGTCTGGGGGAAGCCCTTGTGATCATTCCGAGTCTATCCAAATCATATCTTGATGAAAAAGTTGCCATCATTTCTATTGCACAACATGCGAGCCCAAAAGACAAAGGCCATAGACTTGATTTATTAGCCCAATTAAACAAATCCTCGGTCTTAGTCATAAACATGTTTGCTCCTGGCAATTTCATGAAAGACCCTATGTCTTTTAGAGATTTTTTTACATTTCCCATTTTAAAAATCCTTTTTTATAAGCGTAAATCCATCCAACAAATAATATTACTATAAATGTTATAAAAGAAAGATAAATTTCAGGTGAAGGATTTCCCAAACTTAAAATCCAAGGAAAGACAAAAACCAATTCTATATCGAATAATATAAATATAAGTGCTACTTTATAATATGCTATTGGGATTTTTGTCCATGAATTCTCTACTCTAGGTTCACCACATTCATAAATAGAATCTGAAGTTTGATTACTATACCCTGCAATAAATCTGACTATTTTAGAAGTCGCAATCATTATTAAAGGTAAGGAAAGCAACATAATAAATAAAACAAGAAAAAAGGGGTAATAGTTCATCACAGTTGTTTAATATTTTTACTGATAATCGCCTAAAATCAACAATTTCAGAATATATTAGCCTCCAAGCTGCTTACTAATTATGAGATTATATATATAGTCTATAGAATCTGTAATTTCATGAAAAAAAATATCTATTATTTTTTGGTTATTTATATCATCAACATTGATTTTAGCTGAAATTTTTTCCAATAGTTCCAATCTATCCTCTTTGGATATAGTTTCAAGCAGTGCCTCATCTTGTAGATCTATTTTTAAATTTTTATAAGTTTTTAAATAAAGATTATTTAGTTCATCAGATAATGTTAAATTTTTATTTTCTAGGAAATCTTTAAAAATGGAAAAAATCTGCTTATTTTGCATTTTGAAAAGTATTAATCTTACTGATTATCTCGGTTAATAATTTTATGGTATTTTTAATGTCTTTAATTTTACATATTGAACTTGGACTATGTAAATACCTTACAGGAACTGATAGTACTGTTGCCTTAGATCCATTTCCTGTGACCTGGAACGCAGTTGAATTTGTACCTCCAGCATTTTTTGCTGTTAGTTGATAAGGTATTTTTTTCTTTTTTGCTAATCCTTCAATGAATGAATTAAGTTTTCTATCAGCTATCAAATATTTATCTGAAATTCTAATTTCTGGCCCATTATCAAGATTCGCTAAAGATTTATATTGGGGAACACCAACTAAATCATTAGATACAGTTCCTTCTAATGCAATTGAAAAATCAGGGTTAACTCTAGAGTTAATTATTCTTGCGCCTCTAAGTCCCATTTCTTCTTGGACAGAGGCCGAAACAAAAAAGTTACAATTCAGTTTCTTTTTTGCAAGAGCTTTTACAGATTCTATTAATACAAAAAGACCAACTCTATCATCTAATGCTTTTGAAATTACTCTATCGAAACCAATTTCACATTTAGTAGAAAAGGTAACTTGGTCTCCAATCTTTATTAATTTTAAAACTTCCTTTACTGATAAACCGGTATCAATCAAACAGTCTTCAACTTGTGTGACAGAATCATTTTTACCAGATATGTGAGGAGGTATTGCTGCAACTGTTGATTCAACATTTTTCTTGCCCCAAATAGTTAATCTTTGACCATAAAATAATTTAGGATCGATGCCTCCTAAAGATATGACTCTAAGCATGCCATTGGCTTCAATATTAGATACAAGAAAACCAACTTCATCCATATGGGCATCGACAAGTATTGTAGGGGCACCTTCAATTTTATTATTTACTTGAAAAATATGATTTCCCATGGGGTCAACTTCATGACTAAAACAAAGAGAAGATATATTCTTAAAAACTATTTTTGCAATTTCATCTTCCACTCCTGGAACACCGGGCGTATCGCAAAGATTTTTTAATAATTCTAAATCCATAATTCTATTATATATAAGTTTTAAATAAAAAGAGGAATAATTTTTAAAATTAGCTATTTTCATATATATGTACAAAGAAACCAAGAAATGTCCTGTCTGTGGAAGGCACTTTCAAAATAGGAAAAAATGGAAACTGATATGGGATCAAGTAGTTTATTGTAGCAATAAATGTAGGAGAAACAAAAATCAACGTTTTATTAGTAGTAAATAATAACTATAGAATGGATGACAATACATTCATTAGCAATGATTTATTCGATTTGAACGATGAAGTAAGTGTTCTTCTTTGGATTCCAAATTCTGATAATAATAGCATTGCTGATTATTCTAGGAAAAGATATGAATTGAAAAAATATGCATGCCTTTCATTTGCTAAAAAGTTAATTCAGAAAAACTTAATACCTATTTTTAGAAGTGGCAAGAAATTAGAGGATATAGTAATAGAAGAAATTAAAAATAACGATATACAAAAAGTAGTCTTAAGATTCCCTATATATAATAGTGAAAAACAGATGATTAAAAAAATTTCTGATAGTTATCCTCATTTAGATATTAAATATATAACGCTTGCAAATCTTATAAATCAAAAAACTTTTATTCAACATTATGGATTTCCAAAATCATTTACTAAATTCAGGAAAATTGTTGAAAAAAATAATCTTATTTTAGAGCCTGTAGATACAATAAGAAGTTTTAAGAAATTAAATAATAACATTATTAAAAATAATAAAATTGATAAGATTCGAGATGTTGAAAATTTTACAATTAAAAATTTTCTATTTTATATGAAAAAGTCATTGCCAACATATAAGCAAACTAGAGATCAATTATATGGAAATAATATATCTTCTGGCCTATCTATTCCACTATCAATAGGAACAATTTCTCCAAGAGTAGTATTTAAGTTGATTAAAATTTTTGAAAAAAATATAGTTTCTAATCAATCAACTTATTGGCTAAAATTTGAACTATTATGGAGAGAATATTTTAAGCTACTTAGTTATCATTATGGCTCTAATATTTTTAATACATCCGGAATTTTTAACCAAAAAGAATATCCTTCTTGTGGTATTGCTAATAATTTAGGGAATTTCCCAAAACTTGATGATGATTTAATTAATTCAATCAACAATCAATTGACACAGACGGGTTATATATCTAATAGAGCGAGGCAAATCTTTTCAAGTTATCTGATTTATAATAAAAAATTGAACTGGCTAGCTGGCGCTCTGTATTTTAAGAAAAATTTGATAGATTATGATACTGAAATAAACTTTTGTAATTGGATGTATATTGCAGGTTTGGGGACAGATCCCAGAGGTGGAAGAGTCTTTAACTTAGATAAGCAAAAAAGTCTGTACGATAATGATTATGTTTATAGAAAAAAATGGAATAATTAATTTGTATTTTGTTCTATAAATTCCTCAGCTAAATTAAATATCTTTTCTTTTCTATTTGGATTAATTTTTTGTAAAGTTTTTGTCATTAACGAAAGCCTAGGATTACCCTTAAAAAATTTCTGATTTTTATCTATAAATCTCCAATAAAGCCCATCCAATATATCGCACCATTCACCTTTTTTAAAATCCATCATTTTTACAAAATAATTAGAGCCACAAATATATGGTTTTGTTGCGAATATTCCTCCATCGCTGAAAAGCCCCATTCCGTAAACGTTTGGTTCCATAACCCACTCATATGCATCAACATACATTTCCATAAACCACTGAAATACATTTTTAGGTTTAATTTCGCAAAGATTCATTATATTGGACAATATCATAAGCCTTTCGATATGATGGGACCAAGCATTTTTTTTGACATTGCGAATTGTATGATCTAATGGAAGTAAGCCAGTAGTTCCTTCATACCAACTATCTGTGAGGTTTTTAGTATGATTAAAGAAATTATTTTTATTCATTTCAACTGAAAAATTATCATATATACCTTTTATGAATTCACGCCATCCTACTATCTGTCTAATAAATCCTTCAAGTGAGTTGAGCTTTATATTATTTTTTTTACTGTGTTCTATAACTTTTTTTATAATTAATTCAGGTGTAATAAGACCTATATTCATATATGGACTTATAGCGCTATGGAATAAAAAGCTATCTCTTGTACTAACAGCATCCTCATAGTCGCCAAACAAATTGATTTTATTTTCAAGAAAAGATTTTAGTGCATGCTCTGCACCTTTATGATCTGTAGAGAGCCAAAAATTTTTAGTATCACCCGGATTATCTTTAAATATAACATCAACCAATTTTATAATATTATCTAATTCTTTATTTTTTTTTGGTCTTGGCATTTGTGGTATTTCAATATTCTTTGGTAGTTTTTTTCTATTCTCTTCGTCGAAACTCCATTTGCCACCTAAAGGTTTATTTTCTATATCTACTAACAAGTTCAATTTCTTTCTTATAGATTTGTAGAAATTTACCATCAATGGTTTTTTATAATTTGATAAAAATTCTTTAAAATATTTTTTGTTATTGATAAACATTGGAGAATCAATAATTTCCCAGTCAAGACCATTATCATTAACAAATTTCTTCATTTTAATTTCGTGATTTTTATTTAGGATTTCGAAAGTCTTAATTTTTTTTACTTTATATTTTAAAATTAATTTCCTTAAATTAGGATAAAAATCATCATAATCTTTGATACCTATCTTGTTATACGAAATATCATAGTTCTTATCCTTTAAATTCTGGGCAAATATTCTCATAGATGTTAGTAAAAATAGTAATTTTTTTTTATGATATTTATATTTATTACACATTTTTAAGCTTTCAGACATAAAAAAATGATGATTCTTTTTATATGGCTTAAAATGGCTCTCTGGAAAGAGTTGATTTCCAAGAATAATGAACAAATTCATGATATTTAATATAAAGAATAAAATTTATTTTATTAGAATTATTTAAATTTAGCCTGAATATTCTACTGAATTTCTTTCAGTTTCGAAAAGTTTAACTTTAATATTTAGTTTCTTATCAATCTTTTCTCTTAGGATATTCCATATAACAACAGCTATGTTTTCGGCGGTTGGAATTAAATCTTTAAATTCTTCTGTATCCAAATTCAGATTCTTATGATCGAACTTATTACAAACATTTATATCGATTAAATCACTTAAATATTTCATGTCTATTAAATATCCTGATTCTTTATCAATTTCACCGCTTACAGTTACCTCTAAATCATAATTATGTCCATGATAATTCTTATTGTTACATAAACCATAAAATTCGTGATTCTTTTCATCACTCCAATTATTATTATGAAGCCTGTGGGCTGCATTAAAATGTGACTTTCTAGTTACGGATATCATCTTTGCAACAACTCAATCTTATAACCATCTGGATCTTCAACAAATGCTAGGATAGACTTACTTCCCTTCATTGGACCTGGTTCTCTTGTTATAGTACCACCCTTTGATTTTATTTCATCGCATATTTGATAAATATCATCAACCCCAATAGCTATATGTCCAAAAGCCGTACCGAGTTCATATTTTTCTATATCCCAATTATAGGTTAGCTCTAAAAATGGCTCATCATCATTTGAATTTATAGATAGAAAAGCTAAAGTAAATTTTCCATGAGGATAATCAGTTTTTCTTACAAGTTTCAGGCCTATAATCGATGTATAAAAGTCAATTGACCTGTCGAGATTAGCAACCCTTATCATTGTATGCAAAAATTTCATTTAAAAATTTTAATTTATGTAAGGTATTAAGTAAAGTTATTGGTGTGGAGACAGTTTTTAATTGTATAAGTATTTCTAAAAATTTTTTTATGACAAAGGTTTTTAGAAATTTGACTTTTGATATTAAAAAAAATTCAATATTTCAGGTATACGGAAATAATGGAACTGGTAAAACAACCTTATTAAAAATATTATCAGGCCTAGATAATGATTATGAAGGAACAATTAACTATAAAAATATTAATTTAAATAATATAGAAACCAATTTTTTAAAAGAGGTAGTTTTTTTACCTTCTCTTCCTTCATTTTATGAAAATCTTACTGTTGAAGAGAATCTGAGATTTCTTTCTAATGTCTATGGCTTGGATAAATTAGATATTAATAGTTCTTTTAAATTAACTCAAATTAAAGATAAACAAGTTAAAGATTTATCTGATGGGCAAAGAAAAAAAATTCAGTTATCAATTGGTATACAATCTGATGCAGAAGTTTTAGTTATGGATGAACCTTATAATTTTTTAGATATAGAAAGTCAAAACCAGATATCATACATATTTATTGAACTGGTTAAAAAAAATAAAACTATAATTTTTTCTGATAATACAAAAGACTCTTATACCTTTGAGGTTAATAATTCGGTCAATTTGAACAATGTTTAGTTTAATAAAAAGTATAATCTTAAAAGATTTATTAATTGAATATCGTGAAAAAGGTAATTTATATTACGTTTTTATATTAACATGTACTTTTAGTCTCTTATTTACAAATTATTTAAAAGAAAATCATATACTTTTTTCATATTATGTAACGCTTTTGATTACTAATATTTTGTTAAGTCAAAGAATATCTAGATTGGAGATTGGCAGAAATGATGAATTAATTGTATTCAATCTACCAGTTGATTTATCTGCTTTTTGTATCTCCAAAATAATATACTCATTAATATTATTTTTATTTCAAGCTAGCATTCTTTTTATTTTTTATAATCTTTTTTCTCAAACTTATATAATTGAAATTAATTTTAATTTTATCGCTTTCACTTTATTATTTTTAATTGGATTATCAATTTTTTTTACATGTTTTTCCTTACTACTTGAAAGAATAAAGGGTGAGGGTCAATTCATGTTTATTGCAATTTTTCCACTAATTATTCCTTTTTTGTTTTTATGCTTTAATGGACTAAATGACTTATATTATTTGGGCACAGGTGAATATATTAATTCGTTTAATTTTCAACTTTTACTTGCTTTCGATATACTTTTAATTACGGTCTGTCCCATTTTATTCAGTTATGCTTTAAGAAGGTGAATTTAAATGTTTATTAGAATTTCATACATTTTACTATTTATTTTTATGCCATTGGCTATTTATATGAACTATTTATATGCACCTACCGAGAAAATAATGGGAGATGTGCAGAGAATATTCTATTTTCATATGGGGTATGTCTTGGTTTTTACTCTCGCTTTTATCATGAATCTTCTTTATTCAGTAAGGTTTTTAATCAGTTCTGATAAAAATTTATCATTCAGAGCATATTGTCATGCCGAAATAGGAGTTCTATTTACTTTTCTAACAATTATCTCTGGAATGTTTTGGGCAAAACCCGTATGGGGCACCTGGTGGACTTGGGATCCTCAATTAACAACAACTTTTATTCTTTTACTGCTATATGGAAGCTATTTGATTTTTTATAATTTTTCTCTAAAAAATAATATGCCTAAATATGCTTCAGTTTTTGCAATCATAAGCTTTATAGATTTACCAATAGTTTATATTTCAGTAAGAGTTATGAGAGGTATCTCCCCTGTAGTTTTTGGTGGTGAGGGAGGTGGAATTTCCGATAATATGATGGATACACTTTTAATAACTTTTATTGCTTTTTTCTTTTTATATATAGTCCTTGTGAATATGAGATTAAAACTAGATAAAAGTTAAATGATTGTTAAAATATTACTATGATAGTAGTTATTGATTCATTAAAATTTCTATTTTATTCACAAATTGCCTGCTGGCTTATTATTTTTGCTTATATCTTCTATTTAAATGGAAAAATAAATAAGCTTAAGGACAAATAATATTTAAATGAGACCAAAAATTAAATTAAGAGTATTAGCTTTTGTAATCATTGCTTTTTTTAGCTTTTTGATATTTAAAGCTGTTGATTCGTCGTTAGTCTATTATTTGACCGTCAATGAGGTTTTAGAAAAGAATAGAAATTTTCCTAAATATAAACAATTGCGCGTCCTAGGAGTAGTAAAAGAAGGATCAATAATAAATAATATGGATGGCTCCATTATTTTTGTAATTGAGGAGGATGGTAGCTCAATGATTGTTGAATATAAAGGGATAATCCCAGATATCTTTGATGACGGTGTAGAGGCTGTAGTAGAGGGCGACTTTCGCGGATCAACTTTTAAAGCAGAAAAATTATTTGCAAAATGCCCAACAAAATATGAAGATGCCGATTATGAAAAGGAGAAAAGTTGATTAATGTAATTGGGGATAATGTAATTTTCCTAAGCTTCTTATTCATAATATTATCTTTCTTTTTTTATACTATAGCTTTTTTTAAGAGAAGTAATTTATTTTCTAGCATTGGAAAAAGATCTTTATTGTCAGTTCTTATTCTACTGACTGTATCTATAGTTTTAATCGAATTTCAACTTATAACAAAAGATTATACAAATTTGTATGTTGCTAGAAACGTTAGTAATGATTTAAATTCAATATTCTCGGCCACATCCTTATGGGCTGGACAAGCCGGATCGCTCTTACTTTGGACTTGGATTCTATCAATCTATATTTTTATAGAAAATAAAAAGAGTTTAGATCAATTAATCCCAATTTCTAAAATTGCAGGAACCTTTACACTTTCTTTTTTTATTTTTTTAATAACTTTCATTGAAAATCCTTTTGAAATTAACAGTCAAGTTATTGATAATGGCAGAGGTTTGAATCCTATTCTACAGAATATTTATATGTCAATTCATCCATTATCTTTATATCTTGGATACATAGGTATTACAATACCTTTTTGTTTTGCCACTGCGTCGATAATTTCAAAAGATAAATCAAACAAATGGATAATAGAATCTAAAAAATGGACATATTTTTCATGGACTTTTTTATCAATAGGATTACTTCTAGGTTCAAGGTGGGCATATTTAGAGCTTGGATGGGGAGGGTATTGGGCATGGGATCCCGTTGAGAATGTTGCATTGATGCCCTGGCTTCTTTTAACTGCCTTTATACATTCTTCATACGCTCAGGAATCAAAAAATGTTTTACGAAGATGGAATCTGCTACTAATATTTCTTGCTTTTTTTCTAACAATTTTTGGTACTTTTATCACACGAAGTGGATTAATATCCTCGGTTCACTCTTTTGCTCAATCAAGTATTGGAGATTATTTTATGATTTTCATATTTTCAATAATTATTTTTTCATCATTGATATATTACAAAAATAAAATATATATTGAGTCAGATAGAGAAATAAAGGCTTTGTCTTCAAAAGAAAACTTTTTTGTTTTTAATAATATTCTCTTCTTAGTAATTACAATAACAGTATTGATTGGGACTATATTCCCAATAATCTCCGAGTTTTTTACAGGAAAAAGGATACTGGTTGGCCCAAGTTTCTATGATTTAGTAAATTTCCCTAATGTACTGCTTTTAATTTTATTGATGACCTTTGCCCCGTTTCTTCCATGGGAAAGAGGTAATATTAGACCTGTTCTTAAATATTTAAAAATTCCATTATTACTATCAACTCTGATATCTATATTTATATTTTATCAATTTAATTCTATAAAAATCTCTATGGTATTTTTGATTTGCTTGCTTCCACTTTTTTCTATAATTAAAGAATTGATGATTGACATAAAACTAAAAAATAATTTTTTTAAGGAAAAATTTAGAAGATATTGTTCTTTCATAATTCACTTTGGTGTAATCATTATGATCATGGGTGTTTCATTCTCATCTAACTTTGAAAAAAAATATGATTTAACTTTAAATGAAGGCGATGAAGTTTATGTAGACAAATTATTACTAAAATTAAATTATATTTATGATAAAGAAACTGAAGCAAAAAATATTCTTGGTGCAAATATATCATTAACCGACCAAAAAAAAGTATTTAATTTATTTCCAGAGCAAAATTTGTATAAATATGAAGGCAATAGAGAGATTAATCGTGAAACTGAGGTAGCAATAAGATCAACGTTTATTAAAGATTATTATTTAATATTGGTTGATAAAAATTTTGAGGGAAGCCTAAACCTTAAACTTTATATAAACCCACTCGTCTCTTTTTTGTGGATAGGAAGTTTAATCTCAATTCTGGGTGGTTTTCTATTGTTAGTCAGGAGGAATTAATTATGGAAATAGTTTTTCCTATTCTTATTCTAATGTTGTTATTTTTTTTCACTCTAAAGCCATTGTTTATTAAAAAAACTAAGATTAAGGAGTACAACTGGGAATATAAAGATGATTAAATTGTTAAAATTTATTTTACTAATTTTATTAGTAGTTTCACATCAATCATTCGCAAATCCAAGTGAGGGAAGAAAATTATTTGTTGAGAAAAGATGTGTAACATGCCATGTTATTGGACGAGGGAAATTCGTAGGACCTGACTTGTGGAAAGTTGGAAATAAATATTCGAAACAAGACTTAATACAATGGATATCAAATACTGACAAGCTGTATGAAAAATATGAAAGTAGGCCTATAAATAAAGGTTATCCACCAATGCCAAACATGAATTTGTCAACATCGGAAACACTAAGAATTATTGATTATATTGATTCTCTTAAAAATAAAATTAAACCTAATTCTTCAGTTTTACTTGAAGGCAGAGTCAGAAATTTTTCTGATGATAGTAAAGAAGAATATGAAATTAAATTAGAATCCGTAATGGCTGAAAAAATAATAAGTGAAAAAAATGTTAAGACTAAAGATGGATATTTTAAATTGAAAGATTTGAAAGGCAATATAGCATATAGAGTTAAAATCCTTCATGATGGAATAGAATATTCAACCGATAAATTCTATTACATGCCAGAGGAAAATATTAAAGATGTTAATCTCACCGTTTATAACTCAACTCAAGAAAAAGAAGTAGTGGAAATAAAATCTTCACATATGGTTATAAGTTATGACGAGGCAAATAATAATTTACTTTTTGCAGAGATATACAATATCAATAATATTTCAAAAAATATCTATGTTGGTTATAACAGTCTTATTGAAGATCAAAGGAAAGTTCTTAGATTCTCAAAATATAAAGATATTGAAGATTTATCATTTCCACATCGATCACTTGAAACATTCATCGTTAGCGATGATTCCATAATTGAGACCATACCTTTGCCTCCAGGAGAAAGGAGAGTGGTATTTACATATAGTAAAAAACTAAATTTCTTAGGAGCTAATTTAACAAAAAATTTCTATAATAATATTGATTCGCTTACCATAATAGTTCCTGAAAATAAGATTAATATGTTGATTGAAGGTTTAGAATTTACAAAATCTAAATCAGATATAAAAGAATTAAGTGATCAATCATATGTCACATATTCTATAGATTTTATAAAGATTGGTGATGAGATAAATTTAGAATTTAATAAAGATTTTCAAAGTCTTATATCTCAGAGGTCTTTTATTACTATTATCTTTATTTTGGTTGTTACTTTAATACTTATCTATCTGTATAAGAAAAAACTACTTAGAATTAAGTAAATAAATAAATCCTACAGCAAGTATATTTGCAGTAAGGCATTTGAGAACATTATTTCCCAGAGAGTAAGATTTAAATCCGTTAGAATTTGCAGTATTCACTTCATCTAAACTAAATCCACCTTCAGGGCCAAGTATTATATGTACGCTGTTCTTTTTTTTCTTATTAAAGAAATCTAATTTTATTAATTCATTTGCATTTTCATAAAAAATAATTTTCTCACCATCAAATTCATTTTTAAAAAGATCTTTAAAATATACTGGAGTGTTGATTTTCATTAGTCTAGACCTACCACATTGTTGGGTTGAGTTTTTAATTATCTCATTCCATTTTTCTTTGAATTCTTTTGTTCTCTTTATGGTTCTCTCAGAAATTATAGGTGTAAACTCAGTAACTCCTAATTCTACATCTTTCTCAATTATATCATTTAATATGTTACCTTTTGGAATACACTGATATACCTTTATTTCAATTTTACTTTGAACTTTTTGGGGTATTTTATATAAAGGAATAACTTCTGCATTCGTTTTATTAACATTTAATATCTCACAAAAGAAATTGTTAGAGGTAATATCAAAAAAAACGATATTTTGGTTCTTTTTAAATTTTAATACATTTATTACATGATTAAATAAATCATTTTTAATAAAAAATTTTTTTTCTAATTCAATCTTTTCTTCTAAATAAAATCTTCTCACTTCAACTTAATAATATCCTGCAAAAGATTTTCAATTGTAAATTTAGATGCAATACTGAAAGGCTTAAGCCCATATGACATGAGAGTTTTTGCTGTGATTGGTCCTATGCAAAAATATTTAATGTTTCTCTCTTTTTTTATTACTTTAGGATCTATGAATTTAAAAAAATTATCAACAGTTGACGAACTTGTAAAAGTTATCGCATAAATATTATTATTAATAATATTTTTTTTAACCTCTTCCTTAATATTTTTCTTGGGAATTAAAGATTCATATACAAATATTTCTTTTACATCATTTTTTAACTTTAATAAACCATCAATTAATATTCTCCTAGAGCCTTTAGCTCTAGGTATTAAAATTTTGGTGTTATTGATTCTTCTTTTTTTAAATTCATCAATAAGTGACTCTGCAACAAACTTTTTAGGAACCAAGTCAACACTTAATCCTCTCTTTGAAATACTTCTTGCTGTTTCGCTCCCAATCGCAGCAATTTTAATTTTCCCTAATTCTCTAATATCTTTCTTTTCTTCAAGAAATCTATCCATAAACTGATCAACTCCATTAACACTAGTAAAAACAATCCAATCAAAATTTTTTGTATTCTTTATTATTTTATTATTTTTTTTATTTTTTATAGGTTTGATTTCAATTGTAGGTATCTCTATTGATTCACCACCATTATCAAAAATCCTCTCTGTTAAACTGCTTGAATTTTTCCTTGCTCTAGTAACAACTATTTTCTTACCAAATAAAGGTTTTTTTTCAAACCAAGATAATTTATTTCTATATTTACAAACTTCACCAATGACAATAATCGAAGGAGATTTAATTTTATTAATCTTAATTTTATCAATTATATTTTTAAAATTACCAGTTACAGTTTTTTGCTTTGGATAAGTCCCCCATTGTATAGCAGCTATTTTTGTCTTTACACTCATTCCATATTTTATTAGTTGTTGAATATTTTTTTTTAAATTTTTAGTACCCATTAAAAAAACTATTGATTTTGATTTTGATAGTGATTCCCAATCTATAGAAGAAGATTCTTTATCTGGATCTTCATGACCTGTTACTATTGTTAAGGAGCTCGTATTATCTCTATGGGTTATTGGAATACCTGCATAAGCAGGAACAGCAATTGCTGAAGTTATACCAGGAATAATTTCAAATTTGATTCTATTCTTTTTAAGATATTCTGCTTCCTCACCACCTCTTCCAAAAAGTAAAGGATCACCACCTTTTAACCTAACTATTATTTTAAGATTTTTTTTTGCTAATGATACTAACTTTCTGTTTATTTGATCTTGAGTCATGGTTTTAAAACCCAACCTTTTTCCTGCATTCACTTTAATACAACTTGGTTTTGCATTTTTCATCAACAATGGATTAGATAGGTAGTCAAATACAATTGCATCAGCAATTGAAATAAGTTTTTGGCCTTTTATCGTTATTAATCCTGGATCACCAGGTCCTGCGCCAACTAAGTAAACAGTGCTTTTCATAGTATCAAAGCAAACCAAAAAGAAAGTTAAAAGTCAATTCCTAACAATTCCGTTACAATAGTAATATGTGTGATTTTAGAATAAAAGTCGACTATCAACCAGAGGGTGATCAGCCAAAATCTATCGAAAGGCTTTCTCGTAATATTAACTCTGGTAAAAAAGCTCAAACTTTACTGGGTGTTACTGGGAGCGGCAAGACTTTTACAATTGCAAATATTATAGAGAAAGTATCTAAGCCAACTTTAATAATGGCTCACAATAAAACTCTTGCTGCACAATTATACGAAGAGTTTAAAGAAATTTTTCCTGATAATGAAGTTCACTATTTTGTTAGTTATTACGATTACTATCAACCTGAAGCATATATTCCCTCATCTAATACCTACATTGCGAAGGATTCTAAAATTAATGAGCATATTGATCATTTGAGGCACTCTGCAACAAGTGCTTTATTTGATAAGAAAGATGTCATAATCGTTTCAAGCGTATCGTGTATTTATGGAATTGGATCGCCTAAAGAATATTACGAAATGATTATCAAAATTAATGTAAATGACATTATAGATAGGGATTCATTCCTAAAAAAACTTATAGAAGTTCAATATGAAAGAACTCGAATAGACCTAAGAAGAGGAACATTTCGAGCTATAGGAAATTATGTGGATATAATGCCATCAAATATGGAAGATATAGGCTTAAAGATAAAATTTGACGATGATAAAATTGCCAAAATTTTTTTGATAGACTTATATACAACTGAAATAATTGAAGAAGTTAGTTCAACAGTTATTTTTCCTAGCTCACATTATGTGGTAGAAAAGAAAACTACTGAACATGCTATTGTCTCAATTGAGAAAGAGCTTAAAAAGCAATTAAAGTATTTGAAAAAAATGGGCAAGCTCGATGAATGTAAAAGGTTAGAAGAAAGAACTCTTAGAGATATGGAGTTAATGGAGATTATGGGATTTTGTCCTGGAATTGAGAATTATTCTATGCACCTTGATCAACGCAAGTATGGTCAGCCTCCAAATACTTTATTAGATTACTTTCCTAAAGATTTTCTTATGATTATTGATGAGAGCCACCAAACAATCCCTCAAATTAGGGGAATGTATGAAGGGGATAGATCTCGCAAACAAACTCTTGTCGATCATGGATTCAGATTACCATCTGCTTTAGACAATAGACCATTAAATATTAAAGAATTCGAGGAAAAAGTTAATCAAATCATATACGTTTCTGCTACACCCTCAAAGTACGAGTTAGATAAATCTGGCAATGAAGTTGTGGAGCAAATAATTAGACCAACAGGATTAATTGATCCTGAAATAAACGTATTACCTTCAAAAAATCAGATTAATAATTTATTTAATGAAATAAAAGAAACTGTTAAGAATGGAGATAAAGTTTTAGTTACAACTCTAACTAAGCGTATGGCCGAAGAGCTAACAGAATTTTATAAAGAAAAGGATTTACGTGTAGAATATATGCATTCTGAAATTAAAACACTTGAAAGAATTGAGATAATTAAAAATTTTAGAGCTGATAGATTTGATGTTTTGGTAGGCATAAATCTTTTGAGAGAAGGTCTAGATCTACCTGAGGTTTCGCTTGTTGCTATTTTGGATGCTGATAAGGAAGGTTATCTAAGATCTGAATCATCTTTAATACAAATTTTTGGTCGTGCTGCAAGAAATATAAAAGGGAGAGTTATAATGTATGCCGATCAAATAACAAATTCAATGGATAAAGCTATTAAGGAAAGCAATAGAAGGAGAGATATGCAACTTTATTACAATAAAATAAATAATATCGTTCCAAAATCTATAACTAAAAAAGTGGACCTTAATATGAATACCATATATAAACTTGATATTAATGAAGATAACTTTTTAAATGATTTGAAAATTCAACCTCATGAGATTGGCGGCAAAATTGATGAACTAAGACTTCAAATGAAAGAATTATCTAATAATTTAAAGTTTGAAGAGGCGGCATCATTAAGAGATCAGATTAAAAAGCTAAAAAAACTTGAACTTTCCTTTCTATCTAAGATTGAATAGTGATTTACTAATGTTATTATTTTAATGTTAGAGAAGCGGGGCATGCCCCGCTTCTTTATTATTTGGGTATGAAGGAATGGATAGAATTAAATTAGAAGAGATTATTTCTTCAATTTGTATAAATGCTGGATATGAGCTGGTAGAGTTGGAAATAGTTCAATCAAAGAAGGTAGATAAAATGATTATTTATATTGATAATTGCGGTAATGTTACAATTGATGACTGTATAAATGTAAATAACTTAGTTAATCAGTTTCCTGAAGTTGATAATTTTTTTGAAAACGAATATACGCTAGAGGTTTCGTCTCCAGGTCCAAAAAGGCCTTTAAAAACACAAAATGATTTTGAGAGGTATAAAGGTAAAAAAGTTAAGATTGTTTCATTAACCTCGGAAGATGGAAAAAGTGTCTTCAGTGGAATGCTTGAAGATATTAATAATAAGTCTGTAATGGTTAATGATAGCGGAAAATTATATGAAATTAGTTTGTCAGATATTCAAAAAGCAAACTTAAATATGTAGAGGATGAAATGGTAAATGAATTTAATGAATTAGCTAGAGTTATTGATTCTGTATCGAAAGATAAAGGAATAGAAAAAGAAATAATATTAGATGCTGTTAATGAGTCTGTAGTTGCTGCAGCACACAAGCTTATGAAAACTGATCCATCTTATAAAGATTTAGAATGTCAGTTTAATGAATTTAATGAGATTGAACTTTTTGAGTTTAAAAAAGTAGTTGAAGATGTATTTGATGAGGACATGGAAATATCTATTAAAGAAGCCAAAGAGCTTGACCCTGAAGTCCAGATAGATGAAGAAATTGGAATTAAATTGAATCCTAAATACTCCAGGATTGCTATACAGAATGCTCGCCAAAAAATAATTCAGAAAATTAAAGAAGCAGAAGCAAAAGTAATTTTTGAAGAATTTAAAACACGACAAGGTGAATTAGTAAACGGTATTGTAAGAAGGATGGTCAGAGGTGCGATAATTGTTGATATTGGTAGAACTGAAGCAATCATTCCTTATGAAGAACAAGTGCCTCGTGAATATTTTCAACCCAAAGATAGACTAAGGGCAGTTCTTTTGAGAATTGAGGAAGATAAAAGAGGAACTCAGCTTGTTTTATCAAGAGCACATAAAAATTTTGTTGAATCATTATTTAAATCTGAAGTGCCCGAAATCAATGAAGGAATTGTAGAAATTATGGGTATTTCAAGGGATCCAGGTGGTCGAACCAAAATTGCAGTATCTTCTGGTGATTCTGACATTGATGCTGTTGGTGCATGTGTAGGCATGAGAGGCTCCAGAGTTCAAAACATAATTCAAGAATTAAAAGGAGAAAAGATTGATATTGTTCCCTGGTCTCCTGATCCTGCAAGATTTTCATGTAATGCATTATCACCGGCAAGGGTTAATAAAGTTATTCTCGATGAATCATCCAAAATTATGGAGGTTATTGTTGACGAAGATCAATATTCTCTGTGTATTGGGAGAAGAGGGCAGAATGTAAGATTGGCATCCGAATTAACTCAGTGGGAGATTACAGTTAAGACAGACATACAACTGAAAGAAGAACAACAGTCTGTTGTAAAGTTACTTTTAACTTTACCAAATATTTCTGAAGTCAATGCAAACCTCTTATTTGCTGGCGGTTTTCACACTTTAGAGGATATAGCTTTTGGAGAAATAGAATCAATTTCTAAGTCATCAGGAATAACAAGCGAAGAGGATATAGGTAAGATTCAGTTGGCTGCAAGAAATGCTTTAAAAGATAGGCTCAGGAATATAGAAATAGATAATGATGGAGAAAGTGAACAGGAGGAAGTTGAGGAATAATTTTTATGGGTAAAATTAAAATTAAAGAATTATCTGAGCAAATGTCTCTAGAAGTCAAAGATATTCTTTCTAAGTGTAAAGAACTCTCTATTATTGCAAGAACTCAATCAAGCTCTATATCGATTGAAGATGCAAAAAGAATTCAAGTTTCATTAGTAGGAGAGCCTATTCTCAATAAACCCAAAGATGATAACAATATTATAAAAAGATCTGGATCTCGAGTTACTATAAGAAGAAAGAAGAAGGAAGAGCCAAAAAAGGAAAAATTACCAGTTGATAATGATGAAGCAACTTCTGAACCAAAACATAAAGCATCTGATTTAAATGAAATAAAAACAAAATCAAAAGATTCTGATACAGATGATCAGATTAGAAAAAAACCAAAAAAAATAACTGAAAAAAATATCAATTCTAATGCTAGAAAAGTAGTTAGAACTTTGGAAAATGAAGAAGTTAAGAAAAAACCTAAGCCTAATCAGCCCTCAAATTTGAAAAGAGAACAAAGGCAAAACATTAAGGAGAATGATCCAATCCCCGCTGCAGATTTATCAAAAAATCAACTAGAGAATGAGCAAAAAAAGAAAAAAGATAATCAGGCAACGTCTAAAGATATAACCAAGCAAAAGAAGAAAGTTAAGGTTAAGCCATCAAATGCGGAAATAATTGATGAGGATGCTTTAGATGCCTTAAGAAGTGCTGTTAAAGCTAAACTGCCAGGCGCTCGAAAGGAATTCCTTGTATCAAATAATTATCAAAAAAAATCCAAACAAAAAGATAATTTAAAGGATTCGGAACAAAATGGTATTGCAGCTGATGAAGAGGTAAAGGAAGAGAAGAAAAAAACAAAAAAAATAAAGATCCAAGAAAGGATATTAATTTCTTTATTAGCTAATAAAATGAATTTAAAAATTAATGAGGTTATTAAAAAAGCTTCTGATTTAGGACTGACTTTAACTTTTAAAGATGAAATTGATTCAGATGAAGCAACGATTATAGCATCTGAATTTGATTACGATGTCGATGTCGATACATTTAATGAAAAAGAATTTATTAATAAGGATATTAAATTTAATGAAAAAGATATTAAATTAAGACCCCCAATAATTACTGTTATGGGACACGTTGACCACGGTAAAACATCATTATTGGATTATATTAGAAAAGCCAAGGTTGCAAATTCTGAACATGGTGGAATTACTCAATCAATTGGTGCTTACAGTTTCGATTTTAAAAATAAAAAATTAGTTTTTATCGATACGCCTGGACATGCAGCTTTTTCAGCTATGAGATCCAGAGGAGCAAGCTTGACTGATATTGTTATCTTAGTTGTAGCAGCAGATGACGGTATAATGCCTCAAACCATAGAGGCTATAAATCATGCAAAATCTGCAAATGTACCAATTATTGTTGCTATCAATAAGATTGATAAACCTGAATCAAATATAGAAAATATTAAATCTCAGCTTTCCGAACATGACCTTGCGCCTGATGATTGGGGTGGCGATACTTCATGCGTACCTGTCTCAGCTTTGGATGGAACAGGGATTGATGAATTATTAGAGCTAATTACTATTCAGGCAGACTTGCTAGAACTAAGAGCGAACGATAAAGTCCCTGCTAACGGTTTTGTACTTGAATCTTATCTTGATAAAGGAAGAGGTGTGGTAGCAACATTAATACCAAAAGAGGGCGAGATTAAAAGAGGTGATTTTATTATATGTGGTACAAATTCTGGAAAAGTTAGAGCTGTAATTGATGATGTAGGTTCACAAGTGAAAAATTCAGGACCATCTTTACCAATTGAAATATTAGGTTTAGATGGCGTTCCGGATGCAGGGTTGCCTTTCAATATTGTTAAGAACGATAAGATAGCAAAAGAAGTTATCAGGAATAGGCAACAGGCTATAAAAGAGGAGGAGGCATTCAAATCTCACACAGTTGGGCTAGACTTTATTAATTCAGAAGTTTTATTAGGACAAATAAAAGAACTTCCAGTTATCGTGAAAGCTGACACGCAAGGATCATTGGATGCATTAATTTCTGCCCTTAATAATTTTGAATCAGAGAAATGCAAATCAAAGGTCGTTCATTCTGCTGTAGGTTCAATAAACGAATCTGATCATATGTTAGCCGAATCTACAGGCTCAATTATATTAGGTTTTTCGACTAAAATTGAGAATGATGTTAAAAGGCTTTTGGAAAAATCAGGTGTTAGATGTGAAACTTATGAAATAATATATGAAATTTTAGACAGAATTAAAGAATTATTAGAGGGATTATTGGATCCAATACTTGAAGAAAGAATAGTAGGTCATGCTGAGATAAGAGAGGTCTTCAATTTAACAAAAAAAGGAAAAATTGCAGGTTGTTATATTCAAGATGGTAAAGCAATTAGAGGTCATAAATTTAGAGTAATGAGGAATGATGAAGTCATAAGTGAATGCCCACTTGATTCTCTTAAAAGGTTTAAAGATGATGTGAAGGAAGTTGCATCAGGTTTTGAGTGTGGCATAGGAGTAGATGAATCTACTGATATCAAGCAAGGTGATATTTTAGAAATATTTACGCATGATAAAATTGCACAATCGATATAATGTCATTAAAGAATTTAAACAAAATATCAAAATTAATATTGGATTCTCAAAATATACTAATTGTTTCACATTATGATCCTGATGGTGATGCTATTGGATCCAGTATGGGGCTATATTATTCATTAAAAAAAATTGGCAAAAATTGCTATATATATAATCGCGATAAATTTCCTGAATATTTAAATTTTCTTGAAGCTGAGAAATTAATTAATACTAAATCCGACATACCAAATAATATTGAACTAGTTTTATTTTTAGATCTTAATGATTTCGAAAGAGCTGGTGAGGAGATTGAAAAATATATTGACGGGTATCAAGGACATATCGCAGTAATAGATCATCATCAAAGCCCCAAAATAGAATCACAATTTATGTTAATTGATGTTAATGCATCTGCAACAGCAATTTTAATTTATAAAATTATAGTTGCCTTAGGTATTGAAATAGATAATAAAATTGCCACGTGTCTAATGACTGGAATTATTACTGATACTTCATCTTTTAAAAATTCCAATGTAAATACTGATTCTTTTTTAATAGCTTCAAAATTATTGAACGATAATGCTGATTTAAAATTAATTAATTCTAATATTTATAATGATAGATCTATATATAGATTGAATCTTGAAAAAAGAATCTTCTCAACTATTTTATTTGATGACAATTCAAGAGTTGCAATTTGTTATTGCACCTTAAATGACTACAAAGAGACCAAAACTTCTAAAGAAGATTCCGAAGGTATCGCAAATTTTTTATTAAATCACAAAGAAGTAGAAGTAGGAATTTTTATAAGAGAAATTGAAAAAAATTCCTGGAAAGCTAGTTTGAGATCTAATGGTTTTGTTGATTTATCCAAAATTGCAAATACATTTGGCGGTGGAGGACATAAAAATGCTTCTGGATTAAAATATCAAGGCTCTATTGAAAAACTTAGAAATGACTTAATTGATAAAATATTAAATGAAAAATAAAGTATTAGTTTTAAATAAATTTAAAGGGAAGTCTTCTAACAGCCATTTGCAAATAATTAAGAGATTGATGTCTGTTAAAAAAGCTGGTTTTTTAGGTACATTAGATCCACTAGCTAAAGGCGTTTTGCCAATATTTACTGATAATATGACTAAACTAATAAAATACTTGGATGATGGTCCAAAGGTATACAGATTAAGGGCAATATTAGGATTTAAGACTGATACTTTAGATATTACAGGAAAAGTAATTGCTTATAATAAATTAAAAAAAATTAATGACTTATCAAAAGATGTAATAAAAAAAACAATTCTTACTTTCTTGGGTGATTTTGAATATGATGCACCCAAATATTCTGCGAAAAAAATTAGTGGTCAAAGGTATTACAAGTTAGCAAGAGATAATAAGCAATTCAAACCAATAAAAAATCGATCAATTATTCATGATATTGAAATAATTAAATTGAATAGATCCTCATTTGAGTTATTTGTTAAATGTTCAAAAGGCACATACATCAGATCCCTGGTAGATTCAATTGGTTCAAAATTGAACGTATTTGCTACTTTATGTGATTTAGAAAGATTGGAAAGTGGTCCTTTTAAGATTAGAGATTCTATTGATATTAAGAACTTTCAGATTAGTGAAGAGCTATTCTTTGATATTTCAAATATTTTTACAATAATTTTTGCATCCGATGAATGCATTAAAGGCATACTTAGATCAAATAATTATAAAATAGTCAATATTGGACTAATATCAGATGAGCTTGTAGATCAAATAAGAAAACAAGAATTAATTGATAATAAAGTTGTAAATATTATTGCAACGACCAAAAATGAAATAAAGCTACTACTGGTAAGTTTCTTCAAAAATGATGGTAACTATCATTATTCGAAAGTAGAAATACTTTCATAAATCAATTATTAACTTGATTTTTTTCAATTAATCATTAATTATTAAGCTATTAATTTTTAAGGATTAAATATTGATAATAAACAAACAAGAAATAATTAAAGAATATGCCACAAAGTCTGGAGATACCGGCTCAAGTAAAGTGCAAATCGCTATCCTAACCAAAAAGATTGAACTGCTTACTAAACATGTGCAAAAATTTAAAAAAGATACATCATCAAGAAGAGGTCTTTTGCTAATGATAGAGAGAAGAAGAAAACTTTTAAGTTATATAAAGAAGAAGAATCTAGATGTTTATTCCGAAATTTTATCTAAGCTTGGACTTAGAAAGTAGAATCCAATGATTTCATATAAAAAAGTCACAGAAACAATTGATGGTAAGCATTTTTCTTTAGAAACCGGAAAGCTTGCTAAGCAGGCTGATGGATCAATTTTCGCACAATTAGGCGAAACACAAGTTCTGGCAACTGTTGTTAGTAATAAAGAGCCGGTCGATGATAATTTTCTTCCTTTAACAGTTAATTACCAAGAAAAAACTTTTGCCGCAGGTAAAATACCTGGCGGCTATTTCAAGAGAGAGGCTAGACCGTCTGAAATGGAAACATTAATTTCTAGATTAATTGATAGACCATTAAGGCCAATGTTCCCTAAAGACTATAATTATCCAACTCAAGTAATTATTACTGTCTACTCAGCAGACGATGTAAATCCTCCAGATGTCCTTGCTCTTACTGCTGCTTCCGCAGCCTTAACAGTTTCAAATATACCTTTTGACGGCCCCCTAGCGGGTGTTAGAGTTGTGAGAGTTGAAGGAAATTTAATTTGTAATCCATCATACGAAGAAATAGAAAATTCAGACTTAAATTTTATTATTGCAGGTAGTGCTGATGCTATCCTTATGGTAGAAGGTGGTGCTGATATAGTTCCTGAGGAAGAAGTTATAGAAGCCTTACTTTTTGGACATGAGAAAATAAGAGAGATTATAGATATTCAGAAACAACTTGTTTCTGATGAAATTATTAAAAGAGAAGTTCCTGAAAAAGAAATTGATCAAGATTTTTTAAATATAGTAGAATCTAAAATCTCTTCTTCTTTAAATGAAGCTATCAGAATTAAATTAAAACAAGAACGAAGCTCCAAATCAAGCGAAGTTTTTCAAAATGCTTTGAGTGAATTATCTACAATTGAAAATTTTAATGAAAAAGAATTTAAAGAAATTTTTGATAATTTAAAAAAGAAATATGTTAGAAAAATGATGTTTGATGACAATACAAGAATAGATGGGAGAAACTTTGAGGAAATTAGACCTATATCCTCTGAGATAAGCCTATTGCCAAGAGCTCATGGCTCAGCTGTTTTTACTAGAGGTGAGACTCAAGCACTTGTTGCATGTACATTGGGTAGTAAAGATGATCAACAAAGAATTGATACGTTAATGGGAGAGGAGAAGAAAAAGTTTATGCTTCACTATAATTTTCCTCCATTTAGCGTTGGAGAGGTTTCTAACAGATTAGGTACTGGTAGGCGAGAAATAGGGCATGGTGAATTAGCTAAGAGAGCTGTTCAAGCAATATTGCCCGAGGATGATGATTTTCCTTATACCTTAAGAATTGTTTCAGACATACTTGAATCAAATGGTTCGTCTTCAATGGCAACAGTTTGTGGATCATCATTATCTCTAATGGATGCTGGCGTTCCAGTCAAGTCACCCGTTGCAGGTATTGCAATGGGATTAGTAAAAGAAGGCGATGATTTTGTTATTCTCTCAGATATTTTGGGTGATGAGGATCATTTAGGGGACATGGACTTCAAAGTTTGTGGGACCTCAGAAGGAATCACAGCCTTGCAAATGGATATAAAAATTAAAGGTATAAGCAAAGAGCTTTTTAGCTCAGCTTTAACTCAAGCCAAGGCAGGAAGATTGCATATATTAGATGAAATGGCAAAAACGATAAATTCAAAAAAAGAGAATATCTCACCTTATGCGCCAAGAATTACAACAATTCAGATAGATCCATCAAAAATTAAAGATATTATTGGTTCTGGTGGCAAAAATATAAGAAAATTAACTGAAGATAATGATGTCAAAATTGATGTTGATGATACAGGAAAATTAAATGTTATATCATTGAATGAAGAGAATTGTAAGAATGCTTTAAGAGATATCGCCTATATAGTTAGAGAAATTGAGGTAGGTAAATTTTATGTAGGAACGGTTAAAAGAATTCTTGATTTTGGTGCTATAGTAGGACTTAGTCCCACATTAGATGGCTTAATTCATATCTCAGAATTAGCAAAAGAAAGGGTAAAGCAAGTTACTGATATTTTAAATGAAGGTGATGAAGTTTTAGTGAAGTGTATTTCTAAGGAAAGAGATGGAAAAATTAGGTTAAGTAGAAAAGAAGCATTAGACGAAAACATTGACAACTACAGAGAAATTTAAAAAGCTAATTATTTTAACAGGCCCAACTTGTTCCGATAAAACTACAAATTCCTTTTATCTTGCGAAATATTTTAACTCTGAAATTATTTGTGCAGATTCTATGCATGTTTATGATTCTTTCGATATTGGCACTGGAAAGCCATCAAAGGATCAGCAAAAAGAGATTAAGTATCATTTAATAGATATAATAAAGCCATATGAAAGTTATGATGCATGGAGATTTATGCATGATTCTAGAAAAATTATTAATGATTCAGAAAAATCTTTTTTTATAATTTCTGGTGGAACACAACTTTATATTGATGCATTGCTAAATGGTCTTACTGAGGGCATTGGAAAGAATGATTCATTAAGAGACCAATTTAAAAAACGGATAGATCAATATGGTTTGGAAAATCTATATAATGAATTAAATGAAATTGATCAAGATTGTGCCAGAAAGATTTCTAGAAATGATAAAAATAGAATTATAAGATTTTTAGAAATATTTTATATAACAAAAACCAAGCCTTCTGTTTTTATGTCTTCATCAAAAAAAATGGGATTTAAAAATATTAAATATATAAAATTGTCTCTTGATATTCCAAAAAAAGATTTAGATTCTCTAATTGAGGAAAGAGTCTACTTCATGATAGATCGCGGTCTTCTAAAAGAAGCTGAAAGAATAATCTCGAAATATGGTGATAAAATTAAGCCAATACAATCTATAGGATACAGTGAGATCGCTTATTACTTACAAGGTAAATTATCTTATGAAGAAGCAATAGGAAAGATAATCGTCAATACAAGGAGATTAGCAAAAAGACAATTAACATGGATGAGAAAAGATAAGGAAGTATATTGGTGCAAAGATTTAAATGAAATTATTGAGAAATCTAACGAGTTTTATAGTTCCTAAGTTGTTACCATCTTTATTCCAATCAATATCATAAGGAATCCAAAAATAATTTTTAACGTATCAGAACTAAGAGTTTGCGCATATTTCGAGCCTAAAAAAATTCCTAAACAAAAAAACAAAGCAATTATTAAGGCTGCCTTAATATTCACATTACCTTGAATATAATATTGATAGGCTCCAAACATTACCACTGGTATGCTTAATACAGCAAGTGATGTTCCTTGGGCTAAATGTTGAGAAAAGTTAGCAAAATAAACCATAAATGGAACCATTATAATTCCACCGCCAATTCCCATGAATCCACTTAAAAATCCACCTGTAATACCTATTAAAATATAAATTAACATCTTACTCTCCTTGACACGAATTTATAAAATTATCCGTATCATCTTTAATTGAATTAAAATATTTAATTTTACTAGAATACAATTTTGCGTTCTCACAATCACCAATTCCATAAAATAGTTTACTTATTGATGATATGTAAAAATCATGAATGATATCAGATGAAATATCATTAAATTTTGTTTTATATTTTCCATTATAAAAATTTATTAATATCTTAATCTCTTGATCATTTACGAAGTTATTTTCTCCTATATTATAGTTTATTGATTTTATTAATAGAGATAAATGAGGTTGAGTTATATCGTTCGTTTCTAATAAATTTATATATTTAATTAGATTTTCAATATCTTCAAAATCATTATTAATAAAACTTTTATTGATTTCTTCTAGTTTAAGTTGATCATTTTTTGTATTCATATTTTGATAGTATGAAATACCAAAATAACCTGAGGTTATAACTAAAATAGCAATAATAAATATTTTAATTTTATTTTCCATAATAAAATTATACACTTTTAATATAAAAGAATCTTAAATTAGAAAATGAAAAATTATTTAGACATAAGAAAGCTAACTATATCAATTGATGAAAAAAAAATAATAGATGATGCTGACTTGTTGGTCGCAAGGCCCTGTAAAATTGCAATTATCGGGAAAAGTGGTTCAGGTAAATCATTATTGGCTTATGCAATTCTTGGCTTTGAAAATGAATATAATGCCGAAAAACAATATAAAAATTTAACTCTAAATGGTCTTAGTATTTCAAAACCAAAAAATATTTCCTATATTCCTCAGGAACCATTGTCATCACTAAACCCAACCTTAAACATATTGAACCACTTTAGAATAAATAATAAAAAAAATTCCACTAAAATTAATTTAAGAGAAAAGATTGATAGTCTACTGAATGAAGTCGGATTTGAAAATCAGGAAGAAATATTATTTAAATATCCTCATGAGCTTAGTGGAGGTATGGCCCAGAGAATCTTAATAGCATTAAGCTTACAAAATGATCCTGATTTAATTATAGCTGATGAGGCTACTTCTTCTTTAGATAATCTTAACGAAAAAAAAATATTAAACCTTCTCAGAGTTATATGCGATTCTAGAAATATTGGAATTATACTTATTACACATGATTACAGAATAGCGAAGGAATTTTGTGATTGTATTTTTAAAATTGAAAATAAAATAATCAATCAAATACCTAAAGATTCTATCATTGATAATATAAATAATGAAAATTTTAAAATATTTGATGTTAAAGAAGAGATCATTTCTATGTCTAAAGTATCTTATTTTATAGATGATAATAAAATTCTAGATGATATTAATTTATTGATAAAAAAAAATGAATCTGTAGGACTTTTAGGTTCAAGTGGATCAGGTAAGTCAACAATAGCTAAGTTAATAACTAAATATCATTCTGGTTTTACTGGGTCAGTTAAAGCTTTTGATAAAAATATAGAAGACTATACTTATGTTGAATATTCTGCAAAGGTACAACATGTATATCAAGATTTGTTGGGTTCCTTAAATCCAAGAAAAAAAATTAAAAATATATTATTAGATTTAAACAAATTAATTAATATCGAACAAAAAGAGTTCAAAGATTTAATTAACTATTATTTTAAAAAACTGAATTTAGATTACGAAATACTTCAAAATACACCTTTAGAAATTAGTGGTGGACAAAGGCAAAGAGTACTGATTATTAAATCTTTACTTTGGAGTCCAAGTTTAATCGTATTAGACGAACCTGTATCTTCCCTTGATCCCGAGATTCAATATGAAATCATAGATATAATAAACACATTGAAAAATGATAAAAATCTCACTTTTTTAGCAATTTCACATGATATAAAATTCATTGAAAAAGTCTGCGATAGACTATATATATTAAAGGAAGGTCAAATAATAGAGAATGGGCCCCTAGGTGAAATATTGAATAATCCACAGCATGAATATACAAAAGAGTTGATCTCCAGCTGAATGGATAAAAAGCTTTTTTAATTTATTGTAAAAATAATTTTTTGCCCTATAATAGTGGATAAATAAGGATAATAAAATGGCAGTACCAAAAAGAAAGAAATCAAAGTCAAAAGTAGGTAAAAGACGAAATCATCAGGATTTAAAGTTGCCTGGTCTATCAGTTGATAAAAAATCTGGTGAAGTAAAGATAGCTCATAGATATTCATCTGTTGAGGAATTTCAACAATCTAGAAAGTCATAATCTATTTATGTTTATTGGAGTTTTTATTTGTTAGCTTTAGTTTTTCCTGGTCAAGGATCACAATATGTTGGAATGGGGAAAGATTTATATGAGAATTTCAAAGTAGCTAAAGAAGTTTTTGAAAAAGCCAGCGATAAGCTTTCACTAGATATGAAAAAATTATGTTTTGAAAGTGATGATGTTCACTTAACTGTTAATGCACAGCCAGCAATACTTACTGTCAGCACTGCAGCTCATGAAGTTTTAAAAATTGAGAAAAATATAACACCATCATATGTAGCAGGTCATAGTTTGGGTGAATATTCTGCACTTGTCGCATCTGGTTCAATCGATTTTGAAGATGCGGTATGGGCAGTTAGAAAAAGAGGAGAATTTACTCAAGAAGCTGTGCCACTAGGTGTTGGAGGTATGGCCGCAGTTCTTGGTCTACCTGATGAGGATGTAGATAAAATATGTGAGGATGCCTCAACTGAGGAAGCACATGTATCACCTGCTAATTATAACAGTATTGGCCAGGTGGTTATTTCTGGGGTTAAGTATGCTGTTGAGAAAGCTGCCGAATTAGCAAAAAAAGCAGGTGCAAAAAGAGTAGTTTTATTAGATGTTAGCGCTCCATTCCACTCAAAGTTAATGACCTCTGCAGTAGATAAAATGAAAAATGTTTTAGATTCTGTTAATTTTTTTGATTTTAAAGTGCCTATGATTACCAATTTTGATGCAAAAATTTTTAATGATAAGATGAAAATTAAAAATTTATTACTTGATCAATTAATCAGTCCAGTTTTATGGCATCAATCTGTGAATTATCTCCATAAAAATTTAGGTGTTAATCAATTTATAGAGGTAGGTCCAAAAAATGTTTTATCAGGACTGATAAAAAGAATTGCTAAAGATTGCTCTGTAGCCAATTTTGGTGAAAAGGCAGATTTGGAAAAAATATAAATGTTTAAAGATAAAGTTGTTTTAATTACTGGTGGCTCCAGAGGTATAGGTAAAGCAGTTGCATTAGAATTTGCGAAAGCAAATGCTAATGTAATCATAAATTATACTGCTTCTGATGAAACGGCGAATAAAACCATTAATGAAATGCAATCTTTGAATAGTAATGGCTCTTTTGAGGCTGTAAAATTCGATGTTTCAAATTATGATGAGACTGAAGATAAAATAAAATATATCCAGGAAAAATATAAAAAAATTGATATTTTAGTCAACAATGCAGGTATCACAAGAGATTCGCTATTTATGAGAATGAAAGAATCTCAATGGGATGAGGTATTCGATGTAAATATAAAAGGAATTTTTAATTGCACAAAAAATGTTGTTAGATCTATGATTAAAAACCAATATGGAAAAATTATCTCTATATCTTCTGTAGTAGGCGAAATGGGTAATCCTGGTCAAGCAAATTATTCTTCAACTAAGTCTGCAATTTTTGGTTTCACAAAGTCACTTGCAAAAGAATTAGGTTCGAAGAATATAAATGTAAATGCAATAAGTCCTGGATTCATAGAAACTGATATAACTGATGTTTTACCTGAAAGTATTAAAAATAAATATATGGAAATGATTCCATTAGCAAAGTTTGGATCTCCAAATGATGTTGCAAAATCTGTGTTGTTTTTAGCTTCAGATGATTCATCATATATTACAGGAGAGATTTTAAAGATTAATGGTGGTCTATACACCTAAGGGAGGTTCTCATGTCAGAGGAAATTAAAACTAAGGTAATAGCAATGATTGCTGAACAACTTGGCAAGTCAGAGAGTGAAGTTACAATGGATTCACATTTTATAGATGATCTAGGTGCCGATTCTCTAGACTTAGTGGAATTAATAATGAGTATGGAAGATGAATTTGGAGTTGAAATTGCTGATGAGGATGCAGAAAAAATTCTCAAAGTTAGCGATGCTGTAGATTATATAGCAAAGAATAAAAAATAAATGAAAAGAGTAGTCATAACAGGAATTGGAATGGTTTCTTCCCTTGGTGTTGGGAAAGACGTTATTTGGCCTAAGGTTAAAGAAGGTATATCTGGTATAGATTTTTTAAAAAGAGTTGATAGTAGTGATTTAAAAACCAAGTTTGGTGGAGAAATATCAACTGATTTCAATGCAGAGGACTTTATTGATGCAAAGGAAGCAAGAAGGAGTGATGTATTTATTCGTTATGCTGCAGCCGCGGCAGTTCTTGCATTAAAAGATTCGGGCCTCAAAGTGACACCAGATAATGAACACTTAATTGGTTCATATATTGGATCTGGAATTGGTGGTATTCAAACTTTTGTAGACAACGTAATTGCATATAGAGAAAAAGGACCTTCTAGAGTTTCTCCTTTTTTTGTTCCTTCTATGGTTCCTAATATGGCAGCAGGATATGTTTCAATCTTTAATCAATTAAAAGGACCCAATTGTGCTACAGCAACTGCATGCGCTGCAGGCGCACATGCTATAGCTTACGCTGCCATGAATATACAAAGAGGTGACGCCGTCGCTATGGTTGCTGGTGGAGCTGAAGCACCTTTAGTTCATGTGGCTATCTCTGGTTTTAATGTTATGAGGGCAATATCTACCAGGAACGAAGATCCCAAAGCAGCGTCAAGACCATTCGATAAAGATAGGGATGGATTTGTTATGGCTGAGGGCTCAGGCTTGGTATTACTGGAAGAGCTCGAACATGCAAAAAAAAGGGGTGCTAGAATATATGCCGAACTTCTGGGTTCAGGAATGAGTGGTGATGCTCACCATATAACTTCTCCCTCTATTGATGGACCTGTAATTTGTATGGAAATGGCTTTGAAAAATTCGGAAATCAATCCCGAAGACATTGATTATATAAATGCACACGGAACATCTACACAGCAGAATGATATTAACGAGACTAATGCAATTAAAAGAGTATTTGGAGAACATTCAAACAAACTTCTGGTTAGCTCAACGAAGTCAATAACAGGACATTTACTTGGTGCAGCAGGTGGACTTGAAGCAGGAATAACCTCGTTGGCTTTGGATGAAGGTATTGCACCTCCTACAATAAACCTAGATAACCCTCAAGAGGGTTGTGATTTAAATTATGTTCCTCATAATTCTGTTGATAATGATATGAAAATTGCTCTAAGTAATTCTTTTGGTTTTGGTGGGACTAATTGCACATTAATTTTTAAGAAGTTTGAGGATTAAAATGAAAATCGCTATAGGATCTGATCATAGAGGCTTTTTGCTTAAAGAAGAATTGAAAAATTATATAAACAAACTTGGTTTTGATGTAAAGGATTTTGGATGTCATGATGAGGATACATGTGATTATCCTGATACCGCGTCTGAGGTTGCAAATAAAGTTTCACAAGGACATTTTGATAGAGGTATATTAATTTGTGCTTCAGGTTGTGGTATGAATATAGTTGCTAATAAATTTCCTAATATCAGGGCTGTTATTGCAAATGATGTAAACATCGCAACCGTATCGAGAGCTCATAACGATACTAATGTTATAACTATTGGATCTAAATATGTTTCTTCTGATGTTGCTAAGAATATTGTTGAACTTTGGCTAACATCAGATTATGAAGGTGAGAGACATGAAGGTAGATTAAATAAGTTAAAGCAAATTGAAAATATTAACTTTGCTTAATAATTTATTTAACAAATACCATTAAATTTTGTAAAATTTAAAAATAGGGGTGATTTATAATTATGACCAAAAATAGTTTTGTAGAAAGTTTTAAATATTCTGGAGGAGAGTCTAAGCTCTATTCTTTAAAAAAAGTATCTGAAGAGTTTGATTTTGATTTAGAACTTATGCCTTACTCTCTACGAATACTTTTAGAAAATTTAGTTAGAAATTATGATCAAAAAATTGTTGATGAAAGTTTAATAAATAAATTTATTTTCAATAAAAAAGAAAAATTCGAAATACCTTTTAGACCCTCGAGAGTAGTACTTCAAGATTTTACTGGAGTGCCATGTGTTGCAGATTTAGCTGCAATGAGAGATATTATTAGTAAACTCGGGCAAAACACTGATTCAATTAACCCACTAGTGCCAGTTGATTTGGTAATTGATCATTCTGTTCAAGTTGATCATTTTAAAGAAATAAATTCACTTGCATTAAATACGAAGCTTGAATTTGAGAGAAATCAGGAACGATATTCTTTTTTGAGGTGGGCTCAAACTGCTTTTAAGAACTTTAGAGCTGTTCCACCTGGCAATGGTATAGTTCATCAAGTAAACCTTGAATATCTAGCTAAATTAGTTCAACAAATTGAATCAAATGGTGAAATGGTTTCTATTCCTGATACTTTGGTTGGGACAGATTCTCATACAACAATGATTAATGGAATAAGCGTTTTAGGTTGGGGAGTAGGTGGAATTGAAGCTGAAGCTGCAATGCTTGGACAGCCGTTATATTTTTTAATTCCTGATGTAATAGGTTTTAAATTAGAAGGAAATTTATGTGAAGGTGTTACTGCTACCGACTTAGTTTTAAATATTACTGAAATGCTAAGAAAGGAAGGAGTTGTCGGAAAGTTTGTTGAATTTTATGGACCTGGATTGGATAATCTTCCACTTCCTGATAGAGCAACTATTGCAAATATGGCACCCGAATATGGAGCCACAATGGGATTTTTCCCTGTTGATCAAGAAGCTTTAAATTATTTAAAATTGACTGGAAGAACATCAGATGAAGTTGATTTAGTTGAAAAATATTATAAAAAACAATCAAGTTTTAGAGATTCTAATACTAAAGATCCAGAGTACTATAAATCCTTATATTTAAATCTTGAATCGGTTAAACCTGCACTTGCAGGCCCCAAAAGACCGCAGGATAGAATTTTATTATCAGATATGAAATTGGCGCTGGATAATGAACTTAATGATAGAGGAGTCTCCAAAACTGATTCTCACAAAATAAAAGATCAAAATGAATCTCTTAAGAATGGATCTGTTGTTTTAGCAGCAATTACAAGTTGTACAAATACTTCAAATCCGTATGTAATGATTACCGCTGGATTAGTAGCTAAAAAAGCAAAGGATTTAGGTTTGACCGTTCCTTCATATGTTAAAACAAGTCTCGCACCTGGTTCAAAAGTTGTTGTAGATTATCTTGAAAACGCTGGTTTGTTAGAGAGTTTGTCTGATATTGGATTCAAAACAGTTGGTTTCGGTTGTACTACCTGTATTGGTAATAGTGGTCCTTTACCAGATGAAGTAGCTGATACTATTCAAAACAATTCTATGCATGTTGCAGCTGTATCTAGTGGAAATAGAAATTTTGAAGGTAGAGTTCATCCTTTAATAAGGCTATCTTATCTTGGCTCACCACCATTAGTAGTAGCATATGCTTTAGCAGGGACTATCGATATTGATTTATATCATCAACCAATTGGAAAATCTTCTGATGGAAATGATGTCTTTCTTAAAGATATTTGGCCTACGAATAAAGAAATAAGCGATACAGTGTACAGTTCAATTCAGCCTGATACTTTTGCAAATAGGTATGAAAATATTTTTATTGGAGATGAAAGGTGGGAATCTATCTCCGTTCCAGAAGGGTCAATTTATGATTGGAAGTCTGAATCTACCTACATTCAGAAGCCAGGATTTTTTGATGATTTTTCTATTGATTTACCAGAAGTTAAAGACATTACGGATGCAAGAGTTTTAGCATATCTTGGAGATTCTATTACCACAGATCATATATCTCCTGCGGGTTCTTTTACCGTAGAAACTCCTGCTGGTAAATATCTTAAAGAAAAGGGTGTTGATGTTAAAGATTTTAATAGCTATGGATCTAGGAGAGGGAACCATGAAGTTATGATGAGAGGAACTTTTGCAAATATTAGAATAAAAAATAAAATCCTTGATGACGTAGAGGGTGGATTTACAAAATGCTTTAATACTGGAGATATGATGTCTATTTACGATGCTGCAATGAGTTATAAAAAAACTGACACGCAACTAATTGTCATAGCTGGTAAAGAATATGGGACTGGAAGCTCAAGAGATTGGGCTGCTAAAGGCTCAATGCTGCTAGGTGTAAAAGCTGTAATAGCTGAAAGTTTTGAAAGGATACATAGAAGTAATTTGGTTGGAATGGGAGTTCTCCCTATTCAGTTTTTGGAAGGTGAAAGTGCTGAGTTTCATTCATTAACTGGAAATGAGAAATTCAGTATCCTTGGTATTGAGGATGGATTAAGTCCTCTTTCTAGAATTTCTATTAAAATTGAGTCAGAATCTGGCGAAAAAAGGGATATAAATGCAATATGTAGACTAGATTCTGTTGTAGAAGTAGATTACTTTTATAACGGCGGAATACTGCAAACAGTATTAAGACAAATGGTGAAAACAAATTAAACATTGTTTTTTCTTTTTTATTTATTAATATATTAGTGATAAATTTCCAAGGAGTTTGACTATGTCACATGTAAAAATTCCCAGCGATGGGGCAAAAATAACAGTAAATAATGATGGGACTTATAACATTCCAGATAATCCCATTGTAACTTTCATTGAAGGAGATGGAATTGGTCCCGATTTATGGGCAGCTTCTGTAAGAGTTTTTGACGCAGCTGTAGAAAAGGCTTTCAAGGGATCTAAAAAGATTTCTTGGGCTGAAGTTTACGCAGGAGAAAAAGCAGTTGAAATAACTAAAGAATGGCTACCTCAAGAGACAACAGATGTAATCAGTGAATACCTAATTTCCATTAAAGGCCCTCTAACCACACCTGTAGGTGGTGGTATAAGAAGTCTTAATGTTGCCTTAAGGCAAATTATGGATTTATATGCATGTGTTAGACCTGTAAGATGGATTAATGGAACTCCCTCTCCAGTTAAAAACCCTGAAAAAATGGATGTCGTTCTATTTAGAGAAAATACTGAGGATGTTTATTCTGGTGTTGAATATGAAAGTGGAACAGATGAAGCAAATGAAGTGATAGAATTTTTACAAAAAAAATTGAATGCTAACGTTAGAGATTTGTCTGGCATTGGAATTAAACCTATAAGCGCATTTGGTACAAAAAGACTTGTTAAAAAGGCTGTGCAATATGCTATTGATAACAACAGAAAGAGCGTAACTCTTGTTCATAAGGGCAATATAATGAAATTTACAGAGGGTGCTTTTAAAGATTGGGGTTATGAACTAGCAAAAGATGAATTCCCTGAGCAAACTATTTCAGAGGATGAGTTATGGGATAAGTATGATGGTAAAGCACCAGAAGGTAAAATTGTTATCAATGATAGAATAGCTGATAATATGCTTCAGCAAATTCTTACCAGAACTGATGAATATGATGTTTTAGCACTTCCTAACCTTAATGGAGATTACATGTCCGATGCATGTGCTGCACAAATTGGTGGACTTGGGCTTGCTCCAGGTGCAAATATTGGTGATGAGATAGCTTTGTTTGAAGCGACACATGGAACTGCTCCTAAATATGCAGGTCAAGATAAAGTTAATCCAGGATCAGTAATTCTTTCTGGAGTTATGATGTTTGAACACATGGGATGGAGAAACGTTTCAGAATTAATAGTTAAAGCATTAGAGAAGACAGTTTTAGATAAAGACGTTACCTATGATCTTCATAGACAGATAGAGGGTGCAAATCTTTTAAAATGTTCTGAATTTGGTGATGCAATAATTAAAAATATGGATAATGTATAATCCATATAATTAGTTTATTATAAAGGCGGTTCGATTGAGTTCTAATCCAAAAATTTCGATTATTGGTGCAGGTAATGTTGGCTCTTCAGCAGCATATAGAGCTTTAGAGCTAGATTTCTGTGATGTTGTTCTACTTGATATAGTTGAGGGTCTTCCTCAAGGTAAAGCTTTAGATATGACACAGATGTTATCTGTTACAGGTGTTTCATCTAAAATAATCGGTACTAATGATTATAAGGACACAAGCAATTCCGATGTTGTAATTATTACTTCAGGACTTGCAAGAAAGCCTGGGATGAGTCGAGATGATTTAATTTCTACTAATACCAAAATTATCAAAGATGTTACAGAAAAAGTTGTTAAATTCTCACCAAATTCAAAAATCATTGTTGTTACAAATCCTTTAGATGCAATGACGTATGTTGCACATAAGGTCAGCGGATTCCCTAAGGAGAGAGTGATGGGAATGGCTGGAATTTTAGATTCTGCTAGATTTAAAGCTTTTCTATCTATGGAGCTTGATATATCTGTATCTAAGATTGAGACATTAGTTTTGGGTGGACATGGTGATGACATGGTTCCATTAAAGAACTATACCACTGTATCTGGTGTTCCGATTGCTCAGCTGATCAATGAAAAAAGGCTTGATGAAATTATACAGAGAACGCGTGATGGCGGTGCTGAAATTGTTAAATTACTAAAAACAGGGAGTGCCTTCTATGCCCCTGGTGTTTCAGCTGTTGAGATGGCTTATTCTATAATTTTTGATGAAAGAAAACTATTACCTTGTTGTGTTTTTTCATCTGGTGAATACAAAATAAGTGGCCAATTTGTTGGGTTACCCGTTATACTCTCTAACAAAGGTGTTGAGAAAATTATCGAAATTAATTTGACTGCAGACGAACAAAAAGAGCTTAATGAATCTGCTTCTCATGTTAAAGAACTTTGTGATTTAATTGATACCTTTGGGATTTTATAATAAGTAAATGGCAAATTTTATTACAGTATCTTCAGTATTAAAAAAAATTATTATTGCTATTACAGGCATTTCTCTTTTTCTTTTTCTCATTGTCCATCTTTTAGGAAACATTACTATATTTACTGGATCTCCTCCTGGCCGAGATTTCAATGCATATGCTCATTTTCTAGAATCCTTTGGAATACTTTTCACAATTGCAGAGTTAGGTTTGTTGGGTTTTTTTGGACTACACATAATAACAGCTTTATATACAAATTTTATAAATTATAAATCTAGAGAATCGAGATATGCGGTATCGAATTTTGCTGGTGGTAAAAGCAAAAAAACCTATGCATCAACTTCAATGGTTATTACTGGTGTTGTAGTTATGGCTTTTTTAATTTGGCATGTTTTACAATTCAGATTTGGTCCATACTATGAAACAATTTATGCCTCCGTTAATGGTGGCGAACCAGTTAGAGATCTTTATAGATTGATTACCGAAGAATTTTCAAATTTATGGGTAGTTTTGGGTTATACAGTTTCGTTATCTTTACTTTCTTTGCATTTAGGACATGGTTTTTGGAGTTCATTTCAGTCTCTAGGAATATATGGTAAAACATTCACTAGGGTAACTTATAGCATGAGTTATCTTTTGGGGTTAATTATAAGCCTAGGCTTTCTTGTAATTCCCTTGTACATTTTTTGGATTAATTAGGTTAAATATTAATATGAGTATTTTAAAAGCAGCTTTACCCGAAAAAGAAATTATTACACATGTGAAAAAACTTGATGGTAAAACACCGGGTGGGGATTTACAGGACAAATGGTCTAAATATAAATCTGAGATGAAGCTTGTGAACCCAGCTAATAAAAGAAAATATAATATACTAGTTGTAGGTACTGGCCTTGCAGGAGGATCTGCATCTGCCACTTTGGCTGAATTGGGATATAATGTAAAGACTTTTTGTATCCAAGATACTCCAAGGAGAGCCCATAGCATAGCAGCTCAAGGCGGAATAAATGCTGCCAAGAATTATCAAAATGACGGTGATAGTGTTCAAAGATTATTTATGGATACAATAAAAGGTGGAGATTATCGTGCCAGGGAAGCCAATGTTTATAGATTAGCTGAAGTAAGCACAAATATTATTGATCAGTGTGTTGCACAAGGAGTTCCTTTTGCAAGAGATTATGGTGGACTTTTAACTAATAGATCTTTTGGTGGAGCTCAAGTCTCTAGAACATTTTATGCTAGGGGCCAAACTGGACAGCAACTTCTACTTGGTGCTTATAGTTCTATGATGAGACAAGTTGCTAAAAAACAAATTGAATTATACACAAATAAAGAAATGCTTGATCTAATTATAATAGATGGTCAAGCAAGAGGAATAGTTATTAGGGATTTAAAGACCGGTGAAATTGAGACTCATACTGGTGAGGCTGTAGTACTCTGTACTGGTGGCTATGGAAATGTTTTCTTTTTATCTACTAATGGTAAGAATTCAAATGCAACTGCTGCTTGGAGATGTCACAAAAAAGGAGCATTAATGGCAAACCCATGTTTTACCCAAATACATCCTACATGTATCCCAGCTTCTGGAGAATATCAATCAAAGCTTACTTTAATGTCTGAGAGTTTAAGAAATGACGGCAGAGTTTGGGTTCCAAAATCTGGTGATGACAAAAGGCCATCAGATGAAATTCCAGAAAAAGATAGAGATTATTTTCTTGAAAGAATGTATCCTGCTTATGGAAACTTGGTTCCAAGAGATGTTGGTTCGAGAGCTATTAAAAGAGTTTGTGATGAAGGAAGAGGATTGGGTGCTACTGGAAGAGCTGTATATTTAGATTTTGCCAGTGCTATTGATCGTCTAGGAAATAAAAATATTTCTGATAAATACGGTAACTTGTTTGATATGTATGAGACTATAACAGGTGAAAGCCCTTATAATAAGCCTATGAGAATTTATCCTGCTATTCACTATACAATGGGTGGACTTTGGGTTGATTATGATTGCATGAGTAATATTCCTGGATTATTTGTTCTAGGTGAAGCGAACTTTTCTGACCATGGTGCTAATAGATTGGGTGCTAGTGCTCTTATGCAAGGCTTAGCGGATGGATATTTTGTCATTCCTTATACAATTGGAAATTACTTAGCAAATAATTCTCTTGATTCTGTTTCTGATACAGCAGATGAATTCAAAGTATCAATTGATGAAGTTAAGAAAAAGAATGAGTCCTTGCTCAAAATTAAAGGATCATCAACTGTGCTGGAACTTCATAGAGAGTTAGGTGCTGTTATGTGGGATCTCGTAGGCATGGCCAGAACAAAAGAGTCACTAAACGAAGCTCTGGAAAAAATACCTCAGATAAAAGAAAAATTTTGGAATGATTTGAATTTACAAGGTACAGAAAATAATTTAAATAAATCTTTAGAAAATGCAGCAAGACTAGCAGATTTTATAGAATTAGGTGAGTTGATGGCCTTAGATGCCTATGATAGGGAAGAATCTTGTGGCGCTCACTTCCGTGAAGAGTATCAAACTAGTGAGGGTGAACCTTTAAGGAATGATGAAAAATATGCATATGTTTCTGCTTGGGAGTATGTACCTGATTCGGTATCAATTTTGCATAAAGAGGACCTGAATTATGAGCATGTTGAAATGACTCAGAGGAATTACAAATAATGTCTGATGTAATTAATTTAAATTTGCAAGTTTGGCGCCAAGAGAACGAAAATTCTGATGGAGATTTTCATTATTATTCTATGAAAGATGTTCCAGTTGACATTTCTTTCCTGGAAATGCTTGATATTCTGAACGAAAATCTTACAAAAAGTGGTGTTGAGCCCATATCTTTTGATAGTGACTGTAGAGAAGGTATTTGTGGTACATGTGGCTTTGTTATTAATGGGGTTGCTCATGGACCGATGGCCAGAACTACTGTCTGCCAACTGCATATGCGACATTTTAAAGATGGAGATACTCTTGTTATTGAGCCTTTCAGAGCTACACCATTCAAGATTGTGAGAGACCTAGTTGTTGATAGAGGGTCCTTTGATAAGATTATTCAAGCAGGTGGTTATGTTTCTATAAATACTGGTAATGGACCTGATGCGAATAGTATTTTAATCGGAAAAGAAGATGCAGAGGAAGCTTTTGATTCTGCTGCTTGTATTGGTTGTGGAGCTTGTGTAGCCTCATGCCCTAATGCTTCTGCTGCTTTGTTTACAAGTGCTAAGATTTCTCATTTATTGCAGTTACCACAAGGGCAAGTTGAGGAAAGAGCTAGAGTTAAATCAATGGTAGACAAAATGGACGATGAAGGATTTGGAGCATGCTCCAATCATGGTGAATGTGAAGCTGTATGTCCTAAGGGCATTTCAATCAAAAATATTGCAAATATGAGAAGAAGCTTAATTAAATCTATTGTTAAGTAAAATATTCTGTTAAAATCTATTATCTTTTTTTATTTACTTGGGGGTTATTATGAACATTCATGAATATCAAGCAAAAGATTTATTCAGAAAATTTAATATCAACACATCGGAAGGAAGAGTTTTTGAGAATGATAAAGATGCTCAAGATTATGCTAAGTCACTCGATACCAATGAATATGTTGTAAAAGCACAAATTCATGCAGGTGGTAGGGGTAAGGCAGGAGGTGTCAAACTTGTAAAAACACCTGAAGAAGTTGGGTCGACTGTTAAAGAAATGCTAGGTATGACACTGATAACTCATCAGACTGGCCCAGAGGGTAAGCTTGTTAATAAAGTCTATGTTGAAAAATCTTCAACAATAAAAAAAGAATATTACTTATCTATTGTTACTGACAGATCTTCAGAGAAAAATGTAATTATTGCGAGCCCTGAGGGCGGAATGGACATAGAAAAAGTTGCAGAAGAAACTCCAGAAAAATTATTAACTCAACCAATTGATCCTGTAAGTGGTATTCAGCCATTTCATATTAGAAAGATTGCTTATTTTTTAGGGTTAGACAAGAACCAGACTAAACAACTTGGTCCAATTATCTCAGGGATTTATAACCTTTATACCAAGATGGATTGTGCTCTTGTTGAAATCAACCCCTTAATTGTTACAGAGGAAGATGAAGTCAAAGCCCTAGACGCCAAAGTGAATTTTGATGATAATGCTGAATTTAGACATAAAGAGTTTGAGGATTTACATGATCCAACCGAAGAGGAGCCTTTAGAGCTAGAGGCTAAAAATTGGGGCTTTAGTTTCGTTAAACTTGATGGGAACATAGGCTGCCTTGTCAACGGCGCAGGATTGGCTATGGCAACAATGGACATAATCAAATATCATGGTGCAGAGCCTGCAAACTTTTTGGATGTAGGGGGTGGAGCATCCGTAGAACAGGTTACTCAAGCCTTTAAAATGATTCTTAGCGATGACAATGTAAAGGCTATTCTAGTTAATATTTTTGGTGGAATTATGAAATGTGATACTATCGCTGATGGTATTATTACAGCTGCTAAAGAAGTTGGTATCGATGTTCCATTAGTAGTAAGACTAGAAGGTACCAATGTTGATTTAGGAAAAAAGATGCTTGAAGAATCTGGTCTAAATATAACAACTGCAGATACAATGAAGGATGCTGCATCAACAGTAGTTTCATTGATATAGATTATGTTTTTTCTTGACAACTCCTTTTTAATGCTTAATTTGAAATAAAAGTTATATTAAAGGAGTTTTCATATGGGAAAAGTTATCGGGATAGACTTAGGCACTACCAATTCATGTATTTCTTTTGTTGATAGTGGAGAGCCTAAAGTCATAATTAATGAAGAGGGAAACAGAACTACCCCCTCAGTAGTAAGCTTCGGTAAAGAATCAGAAATACTTGTTGGGGAGCCTGCAAAGAGACAGGCAGTCGTTAATCCTGAGAAGACTATTTACTCTGCGAAACGATTAATTGGCAGAAGATTTGAAGAAACAGATGAAGACAGAAAAGTTCTTCCATATGAAATTGTAAAAAATAAAAATGGTGATGCATGGATCAAAGTTGATGGGAATGATTATTCACCTTCACAAATATCTGCAAATGTTTTATCAAAATTAAAGCAAGCCGCAGAAGCTTTTCTAGGATCTGCTGTAACAGATGCGGTAATAACTGTTCCAGCTTATTTTAATGACAGTCAGAGACAAGCGACTAAAGATGCCGGAAAAATAGCTGGTTTAAATGTTGAAAGGATAATAAATGAGCCTACAGCAGCAGCTTTAGCATATGGTTTTGATAAGAAGAAAGATGGCCTAGTTGCGGTATACGATTTAGGTGGTGGAACTTTTGATGTCTCTATATTAGAAATTGGAGATAATGTTATTGAAGTTAAATCAACTAACGGAGACACATCATTAGGCGGTGACGATTTTGATAGACAGATTATTGATTATCTAATAGAAGAATTTAAGAAGGAAAATGGTGTTGATCTTAGTTCTGATAAAATGGCGCTTCAACGATTAAGAGAAGCTGCAGAAAAAGCAAAAATAGAATTATCTTCATCATTAGAGACTGAAATTAATTTACCATTTATAACAGCTGACCAAAATGGTCCTAAGCATTTACTAATCAAAATTTCTAGGTCTAAATTTGAACAAATAATTGATTCTAAAATAAAATCATCTTTAGAACCTTGTAAAAATGCTTTAAATGATGCTGGCTTAAAACCATCAGATATAAATGAGGTAATCCTAGTTGGTGGTTCAACTAGAATTCCTATGGTTCAAAAAGTTGTAAAAGATTTTTTTGGTAAAGAACCACATAAAGGAATTAACCCTGATGAAGTTGTAGCTCTTGGAGCAGCAATACAAGGAGCTGTTTTATCAGGTGATGTAAAAGATGTTTTACTTCTGGATGTGGCGCCTTTATCTTTAGGAATTGAAACGCTTGGTGGTGTAAATACTCCTATAATAAATAGAAATACAACTATTCCTACAAAACAAAGCCAGATTTTTTCTACCGCACAAGATAATCAACCTAGTGTTGAAATTCATGTTACTCAAGGTGAAAGATCTATGGCTGCAGATAATAGGACTTTAGCCAAATTCATACTAGATGGTATTTCTCCAGCACCAAGAGGAATTCCTCAAGTAGAGGTTACATTTGATATTGACTCTGATGGCATTCTTAATGTATCTGCAGTTGATAAAGCAACAAACAAGGAACAAAAAATTAAGGTTGAAGCCTCATCTGGTTTATCTTCAGATGAGATTGATCAAATGGTAAAGGACGCAGAGGCAAAAGCGGATGAAGATAAAGATAAAAAAGATCTTATTAATGAAAGAAATTCCTTAGACCAGTTAATTTATTCTACTGAAAAAGCCGTCTCTGAAAATGCAGATAAAGTTGAGGAGAATGAGAAAGCAGATATAGACACAGCTCTTGATAAAGCAAGGGAAGCGGTTAAATCAGATAATGTGGATGAAATAAAAGCAGCCTCAGAAGAATTGACGAAAGTTTCTCATAAATTAGCCGAAAAAATGTATGCTGAAGCATCAAAGGCGCAAGAAGAATCACAGCCTGAGCAAGAAAATGAGGATGAAAAAAAGAAAAATGATAAAGAGGAAGTTATAGATGCTGAATTTACAGATAAGTAGTTGTAAATAGTATATTTAGTGTTAAGATTTCAAACTATGAAAAAAGATATTCATCCAGCTAGCAGAAAAGTCTTATTTAAAGATATTACAACAGATGAAAGTTTTATAATTGATTCATGTGTTGATACAGATGAAAAAATTACTCATGAAGGTCAAGAATACCCTCTTGTTAAAGTTGAAATCTCAAGCTCATCCCATCCTTTTTATTCTGGTAAAGAGCGTAGTGGTGGCACCACTGGTAGAATAGAAAAGTTCAATAAAAAATATAAGATTAAGCAGTAGATATGGCTACAGTTCTTGGTCAAAATCCTAAATTCAAGGATCCTGATTATAACTTATCATTAAAACCCAAAATTGATAATTCAGTTTTTGTTGCGCCAGGTTCTAAAATAATTGGAAATGTTCAAATTGGTGAAAATTCGTCAGTTTGGTACAACTGTGTTTTAAGAGGTGATAATAATTACATTCAAATTGGTAAAAGGACTAATATCCAAGATGGATCCATTATTCACATTGACTCTAAAACTTACCCCACACATATAGAAAATGATGTCACAATAGGTCATGGGTGTATTATTCATGCTTGTACAATGAGAAGTAGAATATTAATTGGAATGGGAGCAATTGTTTTAGATGGTGCTGAAATAAGATGTAATACTATAGTAGCTGCAGGCTCATTGGTGCCTCCCGGGATGTATCTTGAGCCAGGTCATCTTTATATGGGATCACCATGCAAAAAAATTAGACCAATAAATGAAGATGACTATAAAATGATATTAGATTCTGCAGCAAACTATGTTATAAACTCTCAAAAACATAAAATACACAATGAAAGCAGCAGCAATTGATTTAGGAACTAACGCATTTAGATTTTTAATCAGAGATCTAGATGAAAAAAATAATTATGGATACAAATCAAGATACGTTGTAGGGTTAGGGAAGTATCTAAATGATAATTCATATTTAGTTCTCCCAAAACTTTATTATGAAACACTAGATATGATCTTTTCTGATATAAATAAAAATAATGTTGATAAGATACATATTGTTGGAACTAGCGTTTTTAGAGAGGCATTAAATAAAGAAGAAATAGTAGATAATTTTAAAGCAAGATATAATCAAAACTTAAATATAATAAGTTCTAAAACAGAAGCCGAGTTAACTTCTCTTGGTACAAATTCCTTAAGAGTTGAATCAGCATCAAATAAAATAATTGTTGATATAGGAGGTGGAAGTACAGAAATAATTCTGACATTAGATGATAAATTTGTTGACTATGTTTCCTTGGACCTAGGTGTTATAAAATTGTTAAAAATTTTTAAAGAAACAAATATTTTTTCAAATGATAAAATAATTGATATAAAAAATTATATAAAATCCATTTTAAGCAAAATAGATTTCTATGAATATATAAAAAATGATACTCAAGTTATCTTTAATTCAGGTACTCCCACCACATTAGCAGCGATAAGTATGAATTTAATTAAATATGACCCTGAAAAAATAAATGGTTCAAGATTATCTAATAAAATAACCCATAAAATATTTGAAAAACTTTGCAATAAAACATCTAAAGATAGATTAGAAATAAATGGCATTGAAAAAGGAAGAGAAGAAGTAATAGTTTATGGAGTTTTAATATTGCTAGAAATACTAGAGTATTTTAAAATTGATCATTATTTTGTGTCTGACCTCGGGGTTCTGGAAGGAATTTTTGAAAAATACATTGAGATTTAATTAATTATGACTATATTATGATTGGAGTGCTTTATGAGTGATCAAACTAATAATGAAAAAAAAGATAATGTCAGCATAACGTCTTTAAATGATTTAATAGATTTTATTGGAAGTACTAATATTATTACTACTTCAAAAGGAGATGATTCTATTATCTTAAAATTTAACGAGAAAGATAAATTCTCAATTTATTTAAATAAGATTGAAGATGAGGATATACAATCTTTTGAAAAATTACAGAAAGATCTAGACTTAGCTAAAAAAGAAGTCAATGAAAAATTATTAAGAATGGCCGCCGATTTTGATAATTATAAAAAAAGAAATCAAATAGAAAAGAGTCAGGCTACTTTTGCTGCAAAAGAAAATATGTTGAGAGATTTACTGTTTTTTATTGATAATTTTGATAGAGGTTTATCTTTATATCATGATACTGATAAAAATTCAGATTTTTATAAAGGAATGGTCAGTGTGCAGAAAGATTTTTTAAATTTTATTGAAAAAAATAATATTAATAAGATTGAGCTGAATAGAGGTGATGAATTTGATCCAAATTTCCATCAAGCACTAGAATTGAAGAATTCTGATGAGTTTGAAAATAATAAAATAATAGAAGTGGTTCAATCAGGCTATACTCTGGATAATAAAATTCTTAGACCAGCATTAGTTATTGTATCCTCAGGTGTAGAAAATGAGCAATAAAGATTATTATTCAGTTCTTGGTATTGATAGAGGTTCTTCAGAGGAGCAAATTAAAAAAGCTTATAAGAAGCTAGCATTGAAATATCATCCAGATAGAAATAAAAATGATAAAAAAGCTGAAGAAAAATTTAAAGAAATTAATGAAGCTTATCAAGTTTTAGGAGATAGTGAAAAAAGATCTCAATATGATACTTTTGGTACAGTCAACCCTGGTGGGCCAGGTGGCGGAGGATTCCCTGGAGGTGGATTCCCAGGTGGAGGATTCCCAGATCTAGATGATTTAATCAATGACTTCTTTGGTGGAGGAAGAGGAGGGTCCAGAAGAGGTAACAGGGGGCCTTCTCAGTTCAAAGGAAGAGACTTAAGATTTGAAGTATCATTGACTTTCGAAGAAGCTGTAACTGGAACCAAAAAAAATGTTTCTATAAGAAGAGCCAAAACATATGAAGTCTGTAAAGCTTGTAATGGCACAGGGGAGGTTAATTATTCTCAGGGAATGTTTTCTGTAAGTAGGACATGTGGTTCATGTGGTGGAGTGGGAGCTTTTGCTGATGACACTGAAAATAAAAAGTTAGAAGTTAAAATTCCCTCTGGTGTTGATACAGGTACACGTCTTAGAATGACTGGTGAAGGTGATTCAGGAATTAATAATGGACCCAGTGGTGATCTTTATATAGATATAGTTGTAAGTGATCATCCTTTCTTCAAAAGAGAGGATGAAAATATAATGTGCGAAGTCCCACTAAGTATTTCTCAAGCCATACTAGGTGGCCATATAGAAATTCCCACTTTAAATGGGACATCAGAATTAAAAATCCCATCTGGAATACAGCCTGGACAAATGATGAGGTTGAAAGGTAAGGGTATTAAAATACTAAATAGAGATGGCTATGGAGACTTATATGTTAAATTAAACATTGTAATTCCAAAATCAATAAATAGTAAGCAAAAGAAATTACTGGAAGAATATCAAAAAGAAGTAGATAAAGATTCTAAAAATCCTTTTTCAGAGTATATAAATAAAGTTAAAGATTTTTTTAATTAAATACCACCGGCAATTGCAGGAATTATAGAAATTGTATCATCTTCCTTAATATTTGTTTCAGGCCCTTCTAAAAATCTTATATCCTCATCATTGATGTAGATATTAATAAACTTTCTAATTGAACCATCATCTTCACATATTTTATCTTTAATTCCAGGAAATTGATCCTCTAAATCCTGAATCAAGTCATTAACATTAGAAGCTCCAGAATTAACCTCATCTTGCTCTTTGGTCAATCTTCTTAAAGGTGTAGGTATTCTAACAATAGCCATAAAATTTCTCCTTAATATTTTATTTTATTAAATTCATCTAATTTTGGATTAATTATAAATGGTTTTTTAATATTATTCACAAGTGGATCTTGAGTCTTGAGACCATTTCCTGTGATTACAAGAACTAAATCTTCATCTTTATTAATTTTCCCATTTTCTAACATTTTAATTGTACAACCTAAAGTTACACCACCAGCTGTTTCAGTGAATATTCCCTCTGTCTCAGCTAATAATTTCATCGCACTAACAATTTCATCATCAGAGACATCTTCTGAATAAGAATTAATGTCATTTAACAAATTAATTGCATTAAGACCATCAGCTGGATTACCAATTGCTAGTGATTTAGCTATCGTATCTGGCTTAACAGGCTTAAATGTTTCCCAACCATTTTTAACTGCTGTAGATATTGGCGAACAACCCGAAGCTTGAGCTCCATAGATCTTAGTCTGATTATCTTCAACTAATCCTAGGTCAACTAGTTCATTAATTGATTTATATATTTTTGTAAGTAATGAACCTGATGCCATGCACACTACAATGTTCTTAGGAGCTTTCCATCCAAGTTGTTCTGCTATTTCATAGCCAACTGTCTTAGAGCCTTCGGCATAATATGTTCTTAAATTGATATTAACAAAACCCCATTTATTTGAACCTATTACTTCTGTACATAATCTATTAACTTCATCATAGTTTCCATTAACACCTATAACATTTTTTCCATATATTGATGTTCCAAGAATTTTTGCCTCTTCAAGATTAGATGGGATAAATATGAAGCTGTTAAGTTTTGCTGATGCTGAGTGAGCAGCAACTGAGTTTGCCAAATTACCTGTAGATGCACATCCAACAGTATCAAAACCAAGCTCTATTGCTTTGGATAGAGCAACCGCTACAACTCTATCTTTAAAAGATAAAGAAGGAAAATTTACACCATCATTTTTAATATATAAATTTTTAACGCCTAAAACTTCTGCAAGATTATTCGCCTTTATGAGTGGTGTGAAGCCTGTGTTCATTCCAACTGTTGGTTCATTATCTATTGGCAGCAGTTCCTTGTATCTCCACATATTCTTAGGTCTTTTTGAAATTTTATCAATTGTGAGCTCTTCCTTAATTCTTTCATAGTCGTAGCTAGGTTCTAGAGGACCAAAGCAGTCATCACAAACATATAAGGCTTGCTTCTCAAACTCACAAGCGGGACTACAATCAATACATTTCAGACAAGTTACAAAAGACATAAAATGCTCCTATCAAATACGTAACTCGAAGAGGAAAGGATTTAAGTTAAAACCTTTTCTCCGTTTAGCATTTCTTTAATGTCGTTGCAAGTAGAGTTAAATGACGACATCAAAAATTATAATAAATATTATAGAAAAAACAACAAAAACATTAGATTAACAAGGGTATAATAAGATTATGTATGAAAAAATTGATGAGAAAGACTTAACGATATATAGATTTTTAGTTGAAAATAGTGACAGAAATATAAATTATGTGGTGGAATGTCCACAAACTAAAGAAGCGCTGATAATAGATCCATTGGATAATAATACAATTGAAAATATAATTAATGACAATAATCTAATTCCAAAGATGGTTATCAATACTCATGCTCATCCTGATCATATTGCAGGTAATTCTTACTTCTTAGAGAAATATGGTATCAAGCTTAGAGCACATGATATTTGTAAAAAAATATTTGATTATGATTTCGATAATATTTTTGAAAATGATATATTGAGCTTTGGAAAACTATCAGCAAAAATTCTTCATACGCCCGGACACTGTCCAGAACATATTTCAATTATTATCAATGATTATATTTTATGTGGTGATACCATCTTTTCGTGTGGAGTTGGTAATGTAAAATTTAGAGGTGACGTATCAATGTTGTTCAGAACTATACAACATAAAATGAAAAATTTACCTGAAACATTTAAATTATTACCTGGACATGACTATTTTGAAAATAATATTGGTTTCTTAAAGTCTATTCTTTTGAAAGGTACAGATTTCTATAATGAGGTTGATAAGTTATTGTCTCAAAATGATAAAAATATATTATCACCGATTAAAAATATTGATTTCGAAAAAAAATATAATCCTTTTTTTAGAATTGATGAGTTTTCTTTTATGGATTTGATAAAAGAAAATGAGAAATTTAGCGGTCTTAATATGGAAGAAAGGTTTAAAGAATTAAGAGAGATGAGGGATCAGTGGTAAGGGCAATAATGAAAAAATCTAAAATTTTTAAAGAATTGGATAAATTATCTGAGAGTGAAATATTGATAATGGATGGCCCACTTGGAACTATGGTTCAAAAATATCATCTTAAAGAGGAACACTTCAGGGGTGACAGATTCAAGAATCATAATATAGATTTAAAAGGTAATAATGAAATTCTAAATATTACTAACAGTAAGATTATAAAAGAAATACACTCTGCATATATAAATTCAGGCGCAAATATTATAGAGACTAATACCTTTGGAGCCAATATTATTGCACAGGCAGATTATGGCTTAGAAAATTTAGCTGACGAGATGAATCTTTGCTCGGTTAGAATTGCCAAAGAGGCTATTAAAGATTCTCAAACAAATAAAAGAATCTTAATTGCTGGTGCAATGGGTCCAACAAATAGAACCGCATCAATATCTCCTGATGTGGAAGATCCTGGTGCGCGTAATATTAATTTTGATCAATTAGTTGATGCCTATCATTCTCAAGCTAAGAGTTTGTTAGAGGGTGGTGTAGATATTTTTCTTCCTGAAACTACTTTTGATACCTTAAATTTGAAAGCAGCTTTATTTGCCCTTGAGAATCTTTTCGAAGAAGTTGCTGAAAGATTCCCAGTATTTATATCAGTTACTTTCTCCGATAAGTCTGGAAGGACTTTATCAGGTCAGACTATTAGGGCTTTCTGGGAATCTGTAAGACACAGTAGCCCTTATGCAGTTGGAATGAACTGTGGTCTTGGAGCCGAAGCACTATTTGATTATATAAAAGAGTTAAATAAAAACTGCAGCTGTAAAGTTTTTTGCTATCCAAATGCTGGGTTGCCTAATCCATTATCAGACACTGGTTATGATGAGTTACCTTCAGATACAGCAAAAGCACTACTACCATATTTTGAAAATAATATGCTAAATTTTGTTGGTGGCTGCTGTGGTACTACCCCAGATCATATTGCAGAAATATTAAAAACTACTAGTGGTTTTAAGCCTAAAATAGTAAATGATAAGAAAATTAAACCCTCTTTTAGTGGCCTTGAGCATCTAGAGATAGATGATGTTAATAATTTTTTAGTTATAGGAGAAAGGAGTAATGTAACAGGGTCACCTAAATTCTCAAAATTTATAAAAGAAGAAAATTATGAAGATGCGGTTGAGATTGCAAAGCAGCAAGTTTTAAATGGAGCCCATATAATAGATGTTAATTTTGATGAAGGTATGTTGGATAGTGAAAAATGTATGCAAAAATTCTTAAACTTAATAGCCTCCGATCCTGATATTGCTCGAGTTCCAATAATGATTGATAGCTCAAAATTCACAGTAATAGAAGAAGGGCTTAAGTGTATTCAAGGAAGAGGGATAGTTAATTCAATAAGCTTGAAAGAGGGAGAGGAAGAATTTCTTTCTCAAGCAAGAACTATAAAGAAATATGGAGCCTCAGTGGTTGTCATGGCATTTGATGAAACTGGCCAAGCAACTGATACCGATTCCAAAGTTAAAATATGCTCAAGAGCATATAGGCTATTAGTTGAAAAATGTGGTTATGACCCTACCGAAATAATTTTTGATCCTAATATATTAACAATTGCTACAGGCATAGATGAGCATAGAAAATATGCAATTAACTTTTTAGATTGTATTCCTAAGATTAAAGAATTATGTCCTGGGGCATCTATTAGTGGGGGAATAAGTAATTTATCTTTTGCATTTAGAGGTAACAATACAGTTAGAGAGGCAATGCACTCTGTGTTTCTGTATCATGCGAAAAAAGCAGGCATGGATATGGCAATACTTAATGCAGGAATGTTGGAAGTTTATGAAGATATTGATAAGGAATTACTTGAATTAATAGAGGATGTTATTTTTGATAAGCATGACTCTGCAACTGAGAATTTAATAGATTATGCTAATTCTGTTACCAGCAAATCAAATGATAACCAAAAAGTTGATGATTGGCTTTCCATGAACCTAAAGGAAAGAATCTCATATCAAATTATAAAAGGAATAACAACTAATATTGAAGGTGATGTAGAAGAAGCTAGAGGGGTTTTTGATTCACCCTTAGAGATTATTGAAGGCCCTCTGATGGATGGAATGAAAGTTGTAGGAGATTTGTTTGGAGAAGGAAAAATGTTTCTTCCACAGGTTGTTAAAAGCGCTAGAGTAATGAAAAAAGCTGTGACATATTTAGAGCCATACATGGAAAAAGATAAGGTTAAGGGTTCCTCTGTAGGCAAAATGTTGATTGCAACCGTTAAAGGTGATGTGCATGATATCGGTAAAAATATTGTTTCAGTAGTTGCAAGATGTAACGGATATGAAGTTAGAGACCTAGGTGTAATGGTTAACTGTGACACTATAATAGAAAATATAAATGATTTTAATCCTGATATTGTAGGAATGAGCGGGCTGATAACTCCATCGTTAGATGAAATGATTGATAACATTCAAAGATTCTCAAGAGATGGTTTTAATATGCCAATATTAATTGGAGGTGCAACTACAAGTAAAGCACATACAGCTATTAAAATTGCTCCTTCTTACTCTGATGGAGTAGTAGTTCATGTTCCAGATGCTTCTCTTGTAGTAGGTGTATGTAGAGATTTGTTAAATGAAAAAACATCAAAAAAATATATTTGTGACATAAAGCGCGATCAAGCTAAAACAGTTGATAGATATAAAAAGTCAAAAGATATTGATTTTATAACTATAGAGGAAGCTAGGAAAAATAGATTTTTAATAAAAAATGAGAATATTTTGAATGAATCTAAAAATTTTAAATTAAAAAATTGGACATTTGATATCAATACTTTGAGAGATTATATTGATTGGTCACCTTTTTTCTGGGCATGGGAAATAAAAGGATCTTACCCAAAGATTCTCAAATCAACTAAATATTCGAAGCAAGCAAAAGAACTCTTTGATGATGCGAATAAAATGCTGGATAGGATTTCTAAAGAAAAAAGTATTAAAATTAAAGGTATATCGAGAAACTGGCTTGCTTATAGTGAAAATGAGTCAGTCTTTTTAATTGATTATAATTCAAAAAAAATTATCTCAGAAGTTAATTTTCTGAGACAGCAAGTTAAAAAGCAAGTCTCTAATCCTATTTATTATTGCTTAGCTGATTTCATATCTCCTAACATAAAAGATAATGATATAATTGGTGCATTCGTTGTAACATCTGGTGAGGAAATTGAAGATTTTGCAAAAAAATATGAAGATTCTGGTGATGATTATTCGTCAATCATGATTAAAGCACTTGCAGATAGGTTAGCTGAAGCGGCAGCAGAATTTTTACATGAAAAGATGCGAAAAGATAATGGATCAGATGAAACCTATTCGAATGATGAGCTAATAAAAGAAATTTATCCTGGTATAAGGCCTGCACACGGATACCCTGCTTGTCCTGATCATTCGTGCAAAGAAATGATATGGTCATTATTAAAAGTTAAATCAAATTTAAATGTAAGCCTAACTGAAAATTATGCAATATATCCTCCATCATCTATTTCAGGTTTATATTTTTATAATAAAGAAGCAAAATATTTTAGTGTAGGGAAAATTAATGAACAACAATTTGAAATTTATTCTGATAAATCAGACATTGATATTAAAAAATTAAGAAGTATTCTACAAAATAATTTAGATAAATAGATGGATTTAATAAAAATATTAAAAAATAAATTAGCTGATTCAAATAAAGAAGAAGTCTGGCTTAAATCCTATAAAAATGCTATTAAAGTTTTGAATAATAAATATATTGATATAGAAACTATCCAACAATTATTTATTTCTTCAAACAGTATTGAACATTTTGATAGCCTTGTTTCCGTACTTTATCAAGACTCAAAATTACCATCATCTAATTTAAAGAGCTATAAGAAAATTTTTAAATATTCTAAAGGTGAATCACTGGAGGGAAGATCAAAAAAATTACCAATAAAAGAATTTTCTATTGGTGATTGGATTGAGTCTTTATATATAATTAAATGTTGGCTGGACAACAAAGATCAAACATCATCCTTAGATTCTCAGATTGAATATATTGGTTGTTCTGCTGAGATTAATGTAGATGGTGGAATGAGTGATTTAAAAGACATTGTCTCAGATTATTTAGATATTTATGGATTTGATAATAATTTTAACTAATCGGATGACATTTCATTATAAATACAATCATCTACTATATTATTTATATTTTTCATAAGTTGGTTTCGCGTGACTTGTTTTTTTGTACCAAAATCGATTGCCTTTTGTTTCAAAATCTTATTAACATGAGGGTAGTATCCAACTGTATTAATTGTGTGTAATCCTCTGTTTTTAAAAATATCTTTAAATTTCGGTAGTTCAATCAAATCAGATGAAAAATCAATTATACATAAAGGGTAGTCTGATTTAATTAGTATATCCAATATATCCTCTTTATTTTTAATCTGCTCCAAAGAGTATCTATCTGAATTAATACTTGACTTTAACTTTGAAAAAAACATTATATCTTTTGTTACTACTGGTATAATCATAATTAAATTTTTACTTTTATTATGTCGAAATTCAATACTATTTCATTAGATGCTGCAGATACTTTATTTTATATAAAAAAGGGCTTAGGCGATACTTATAACGGAGTTTTGAAGAAATATGCGGATAACTATGACTCAAAGAATATATCCGCCTCATTTAAAAAACATTTTAGTAATAGGAAAGGCCTTTCATTTCAAGGATTATCAGGGGATAAATTGTATTCTGCTGAAAGAGATTGGTGGCATTGTTTAGTGAAAGATATGTTTTCTGAGTTAGGAATGTTTGATAGATTTGAAGATTATTTTGATGATCTTTATAATCATTTTAAATTTGATGCTTGGGAAATTTATGACGATACAATTCCTTTCTTAAAAGAATTAAAAAATAGAAATTATAAAATTATTATTACATCAAATTTTGATTCAAGAATATATAATGTTTGCGATGGTTTTGGCATATCAGAATATATAGATTATTTTACAATTTCTTCTAAATCAGGTTGTGCTAAACCAACAAAAGAGTTCTTTATGAAATCTTTGAAAAATTCAAACTCTAATATTGAGAATACTATTCATGTAGGAGATAACCCGGAATTAGATTATAAGGCTGCAAAAAAGATTGGACTTAAAGCTTTTTTAATTGATAGGGAAAATAAGTCTAATGAACAATATATAATTGATTCACTTATTTCTCTTTTAGGTAAAATATAATTGTGAATTCAAACTTGTTGGCATTAATAGTAGCAGCAATTTGGGGACTAGCTCCCATATTTGAAAAAATGAGCTTGAAAGAATTAAATCCAATGCTGGTCCTTTTTGTTAGATTTGTTTTGGTTTCATGTTTAATACTTCCTTTTTATTTAACATCTAATTCCTTAAGCAGTATTTTATCATTAAGCTTTAAAAATATATTGTTGATATTAATACCTGGAGTACTAGCAGTTTTAGGTATTTACTTATACTTTAATGCATTGATGGGCAGTTCAGCATCTAAAATTGTACCGTTAACTGCAATTTATCCATTGTTTACTTGCTTTTACGGCTATCTTTTCCTAAAAGAGCAAATTACTATAGAAACAATAATAGGGACATCTCTGATAATTATTGGAGTATTTGTTTTAAACTATAGCGAATATTTTAAGGGTTAATAATCTTTTTTTGCGCAATGTACTGTGTAAAGTATGAAATTATTAAATCAGCTCCTGACCTTTTGATTGATAACAGTGATTCAATAATAGCCGAGTCTAGATCTAATATTTTATTCTTTGAAGCATTCTTTATCATTGAATATTCTCCACTAACTTGATATGCAACCACAGGTAAATAGGTTTCACTTTTGACTTTCGTAATAATATCTAAATAAAAAATTGCTGGTTTTATCATGACCATATCAGCACCCTCTATTTCATCATCAAGAACCTCTTTAATAGCTTCATTACAATTTGCAGGATTAATTTGATAACTTTTTTTATCTCCCGTCTTTGGTGTTGAATTAAGAGCATCTCTAAAAGGACCATATAGCGAAGATGCATACTTTGCAGAATAAGAAATAATTCCTACATAATTAAATTTTTCATCATCAAGCTTTTTTCTGATTTCATAAACTCTTCCGTCCATCATATCTGAAGGTGCTACAAAATCAGCGCCACACTTTGCATGTAAAACCGCTTGTTTAACCAAAATTTCAACTGTTTTATCATTAAGTATTTTACCGTCTTTTAATATTCCATCATGACCATCTGAGTTATAAGGATCGAGAGCTATATCAGTTATTAAAACTAATTCAGGAAAATTCTTCTTTATCTCTTTAATTGCCTTAGGAATTAATCCTTTAGGGTTTAAAGCCTCATTAGCTTTTTTTGTTTTCTTTCTTTCATCAATTGATGGAAAAATTATTACACTTCTTAGACCTAAAGAGACTAAATTTTCTATATCTTTTAATTGTAAATCAATTGTCTTCCTCTCAATTCCTTCCATCGAGTCTATCTTTTCTCTTTTATTTTTTCCATCTATTATAAAAAGAGGTTGTATCATATCTTTCATAGATAATTGATTTTCAGAAATCATATCTCTGATATTATTGTTTTTCCTTAGTATTCGACCTCTTCTAATCATGAATAAATTATATTCAATCTTTTATTAAATAAAACTATCCTTTTGAATAAATTGAAATTATTATGTTATACATGAAAGATAAAAAGTTAATAATCTTCGATTTTGATGGAGTGATTATTGATTCAGAAACTTTGCATCTTAGAGCATTTAATACTTGTTTAAAAGATTTTGATATTCAAATAACCGATGCTGAATACTTTGAAAGTTATATATCTTTTGATGACTATGGGGTTATTTCAAAACATTTTAAAAATAATGATATTGATGTTGAAGATGGTAGAATTAACGAGCTTATTAATGAAAAAAATAATTTTTATATGAATAGATTGGTTGATAACTGTAAAATATTTGATGGAGTCTATGATTTAATTCAAAAATTATCAAAAAATTTTATATTAGCTATAGGGTCTGGTTCTAATAGAGCTGAAATATTAAGAGTCTTAAAAAATAATGCTTTAGATAAATATTTTGAGGTTATAGTATCATCTGATGAAGTTATAAATCCAAAGCCAAATCCAGAAACATATAATAGGGTAATAGAGCAAATAAATTTAAACAACGAAATAACAATTAAGGAAGCTATTGTTATAGAAGATACACCTGGTGGTATTTTAGCTGCAAAATCATGTGGAATTGAATGTATTGGAATAACAAATACTTTTAAGAGAGATAAACTTCAATTAGCTGACCAGGTATTTAGTAATTACAACGATATTCATAAATATTTATTAAGTTCTAAGCAAACTCCTTAATACTATATTTGCAGACATTATAAATTCTTTCAGTATCAGTTTTTCGTTAATTGTATGAAACTCTCTCATTCCAGTACCTAAATTAACAGTTTTTATACCATTTTTAACAAAAAAGTTTGCATCCGCTCCACCACCAGTCTCAACAATTTCGGTTTTATATTTCATTTCTTTACTAGCATTTAAAACTCTTTTAACAATTTCATCTTTTGAAGAAATATTGATTGAATCATATATTCTTTCTTTTTTAAATTTAATTGAAAATTTGTTATTTACTTTTTTATATTTTTTCTCAATTGTAGAAATATCTTTTTTTATTTTATTTAAAATAGAATTAATTATTGACTCTCTATGACTTCTGATTTCGCAATTTATTAAAGTTTTACCTGGAACTATGTTAATGGCAGATCCACCACTAATCTTTCCAATATTTAAAGTTGTATCATTATACAATCTACCAATTTTAATTTTATTAATTATTTCAGAAGCAACTTTTATAGAGCTGATACCTTTATCAGGATTTATTCCTGAATGTGCCTCAATTCCATTAACCTGTATTGAAAAATAGTCTGAAGAGGGTCCCTTCAGTACTAATCTACTTGGACTTGTACTGTCAAGTACAATCCCAGATTTTGATTTCAATAACTTATAATCAAGATATTTTGCCCCTAATAAACCAATTTCTTCACATGTAGTAATGGCTACCTCTAAATTAACATGTGGATATTTTTTTTCTGTAAGAACTTCAAGAATTTCTAATATTATTGATAAACCACTTTTATCATCAGCACCCAATATTGTGTTACCTGAACTTTCGATGTACTTATTTTTTATTCTTGGTTTTATCCCGTTACCAGGAACAACAGTATCCATATGTGAAGATAATACAAACGTCTTTTTATCATTATTTGATTTCTTGTATATTATTAGATTCCCAACATCTGAACCGGTCTTTTTTTGAGACTTATCAAAAGTATATTTTAGACCTAATTTTTTAATTTTTTTTACTATATAATCAGCAACTTTTTTCTCGCGCCTAGATTCACTATCGATTTTAACCAATTCTATGAATGTTTTTATGAGTCTTTTTTCATTTATCATGTATTTTTCACCTTGCTAATAATTTCTAGGCAACATTCATATATAATTTCTGAGAGAGTAGGGTGAGGATGCATAGTATTTGTTATTGCTTTAATGGATAAGTTGTTAGTCATAATTATATTTAATTCAGTAATCATTTCTGTTGCACCTTTTCCTATAATATGAGCACCTAAAATTTTCATTTCTTTGTCTACAAGTATTTTGCAAAAACCTCTATTTTCTCCTTGAGCTAATGATTTACCATTAATCTTAAATGGAGATAACCCCTTTTTGAAGTCAATATTATTTTCTATTAAATAATCCTCAGTTAAGCCAATTGAAGCTATTTCGGGTTGGCAATAAATACAACTGGGCACAATTGATTTATGATCAAGCTTGTTTTCTGATATTATTTCTATTACTTTAGATGCGTCAAAGCTTGCTCTGTGTGCTAACATAGGTCCTTTTATCACATCCCCAATTGCATAAATATTATTCAAATTCGATTTATATTCACCATCAATATTAATATGTCCTGTTTCTGATATTGCTAAGTTTATAGAATCAAGATTCAATTTATCAGTCCTTGGTTTTCGTCCAGTAGCTAACAAAATAATTTCATAGAGATCTTTTTCTTTATTTATTAGAACTTCAATATTATCTTTATTTAATTTATCTATCTGAAATTTACTATTTTCATAGATTTTTATTCCTCTTTTCAAAAAGTTGTTTTTTAGTTCCTTAACTATATCTGAATCAAGCGAACCTAAAATACTCGATTGTGATTCGATGATTGATACTTCGGAACCAAGAGAATTAAAGAAATAAGCAAATTCAATTCCAATATAACCACCTCCAACAATTAAAATTTTTTTTGGAAGATATTTTAGATTTAAGATGCCATCACTATCAAATATTTTATTATTGTCAGGAGCTAAATTCTTTGGATAGCTAGGAATTGCACCAGTCGAGATTATAAAATTTTTTGATTTAAAATTTACTACTTCGTCTTTTTTCTTAACTTGTACAGTATTTATATCAATGAAGCTTGCAAAACCCTCTAAATATGTAATTTTTTTATTTTTAATTAAATGTTCAAGCCCGCTTAGAAGTCTTTTTATATTTTTCTTACTACTATTAATTATTTCAGGATAGTTAATATCAAAATTAGTAAAATCAAATATTTTATTTTGATTTTTTAGAACCTCATTATATGATTCAGCACTTTTGAGTAAAGATTTAGTCGGGATACAACCAAGATTTAGACATGTACCTCCAAGCTTTTCATTCTCAACAAGCAAGATTTTCAAACCTTTTTTTTCAGCTTCTAGTGCTGCTGTATATCCACCAGGACCACCACCAATTATACAAATATCAAATTCATTCATTCTTTAACCTAACAATTTCACCATTAATAAACTTTGATTTTTCTGAAGTAAGCAGTTCAATAGCATTAAATATTTGAACAGGTTTAATCCATTTGCTAAAATTTTCATTAGGCATTTCTTTCCTATTTATTTCTGTATCAATTGTATCACTCATAATACAATTAACTCTAATATCATATTCTTGATATTCTATAGCCATTGATTTTGATAAGCTCATTAATGCAGCTTTTGATGCTGCATATGCACTTACTCCATTAACGGGTGCCTCTGCATATGGGGATAATATATTAATAATGCTTTTATTTTTAGAATTACTAAGAATCTTCATTGATAATCTAGAAATATTTAAAATACTGAAGAAATTAATATTCATCATTTTTATAAAATCTTCATTCTTAGAATTTTTTAAATCCTTATAGATAAAACCACCTACCAGATTTACGATAGCATCAATTGCGATATCCTTTTTTTCTAATATTTTAATAATCTTTAATGAATCTTTTTCTATATTTAAATCACACTTTATATAATTTATTTGTTTTATATATAATTTATTTATTAATTTTAATTCTTTTTCATACTTATAAATTGTAAAAATTTTATAATTCTTTCTGATAAGATATGGAATTAATTTACGACCAAGATTTCCTGTAAGGCCTGTGAACAATATATTTGGATTTTTTCTCACTTTTTTACTCTATCATAGTATTAATTTTTAATAAAATTACAAATATTTTGCGTGTATTATTAAAATATGGATATGCAGATTAGAGCTGAAACTCCCAGAGCTAAAAAAGGTTGGGGTATGGGCTCTACGATGATGGCGGGTGATTCCAAAATCAGAGGTGTAAAATTATTAATTACAGAATTCAGAGATATTGAAAATAAAAATGTAAAAATAATACAAAAACTAGGTGAAGTTTTTAGTAAAAATCTAACAGACTATGATGAAATAGAAATAACATTTGAAGATTATGGGTTAAGAATGGTCAAAACAATAAAACAAGAAAATTATAATACAGACATATGGGACCAATGGGTCCTTTTTTCTAGAAAAATCTATGATAATATGAATAAAGTTTTAACAGGTAAATAATTGAGCCAAGATTATAATGATACATTAAATCTGCCTAAAACAGATTTTCCAATGAGAGCAAATTTGCCTCAAAATGAGCCAAAAATTATTGAATATTGGAATAGCATAAATCTGTATAATTTGATGCAAGAAAAATCTAATGAAGTCTTTGTTCTTCATGATGGCCCACCCTTTGCAAACGGAAAAATCCATATTGGTCATTGCTTAAATAAGATCCTAAAAGATATTATTCTTAAATTTAATTCTATCAATGGAAAGTCTATAAAATATATTCCAGGATGGGATTGTCATGGATTACCTATCGAACATCAAGTAACAAAGAAGTTGAAATCAAAAGATATTGGAAAATCTGAAATAAGGAAACTTTGTCATGATTTTGCTTTAAAATTTGTTAATAGCCAAAGAGATGAATTTAAAAGATTAGGGGTTATTTCTGATTGGGATAATCCATACTTAACAATAGATCGAGATTTTGAATCAAACCAAATAAAAGTTTTTTCAGACATGTATTTAAAGGGCTATATTTATAGGGGTCTTAAACCAGTAAACTGGAGTCCAAGTTCACAGACTGCTTTGGCAGAGGCCGAACTTGAATATCCTGATAATCATATTTCTCAAAGTGTTTATGTCAAATTTCCAGTTCTAAAAAATTCTTGTAATAAAGACATTTTAAATTTAGGTGAAAAAATTAACTTTCTTATCTGGACAACTACTCCTTGGACACTTCCTGCTAATAAAGCTGTATCTATTAACAAACAATTTAGTTACGGTTTTTACAGGAATAATAGCGATATCTTAATTATTGAAAAAGAACTAGCACAAGAAATTAAAAATAAAATAAATTGTGATCTTGAAGAATTAATGGAATGTAAAGGTGAAGATCTTTTATGCTTAGAATATCTGTCGCCATTATCAAAAGAAAAGTGTAAAACTTTTAATGCAGAATATGTAACTAAAGAGACTGGAACCGGAATCGTTCATACTGCTCCAGGACATGGTGTTGATGATTACAACACTGGAATTAAGAATAATCTTGATATTTTTTCTCCTGTTGATCAATATGGAAAATTTACAGATGAACTTACCAGTGAATTAGCAGGTCTAAATGTTCTGAAAGAAGGTAACGATAAAGTAATTGAAATTCTTAATCGTGAGGGTTATCTGTTCTATAAAGAGGATTATAATCATAAATATCCTTATGATTGGAGAACTAATAGACCTACTATTTTTCGATCAACTTACCAATGGTTTGCCTCAGTTGATAAATTTCGAGATATTGCACTTGAAGAGATTGATAAAGTTAAATGGTATCCAAGTCAGTCAGCTAAAAGAATTGCTGGTATGGTCAAAGAACGATCTGATTGGTGTATCTCAAGGCAAAGATCTTGGGGACTTCCAATACCAGTTTTCTACTTTTTAGAGTCTAATGAAATTTTTATAAATAAAGAAACGTTGGATAAAATCTCTGATATTTTTAAGAATGAAGGGTCAAATTCATGGTGGGATAGAGATATTGAATATTTTTTACCCAAAGAGCATAAAAACTTAGCGCCAAAGTTAAAAAAAGGAACTGACACACTTGATGTTTGGTTTGATTCTGGCTCATCTTGGAAAACTGTATTAAATAGTGATTCATACCCAGCTGATTTATATTTAGAAGGCAACGATCAACACAGAGGTTGGTTCCAGAGTAGTCTTTTAACTTCTGTAGCATCAAATTCGATATCACCCTACAGGGCGGTTTTAACTCACGGTTTTGTAGTTGATAATAATGGTCAAAAGATGTCAAAATCAAAAAATAACGTTGTAGAACCAGATAAAATAATAAAACAGAGCGGCGCCGATATCCTAAGATTATGGGTTGCATCAGAAGATTATTCGTCTGAAGTTAGGTTGTCAGATTCAATTTTAGATGGAATAAGAGATAAATATAAAAAATTAAGAAACACCTTTAGATTTTTATTAGGAAATATTAGTGACTTTAATGAGCAGGACTTGGTCGATTTTGAGGAAATGGAGGAAATTGATCAATGGATTTTAATTAAATTATCCTCATTAAAAAAAGATTATCTGGATTGTTTTGAAAGAAACTTGTTTCACCAAGGTGTATCAAAAGTGCTAAATTTTACTGCAAATGAATTAAGTTCAATATTTTTGGATATTCAAAAAGATATTTTATATACTTTTTCAATTAAATCTCACCAGAGAAAATCAACTCAATCTGCAATTTCAATAATTTTTCGTGAAATAAGCCTAATGCTTTCCCCCGTTATATCTTTTACCGCTGAAGAAGCATGGAAGCATTTCAATGATAATAAATCTTCTATTTTTGAAGAAAGTTTATTAGACAAACTTTTTAAAGATGATGATATAGAAAATAAGTGGGACAAGCTAATGGAGTTTCGAAGTATATTCTTAAAAGATATCGAGCTCAAAAGAGCTGATAAGATTATTGGAAGTTCCTTAGAAGCCAAAATTATAATTTCATCCACAATACAGGAAAAAGAATTCCTATTAGACAATTTAGTCAATCTTCAAAAAGTTTTAATGGTTGCAGAATTAGATATATCCAACGATAATGTTGATGAAATACACTGCGAGGTTTTTAAGACTGAAGCTCCCAAATGCCTTAGATGTTGGAACTATAGTTTTGATAGAGGGCCGGATGATAAGAATATTTGTTTGAAATGTCACGAACAACTTATTCTTTAATTTTTTAAGTTATAATATTTTTAAGTGAATAGTAAAAAACATCATGTTGTTGTCATCGGTGCCGGTTTTGGTGGATTGTATGCCGTAAAACAGTTCGTAAATACAGATATCGAAGTTACACTTATTGATCGAAGAAATTTCCATCTTTTTCAACCATTATTGTATCAGGTAGCTACTGGAACTATCTCTGCACCTGATATAAGTGCACCAGTTAGATCTATTTTTGGTGATAAGAAAAATATTACTATCAGGTTAGATATTGCTAATGGAATAGATCCATATAATAGATATGTTCAAACAAGAAATCATGCAAGAATAAGATACGACGATTTAATTGTAGCTACTGGAGTTAGCCATCATTATTTTGGAAATGATGAGTGGGAAAAGTATGCTCCAGGACTAAAATCTGTTGAAGATGCTTTTGAGATGAGAAGAAGAATATTTACAGCTTTTGAAATGGCTGAAAATGAGACAGATCCAGGAAGGAGAAAGCAGCTTTTGACTTTTGTTATAATTGGTGGAGGCCCTACTGGTGTTGAATTAGCAGGCGCTCTAGCTGACTTAGCATTTAAAACCCTTGATGGTCATTTTCATAATATTGATACAAAAAAGGAATGTGAAATATATCTACTGGAGGCTTTACCTACAGTTTTACCTACATTTGAAAGTAAGTTATCGGATATAACAAGAAAATATTTAGAAAGAATGGGTGTTCAAGTATTAACTGATTCTAGGGTAATTGATATAACAGCTGATACTGTAACCTTTGAAAAAAATAATCAAAAGAGTGTAATAGAAACTAAGACAACACTATGGGGCGCAGGGGTTAAAGCTTCAGCCTGGGGAATGATACTTCATGATGCTGCTGACGCTGAGGTTGATAGAGTAGGGAGAGTGCTTGTCAAAAAAGATTTCTCAATCCCTAATTATAGTAATATTTTTGTCATTGGCGATTTAGCAAGATTTCAAGATTCAAAAAATGAATTTATTCCTGGTGTTGCACCTGCTGCGATGCAAGCTGGTGAATATGTTGCAAAATTAATAAAGAATCGTGTTAATGGCGATAATTATGACAAGAAGTTTGAATACAAAGATAAAGGTAATTTGGCTGTAATTGGAAGAAATATGGCTGTTGCTGATTTAGGATTTATAAAAACTCAAGGATTCGTTGCGTGGCTTCTATGGATTTTTGTTCATATATGTTTTTTAATAGGATTTGATAATAAAGTATCAGTTCTTATTAAATGGGCATTAAATTATTTTAATCAAGATAAGGGCACTAGGTTAATATTTATTAAATAAATATGATTAGAAAACGAAATCTTTATTCAAGAGGCATATCTAAAAATTTCAGAGTTAGCAGATCAAAAGTTGATTTATTCATAAAATGTAAAAAATGTTTTTGGTTAGACAGGGTTAAGGGCCTTGGAATGATTCAACCTCCAACCTTTGCACTTAATAATGCAGTAGATAATTTATTAAAAAATGAATTTGATCATTACAGAAGTATAAAAGAGAGGCATCCAATATTTATTGATAATAATTTGAATTATTTACCTTATTCACATCCTAAACTCGATGAGTGGAGAGAAAATTTTAAGGGGATAACTTATCTGGACAATGAACTTAAACTTATATTTACTGGTGCTATAGACGATCTATGGATAAACCTTGATACTGGTAAGTTAATTGTTGTAGATTATAAAGCGACATCTAGAGATGGTAAAATAGAGATATCTGATAATGGATGGTGGCCAGCATATAAACGTCAGATAGATTTTTACTCTTATTTATTATTAAAAAATGATTTAGACCTAGAACCTTACGGATATTTCTTATATGTGAATGGTATAAAAAATGGTAATTTCGAAAAAAAATTAAATTTTGATTTGAACTTAATAAAATATAAATATTGTCTAGATTGGATTCCAGATAAATTAAAAGAATTATCATCAATATTAAATGCCGAGAATATGCCCTCAGGATCTTTAGATTGTGATCATTGTTCATATTTTGAAGACAGGCAAAAATCATATAGAACATTAGATTATGGAAAAAATCTTGATCTTTTTGAATAAAAATCCTTTATTAGCTGTCTTTTTTAATAATAAATAGTATTCTAATACTGAAAACTGATGAAATTAACCATTTGGACATTTGTCATAATTTCTACACTTATCTTTATCTCGCCTGTATATAGTCTTTACAAAATTGGAGTTGGAATAAAAGAAAAAGATAAAGAAGTTTTAAACGAATATATCTTATGGAAAGAATTACAAAAAAGTGTAAAAAAAGATGTTAAAAGATTTATTAAAAAACGTGCAAAAGAGAGAAAAGAGGATTTGGATAATCCAATTGAAGGAATATTCGAAGATATAAAGATAGTTGGAGAAAAAGTTTTTGGGGGCACAGCTTTAGATATAGCAATCAAAAAAATTATCACTGCTGATGGAGTTATCAAATTAGTAGAATTATCAGAAAGGAAAAAAAATAAAAAAGCTAATAATGATAAAGAAAATATTTTATCAAATCAAAAAGATAAAAAGAAATTATTTAATTTAGATGGGTATTCAGTTGAGACTTTCAATTTTAATACCCTTAGTGACTTTCAAGCAAAAATAATAACTCCTGATGGTGATATATTTTTTAAGATGAAAATGATTTTTCCACGTTGGCACCTCTATTCGCTACAGTCCGATGAGTTGTCTAAAAGAATTTCTAGGAAAGTAGAGGATTCTGTGGATTTATTGAAAAATTTAAGAGAAGGTTATGAAAAGAAATGAGCCAGAAGAATGTATTGAAAGAAAATATTGAATTATGTTGCAAATCGCCGATGACAGGTTTTTATCGTGATGGTTTTTGTAATACAGGGAAAGATGATCTAGGTTTACATCTAGTTTGCGTTCAGGTTACAACGAAATTTCTTGAATTCTCAAAAAAAGTTGGAAATGATTTATCTACTCCAATTCCAGAATATGAATTTCCAGGATTAAAAGATGGAGACAAGTGGTGTCTTTGTGCAAGTAGATGGATAGAGGCGTATGAAAATAATTGTGCTCCAAACGTATATATTTTATCTACTAATCATGAAGTTTTAAAAATAATACCTATTGATATACTCAAAAAGTATTCGGTTGACTTGGGCTAATGGAAAAGAAAATATCACTCTTCATGTTAATAGGATTTCTTTTTGCAATTCCATGTTCATTTTTTTTTCCAAGTATAATTGTCGAATCAGAATTTTTTGGAAAATTATTTCTTGATATTCTTAAATTTATTGTCCCTTTTGTAATTTTTATATCAATATCATTTTCTATAGCTTCATTTAGCACAAATACAAAGTTAAAAAAAATGGTTCCCATGACTTTAATTTTATATGTATTGTCTACAACATTAGCAATTACATTTTCGCTATTAATTTCAAGTCAGATTAATTTTCCTGTCAATCCAGATTTAGTTTCTGAGTTGAATTTTGATAGTTCAAATAAATTAAATATTCAGGAATCAATTGAACCCTTAGGCCTTGATCTTTTAAACTTGCCAAGATTAATTATCGATGGAAATCCACTAGCTATTATGATTTTTGCGATTTGTTGTGGAATCTTAATAAAACTCGTTAATAACAAAAAAACAATAGAAGTGCTAAGTTTTTTAAATGATTCGATATTATCTTCAATAATGTATTTTATGTGGCTTGCACCCATAGCAATTTTTTCACTTTTTGGAAATCTATTAATTGGAATGGATTATAAAATTATTTTCCTTTTATTAAAATTTTCATTAACAGCAATTACAATTTTTATTTCTTATTTTTTATTTTGTTACGGATCGATAGTTCTCTTTGTATTAAAAGAAAATTTTTATGAATTTATTAAAAGAATTAAAAATGCACTTTTTTTTGCTTTTGTATCTTCAAGCAGTGCTGCAACAATACCTCTTACACTCAAAACTGCTGAATCAAATTTAAATATTAATAAACAAATTAGTAATTTTGTTATTCCTATTGGCGCAACTGTTAATATGGATGGATCTGCCATTTATTTAGGGCTATCTGCTGTTTTTATTTCAAATATTATTGGTTTGAATTTATCCTACAACGAATATTTATTGATACTTGTTACAGCTACCATTGGAAGTATTGGAGCTGCAGGAGTACCTTCTGTTGCCTTAGTTATGATGACCGTTGTTTTTACTTCTGTAGGCATACCTATTGAAGCCATAAGCATTATAATAGGAGTGGATAGGATTCTTGATATGTTTAGAACTTCTCTTAATGTTGCAGGAGATTTATTAATTACAAAGATAGTCAATAAGTTTGTATAGCTTGTGATAAATCTTTAATTGGTTAATATTAAGTTGTGATCAACTTAATAAAAAAAATTATAGAATTTTTAAATAACATGGACAGAAGGCCAGGTAATGGCTCTCCAGATTCAATCACAATTGATCCTGAGTCCAAAGATAATTTTAAAAAGCTTGCTATCCTGTTTCCAGCAGTCCTATTAATTTTCGCACTTTTTTCTAGTTTTTATACGATTGATCCAGGTGAAGTTGGAGTCATTCAAAGATTTGGAAAGTTATCAAGCTATTCAGATCCAGGGCTACACCTAAAGATACCTGTCGTGGACAAACTAACAGTTGTTGATGTAGAAAAAGTTAGAAGAATAGAAATTGGTTTCAGATCTGATAGGTCAAGAATTAGCGTAGTTCAAGAATCCCTTATGATAACCAAGGATGAAAATATTGTTGATGCACAAGCGATTATTCAATGGAAAATAAAAGACCCTGGAAATTATTTGTTTAAAGTTTGGAATATAGATACAACCATAAAGAGTGCAGCTGAAGTTGCTCTTCGAAGTTCTATGGGTGTCACAAATATTGATGATGCACTAACTACAGGTCGAGACTTGATTCAATCTAACACTAGAGCTTTCTTACAAATGTTGCTTGATTCTTACAATTCTGGTGTTGCAATTACAGATGTAAAATTGCAAATTGTTGATCCCCCTGAAGAAGTAAAAGATGCTTTTAATGAAGTTGTAAGAGCGAAGGAAGACAAAGAAAAACTCATTAATAATGCCAAAGGTTATTTTGAGGATGTTATACCTAAGGCTAGAGGTGAAGCAGAAAAAATGATAAGAGAATCCGAAGCTTATAGAGAGCAGAGAATTTCTACAGCCAAAGGTGATGTTGCAAGATTTAATCAAATTTACTCCGAATATCGTAAAGATAAAGAAACTACTAAAACAAGAATTTACTTGGAAAAAATGGAGTCAATACTTCAAAGACCTAAGAAGGTTATTGGAACTGATTCTTCTAGTGGTTCATTAAATCTACTTCCTTTAAATGAGGTTTTTAAAGATTAATATGAAAAAATTTTTACCAGTTATATTGCTTTTGCTAATTTTCTCACCAACATTCATTTTTGTTGTGGACGAAACTCAACAAGCTATAATTACAGAGCTAGGTGAGTATAAAAGAACTATAACCAAGCCTGGTTTGAGCTTTAAAAAGCCTTTTATTGAAAAGGTTACTAAGTTTGATAATAGGATTCTATCCACAGATGCACCTCCTGGTGAATACCTAACCCTCGATAAAAAAAGACTCGTTGTTGATTTTATTGCAAGATGGAAAATTGTAGATCCCCTAGTTTTCTTTAAATCTGTAAACAATCTTTTTAGTGCAAATTCGAGAATTGAAGATATTGTATTTTCTGAAATGAGAGAAGAACTTGCAACTCACAATATAAATGAAGTAATCGCAGAAAATCGTGAGCTCATAATGGATGAAGTTAAAAAGGGTAGCACTGAAAGGTTAAAAGATTTTGGTATGGAGCTGATTGATGTGAGGATTAAAAGAGCAGATCTACCTAGCGAAGTTCAAAGAAGTGTTTTTGATAGAATGATTGCTGAAAGGTCAAGAATTTCTAAAAGATACAGATCAGAGGGTGAAGAGGAATCTGCTAAGATTAGAGCTCAAACTGATAAACAAAGAGAAATAATACTTGCTGAAGCTTATGCAACAAGTGAAGAGATAAAAGGTGAAGGGGATAAAGTAGCTACCAAAATATATTCGGATTCTTATTCAAAGGATCCAGATTTTTATGAGTTCCTAAGAAAATTAGATGCTTATGATAAAATAATAGACGGTAAATCGATAATCTTCTTACCAATTGATTCAGAATTATTAAATCTTATAAAACGTAAGGATTAGTTTTTGGACACTATCAGCCATGCCCTGTGGGGTAAAGCATTATTTGGGTATAGAAAGCACCTTTATTTACCAATTTTTTTTGGTGCTATTCCTGATTTAATTCCTTTTATACCAAATTTATTTTTTAAACTTATAAGTGGGCAATTTTCATTCGGTAGGCCTTCTATATCTTCAATTCCTGAATGGGTCTTCACATTATATGACTTTTCTCACAGTTTAATTACAGGAGTTTTAATAGTTATAATATTTTATTTACTAGGTAAAAAAAGTTTATCTTTTGCTTCGCTAGCTTGGCCATTTCATATTTTAGTTGATTCAATCTCCCATTCTAAGGATTTTTTTGGTACTAAGATCTTCTGGCCTATATCAGATTACAGGTTTGATGGAGTTTCGTGGGGACAGCCGGAGGTGTGGTTTACGAATTTAATCTTGCTAATAATTATTTTTTATATTCGTAGACCTGTTCCATTAATCCTAGCTTGGACTCCGGTATTATCAAAATTATTTAAAAGAAAAAAATAGTTTATATTTTTGAGCATATTAACTTCCATAGCAGAGAAGTTACTCTTACATCCTGTATACAGTACTCAAGCATTTCCTCGGTAAATTTGTCCCAGCCTACATCATATTTCCCTTTGTTTTCTCCTAGTCTATATCCCCAAGCATCTAAGGAATGTCTTCCTTTTAATTCTTCTGGAATATTTTTATTTAGCTCTTTTTCATCTTGAATGTTTGGCCAGATATTCCTTACATATTTTAATGTATCAGAAATTTTACCTTTAGGTTTAAAGCTATATAATTTCTGAATTGCGGGTATATCAAATCCTTCAATATTATGACCTATAATTTCGCTAGCAATTTCTAGTTCCTTTATACCATTTGCAAGATTTTTTCCATAATATGTTTTAACCTTATTGTCATCTGTATCTAGAGTCACAACACAATGGATTGTTGTCATATCCTTAACAAAACCATCGGTCTCTATATCAAATACTAGAGACATTTAACCAAATATAGATATTAGTACGCCTGCGGCAACGGCTGAACCAATAACTCCTGAAACATTTGGTCCCATAGCATGCATTAGTAGCACGTTAGAAGGATTTGATTCCATTCCAACTCTATTAGAGACTCTTGCCGCCATAGGAACTGCAGAAACACCTGCGGAACCAATCAATGGGTTGATAGGATCTTTGGAAAGTTTATTCATTAATTTAGCCATTAATAGACCAGCTACGGTACCAACGGAAAAGGCTGCCAAGCCAAGAAAAATGATACCTAAAGTTTCTGGAACTAAAAATTTATCCGCTGCTAATTTTGAACCAACAGCTAAACCGAGAAAAATTGTCACTATGTTAATAAGAGAATTTTGTAAGGTTTCAGACAGCCTCTCTACCACTCCTGATTCTTTTACAAAGTTTCCAAAGCATAAAGCTCCAACCAGAGGTGTAGCATCAGGTAAAGCCAATATACATAAAAATAATACAGTTAAGGGAAAAACTATTTTTTCAATTTTATTAACTTTTCTTAATTGAACCATTTTAATATTTCTTTCTTTTTCAGATGTTAAAGCTTTCATGATTGGAGGTTGAATAATCGGCACCAAAGCCATATATGAATATGCTGCAACAGCAATAGCACCTAGCAAATCAGGAGCCAATCTGGATGCAATAAAAATGGCGGTTGGACCATCTGCACCTCCAATTATGCTAATAGCTGCAGAATCTTGTAATGAAAAATTAATAATGTCAGTATTCTGTGTTAAAAAAACAGCTCCAACTAAAGTACCAAAAATACCAAATTGAGCAGCAGCTCCTAATAATGCAGTTTTAGGATTAGCAATTAATGGACCAAAGTCTGTCATTGCACCTACGCCCATAAAGATTAGTATTGGAAAGAGTCCCGTTTCGACACCCATTGAGTAAAGGATTCCGACAAAGCCATTGGGGCCAGCGATTTCAGCAATGGGAATATTTGCCAAAAGGGCGCCAAATCCAATAGGTATTAGCAACAGAGGTTCAAAATTTTTCGATATAGCTAGATAGAAAAGGCAAAAAGCTATTAGTATCATGATTGCTCTGCCCCATGTTTGATTAAACAATGACATTACCTCTTTTTTATCTGCATCAAGTTTTCCTTCTACAGGATTCATAAATTCATGAATACCCGTTGATTTATATAAATTATTGATTAATTGTGTAAGATTCTTTTTTTCATATGTTTCATTTTTTATTTTTTCAGATTCAACAGAGTGAGACTTTATCTCAGTTAAAACAAAAAAAGAAAAAATAAGAACTGTAAAAAAAAATATTCTTTTCATAATATTATGATACGGCGAATATAGATTGCCCCTCCTCAACATTTTGACCTTTAGCCACACTAATTGAAGCAAGAGTTCCATCTGAACCAGCTTTGACTTCAATTTCCATCTTCATTGATTCCAGAACCATTACAGTCTGATCAGCAGATACTTTATCTCCGACATTTGATAAAACTTTTATAACAACACCATTTACCGGAGCACCTACACCTTGACCGTCTGATTTGACACTCTCGGTTTTACTTTCAGTTGTATTCGCAGTATTGGCGGAAGCAGGAACAATATCTATATTTTCTCCCGGTGCTACTTGTACATTATATTTTTCTCCATCTAATATAACAGTGTAAGTTGAAGCTACACTAGGCTCAGTGCTTTTTGACGAAGATGTATCTACAGGAGCATTAGGGTCTATTTTTCTAACATTTGCTGAAATTTCACCTTTTAAAAATTCTATCCCTTTATCGCCACAAGCTGCTGCTATAAATATATTTTCATCATTAACATCTATACCTTCATTTTTAAGAACAGATGACCAATAATTAATACTCTTTTTTTCATCTCTATCGGCAATATCTAGAGGATTTTCTGTTGTTGGATCTAGTTTCAATTGTTCAGAGGCAAGTTCGACTATTTTACTATCAGGCTTGGTAGGAGTTTTACCAAAATATCCAAGAACCATTTTTCCATATCCATCTGCTATCTTATTCCATGTACCAAACATTACATTTGAAAAAGCTTGTTGCCAATAAAATTGTGAAACTGGGGTAACAGATGTCCCATATCCTCCTTTTTCAACAACTTCGCCCATTGCATTTATTACTTCGGGAAACTTATCTAAAATATTATTATCCCTCATCATTTGTGTGTTTGCTGTTAGTGCACCACCAGGCATTGGCGAGAAGGGTATCAAGGGAGATACTTTTTGAGCTTCTCCAGGGAAATAGTAATCCTTCAGTCTCTCTACAAGAACTTCTCTATATTTTAAAACCTTACTTGATTCCAAGTCGCCAAGGTTATAATCACTGTTCTTTGTAGCATGTAACATTGTTAATAAGTCAGGTTGACTAGTACCTCCTGAGAGCGGATCAACAGCTGTATCAATACCATCAGCACCTGCATCTAATGCAGCCAAATAGCAAGCAACACTAACACCTGCAGTTTCATGAGTATGAAATCTAATATGCATATCTTTGGGTAAAAGTGATCTTGCCATTTTGATTGTCTCATAAACTTTTCTGGGATGTGATGTTCCACTTGCATCTTTAAAACATAATGAACTAAATTTCATATCAGAGTCTAGAATCTGCCTCAATATTTTTTCATAAAATTCAACAGTATGAGCTCCCTCACATCCAGGAGGTAAATCCATCATTGTTATTACTGCCTCATGCTTTAGTCCATGTTTATTTACACATTCAGCACTATATTGAAGATTAGAAACATCATTCAAAGCATCAAAGTTTCTTATGGTTGTTGTTCCATGTTTTTTGAACATTTTCGCATGAAGATCAACTATTTCTCTACTGCCCGTATCTAGTGCTACAGTATTAATTCCTCGTGAAAGAGTTTGAAGATTTGCATCTTGACCGACAATTTCTCTAAATTTGTCCATCATATCAAAAGCATTTTCATTTAAATAAAAGAAAAGACTCTGAAATCTAGCTCCGCCACCAAATTCAAAATGAGTGATTCCTGCTTTTGCTGCTTCCTCAACTGCAGGCATAAAATCTTCCATCAAGACTCTACCACCAAAAACAGATTGGAATCCATCTCTAAAAGTGGTATCCATTATATCTATATATTTTTTACTCATATCTTTTTTTTTCTATATAAGTTCTATTTGTTATCTGTATGTTTTTGAATTGCCGCTGATATTATAGCAACCTTTTTATTATTTAAAGATCCCTCATTAGCGGTATTATTTTCAGATACAGAGTCAAAGAAAAATTTCTCTATAATAAATGATTGGACTCTTAGAACTAGTATCATGATTAGCAAGAAAGAGAAAACTGTAGACATTCCCAAAATCATGAAATTTATAGATTCACCTATCAATGTGAAAACTCCTTCTATTTATAAAAATTAAAACCATACATATTGTAGTAAAAAAAACCCATAAAGACAAACAAAAAAAAGGCTTATATCTAAAATCAGGAGGAGACGATATTATAGAATACAAGCCTATATTATCTTTATAGTTTAAAATTAAAGAAATGTCAAAGAAATTTAACAAATACGATAAAAAATTTGGACAAAGAATAGACAAGAATTATCTAATTCATCATCATTGTTGAATATAATAAATTATAAATAAATTATAAATTTTAATAATTAAATAGAGTAGTAATATTATTTGACAATTTAAAAATATTGTTGAATAATTGCTGACCATGAGCAATAAAGAAAAAAAGAATCAAGCCTATAATCTTTTAGCTAACGAAATAAGACGACTAGAGTATTTCAAAGTATTTTCTGATTCTACCATGCTTAAGCTAGCCTATAGGATCATAAATGAAAAAATTGAAGAACAATTAAGTCTTTCTGAGAATCCTACTTTAAACTTTACTATCCAGTCATTAATTGCAAAACACTAGTTTAATTGATAGCCTTAGCCACAACAAATGCAGCTAAAAATTCAACCAATAAAAATAATAGAGCACTCTCAATATTGATCCCAACACCAGTATCTGTAAAAATTCTCGAAATAGTAACAGCAGGATTCGCAAAACAAGTAGATGCTGTAAAGAATGTAGCAGCGAATATATATGAAGATATAACCATTGGAACTCTTTCAGGCATAAATCTTTCAGCATGAATTATAGCTACAAGTAAACCTGCTGTTGCAAGGAATTCAGATAGCAATATCCCATTAGAATCTCTGGAAATCAAAGAAAAAGATGTTTCGCCAATATTAAAAGTAAGATGAGCAAATACTATTGCTGCGATTGCACCAATAATTTGAAGAGCCGAATAGCTTAAAAATTCATTGAAGGATATATTCTTTCGTAAATACATCATAAGACTGACTGCGGGATTAAAATGTGCACCTGATACTTTTGAAAAAATTGTAATGTTAGATAGTAGAACCAATGCCACGGCTAAAGCTATTGTGAGAAGAGTAAGATAACCAGGAGCGTCCATACTTTGACACATTAAGAACGTTCCTATGATTGCTAATACTAATAAAAAAGTTCCATACAATTCTGCTATATATTTATTCATTAAATTATTTTCTCCAAAAGTTTTATAATATAATACATATTGTATGAATTTTTTAAGAATTGCAATTTTATCAGATTCTCATCTAATCAAAGACAAAGATTTTTTAGGTATAAATACTTATGATTCACTTACAGCGATAGTTGATCTAATTAAATTAAACATAGATAGATATGATATCATCATGATATTGGGAGATCTTGTTCAGGATCAAAATGAAGATTCATTTGAATTTTTTAATATCCAATTATCGAGATTAAAGAAAAAAAAATTAATTATCAGGGGTAATCATGATATTAAAGAAAATCTCCCAATAAATGATTTTTTTGAATATAACGAGGATATCATATCTAATAACTGGATTTTGATTCCTATTGAATCATATGTAAAGAATAAAATTTATGGTGAAGTTTCTGATTCAAAACTTTGGGATATTAGAAGCAAGCTTATAAATCAGCCAAGCTTGAATGGATTAATATATATGCACCATAATTTGTTTGAGACAAATTCTGATTGGTTAGATATTCATATAACTAGAAATTTTGCTCATATTAGAAGTGAGTTATCCAAAATATCAAATTTGAGACTTGTTATAAGTGGACATATTCATCAGTATACTAAAAATATAATTTCAAATTTAACTTTTTTATCAATTCCATCTACTAGCGCACAGTTTACTAGTTCTACTAAAGAATTTACACTTGATAAGGTAAACCCTGGTTATATGGAATTAGAGTTATATGATAATGGCGAATTTAAATACAATATAATTAGAACCAAAAGTTCTTATGGAATTCCTGATATATCACCAAAACCTTATTAATTACTTGTATGAAGAGCAAGAAATTAATATTGTTGCAATTAATATTAAAATAGGAAAGTATCTCATTATTTAATTTTATATTAATATATTTATAAGGACAATTAAAAATGTTTTACAAAATTCTTTTAATCATTCTTGGAATATATTTTCTTGCATGTCTGTTTATGTATTATGCTCAGAGAAGCTTTTTATATTATCCAAATATTAACAATTATACTAATTCTGAAAGTATAGAATATGACATTGAAACAATATTTATTAAAAGTAGTAACTCAAGTTTAAGATCTTGGCTTAATACTAATGGAAATAGTGAATTTATCATTTTATTTTTTCATGGAAATGCTGGTGATTTAGAAAATAGGGCCTATAAGGCGAACGCATTTAAAAAAATGGGCTATAATTTTTTATTTATTTCCTATAGGGGATTTAGTGGTAATGAAGGAAAACCAACAGAAAATAATATATATGAAGATGCCCAATCATCATATAATTGGTTAATCAAGAATGGTTACAAAGAAAGCGAGATTATTTTATATGGAGAATCTTTAGGTACTGCTGTAGCAATAGAGATAGCTAAAAATAATTCTCCCAAAGGCTTAATACTGGAATCCCCTTTCACATCAATGGTTGATATGGGAAATAAGAAATTCCCTTTTTTACCCATTAGGATTATATTAAAAGATAAATTTGATAATCAGAGTAAAATTTCATCAATATCATGCCCAATATTATATTTACATGGGTTATCAGATATGTTGGTACCAAAGTATATGAGTGATGAATTAATAGCAAATACCGCATCAAAAGTATCTTCTTATTTCCCAGAAAATGATGATCATATGATGGATTTTAGTAACGAATTACTGAATGAGATCGATTACTTTATAAACTCTCTTTAGGTATGTTTCAAGCATTTAACTGTATAAACATAACCTGTTTGAATAGTAATTATTGCTGATGTCCATAATGATAATATTCCTAAGCTTTTACCATAACCAAAAAGAAATTGATTGCCAGGTTCACCAGAGAGTAAGACAGAAATTGCAAACATTTGTATGAAAGTTTTTATTTTAGAAAGGTTTGAAACAGGTAGTGATATCTGCAATTTGGCTAAAAATTCTCTTAATCCTGAAACTAGTATCTCTCTTGCAATTATTATTATTGCAGCATATAAATTATAATCATCTATTGTTTTATTATGTACCATCAAAACAAGCGCAACTGTAACAATAATTTTATCAGCTACAGGATCTAATAAGCTTCCTAATTTAGATTCCTGATTTAATTCTCTAGCCAATTTTCCATCTAAATAATCAGTAATTGCAGCTATCACAAATATCCAACAAGAAATCCATTCACCACTAGGACTCGGAAGAAAAAAAGCAAAGATAAAAAAAGGAATTATTATTATCCTAAAATAAGTTAAGGATATTGGAATATTAGATAGCATATTTTCATATTAACATTTTGTTAATTTAATTGACAAAATTTTTTATTATGATTACATATAGTTATCATGGATATATGATGTCCATGATGTTACGATTATGAGAATTTTTATTTCATTTTTTATTTTTATTTTTCTAAACATAAATATTTATGCTCAAGAAGTAGTTAATATTTATACCTCAAGACACTACGAATCTGATATTAAAATTTATAAGAAATTTGAGGAAAAAACTGGAATTAAAGTAAATTACGTATCAGGAAAAGGTAAAGCATTATTTGAAAGAATAAAGTCTGAAGGTAAAAATTGTCCAGCTGATATATTTATTACTGTAGATGCTGGAAATCTCTGGAAGGTAGAAAATGAAGGTTTTTTTAGAAAAATTAATTCAAAAAAGATTATTAAATCTATAGATTCCCAATATATCGGTCCTTCAAATAAATGGATTGGTATTACCAAAAGATTTAGAATTATAGTTTACAATCCTAATGTTTTTGATTATGAAGAAATTAAAAATATTAATTACGAGGATTTAAGTAAAGATGAATATAAAGATAAAATAGCCATTAGAAGCTCTTCAAATATTTATAATCAATCATTAATTGCATCAATGATTCACCACAATGGAAGAAAGGTAATGAGCGAATGGTTAGATAATTTTGTATCTAATTTTGCAAGAAAGCCACAAGGTAATGATAGAGCCCAAGTTATGGCCGTTGCATATGGTGAGGCAGATCTTGCTGTTGTTAATAGTTACTATCTAGGAATTATGATTTCTGGTAAGGGTGGACCTAAGCAAAAAGAGGCTGCTAATAGAATAAAAGTTGTTTTTCCAAATCAAACGAATAGGGGAGTGCATGTTAATATCAGTGGGGCAGGCATCCTTAAAAACTCAAAGAACTATGATAATGCTATTAAATATTTAGAATTTCTTTTGGAACCCGAGATTCAAAAGCATATTGTTTATAATACATTTGAGTATCCTATTATTAAAAATTTAGACCCTAGTCCTGTTATAAAGAATTTGGTAGAAAAATATAAAGAGGATAATTTAAAAGTTAGAATCCTTGGTGAACTGAACCCCAGAGCTGTTAGACTGATGGATAAATCCGGATGGAAATAAACATATTGTTTTCACTAGATAAAATTTACAGTTAATTTATCATTCTTTAATGAAAAATTTTTTTTCATTATTTCCTACAACATTAATTGGTATTTTTTTTTCAATACCTGCAATAATAATTTTCCTTAGTCTCTTTCAAGATTTTTCATCCAACTGGAACCATTTAATAGATACAGTTCTATTTGAATATTTTTTTAATTCTTTCAAATTATTCTTAGGAGTATCAATTGGAGTTTTTATTATTGGAGTTTCGACTGCATGGATAGTTTCAACTTGTGATTTTAAAGGCAAAGATTTTTTTTCTTGGGCGCTAGTATTACCTTTCTCAATTCCACCCTATATTATGGCTTATGCATTTACAGGTTTGTTTGATAGTTATGGAACTGCTAATGATATTGCAAGAATAATCTTTAATCTTGGTGAGGATTATACCTTTTTTCCTTCAGTTAGAAGTATTGGAGGGGCTATAATTGTCTTTTCTTTTACTCTTTACCCATATGTATACTTAATTGCTCAAAATGCATTCTCTAATCAATCAAGAGATATTTTCGATGTTTCTAGAACTCTTGGTTTTTCCAGAACAAAAACTTTTTTTAAAGTAGCACTACCAATAGCAAGACCAGCAATTGTTGCATCACTTATGCTAGTAGGTATGGAGGTTTTATCTGATTTTGGAGCGGTAGAACATTTTGCAATACCAACTTTTACATCAGGAATATTTAGAACTTGGTTTGGCTTAAATGATCTGGTAACAGCAAAGCAACTAGCTAGTTTATTATTTTTAATATTTCTAATACTTATATTAATTGAAAAGTACTCTAGAAGGAAAATAGTTTATTCTTCCTCCTCAACAAGTAATCGTGAACTAATTCCAACTCCCTTAAAAGGCTCTAAAAGTATCTTAGCCATTATGATATGTTCGTTGCCTATAATTATTGGTTTTTTAGTTCCATTTATACAATTATTATATTGGGCTATTTTTCATGAATCATCATTTATTAATATTGAATTATTCTATTCCATATATAATTCTATTTCTCTAGCTATAGTTGGTGGACTTTTCTGTATTGCAACAGCAACTTTTATTAATTATGTTTTGAGAATAAAGAGATCAAAATATCTCAGCTTTATTAATAAATCGATTACTTCAGGTTATGGTATACCTGGAATAGTACTAGCGCTAGGCGTATTAAATCTATTCCTTGTAATTGATAATTACTTCAATATTCTTTTAACAGGTTCATTAATAGGTCTAATTTTTGCGTATATGGTTAAATTTTATGCATTACCAAATTCAAGTATTGAATCAGGGTTTAAGAAGATACCAAATATTCTTGATGATGTTGCATCAAGTCTTGGGAAACCAAAAAATAAAATTTTAAACAATGTCCATATACCTTTACTTAAAAAAAGTTTTTTAATTGCAATGTTGGTCTTTATGATTGAAGTTATAAAAGAGTTACCTATAACATTAATCTTAAGGCCTTTTAATTTTAATACATTATCTGTTTCTGCTTATAGTTATGCTTCTGATGAGAGAATGATAGAAGCTGCAGGACCATCAATTGCAATTGTTATGGTATGTTTAATTCCAATTATAATATTAATAAAATTTATGAGGAATAATTTAAATGAGTAATTTAATAGCCAGCGATATTTTATACTCCTATAGTAATGGCCCTGTGCTTAATAGTTTATCTATCGAACTAATTGATGGCGAAATAACATGTTTAATAGGAGAGTCTGGTGCTGGCAAAACAACATTATTAAGAATAATAGCAGGTCTTGAAAAGCAAATTAGTGGTGAAATAAGAATAGGTAATCAAGTTATTTCAAATGATGATATTTTTATTGATCCACACAAGAGGCAGGTAGGTCTAGTTGTACAAGAAAGAGCTTTATTCCCACATCTTAAAATTATTGACAATATATGCTTTGGCCTTGATGATACGAAAATTAATAAGAAAAGCCGTGCAAAATACCTTATGGAAATCTTTAAAATTGAAAAGTATGAAAATTCATACCCTCATGAAATCTCTAGTGGTGAGCAGCAAAGGGTATCTCTAGCAAGAGCTTTGGCTCCTTCCCCGAAAATTTTATTAATGGATGAGCCGTTCAGTTCAATTGATAGAGCTTTAAAGTTTTCACTAAGACAAGATACTAAAAAAATTTTAAAGGATGAGGAAATTACGACTCTAATGGTTTCGCATGACTTTAATGATGCATTAGAAGTAGCAGATAAGCTGGCAATAATAGATCAGGGGAAAATAGTACAAATCGGACAGCCTAGAGATGTAGTGCTAAATCCAATCAATAATCAAATAAAAAAACAATTTTTATGTGAAACTGGTGATTTGATTTATTGGCAATCTAAGATTGATGAAAAAAATAATCTGTAAGTATAATTTATTAATTAAATGCTTATACCAAAAAAACTAAAGACACTTTTATAATTCAGCGCCAAATAGATTGTAAAAAAAATAAAGAAAAGCATTATCCAAATAACTCTCATAATAAATCCTTTTGTTTTATTCATTATATCAGTTTTAATATGGTTGTGAGTGATAATTTGAAAAAGAGTATTATTGATTATATAGCTTGTTCTGAATGCCAGAAAGAATTTGAGTCAGGAATGACAGATTCTACATCACTTCAAGATTATTCTAAACTTGATATCGGGTTTAGCGATATAGGATTACAGGTATGGTGTAGAAGACATGAAATTAATGTCTGTCATATTGATTTTGAAGGGAATGAACTTGAGGCTGATTTTAGATGTATACTGGCAAATTCTGGACCTTAAAGATTTAGATCCCCTTTCATAATCCCCCAGTGACCAGGGAAACTGCACCAAAAAACATAATTATCACCGGAATTCAATCTGCTAACATCGATTACAAGATCATAACTCTCGTTTGGACCCAAAAAGGGTGTTTTTGCAATTACTTTAGAGTTAGAAGGCAAGAAGCCTTCGTTCATACCATTTGAGGGATCAACTAAATTTGTTAATTCGTCAAAATCAGAGGATTTAGATACAACAACATTATGTCCAGCGATTTCTTTATCAAGGTTGCTGGTGTTTTTAAATTTAATAGTAAATTTAGAGCATGATGAATCTATTTGGATAGAGGTTGAGGAAAATTGCATCATGTTATTACCTTCCAAATCTACAGAACATGAAGATGCAAAAGATAATTGAGCAATAAGAAATGTAAAAATAAATACTAATGAAGTATTGATTATATTCATAATTAACTCCCTGAGCTAGCTTTCTTGTCTATCACTAGATTTCTCACTACATGATGATGCCTTATCACCATATGATTTTTCAGAACATGAATCAGACTTTTTATTGTCATGACCACCACTGCAATGCCCTGCGTATGAAACGCCTGTATATGATAGTGATATAACTAGCAATAATATTGATAATAATTTCATAAATATAATTTAACTGATATTGACAAATATACTAATATATTATTATGTCCAGAAAAAATTGCTAAAATATATAAAAAACCTTGACATAAATAAATTTATATTTATATTGTGATAAAGAGGGTAGGAGGTACAAGATGGCAAAAGATACTTATATAGCTGGAAATTCTTTCATAAATTCCAGGAGAAAAAAGCAAAGTAGCAAATCAGAGTATCTAAGATTATATGACCAGCATATGATCCCCAAAGCACCTTTGGTTAGGGGATTGAGCTATTATTTCTTAGTTTTGTTTGCAACTGTATTCATGACATTTGCGGCTTTAACATAATTTGTAGTTTATAATAAGACTGTGTCTTATTTTATTGTTACAAATAAAGGTAAATCCGTAAAAATAGATTTAAACAGAAGCCCCGTTAATGCTCTAAATTATGATCTTCTAAGTGAACTAAATATAATTCTTGATGAAATTGAAAGTAATTGTGATATCAATATATTAATACTATCAGGTGGTGATAGTAAATTTTTTTCATTTGGACTCGATATTCCCGAAATATTATTACTTACAAGAAGCCAGGTCAAAGAAACATTAAATCTTTTAGTTAATACATGTAAAAAAATATATTTATCTTCAAAAATTACAATATCAAAAATCAATGGTCATGCAACTGGCGGTGGATGTATGTTAGCTCTTTCTACTGATTTTAGGTTTATGGTTAATAATAGATCTAAAATTGCTCTAAACGAAATCAATATTGGTTTATCATTATTTAGTTCAACTATTGAGATTTTAAAATCAATTGTAGGAACAAAAAATGCTAAAGAAATTTTACTAGGTGGCAAGCTTTTAAATCCCTCTTTGGCAAAAGATTATGGTCTTGTAAATGATCTCTATGAAGAAAATGATGATTTTTTATTTGAAAAATTAATTGATGATTATGGTTCTAAGAGTTTAATTGCAATTAAGGATTTAAAAAAATCACTTCAAATATCCAATCTCTCTTTACTAAATGATGAAGATTCTAAATTAGATGAATTTCTTGATATTTTCTATTCAGAAGAAACACAAGAGAAGCTTAGAAAAATCAAAATAAAAAAATAATATTAATTAAAAATAAACTGCGTGCATCTCATTATTGCAATTTTTTTTCCATTTTTTTCACTTTGAACGTTCGCATCCCAAACTTGGGTGGTACGTCCTTTGTGAACTAATACTGCTTCACAAATTAATATATCTCTTTTTTTTGCCGCACTTATAAAATTAGTTTTTAATTCTATGGTGGTAAAATTTTGTTCTTTACTTATATTAAGAAAAGTTGCTATTCCAGTAGCAGTATCAGCAAGAGAAGTGATAGCACCTCCATGTATATAACCATTTGGTGCTAAAAGTTTATCTACTGCTTCCATTTTCAAAATAACATTTGAGTTTTTTTTATAGCTGACCAATTCAATACCTAGTTCCTCTATAAAGTTTCCTTTCAGCATATTATTTATCCAATCTTTCATTTTATATAATTCCTCTATAAAACATAAGGCTAGTGACTAAAATTGCTATTAAAACTATCCAGAAGGCCATAAAAAAAGTAAGGCCACTTTTAGCATCTTCCCTTTCATTATATGTTCTACCACGAAAACCTTGATACATAAATGTTAAGCTTCCACTTAGTTGTACACAAACTGTATTAATTAAAAGTAGTATCAAGGCACCTGCTGCAAGTTCTAATCTATCGTTTGCAAGTAAAATTGCAAAACTTGCTGCTGGTGGTAATAAGGCAACTGATACCATTACTCCAACTAATGATGCCGATATTCCAGTCGTCATAGAAAGAGCTGCAGCAGCTCCAGATGCTAGAGCTAAAACAATATCTCCAATTCCAACTTTAGTTCTAGTTATGATCTCATTACTCAGATAATTCATTTCTGTAAAAAAAGAAATTATAAATGTTATACATAAAGTTAGTGCTATACCTATTAGCAAGGATTTTAAGGATGTAAATATAAGTTTTTTTGATCCTATTGTAGCAGCAAATGATAGAGCAAGATTTGGACCAAGGAGTGGAGCGATAACCATAGCTCCAACTACAACAGCAATATTATCCTCTGATAGTCCAATTGTCGCAACAATAGATGAAAGAATTACCATAAAGACATAATTGATATTAAAATTTACTCCCTTGCTTACTTGTTCAAATAACTCTTCCCTAGTAGTTTTAGATTTAATTTCTTCATTGGTGTTCTTTGATTCTTGAAGTCTTGGTATTGAAGCATCTACAGGGAGAATTAATATTTTTGCTTGCTTATCTTCTTCAAATAAAACTTGTAAGCTATCAATCAAAGATTGTCTAGTATCATCGGCAACAACCATTGTAAATATTTGTCTCCCATCTTCAAGTTCAGATGACCACCAATAGTCAATGGCTCCTTGCTTCTCAGCAATTGTTATTAGTATTCTTTTATATTTCTTACTAGCTATAACTTCACAAATTCTCATCTTGTAAAATAATAATACACTTTAATGATTAATTTTTTAATTTTTATACATTTGAAAGCCATACAGTTTGATAAGGCTTTAAATGAAGATAGTCATCATCAAACTCTAAACTATCCTCTGATATTAAATCATTCCATTCACCAGAAATTTTGATATTTAAATCTATCAATGATATAGAATGATGTTTTTTAGATACATTGCTTAAACAAAAAATTGTTTGTTTTCTGTCTAATGACTGTCTGTAAAATCCAAAAATTTTCTTATTCAATTGCAAGGTATATTGATCAGCATTAGGATGGAAGGCTGGCTGATTTCTTCTAATTTTAATAAGTCTCTTTAATACATTAAATTTAATATAATGATGTGAATTTTTATCTTCTAAGATAGATTTAAGTTCATTTATATTCCACTTAAACCTATTAATAGTTCTATTCATATTTGTCTTTTCATATCCAATATTGTCATTCTTAGTTCCTACCAGTGCATTAATATAAATAGCAGGAACACCTTCTAAAGAAAGCATTATTGCATGAGCACACATAAATCTTTCTAAAGAAAATTCATCAAAACCTTTTTGATCACCCGAAAACGCATCAACAAGTGATATGTTCATTTCGTAAGCTGCTAATTTTCCTTGAGGTGTTTTTCTTGATGAAATTTTTCCACCTAATTTCACAATTGAATTCACAAGCGTATCTAATTCCTTCTCGTTTAAAATACCCTCTGCCGGTCTTAAACCTATACCATCATGAGAAGAAATAAAATTTAAATAAGCAGTACCATTTTGGGTGGGTGGCATTGTCATTAGCCACTGTCGTAATCTGGTACAGTCTCCAGTCATCATGGTGTATATCAATAATGGGGGTAATGAGAAGTTGTATATCCAGTGTGCTTCATTTGAATTGCCAAAATAACTAAGATTTTCACGCTTCAATATATTTGTTTCTGTTAGAATAACTATATCATCGTAGCAATAGTCAATTAATGTTCTAAATAAGCGAACAATTTCATGTGTTTGATTTAAATTAATACATCTAGTATTTTTCTGTTTCCAGATGAAAGCAATTGCATCAAGTCTTAGGAGTTTTATACCATTGTCTAAATAAAACTTTATTATTGAAACGAACTCTTTTAAAACTTCAGAATTTCTAAAATCAAAATCTATCTGATCATGGCTAAATGTACACCAAACATTTATGTCTTCACCTTTTATATTAATTAATTTTCTAACATCATTTGCTCTAGGCCTAAAAATTTTATTCAAATCGATCATTGGATCAACTTTCAGGAAAAAATCTTTACCTTTACCTTTATCATTTTGGAAATTTTTAAACCACTTGCTTTCGCTAGACATATGATTTATAACTAGGTCACTCATTAACTTAAAATTTTTTGAAATTTCATTTATAGCCTTCCAATCACCTAGATTTTGATTAACACTATAATAATCTTTTACAGCAAAACCATCGTCAGAACTATAGGGAAAAAAGGGCAATATATGAACAATTGAGAATAAGTTTTTTAACTCTTTATTTAGGAAATTATTTAGGGTTAGAAGAGGTTTTTCTTCATTTTTACTAATAGAGTCACCATATGTTATTAGCATTATGTCATCTTCAGACCATAAATTCTTTGCAAATATGGGTTTTTTGAACTTACGTTTTTTGCCTATTATATTTATTAGTTCTTTAGCCAAAGAATCTATCTTTTTGTTCAGATTGATTCCTTTATAGATTCTTTTAAGATGTAGATTTACTTTTGATTCAAAATCCTTATCCATTTAATTATAATAATCAACCGCCTTCTTGAGCTTTTGTAAAAAATCTGGTTTAGCGCTCTCAATTCTATTCCAAGTAGGAATAAAAGGTGTATCAAGCGGGAGGCCAAGATATATTTCACCTGCTTTCATAATGTTTTCAGAGAATACTTCAACTGCTTTCTCCTCTGTATGTTCATCATATCGAATATTATTTATAATCGAGTCCTTCTTATAAATTTCAATATAATCCAGAGCAGTTCTTAGATATGTAGCTTTAAGAGTTCGGAACGTTTCTTTTGAGAAAATCTCTCCTTGTGTAGCAAGTTTTCTAATAAAAGTTTTAGAAATATCAATAGACATTTTAGATAAACCTTTATTTATATCTAATTCTGATAATTCCTGATGTTTGTGTTCATATTGATCAGCTATATCAATTTGGCAAATTTTACTGTTTCTGTAATTTCTGTACATTTCTGACAGTATTCCGATTTCAAGTCCCCAATCACTTGGTATTTTCAAATCTCTTAATATTCTTTTTCTAAAAGAGCATTCTCCAGCTAATGGATATTTGAATGCATCCATAAAATCTAAATATTCATTATCACCTAAGATTTTTTTTAATGATTTTATTAATGGTGTTACTAATAATCTACACGCCCTTCCACTTATTTTATTTCCATAAACTCTAGGATAATAACCTTTGCAAAATTCAAAATTAAGTTTTGGATTAACAATTGGATAAATTAGTTTTGATAAAATATCTGAAGAATAGGTAACAATATCGCAATCATGAATTGCAATTGCTTCGGCCTTATCAGTAGCAATTGAATAACCTAAGCAATACCAAACGTTTCTTCCTTTACCGAATTCTTTAGGAGCCAAACTTAATTTGTTTAATTCATCATTTAGCTTTAGTAACTTTGGCCCATCATTCCATAATATTTTATGAGGAATTTTTAAACTTTTAAAATAATTCTTAGCGTAAAGAAATTCAGTCTCGTTAGCTTGGTCAAGTCCAATAATAACTTCATTAACATAATTAATCTTATTTAGTTCTGATATTATTTTTTTTAAGGCAGGTCTTTTAAGTTCAGAGAATAATGATGGTAAAATTAGATGAATTGGCCTCTTAGCAGAATAAATTTTAAGCTCTTTTTCAATAGCTTTTTTAGATAAATTATTGAAATTATGCAGAGTGGTTATTATTCCATTCTGATGAAAATCTGACATTATTTATTTAAATGATTAAAAAAAGGTTTAACTTGCATTAAAGCTTCTTTCCAACCTAGTGGAGCGACTTTTTTTGATCTAATCACTGATTCTCCTTTAAAATTAAGGAAATAATCATTTGGGAGCTTAATAATGCATGAATAATCAGTTATGGATAGCATAGGTAAATCATTCACGCTATCTCCTAAAGAAATTGACCTATGAAATTCAATTTTATTATTTTTTAAATAATCAATAAAATTCAATAATGCCAAACCTTTATCTCCTTTACTCTTTAGATGCAAGAATCGTGCCCCTTTTAATAAAGTCATTCCTTCAGCTTCCAATTCAATCTTAAATTTTCTAAGATTTTTTTGTGAGGAATTCCAGATCATTAAGTGGCTATAACTTCTTTTTTTGAGATTAGCCAATTCTTTTATTTTTAAACCAGAAAACTCTGAGAGAGTCTTATCGTCAATTTCTTTAGTTAATTTATAAAGATTCTTAAATTTTAATAGTTTCTTATTCTTTAAAATTTTTTCAATTTGTGTAGTAGATTTAGAAGAATATATAATATCAAAATTATTTAAGCTAATTTTTTTACTGGTAAATTTTTGTTTTGGATAATAAATTGCACTTCCGCTTTCAACTATAAAGGGGAGGGGATGATTAATTATGTTTAGAAACTCTATAACTTCGCTTGCTGTCTTACTTGTATTAACAATAATTAAAATATTTTTTTTTATGATCCTTTTAATAAATGGAATAATTTGCTCGAATGAAAAATCATTATAATTCAGTAAGGTTCCATCTAAATCAGTCGATATTAAAAAATCTATTTTTTTAGTCATCAATTAAACTTTCCAATATCTCTTCAATAGTTTTATTTTTATCCTTCTTACTTTTTCTTTTAGAAATTTTTTTTATATTTAAATTTTTTCTATAATAGCTTTCAGCTAATGATTCAATAATATTTTCAATAGTTTTATCAGGATTTTTTATCTTCTTTTGGAGTTTTTTACTAGCATCATCATTTAGATAATTTCTAGTCATTAAATATTCTGCAATTGCTTCTCTAATTACATCTGAAATATTCCTACCTTCTTTCTTAGATATTTTCGTTAATTTAGAGAAAATATTTTTATCTATTCTTAAATGGAATTGATTATCTCTTCCCATTTAAATAATATATACCGAAATGGTATAAATACCAAACTGGTATGTACTATTTTATTTTTTTATAAAAACTCCATTGTATTATTTAAAAAAATATTTATTATCAATCTATAACTGTCGAGCAAGATTTCACCCCCTTGAGTGCGACTTTTAGAAGTCTTGCTCGATTAATTACCATATACTAAATCTAAAAACTTAATCATTTTTTTTTCATCAATTCTACCTGTATTAACATTTCTTGGACTTGGATGATAGCATCCATACAATTCTTTACCATCTGGCATTTTGAAAGAAGTACCATGCGCAAAAGAATATTTTTTTAAATCATTAGGATATTTTTTTTTGTAATATTTAATACAAGCATCGAAAGCTATTTTTCCAAGAGCTATTATCTTTCTAGAGTTTTTAAGTGATTGTATTTCTTCATCAAAAAAATTAAAACAATTAAACAATTCTTTTGAGGTAGGCTTGTCTCCAGGTGGAACACACTTTAACGCTGTTGTTATAAAAGTATTTTTTAATTTCAGTCCATCATTAATATGTAATGAGTTAGATAAATTACTTATACCCTTTTTATAAAGGCACCTATATAAAAACTCAGCAGATCTATCACCAGTGAAAACTCTTCCCGTTCTGTTTCCTCCATGTGCCGCCGGTGCTAATCCTATAATTATTGTTTTTGCTTTAAGATCACCAAATCCTGTAATTGGCTTGCCCCAATAATCCTCTTCTATATATTGTTTTCTTTTTTCAGTTGCAATTTTTTCTCTAAATTTAACAAGTCTAGGGCATTTTTTACATGAAATTATTCTTTTATTTAGACTCATATTAGTTATTTATTTTAATGCATATTATGGAATTATAAAAATTTAAGAAATTAAGCCCGAATAAATTCGGGCCTAATTTGCTTATTTAACTTGGATATCAATATTTTTTGGTTTTTGTTCTTTATATTTTGGCAATTTCACTGATAAGATACCATCCTCTAAGGTGCTAGATATTTTATCTTGATCAACACTAACAGGAAGTTTAAAGGTCTTCTCATATCTTTTATTCAACCTTGTTAACTTTTCATTTGAATCACTCTCAACCGTATTGTCAGCTTTTATACTGAGGTGATTTTCATGAACTTTCAAAGACAAATGACCTTTCTTTATACCTGGTAATTCAACGTGTATATCGAAAGATCCTTCATTTTCAACAACCTCATAATGTGAAGTATCTCTTTCGTAGACTCCAAAATTATTAAAAAAACTATCAAAAAAATGATCTCTTAAAACCATGTTCATAATCGTTACCTCCATATTTATAAGATAGTAATTTATTTTTGTATTTCAAGGATCATGTTTCTTATAAAAAAAATCAATATTTACAAGCAGTTAGCGTTATTTTATATTTCTGGTTGACTTATGTATACTACTCAAGTATATTATGTGTGTAGGTTGAGTTAGATTCAATATTGTTTGAATCACGAAGAAAGCTAAGAGATTAGCACTAAAACTCAATCTTTTTTTTTGTCTTTTTTATTAATTCTTTTTTCTTAACTTCTTTATATTATTCACTTTTTAAAAAAACATATAGATATTTCTATTAATATTTAATAGGGTTAGAGTAGGGGTAAGGAGGTTTGAATGGTAAGTAAAGAGTCAAAGAAAAAAAACTTTTTACGTGGATCAATACCACATATTAGCTATTCGTCCAAAGATTCACTAAGAAAAAATTATTGCCTATGTTGCAGAAAATTTAAAGATAACCCAAAAAAAATTAAAATTATTAAAGATTTTTCACTTGAAGAATTTTCAAAAATATCCTTTTGTTCTGATTGTGGAACAACCTTAATCAGAAAAAACCTTTTTTTTGATATTGGAGGTGGTGATTAAATGCTAAATAAAGAAATTAAGTTTATCTGGGGTAAAAAGAATGAAAAGGGAAAACTAGATGGCCTGGGTATTACTACTTATACAAATGGTGAAAGATTTATAGGTATTTACAAGAATGGGATCAGAAATGGAAAGGGTATTTATAAATATTCAGATGGTACAAAGTACTATGGAAATTGGAAAAACGGAAAGCAATGTGGTTTTGGTAAAATGCTACTTACTACAAATGAATATTTTGAATGTAATTGGAAAAATGGTAAGGAAAATGGTCTAGTTACATACTTTTATTTAGATGGATCAAAATCATACTCATCATGGTTTTTAGGCCAAATAATTGAAAATCATGATTCACCTAGAGAACCATGGCTCCATAATCTTAAAAATAGATTTAGAAAAAAAAGATCTAAATATAAATCCAATTATGATGTAGATGAAAGTTCCTTTTTTTCTAAAAAATCATCTAAATATGTTAGGAAATACTAAATCAAACAAAAAATATAAAAAGACCGCCAATTATTAAAACAAAAGACCATATATAATCAAAATTTATCCAGCTAGTTCTTAAGATTCTAAGTCCAATTAATTTGTAAACAGCGAATGCTAATATTAGGGAAGTTAGCAGCATTGCAATTGTATGAACAGCTAATGCGAACAAGCCAAAATGTTCAAGATGATGAATCATATGATCGCCATGATAATCAAATCCTGGAATTAGCATTAAACCTGCTCCATGGGATGATGCCATTAAAAATGACCATATAAAAAGATCAAAATTTGTCACATTCATCTTAACCCAATTAAAATGACTCCTGTCTATTAATTTATAGACCCCAAAACCTATAAGCAGTAAAGCAAAAAATAATTTACTAGTTTTAGGAGATATAAAATCACTTATTATGTAATAAACAAATATTGTTATAATTAATGATAGGAAATGACCTAAGGCTATTGGTAAATGACTAATAAAAATAGTTTTTGTTGATTCCCTTTGCATAGATAATGCAACACTGAAGAGCCAACCCATTCCAGGATTGACTCCATGATAAAACCCTAAAATTATAAAGAAGCTATAATGATAAAGATCCATTTTGAGAATTAATTCTCTTCATTTGGAAAACAGAATGAATCTGATGAAGAATCACCACCCTGTAACCTAACTTGGTGTGTCCTTTGATCTCCAAAATCCATAAAGAAATCTTTATCAAGTTCAAATCCACCATTTGGATCCACATCAGCTTTTACAAACCAGCCCTTGATATCATCATAAAACTGATCATCCCAACTACTGTAAAGTGAATTAGTAAAATATACTCTCTTCCCATCTCTGCTAAGCTCAACCATTTGTGGTCCACCTGTTGCTGGTGCTCCCGAAGGATGTGCTTTCTTCTTTGCTACACCACCAATTTCAACTAAACCAGCGAGTTTAGGATTGAAGGGATCACTTACATCATACTGATGAAGTTCGCCTGTACCCCAACATGAAACATATAAGAATTTATCATCTAATGATAAATTTATATCAGTTATTAGTGGAGGTGCCGCACCAAACTGTTTTAGTGGCGCTGGTAGCTCTTCTGCGGCAGCGGGTTGTGCAGGAATAGTTATAGTTTTTTGAATTTTCCATTCACCTTTATCCAAATACCATGTCCATATTGATGCAGACAGATCTTGAGTATTTACAACAACACCTACAAATCCATATGTGTTTTTTGGATTTTTTGAAGGTCTAAGCTCTAAAACCATTTGATTCTCTTTACCTAAATCAAGTTCTTGAAGATGATTGTGAGTTTTAAGATCCCAAATATGAAGCTTATGTCCATACCTTCCAGCAACAGCTGCCTCTAAGTTTAATCCATCCTCAAATAAATCTGGCGTTGCCCATTCTGAGGTAACAACTCTGTCATGCCCCAAATGCCACCAGAAATCATAAGCATAGTATTGTGGTCCTCTGTCATTTTCCCATTGTCCTTTTATTTCTAAATCAAGATGATCAATTAAAAAAATCCCTCCAGGACCTTCTCCAGAGGAGGAACCGCCACCCAAAGCACTTACGTAAATACCTTCCGGCCCACAATGTATTGTATGTGGCCTACTGTATCCAGTTTTTTCCATTATTTCTTCAGGTTCAATAGTTTTAATTATTTTTGGTTCTTTTGGATTATCTTTTGTATCAACAATATATAACCTTGATGATCTTAATCCAGGTATTAATAAATATCTTCTTTCTACATCTGGATGAGGTGCATAAGGGCACAAGTGTGCACTACAAGCATTCCAACCAAAATGATGAAGTTCGTCTCCTACATTTGGTAAAACAAGCTCACTAACTGTTTTTAAATAATCCGCTGAGTTTGGATTTACATCAACAGTACATAATGAGTCAGGTTTGCCATGAACATTTAACGTTGCAACATAAGCGAGCTCCTCAGCCGGAGCTTCCATAGCCATCTTTGCAGTGGGGTAAAAAGTTTTGTCTGCTGTTAATCCCATAATTAGTCTCCTCTAATTTTAAATAATAATATAATTTAATATACTATTGTCTAAAAAGAAAGTAGTACCTTTTAAGTAACATACTCACTTAAAAGTAACTATGAATTAGAGTTCATTTTATTCAGAATATGGAATAGATGAATGATGAAGATTTATTAAAATTTTACCATTGTTAGATTTTATATATCCAAAAGTATATTCAACCTTAGTATCTTTTGAGTTGGTATCTGTGAAATAATAATTTCCCATCGCAATAGCAGTTTTACCTTGAAGTAATATATTGGAATTTTCAAAACGAACATTAATCCAAGGTTGTATTGCAAAACCTTTATCTTCTTCACAAACATTATTTGAAGCAACAAAATATGAAAGAGCTTCATCAAAAGTTGATCTGAATTGATTTTTTTGGACTTTTGTTGGTTTAAATAGAACTTCTCCTATCTGATAAGCATAAAGTTCGTTTATATGATCAATAGCTCTAGATTCATAATCTTGATTGTTGAGATATTTTTTCCCAATATCGACAATCCCTTCTCCCCATTTGGCTTGAATATTTATGATTTCTTCTTTAGTTATTATTTCCATAATAAAGCCTAATAAATAAATTATATTCTTAGAAATTCCAAAGCTCAAACACTAAAGAGAACATAAATAAATATTGGTGTTTTGATCCTTGATCTTTTACTAATGGACTACTTGCCGCATTACCTCTTAGTCTTTCATATTCAATATTCACAAAAAAAGATAAAGTTTCACCTGATGGGATTATTGTCATATTGCTAATTTTATTAGAATAAAATCCACTTTTAGCTTTATATCTAGAGTACTTTGTTGTCGAAGGGGTTGAAAACCATTCATCCATGAAATCTGAATTAGCATAATTCATAGAAAAAGATGCTTTGTTTATCAAGGGTTGGCTAAAATTAACCCATAAATACTTAGTATGTGTTAATGCATATTTTAAAGCCACTTCTTTTCCAGGATCTGATACTCCAGTTTCATATCCAAAGTCTATTGATAAATCGTAAGGTAGTTTATATGCAGCATCGAAACCTATATTAAAATGTGGGTCTATGTCCTGCAAAGTTTCCAACGAATTATCATCACCTTTTTGTCGACCAAAATCATATTGCCCAATTATATCAAAACTTAATAATTTGGAATCATAAACATTCAATGATGCAAAAGGACCCATTAAATTGAAAGATTTAAAGTAATCGTTTTCAGGATCATTATATCTATATGTAATCATTGGGAACCAAACGGTTCTTATGCTACTTGAGCCCTTATATGTAGGCTTATATATAAATCCACCACCAATTCCAATTTTATGTTTTTCTTTAGGTTTTAAATATTCTAAATCTTCTTTTATATCTGTATTTGCAAATATGCTTGATGATGTAAATAAACAAAATGCAATTATAGCAAAAAATTTTTTATAGAATTTCATATAAAAATTATAACCTCATATATTTATAATTTTTAGCTATTAATAATTAAATTACTAATAGCTATACTGAAGTCCAATAATGGTTTTATAATCTGACTCCATCTGTACTGCGTTTACTTTGTTATATATTGGTTTTTTAAATTCAATTGCCAATCTTAAAGAATTAAAATCTCTGAATACATGATTTATCCCAACTGATAAATCTATTCTTTTGTAACCACTAGATTCTTTATCTTGTGCAAAACTCATAATAGAGGAAATATCTTTGTGAGATCCATCAATTTTTTCTTGAAATTTAAATTCAGAACCAAAAGAAATTGAGGTTTGATTATTATTTAAAGGTTTTGAATACCATAAATTTGATTGATAAATATCACCTAATGAATAATCTTTGCTGTTTTCTCCAATTCTTTTAACACCTGAAATCTGAATTCCATATGAATAATTATCATAAGTATTAAAGAGTGTTAATCCATGAAGAATGTCATATGTACCTGATCCTAATTGCATGTTATATCCAAGCGTTGCTTTTGATCCGGAGAACATTGTATCTTCTTTTGATATAGAACCAGTAGGAAGACTAATGCCTAAGTTTGCATGTAACTTTTTAGGCCCATCTTCTAGAATTCTTTTCATAACATTAAATTTAATATCTCCCCATCCACTAGACTTCATAGTTTTTTTTGCACCATTAGAGTGCTTTTTCATCTTCATTTCATTATCAATATATGAACCCATTAACATTAAAGTAACATCATCAGAAATCGCATACATACCCCCTAACATGTGCATGTTCATTGTCATTTCAAGGGGTACCACCATATAGTTTGTTCCATTAGGTTTTGTCCTTGCTTCGGAATAATTTGCATTAGATGAGCCTTTTAGATAACCATCCATTTTCATATTCATAAATCTATATGAAAGCATGATTTCATTCTTCTTATGATAGTGATCACATTTTATATCTATAGGTGCATGAGTATCCGCTCTTGTAGTATTTTCAGCTTCCTTAGCCTCTAGATTTATAACAAAAGAAATGAATAAAAAAATAAAAAATTTAATAAAAAAATTCATGAAACTCTCCCTGGTAGATTTGATCATAAACTAGTTTTTAAAATTTGTCTAAATAATTACAGATTAGTTGGTTATTCTTTATCTATGTTTCAATATTTTATAAAAGTTTTGATTTCCGCAACTATAATAGTTTTAGCAACTGAAATTTCTAAAAGATCCTCAGTTTTAGCAGCTCTTATAATTGCTTTGCCGCTAGTATCGCTTATAACATTTTGTTGGATTTACTTTGAGACTAAAGATACTTTAAAAATCGCGAATTTAAGTTATGAAATACTTTATTTTGGGTTAGCAACTATTCCTTTATTTTTATTACTACCATATATGTTAAAAAATGGTTTTTCCTTCTTTTTTTCTATGATTATGGCTTGCCTCTCCACTGCTCTGACAATGCTTTTAGTAAAAGTTTTAATTTTTAAAAATTAAAATATATTATTATCAGATGATAATTAATCTTTTTGATTTAGAATCAAAGTTCTCAGGAAATTTGCCAGAAGATATTGAAGGTTATTATTCTTCAGGAGCAAGAGATGAGATTACTTTAAAAAGAAATAGGTCAATATTTAATGAGTATGAAATTTTACCAAAATTTTTGAGAGATGTTTCACATGTAGATACGTCAATATCTGTTTTAGATTTAAAAATTGATTCTCCGATTTTACTTGCACCAGTAGCAATGCAACAAATGGCACATCCTGACGGAGAGGTCGGCACTGCACTTGCTGCAAAGAAATTTAATACTATAATGACACATAGTACAATCTCTAATTTTGGTATAAATGATGTTGGTCCACTTCATAATAAACTTTTCTTTCAATTATATTTTTCTAAAGACAGAGAATTTACAAAACAAATGCTTCAGAATTGTAAACAACTCGACTATAAGGCTATAGTCTTTACTGTTGATGCACCAAGACTTGGCACAAGAGAAAGGGATGAAAGAAATTCCTTTAAAATGCCTGATAACCTTAAACTTGGAAATTTTATAGGTACAAAATTTGAAGATTTTAATAAAATTGAAAATTACGAAGGGTCATCAATGTCTATTCATTCTGATCATTTGTTTGATCCTACATTAACATTTGATGTAATAGGGTGGATTAAGGAAACATCTAAATTGCCGGTTTTAGTTAAAGGAATCCTTAGACCTGATGATGCGCAAAAAGCTATTAGTAGTGGTGCTGATGGGATAATAATTTCAAATCATGGTGGTAGGCAACTCGATACTGCAGTTCCAACATTAAAGCAAATAGAACCAATAAGAAAGCAAGTTGGAAATCAAACTCTGATAATTGTAGATGGTGGGATTAGGCGTGGTACTGATATATTAAAATGTATTGCATTAGGAGCTAATGCAGTACAGATAGGTAGGCCAATACTTTGGGGTTTAAATTATGCTGGTCAAGAGGGAATTGAGCTAGTGCTAAATATAATAAATAATGAATTTACTGAGTCTATGATTTTATCAGGTTGTAGAAATATTCAAGAAATAGATAGGGATTTAGTTGTAAAAAGGTAAATATTGGTGATCAAGAAATAATATGACCACCAATATCCAAGTTTTTATTTTTAATGATCGTGATGATCGTGATGTCCACCAGAAGGCCAGTCAAATACATATTTTAGAGTAATACCAGCAATCTTTGAGACTTCGTTTGATACTTTCTTTCTTTTATATCCAATATCAACTTTAAGTTTATCATCAACAAAATATCCTAATGATATTTGTCTTATATTGTCATCTACATTTTCATCTGCATCATCAGCATCATTATCTTTATAAGTCAAAGTGCCACCTAAGGTAAATTTGCCATATTCTAGTCCAAGACCGTAGGTTGTGATCGTTCTGTCATGACCACTCTCACCAGTTAGTTTTGAAATATTCATATATTCACCAATCAATGTCATTTTCACATCTCCAGTTAAATAAGATGAATGAGCTACACCTATAGAATATCTTTTCTCATCTTCTTCGCCACCTTCTCCTTTAGCTTGAACAGCATGGCCAATTTGGTATGAGAAACCATCTATGAAATTACTATCCAGGGAGAAAAAGTTTTTACCACCTAGAGAAATTGAGTAAGAAGAGAAATCTTCAGTGTTTGATACTCCACCATCAGACTTTCTGGTTTTACCATCATTGTTAATTCTGGAATGACTTAAAGATGTAGTATCTTTGAAAAAAGTTGATACATTAAAAGTATGAGTTCCAGCATCTCCTAAATCATTTTCAACTTTTAATCCAACACCTATTTTTTGTAGAAGTGCATAACCTTCAACTTCTTGATAACCATAAGCACCAGGAAATTTATGAAAATCAAATCCTACCACAGGAGAAAACTTACCTGCATAAATATCAAAATTATCAGTTTTAAGGTTTACATATAATTTATTTATAATAGATTTATGTTCCTCAAAAAATTTATCCTTTGGTGTTTCTGATTCTGATTCACCGTGGGAGTGTCCATGATCACCACCCTCGATTTTAATATCAGAAATTACTGAGAAGTTTTCATTGAAGTTATAGCCAATCTCAAAATGAGAGTGAGTTGAAGCTTCATCGACTTGCTCTTTTTCTTCTTCAGCATCCAAAGTTTTATCTAAGTGGATTCTGATTCCCGAATGAATATAAAAGCCCATTCCATCACCACCATGATCTGAATGGTCGGAATGATCTGAATGATCCTCATGACCTTTTGAAAAGGATGATGAAGGGAGGACAAAAATACAAAGTACTAATAAAGAAAAAAGTAAATTTTTCATTTAGTCACCGCCTATATCAAATTGATATAAATGTTATAACATAACATTTCTTAACATCAAATTAATATCTTCTAATAGACAGCAAAATCAATGTAAAAATAGCAGTTAAGACGAAAATTATAGAAGGACCAGTGGGTATATCAGCAATTATTGATAAATAAACGCCAACTAGAATTGATATAATTCCCAATAATCCTGACACTATGGCCATTTTGCCAGGCGATCTAGAAATTTGTCTAGCGGCAGCTGCTGGGATTATTAGCATTGATGTTATGAGCAAAATTCCAACTATTCTTACACATGTTGCTACAAATATTACAAGCAATACAAGAAATAAGGATTGAATAAGTTTAATATTTATTTTCTCAGCAATTGCAATATTTTCATTGATTGTTATTAAGACTAGTTTTTCCCATATCAGAAATAACATACAAGATACAAAAATAGCAGAAGATATAAACCATAATGTCTCTTCTTTTGTAACCGTAAGGATATCTCCGAATAGATAAGCATCTAAATTAATATATTGATTAGACAAACTTATTGCAATAATACCTATTGATAAAGAAGCATGAGCTAAAATACCTAAAAGAGTATCGTTAGATAATATTTTTTTATTTTGTAAAAAAGTAAGAAGTGTTGCAAAAATTAAACAAGTTATAAAGGTACCTATTGTTGCATTAAATCCAAGGACAATACCAATTGCAATTCCAAATAAACTACTATGAGATAGAGAATCTCCAAAATAAGCCATTTTCCTCCATACAATAAAACATCCTAATCCTCCTGCTATTATGGATACACATATTCCAGCAATTAGAGCATTCAATATAAAGCTATCAATCATTATCTTTACCAATGTGATTGTGATTTATATCATGCTTGTATAGAGACATCATATCTGCAAATTCATGTCCAAATAAATTTATAAATTCTGGATCTTGAGTTATTTTAGATGGCTCTCCAGAGCAACATATGTGATTTGATAAACATATAACTTTTTTAGTAGTTGAAATCACCATATGTAAATCGTGTGAAACCATCAAAATACTTATTTCTCTTTCATAATAAATTTTATTTAAAAACTTATAAAAATTTAATTGTCCAGAAACATCTAAGTTTTGTGTAGGTTCATCAAGAACTAAAAGATTAGGGCTATCAACAAGAGATCTAGCGATAAGTATTTTTTGTAATTCACCGCCCGACAATACAGAGAGTTGTTTATGTATTAAATCTTCAATGTTTAATTCGTTTAAAATATTTAATATCTCTTTTTTTTTCACTTTTTTATTAAGCATTATAAAATCCAAAGCTGTTATAGGCATCGATTTGTCGATAGTAAAATCCTGGGGAGTATAAGAAATTTTTAAATCTTCAGATTTTTTTATGTGACCATTATTAGGTTTAAAAAAACCTAGAAGACATTTTAATAACATAGATTTTCCAGCACCATTGGGTCCCAAGATTGTAATAAAGTCTTTGTTGTGGATAGTCAGATTTATGTCCTGAAGAATTTCTTTTTTATCTCGAATTACAGAAATATTCTCAGCTTCAATTAAGATATTATTTTTCATTCAAACAATTATTACATGTTCCATTAATTTCTATTGCAATATTACTATGAGAAAATTTATTTTTTGCCATTACACCTTCTATAGCATTAGTAATATCCTTATCGCAACATTCTTCAATTTCATCACAGCTTGAACATATAATAAAATAGCATTGTTCATGTTGGAGGGGATGAGGACATCCTACATATGCATTTAAGCTGTTAATTTTATGAATCAAGCCATTTTCCAACAGAAAATCTAATGCACGATAAACCGTAGGAGGTTTTGCAGAAAATTCCATACCGGTAATTTTATCTAAAATATCATAAGCCTTTATGGGCTTATGACTTTCCCAGATAATACTCAAAACAGTTTTTCTAATTTTTGTAAAACGCAAATCTCTTTGATCACAAATATTCTGCGCTTCTTTTAATGCTGTGTTGATACAAGAATCATGATTATCGCAATTTGACATGAAATTTCCTATTGTTATATTATAACATTATGAAAAACTTAAACATACTTTTATTCACAATATTATTTTTTAATTTAACATTTTTTTCTCATGGATATGAAAAGAAAATTGTTACAACAATAAAGCCTATACATTCAATATTATTAAATATAGTTGATACAGAGGTAGATTTATTGCTTGATAGTAATTTTTCACCACATGATTTTAAATTAAAACCATCTGACATGGAGAAATTAAAGAATGCTGATGTTTTAGTATATGTTGATGAATCTATTGAATCATTTATCGAAAGACCACTAGCTACTCTAAGTGAGGACGTTAAAACCATTAAAATCATGGGTAATGCTAGGTTATCTCTGCTGCCTATTCGTGAAGGTGGTGTTTGGGAAGAAGAAGATCACGGCGATGGACATCATCATGATCATGGTGATTATGATGCTCATATATGGCTAAGTAACAAAAATGTAATCAAAATGACAAAATTTTTAATAAGTGAACTTTCCAAGATTAACCCAGACAAGAAAAATATTTATAAAGCAAATGCTAAAGTTTTTATCAATAAAGTTAAAGCTAATGCTGCTAAAATTAGAAAAGATTTAGACTCTGTAAAAGATAAACCATACATTGTGTTTCATGATGCATATCAATATTTTGAAACTGAGAATTCTCTGAGTTCTGTTGGTTCAATTGCTCTTAACCCTGAAATTTCACCAACTCCCAACAGAATAAAAGAAATTAAAGCTAAAATTGAAAAGGATAACGTTGTATGTCTTTTTAGAGAGCCTCAATTTCCATCAAGAGTTGTTCA